>NZ_CP030064.1:2057769-2743692 GCF_003990725.2 Halorubrum sp. PV6
CCCCCCGTGTTCGATGGCGTTCCGAAAGAGGTTCTCGAACAGCTGTTTGAGCCGGAGCCGGTCCGCGCTCATCACCAGGTCCGTGTCCACCACCAGGGTCGCGCCGTCGGTCAACACCGTCGCCCAGCACTCGCCGACGAGCTCGGCGAGATGGATGTCTTCGGCGTCGGCCATCGGGGTCCCCGCTCGCGCCAGCGCGAGCAGGTCGTCGGTGAGCTCGCCGATGCGCCCGAGCGCGCGGTCGACGGCGTCGAAGTGCTCGTCTTCCCCCGTCGCCCGCGCCAACTCCAGGTGGCCCTGTGCGACGTTCAAGGGGTTCCGGAGGTCGTGGCTCAGCACCGAAGAGAACTCTTCGAGCCGTTCGTTTTGGGCCGCTAACGTCAGTTGGCGCTCGTGCTGTTCGGTGACGTCTCGCAGCACGAACAGCCGGCCGATCCGCTCGTCCGTGGGTTTCGGCCGGTCGGGGACGCTCTCCACCCGGATCGGCGAGACCGAGGCCTCGTACCGGCGTCGCGCCCCGTCTCTGGTGAGCGGCACGGCGACCGACTCGCCGTCCTCGCAGGCCAGCGCCTCGGTGGGGATCACGGCGGCCGCGTCGCTGCCGAGGACGTGCTCGTCGGCGTCGAGGATCGTCTGTGCCGTCTCGTTGATGTCGACGACGCGGTCCCGCTCGTCGACCGCGACCACGGCGTCGGCCATGCTCACGAACAGCGACCGCCGGGCGATGGGAACGACGTCTAAGAACCCGGTGTAAAACAGCGCCCAGAACGCGACCACGCTGCTCGCGGCGACGCCGATGACGCCGATGTCCAGCCCCGGCACCACGATCAGGTCCAGCACCTCGACGAGCGCGGCGCCGAGCGGGAGGACGCCCGCGGCGACCATCGCGATCGACTGCTGCCGGTAGACGCCGCGGTGGGTCGCGAACTCGCCGGTGAGGAAGCCGATGCCGGCGACCAAAAAGGCGATCTTCCAGGCGGCGGTGACCCACAGCAACACGCCGGGCATCGGGTCGATAGCGCCCATGTGGGAGACGGTCGTGGGCTCCGCGATGACCAGCCGGTGGATCGGATCGGTCGCGAGGACGAGCCAGTCGAGCGCGAGGAGGCCGGCGACGGCCGCGAGGACGGTCGGTCGGGACCACCAGACCCGGCGCGTGTACTCGACGACGACGTAGAACCAACAGAGCGACACGAAGCCGGTCGCCGCGTAGGTCCCGCGCTGTGCCCACATCGTCAGCGCGGGATCGGCGATTAGCGAGGCCGCGGCCGCGGTGGCCGCCCACGCGCCGCCGCCGATGGCGAGCAGCACCAGCGGCGTGCCGCCGGGTCGAGACCGATACGGCATCGCCGCGACGGCGACCAACAGACAGGCGACGCCGACGGACAGCTCGATCAGCGAGGCGGCGAGGAGTGTGTTCATCGCGGTCGGATGGTGGCGAGCGGACACAACACCCGACACCGTCGTGGGAGCCGCGGCGTGACTGTTGTGCGGTGTGTTTGTGGTTGGTACGCCGGCCGCCCGTCACGGGCTTCGGGCGTCGCGCTCGCGTTCCGACGGCTCCGGTGCGCTCGAACGGACGTGACGGGGTACTTCAGTCGGACGTGTGCATCGATCCCACTTAACTACTGCGTAGCGATTCTATCCGGTGATACTCCGGTAGTAGCCGTTTCGAACGCCCAGACACAATTTTCCGAGTTAATAATAACAGGAATTAAAATCGTCGTCGAAGCCGATGCCGACGCCGACGGGAGAGCGATAGGGGCGGCCGTCCACTCTCACGCATTTATATGTCTCCCGCCGTCAGCTACTGGTGTGTCCCGCGTCACCGTTAGTATCGACCCGCACGTCCACTCGGACGACAGCTACGACGGCCACGAGCCGGTCGAGCTCATCTTGGAACACGCCGCGGAGATCGGTCTCGACGCCGTCGTCATCACCGACCACGACGTCATCGGCGAGTCGAAGCGGGCGGCGGATATCGCGGCGGAGTACGGGCTGATCGGCATCCCCGGCGTGGAGGTGTCGACCGCGCACGGGCACCTGCTCGCCATCGGCGTCGAGCGCATGCCGCCGCGCCGGGAGCCGTACGACGAGACCGTCGCGTGGATCCGCGATCACGGCGGCGTCGCGATCGTTCCCCACCCCTTCCAGCGGTCGCGCCACGGCGTCCGCGAGCGGAACATCCCCCTGCCGAACGCCCACGAGGACGCGGACGATGCCGTCGCCGAGGTCGACGCCATCGAGGTGTTCAACGCGTGGCTGTTCACCGGCTACCGCAACCGTCGCTCGCGGCGGTTCGCGGCCAAACACGGCTATCCCGGAATCGCCGCGAGCGACGCCCACCACTTGGAGTACGTCGGACGCGCGTACACCGAGGTCGAAATCGAGGGCCGCGAGTCGGTCGACGCGGTCACGGCCGACGACGTCTTGGACGCGATCCGAAACGGCACGACGCGAGTCGACGGGCGGCGCGCGCCGATCCGGATGGCGGCGAAACACTACGTCGGCGCCGCCGGCCGCAAGTCCGGGTACTACGCGCGGACCGGCACGGTCAAAAGCGTGAGCGCCGCACGGCGCGGCGTGACGGAGGCGCTCTCGACGCTCAGCGTCGCCGTCTCCCAGGGCACGCACCGCGCCGCACGCGTCCTCTCGTGGGTGACGTGACCGGGGCACGGCGTCAGCGCCGGCCGAACTGAGCCCTCCCGGAGACAACTGAGCCCTCCCGGAGACGGGTTTTTGCCCGCGGGCGCGAAACGACCGACCATGAGCCACGACAGACGCGAGGCCGGATTCAAACGGCGGACCCGCGTCGCGGACGCGCTGGCGACGCTGCTCGACGCGGTCGACCCCCACGGCCGAACCGAGTCGGTCCCGCTCGCCGACGCCGACGGCCGAGTCCTCGCCGAGCCGATAGACGCCCCGGCGCCCGTGCCGAGCTACGACCGCGCGGCGATGGACGGGTACGCCGTCCGCGCCGAGGACACCTTCGGCGCGTCCGACCGCTCGCCGACGGTGTTGCGGGCGGTCGGCACCGAGGCCGACGCGATAGCGCCCGGCGAGGCGGCGCGAGTCCACACGGGGAGCGCGGTCCCGGACGGCGCCGACGCGGTCGTGATGATAGAGCAGGTCGAGACCGTCGGCGAGGAGGTCGAGGCGTTCGACGCGGTGGCGGCCGGCGAGAACGTCGGCGAGGCGGGCGAGGACGTCGCCGACGGACAGCGCCTTTTTAAGGCCGGCCACGCCCTGCGCCCCTCGGACCTCGGTCTGCTGAAGTCGGTCGGCCTCGACGCCGTCTCCGCCTACGAGCCGACGAGCGTCGCCGTTATCCCGACCGGCGAGGAGTTGGTCCAGGCCGACCCCGATCCGGGCGAGGTCATCGAGACGAACGGGCTGACCGTCTCTCGGCTGGTCGAGCGGTGGGGCGGCGCGGCGCGCTACCGCGACGTGGTCACCGACGACGAGGACGCGCTCGCGGCCGCCATCGAGGCCGACCTCGACGCCGACGTGGTCGTCACCACGGGCGGGTCGTCGGTGGGCGAACGCGACCTGCTCCCGGAGGTCGTCGACGCCGTCGGCGAGGTGCTGGTCCACGGGGTCGCGCTGAAGCCGGGCCACCCGGTCTGTCTCGGCGTCGCCGACGGCACTCCCATCGTCTCGCTGCCGGGGTATCCCGTGGCGTGTATCGTCAACGCCGCGCAGTTCCTCCGGCCGGTGCAGCGTCGCGTCGGCGGGACGAGTGCGCCCCCGTTCCCGACGCGGCGGGCGACGCTCGGCCGAAAGATCGCGAGCGAGCCCGGAACGCGGACGTTCGCGCGCGTCTCGCTCGACGAGCCGGGGGCGGACGACGACGAGGGAGGGCTCCCGACCGCCGAGCCCACTCGCGCCAGCGGCTCCGGCATCCTCTCCAGCGTCGCGCTCGCCGACGGCTGGGTCGTCGTTCCGGAGCCGCAGGAGGGGCTCGACGCGGGTGCCGTCGTCGATGTACAGCTCTGGGAGGGGAGCCGATGAGCGACCGCAAGGAGTTCCGCGACCTCGCGACGCCGGCGGCGGCTCACGCGGCGATCGACGACCTCGATCTGGCGCCCCCACCCGAAACGGTCGCCCTCGAAGACGCCCGCGGTCGGGTGCTCGCGGAGCGGATCGACGCCGCCATCGACGTGCCGGGGTTCGACCGCGCCTCGATGGACGGGTACGCGGTCCGCGCCCGCGACACCTTCGGAGCGGACGAGGCCGCCCCCGCCGAACTCGATCTGATTGGCTCGGTCCACGCCGGGGTGACGCCCGCGGTGACCGTCGAGCCCGGAACGTGCGCCGAGATATCCACCGGCGCCGTGATGCCGGACGGCGCCGACGCGGTGGTGATGGTGGAGCGGACGGACGAGGTCGAGACGGCCGACGGTGAGACGGACCGAATCGCGATTCGGACCGCCGTCGCGCCGGGCGATCACGTGATGAGCGCAGGAACGGACATCGCGGCGGGCGCGCGAGCGCTCGGACCGGGAACGCGCCTGACACCGCGCGAAATCGGCCTGCTCTCGGCGCTCGGCGTCGACGAGGTGCCGGTCAGGGGGCGGCCGCGGGTCGGCATCGTCTCGACCGGCGACGAGTTGGTTCGCCCCGGCGAGGCGCTCGACCCCTCGCGCGGCGAGATATACGACGTGAACTCGACGACGATCGCGGCCGGCGTCGAGGAGGCGGGCGGCGAGCCGGTCCTCTACCCCCACGCCGGCGACGACTACGCGGAGATGGAGCGACTGCTCCGGCGGGCGGCGGACGAGTGCGACCTGGTGCTCTCGTCGGGGTCGACCTCGGCGAGCGCGGTCGACGTAATCTACCGCGTGATCGAGGAGCGCGGCGACCTGCTGCTCCACGGCGTCGCGGTCAAGCCCGGCAAGCCGATGCTCGTCGGGCGGCTCGACCGCGGCGGGAGCGACGCGGCGAGCGAGAGCGGCAGGGCGGGCGAGTCCGCGTACGTCGGGCTCCCCGGCTACCCCGTCTCGGCGCTCACCATCTTCCGGACCTTCGTCGCGCCGGCGATCCGCGAGGCGGCCGGGCAGCCGGCGCCCGCGACGGCGACCGTCGAGGGACGGATGGCGGTCGGCGAGCGCTACGGCGAGGGGCGCATGCGGCTGATGCCGGTCGGCCTGCTCGCGGTGGAAGACGGAGACCCCCCGCTCGTCTACCCGGTCGATAAGGGGTCAGGCGCGACGACGAGCCTCGTCGAGGCCGACGGCGTCGTCCCGGTCGACCCGGACACCGAGTACCTCGACCGCGGCGAGCGCGTCTCGGTCCAGCTGTTCTCGCCCGACGTCAGACCGCCTACCCTGCTTGCGGTCGGCGAGGACGACCCGGCGCTCAACCGCCTGCTCGACCGGCTGGACTCGCCCCGGTACCTCACGGTCGGCTCCCGCGAGGGGCTCCGCCGGCTCCGCGACGGCGTGCCGGACGCGGCGGTCGTCGCGGGCCCGACGGCGAGAGAGGTCGACGCCGTCGACCTCGGCGGCTGGACCCGCGAGTGGGGGCTGGTCGTCCCCGCGGGGAACCCGGCCGACGTGACGGGGCTGGCCGATCTGGTCGACGGCGACCGCCGCTTCGTCAACCGGCCCACCGACTCGGGGCTCCGGCGGGCGTTCGACGACGCGCTCGACGACCTCGCGGCCGAGCGGGACGCGTCGCGCGCCGACCTCACCGACCGGATCGACGGCTACGAGCGGACCGTCCGCGCGTTCGAGAGCCCGGTCAGGAAGGTGCTCGCCGCGGACGCCGACGCCGGCCTCGGCCTCCGCGAGACGGCCGAGCGCCTCGGCTGCGGGTTCGTGTCGCTCGGCGAGCAGTCGGTCGTCGTCCGCGCCGCGCCCGACCGCGTCGAGCGCGAGGCGGTCGGCGAACTGGCGGGCGCGCTGGAGGCGCTGGGAGCGGGCGGGGACGACGACCCGCTCCGCGGGCTGGCGGGCTACTCGCGGAACAGCCGGAACGAGCCCTGACCGACCACGACCTCGGCGGTGTCGCCGTTCGTGGAGCTGGTGACCGTCATGTCGCTGACGCCGATCGACCCGCCCGACCTGACGACGGTCGCCTCCGCGCGGAGGTTGCCGGTCGCGGGGCGGAGGTAGTTCGCGTCCAGGTTCACGGTCGCCACGCCGCCCGAGACGGGGTCCTCGAAGGCGGTCCGCTGGACGAGACCGCCGGCCGTGTCGGCGAGCGTCGCCGCCACCCCGCCGTGGATCGTGCCGCCGTCGCTGTTCGTCAACTTGTCGTCGAACGGGATAGAGAGGACGACGCGCCCGCGCTCGACCACGTCGACCGACGTGTTCAGCCACGAGAGGTAGCCGTGTTCGTCTTCGATCCGCCGCTTGACGAGGTCGACCGCGTCCTGCGGGAGCGGCTCCATCGCCTCGACCTGACTCCGGTCCATACCCCACTCTCGGCGTCGCCCCGTTTGTAGCCCTCGGAACTCCCGACAACCGCAGTGGGGTTGGCGCGCGGTCGGAGCGGCCGCTCGGTCTCTCTCTCACCCCACGCCGAGCCGGATCGGGTCGTCGCTCGGCGCGAGCGCGAGCGACACGCGGTCCCCGAGTTCGAACGCGGCGTCCGGGCAGACGACCTTCGCGGCTACCCCGTCGCCGGCGGCCGCGAAAAGCGAGAGCCCGACCACGCGCTCGCCGTTCGCGAGCAGGTCGACCGGCTCCCAGGCGAGGCCGCGCCCCGCGGCGACGCCGACGCGCGTCCCCCAGAGCGACACCTCGGCCCCGTTGGCGAGCGCGTCGAACGAGCCGCCGCCCGCGTAGTGGGCCAGCCCCCCGTCGAGCGGAATCCCTTCATCGCTCGCGAGCGCCGCGAACCCCTGACCGGGGGCCGGGTGGGCGGGCGCGTCGAGGACGACGTGGGTCGGGCCGCGCGCGCTCACCACGCCGGTCCCGTCCCACCGCACCGGCGCGACCGACGCCGCGACGTCGACCGGCAGCGACCCGCTCGCCCGGAGCGCGTTCGCGTCCGGCGGTCTGAACCCGAGGTGGACGTGGTCGTCGACCCACCGACCGAAGAAGCCGGAGCGCGTCATCGGTCCGAGCGCGTCCCCGACGGCGACGTGATCGCCGGGCGAGACGGCCGGGACCACGTGCAGTATCCGGGCGCGCGTGCCGGGCGCGGCCCCCGCCCGCCGACACCAGTCGTCGTCGAGTTCGACGACGATCAGGTGGTCCTCGGCGGCGGCGTACGGGCGGTCCGGGCAGCCGACCGTCCGCGTGTCGCGGACGACGCCAGCGACCGGGGAGATGCCCGTCTCGCCGGCCGGATAGAGATCGATCGCGCAGCCGTCGTCGTGGGCGGGGTACGGGGAGTTGAACCGCGAGAATCGCCGGTAGCGGTCGAGGACTGCCGACGGGAGCGTGACGGCCATCGCCTCGTTGTAAGGGGGCCGACGGTCAAGTGGGCGTCGGAGGCGGCGACCGGGGCGTCGCCGGCGCGTCACCGGGGCGCTGCTCGGCGACGGAGCCCCGCGCCGGGTCAGTCGTCCGCCGGCTCGATCCCCGAGATCACGAACTCGGCGCCCCCGGCCTCGGACTCTCCGACCGACAGCGACCACCCGTGCGCCTCGGCGATGTCGCCGACGATGGCGAGTCCGAGCCCGGTCCCGCCCCCGAGCGACACGCCGCGTTCGGTCACCTGCGAGCGCTTCTCCGGCGGGACGCCGGGACCGTCGTCGGCGACACGGAGGGTGACCCCGTCGTCGCCGCGGTCAATCTCGACCCGCACCGTCACGTCGTCGCCGGCGTGTTCGATCGCGTTCCGGAACAGGTTCGAGAGGAGCTGTTCGAGCCGGTCGCCGTCCGCGAGCGCCGTGACGTCCGACCCGCCGACCGACAGCGTCGCGTCCGCGGTCTCGAGGCGTGACCAGACCCGCCTGGTCGTGCCGTCGAGCGAAACGCGGTCGAGCGAGTCGACCGACTTGCCGGCGGTCGCCAGCGACAGCAGCCCCTCGATCAGGTCGTCCATCCGCTCGTGGGCGTTCGCGGCGCGGTCGAGCGCCTCCTCGGTGTCGCCGTCGCCGTAACGGGCGAGCTCCACCGCCGCCGTCGCCGCGGCGAGCGGGTTCCGGAGGTCGTGTGAGACGACGCCGGCGAAGTCTTCGAGCCGCTCGTTCTGCCGCTCCAGTTCGGCCTCGCGGCGCTCCAGTTCCGTCTGCCGGCGCTCGCGTTCGGTCACGTCGCGGAGCAGGAACACGTGTCCCCGGTCGGTGCCGCGGGGGTCCGTGATCGGGTCCTCCTGGATGTCGAACTGGCGGTCGTCGATCGATATCGGGTGTTCCACGCCGACCTCCAGCCGCGGGAACACGTCGGAGAGCGACGCGCCGAGCGCGTCGGGCGAGAGCAGCGCTTCCGCCGCCGGGTTCAGATCGCGGATCCGGCCGTCCGACCCGGCGACGATGACGGGGTCCTGGATCACCTCGACCGCCGTGTCGCGCGCGACGACGGCGGCGTCGAGCGTTCCGAGCCAGAAGACGGTGCCGTATAAAAAGACCCCGTGGACGACGAGCCCCGTCGGATACCACGCGAGGTGCGCGTAACTCCCCACGTCGACGAGCGTGACGACGCCGCCGAGGAGCGGGAACAGCGTGCCGAGCAGGATGACGAACGTCTGGAGGCGGTAGCGGTTCCCGGTCCGGCGGTACAGGTCGATCACGACCAAGATGCCGGCGACGCAGAGCCCGTAGGCGTACAGCACGAACGCCGCGTCCGCGACGCCGGGGCCGAAGGAGAGCAGCGTGAACGGCCCTTCGGTGACGGCGGAGAGCGACCGGCGCGAGAGCCCGTGCGTGGCGCTCGACCACGCGGCCAACACCCAGACGAAGGGCAGCACCGCGAGCGCGACGGTGCGGTTCTCGGTGCGCCACTGGTCGTGTCCGGAAAACGCCAGCACGAACGCCATCCAGACGCCGGGGACGGCGGCGACGAGCGGCGTCGAGAGGTTGAGCGCGACCACCATCGCCAGTTCGCTCGCGGCGGCGACGCGGACGGCATATAAAAGCGAGATGCCGCCGCCACAGAGCAGGTAGAGCGCGACCTCGGTGGTCCCCGGCTCGTCGCGGTCGAGCCACGCGACGCGGCCGAGCCAGAGCCCGATGGCGCCGGCGAGCAGGCAGGCTGCGAGGTACGCTTGCACCGGCAGCGCACCGAGTTCACTCATCGGTATCGGAGACAGTCGGAGTGTTGGCAAAACCTTTGTGCCACGGCTCCGCCGTCGGCTGACTCGCCGCCGACGCCCGTCAGACGCCCGTCGCAAGCGGCTTGGCCGGGCGGCCCCACGCTCCGGGTATGCACGTGGTCAGAGGGCGCGACCCGCGGCCCGCGGTCGACCGCGAACACACGGCGGCGCTGCTCGCGAACGCGGGCGACGGCGAACCGGGGGTCCGGGTGTGGACGCCCGTTCGACAGGTCGCCTTCGGCCGGCGAGACGCCCGCGAGTCGGGGTTCAGGCGGGCGACGGCGGCCGCCGCGGAGCGCGGGTTCGCGACGATAGAGCGCGACGTCGGCGGGCGGGCCGTCGCCTACCCCGGCGACACGCTCGCGTTCGCGCACGCGCTCCCGCTCGGCGACGGCCGGGACCGCGGGTCGATATCGGAGCGCTACGAACTCGCGACCGAGACCGTCCGCGACGCGTTGCGGGGGCTCGGCGCCGACGTGACGGTCGGCGAGCCGCCGGCGTCGTTCTGTCCCGGCGACCACTCGATCCGGGTCGCTAGCGGCGGAAAGGTCGCGGGGATCGCCCAGCGCGTTCGCGGTGACGCCGCGCTCGTGGCGGGGTGTGTGATCGTCACGCGAGCCGACGCGAGCGACATCGCCGAGGTCACCGCCGCGATATACGACGCGCTCGACGTGTCGTTCGACCCGGAGACGGTCGGGAGCATCGCCGGCGCCGGCGGCCCCGAATCCCCGCAGCGCGTGGCACGGGCGCTGGAGGCGGCGTTTCTCGACGGACCCTGGGGCGACGGCGATCCGCGGGTGACCCGGATCGACCCGGACGGTTGAGGGGCGCCTGTCGGCGTCGAGGCGGCCGCCCGGCGGATCGCGGCCGCGTTACGCTTTCGACGTGCTTTTTATTCGCGGGGGTCTCGGTTCGCGCATGGCCGAATTCAAAGTCGTCATCGCCGACCCCGAGACCGGCGAGACGTTCCAGCGAGAGGTCGACGGACAGGACGCAAACCGATTCCTCGGTCGCGAGATCGGCGACGAGATCGGCGGCGACGCCGTCGGGCTCTCCGAGCACACGGTCGCCATCACCGGCGGCTCCGACGAGACCGGGCGCCCGATGCGCGAGGACGTCTCCGGCACGCGCCTGAAGGAACTCCTCTTGGAGGGTGGCGTCGGCTTCGAGCCGTCCCGCGAAGGCGAGCGCAAGCGCATCACCGTCCGCGGCCGCGAAATCGACGACGACGTGGCGCAGATCAACGTCTCGGTCGTCGAGGGCGACGACGTCGCCGCCGCGCTCGGCGAAGGCGACGACGCCGACGAGGAGTAACTCCCCGTTTTCGATGCCCCGCGTTCCCTCCGACGACGAGGGCGTCGCTTCGATTCGCGTCTCACTCGCCCGGAGCGGCGGCACTCGCCGGCCCTGCGTCCGGATCCCGAACGACGACGCGCTCGACGGGCGCGTCGAGTCCGGCACCTGTGAGTCGCTGTCGCTCGCTGCGGGCGATATCGTCCGCGTCGCCTTCGACCGCGAGGAGCACTACGCGCCGGTGCGGAGCGACGGCGAGGGGCGACTCCTCCGGGGCGCGTTCGACAACCGGCGGCTCGCGCGGGAGCCCGGCGAGGGCGCGAACCGCCTCGCCGAGTGGCTCGACGAGAACGGTCGAGAGCCGGGCGAGGTCGTCGTCCTCGACGTCGTCGTCCCCGGCGAGCTGTACGGCCTTCGTATCCCCGGCGAACGGGCGATGTACGAGGCGACGCGCGGCCCTCGGTCGTCGCTCTCGGACATCGCTCGCGACCTCGACGGCTGAGCCCCCTCGGAACGCGACGATCCGCCCGACGCGGCCGCCGACGAGCGGGCCGAATCCCTTATTCTCGCGCGGACCCGATGATACGGTATGCAAGAGGTCGACGCGGATCTGACGGCGCTCGACCGCGGGATCATCAACGCCTTCCAGGGCGGGTTCCCCGTCGTCGAGCGCCCGTTCGAACCGGCCGCGGCCGCGCTCCGCGAGCGCGGGGTCGACGTGACCGGCCCGGAACTGTGCGATCGCGTGCGCGAACTCGACGAGGAAGGGATCCTCTCGCGGTTCGGCGCGCTCGTCAACGCCGAAGAGATCGGCGGTGCGGCGTCGCTCGTCGCGATGCACGCCCCGCCGGACCGGTACGAGGAGGTCGCGGAGACGGTAAACGAGTTCACCGCGGTCGCGCACAACTACGAGCGCGAGCACCCGCACCTCAACATGTGGTTCGTGGTGAGCGTCGCCGACCACCCGGACCCGGACAAAGACGGGACCGACCGCGTCGAGGAGGTCCTCGCGGACATCGAGGCGGCGACCGGACAGGAGACGTACAACCTCCCGAAGGTCCAGGAGTTCCACGTCGGCGCGAAGTTCCTCCTCGACGGCCCCGTCCCCGAGGGCGACGTCGACCTGTCGGATCTCGGCCCCGAAGTGACGCCGAGCAGTCGGGAGACGCTCACGCCGGAGGAGCGCGACCTGGTCGTGGAGATTCAGGGCGGGCTTCCGATCACCGAGACGCCGTACGCCGACGTGGCGGCCGCGATCGGTGCCGACGCCGACTGGGTGATCGAGACGATAAAGCGGTTCAACGCGGAGGGGAAGGTGCGACGCGTCGGCGTCATCCCGAACCACTACGCCCTCGGCTACACGGAGAACGGGATGACCGTCTGGAACGTCCCGGAAGACGCCTTAGCCGAGGTCGGCCCGGCGGTCGCGAGCCTCGAGTTCGTCACCCACTGCTACGAGCGCCCCCGGCACGAGGGCGTCTGGGAGTACAACTTCTTCGCGATGACCCACGGGCGGACGGAGGCCGAAAGCGAGCGGCGGATCGCGGAGGTCAAAGCGCTGATGGACGAGTACTGGACCGTCGGCGAGGAC
The DNA here is from genome assembly GCF_003990725.2 of Halorubrum sp. PV6. Taxonomy (NCBI): domain Archaea; kingdom Methanobacteriati; phylum Methanobacteriota; class Halobacteria; order Halobacteriales; family Haloferacaceae; genus Halorubrum; species Halorubrum sp. PV6. Next base: position 2,069,861 of record NZ_CP030064.1, read on the forward strand.
GACTGGGACACGCTGTTCTCGACCCGGATCTTAAAGAAGACCGGCATCCGCATCGCCGACCGCGCGGACAGCAACACGGCGTGACCCGGCGAACGACGGCCAGAGAGAGACACCCGTGATCCCACTGTATCACGACTTCACCGGCGAGGCGGTGCTCGTGTTCGGCGGCGGCGGGGTCGGGTCGCGGAAGGCGGCCCGGTTCGCCGCGGAGGCGCGGGTCGTCGTCGTGAGCCCCGCGTTCGACGAGCGGCTGCGCGACCTCGCGGCGGGGGGTGACGGCCCCGGCGTCGAACTCGTGCGCGCCGCGCCGGACGCCGACGCGGTGCGCGAGTGGGTGGCCCGCGTCGGTCCCGCGCTCGTCGTCGCCGCCACCGACGACGCGGCGATCAACACGGCGGCCGAGGCGGCCGCGCTGGACGCGGGCCTGCTCGTCAACCGGACCGACGTGTCGGCGGCCGACCACTCGGGCGGGCGGGGCGCACGGAGCGTGGTCGTCCCGGCGACCGTGACGGACGACCCGGTCCGCGTCGCGCTCTCGACCGGGGGCGCGAGTCCGGCGCTCGCGAAGGCGCTGCGCGAGCGCATCGAGGCCGACATCGAGGGCGCGGGGGCGATGGCGGAGCTGTCGGGGCGGCTCCGCGAGGAGCTGAAAGACCAAGGTGTACCCCCGGAAAAACGGCGGGCGGCGATCCGTCGCGTCGTCCGATCCGCGGGGGTTTGGAAGGGTTTACAAAAGGGGGATACTTACGGTGAAAAAGAGGCGTATTCCGTGATCGAGGAGGTACTCAACAGATGATGGAGACGGGCGCTATCACCGGCGTGAGCGTCGCCCACTCCCGCGCGACGGTCGACGAGATCGAGGCCGCGGGCGGCGACGGCGTCCGGGCCACCGTCTCCGACCTGCTCGCGAGAGACGGGGTCCAGGAGGCGTTCGCGCTCCAGACCTGCAACCGCTCCGAGGCGTACGTCGTCACCGACAAGACGGCCGAGGGGTCGGTCGCGCTGGAGTCGTTCGCGCCCGAGGTCCCGAGCGGATCGGTCCGCCGGCTCGACCACGAGGAGAGTTTGCGACACCTCATGCGGGTCGCGTCCGGGCTCGAATCGCTCGTCCTCGGCGAAGACCAGATCATCGGACAGCTCAGGGAGGCCTACGAGGAGTCGAAGTCCGCGGGCGGCATCGGCCCCGTTTTAAAAGACGCCGTGACGAAGGCGCTCCACGTCGGCGAGCGGGCGCGCAACGAGACGTCGATCAACGAGGGCGTCGTCTCGCTGGGGTCGGCCGCTGTGCGGCTGGCCGCGACCGAGATCGACCTGACCGACGGCTCCGCCGTCGTGATCGGCGCCGGCGAGATGGGGACGCTCGCGGCCCGGACGCTCGACGACACCCCGGTCTCGGAGATCATCGTCGCCAACAGGACCGTGCCGAACGCGGCGTTCGTCGCCGGCGAGGTCGACACGCCCGCCGAGGCGGTGTCGCTCGCCGACCTCGCGACGGTGGTCCCCGGCGCTGACCTCGTGATCGCGGCGACCGGCAGCTCGGAGCCGGTGATCGGCGCCGAACACGTGACCGGCGCCGACCGGCTCGTCTGTATCGACATCGCGCAGCCGCGAGACGTGGACCCGGCGCTCGGCGAGCGCGAGGGGATCTCGCTGTACGACATCGACGCGTTAGAGGACGTGACGCGGCGGACCCGCGAGAGCCGCGAGGCGGAGGCGCGGGAGGTCGAAGCCATCATCGACGAGGAGCTCGACCGCATCCTGCAGGCGTACAAGCGCAAGCGCGCCGACGACGCCATCTCGGCGATGTACGCCGGCGCCGACCGCGTGAAGGCCCGCGAGGTCGACCGCGCGGTCTCGAAGCTCGAAGCGCAGGGCGACCTCACCGACGAGCAGCGCGAGACCGTCGAGGACCTCGCGGACGCGTTGGTCGGCCAGCTGCTCGCCGCGCCGACCCGGTCGCTGCGGGACGCGGCCGGCGAGGACGACTGGGAGACGATCCGGACCGCGCTCCAGCTGTTCGACCCCGAGTTCGACACGCTCCCGGAGGGGCCGGCGTCGAAGGAGGCCGCCCCGAGCGACATCGACGGTGCCCCGGAGTCGATCGCCGAGAAACTCGACGACTGAGCCGGGAGCCGCGGCCGTTCTTTATCAATCGACCCGAAAAGCGGAAGCCGAGGGCGGCGTCAGCCGAAGCCGATGGCGACAGCGACCGCCGTCAGTCGCCGGCGACCGCGAACCGCGAGGCGTCGCTGTCCGCGGTCTGTGCGGTGAGAAGCGAGACGCCGACGGTGAGTATCGCCGACAGCGCCATCAGCCCGAGCGCCACGTCCCATCCGCCGGCGACCGTGCGCGGCAGCGTCGGCACGGCGGCGACGACGGCGGACAGCACCACCGCGAGGTACGCGACCTGCGGGACGAGCACGCCGACGACCATCCCGGTGCGCGTCGTCCGCTCCCAGTAGAGCGCACAGATCACGGGGAGCGCGAGCAGCGCGAACCCGGAGAACGCGGTGTCGCCGACCTCGATCAGCGTGCCGGGCCGGAAGAGGCTCGCGACGAACGCGAGGAGGGCGAAGACGGCGACGCCGATGCGGGCGACCCACGCCTCACGGCGGTCGGACGCCGTGGCGTTGATGACGGGACGGTAGAGGTCGCGGGTGAAGTACGACGACCCGGAGAGCAGCATCGAGTCCGACGAGGACATCATCGCGGCCATCGCCCCGGCGACCACGAGCGCCGCGAACCACGCTGGCGTGTACTCGTTTAAGACGACCGGGAGCACGTTGGCGCCCTCAGGCACCGATATCGGCATCCCGGCCGCCCACGCGCCGAGCATGAACGCGGGGAGGAAGAGGAGGAGGACCAACACGGGCCACAGGACGAACGAGCGTTTCAGCGTCTCGCCGGACCGCGCGACGAAGAACCGCTGGTTGATCTGCGGGAACATCGTCACGCCGAACGCGATGGTAATCGCTGTCGAGATGATGAAGCCGGGCGAGTAGAGACCGCCGCCGAACGACCCGAACGAGGGCTTCGCGTCGAGCATCGCGCCGGTGGCCGCGCCGACGCCGCCGACCGCCGAGACCACCCACACGGCGGCGATCCAGACGACGGAGAGCATGAACAGCCCCTGCACGGTGTCGGTCCACGCCACGCCGCGCATCCCGGCGAGGACGACGTAGAGGATCATGAATCCGGTGACCAGCGCCGCGCCGCCCCAGTAGGGCACGGCGCCGTCGGTGAGCCCCACGAGCGCCTCGCCGGCGCCCATCTGCTGGAGCATGACGTACGGGAACAGCCAGAGGAGGCTCACCCCGGCGACGAGCGCGCGCAGGCCGACGGAGCCGAACCGGTCCCCGAGCATCTCGCCGAGCGTGACGTAGCCGTTTCGATCGCCTATCAACCACTGTTTGTAGCCGATGACGTACCACAGCACCGCGAACAACACGCCGTCTAACGTCCCCATCACGATCAGCCACTCCGGGCCGGCGGCGAACGCGAGGTTCGGCCCGCCGAAGAAGGTGAACGCGGAGAGCAGCGTCGCGAACGTCGTAAAGAGGAGGACGGCCGTCCCGATAGAGCGGTTCGCGAGGTAGTAGTCCTCGGCGGTCGACTCGGAGACGCGGTAGGCGACGAGACCGATGGCGAGCGCAAAGACGAGATAGCCCACGACGATGCCGAGCGAGAGGCCGAGCGTCACCGTCGGTCACCCCCGATCGCCGCGCCGCCGTCCGCCTCCGAGTGACCCATGCCCCGCTCCCACGCGCCGCTCCCGACGAACCGCGAGAACAGGACGGTACACAGCCCGAGCCACGCCACGTGCCACCAGATCCACACCGGTAAGCCGGCGACGACTCGGTCGACACCCCACAGCGGCCACGGCACGGCGAGCGCGACGAGGACCGCGAATATCGGTATCCATACGAGATCGCTTCGAACTCGTCTCATCTGGGACAACGTTACAACTCAGTGGTTAAATAGTATTTGACTGATTCGAACGACACTGTCGAAGAGAATTTTTCTTCAATAACCGGCAACGCAGTCAGGTGCGATAACTATTTTCGGCGACGGACACAACAATACACGGGCGGTCTGTACCGTCCACTCATCACCATTCACCATCATGAAAGACACTGAAAAATATCTCATCCACGCCACCATCGCGGCCGACGGCGTCGTCGAACGGAGCGACGTCGTCGGCGCGGTGTTCGGGCAGACGGAGGGACTCCTCGGCGACGAACTCGACTTACGGGACCTCCAAGAGTCCTCGCGGGTCGGCCGGATCGACGTCGCCGTCGAGTCCGAGAACGGCCAGTCGTTCGGCGAGGTCACGGTCGCGTCGAGCCTCGATAAGGTCGAGACCGCGATTCTCGCCGCCGCCTTAGAGACCATCGACCGAATCGGCCCCTGTCACGCCTCGGTCGAGGTCACGAGCATCGAGGACGTTCGGGCGGCGAAACGCCGCGAGGTCGTCGAGCGCGCGAAGGAGCTCATCGCCGGCGGCTTCGAGGAGACGAGCCTCGCGAGCAACGACATCCTCGAAGAGGTCCGAGAGGCTGCCCGCGTCGAGGGAATCGTCGACTACGAGGGACTCCCCGCCGGCCCCCGCGTCGGCGACTCGGACGCCGTCATCGTCGTCGAGGGGCGCGCCGACGTGCTCACACTTCTCGACTGCGGGATCAAGAACGCGGTCGCCGTCGAGGGGACGAACGTCCCCGACGCGGTGGCGGACCTGACCGCGGACCGGACCGTCACCGCCTTCCTCGACGGCGACCGGGGCGGCGAGTTGATCCTCCGCGAGCTCGCGCAGGTGGGGAACGTCGACTACGTCGCGTTCGCGCCGCCCGGCGAGTCGGTCGAGGACCTCGGCCGCAACGCCGTCTTCGAGGCGCTCCGCGGGAAGGTGCCGTACAGCAGCCTCGCCGACGAGCCGAACCTCCGGAAGGCGGCCGCGGACGACGACGGAAGCGCCCCCCAGGGCGACGCTGGAAGCGGCCCCAAGGGCGGCGCCGGAGACGCCCCCGAGAGCGGCGCTGGAGACGCGACCGCGAGCGACGGCGCCGACCGCTCCGGGGACGGAGCGAAGTCGGCGAGCGACGACGGCGACCGCACGGCCGGGGGCGAGGCGGCGGGCGCGGCGGCGAGCGACGACGGTGTCGTCGCCGACGGCGCCCAAGCCCGCGGTGCGGTAGAGGGGGGACTCGTGGAGGCGGTCGAGGCCGCACCGTCGGCCGCGACGGACGCGACGGCGGAGTCGGCGGAGTCAGCGGAGTCGGCGGCCCAAGCGGTCGATTCCGAGGCCGAGGCCGAAGCCGACGAGAGCGCCGAGCGCCGAGCGGCCGAGGCGGTCTCCGAGCCCGACGACGAGAGTGCTGACGAAGCCGACGAGAACGCGGGTGGATCTGGCGAGATCACGAGCGAAGCCGACGAAGCAGACGACGCCGTCCTCGACGACGAGCCGCGCTCGATCGAAGAACACGTCCAGGAGGTCGTCGACGCCGGCAGCGACCGCGCCCGGCTCCTCGGCGACGACCGCAGCGTCCTCGCGGAGGTCGACGCGGGCGACGCCTTCGGCGCGGTTGAAGACGCCGAGACGGCCCCGCACACCGTCGTCATCGACGGCGTTATCGACCAACGGCTGCTCGACGTGGCCGCCCAGCGCGGCGTCAGCGGGCTGTTCGGCCGCGAGGTCGGCGAGTTCGTGAAACAGCCGGTCGGGACGCGGGTGCTCACCGTCGGCGATCTCCGCGCGGGAAGCTGACCGCGGCGACCCGCGAGGCTATTGATAAACGCTCCCGAGCGTGAGCGGCGACCCGGTATAAAAGGAGACGGCGAGAGGGTACCTTATTTAAACCAGTCCGATAGCGCCGAGCGCCGCGAACAGCACGTCACCGTAGGTCAGCGAGACGACCAGTCCGACCGCCATCGGGACGACGAACGGCATCCCCGGCGACACCAGCACGCGGTCCTGCCGCGCGACGACCGCCAAGCCGCCGCGGAGCGTCTCGGCGTCGGTCCCGTACGCGCCGTGGTCGATCTCGTCGAAAAAGCGCGCCGCGGCCCAGGGGTCGCTCCCGCCCGCGTCGCCGGTCGCGGTGCCGCCGTCCGTCCGCGGGCTGAGGTGGGTCCCGCCGTCGGTCGGGTCGTGCGTCTCGCCGACGCTCGCGGGGTCGCGGAAGCGGTCCGGGTTCGCGCGGAACTCCGCGAGCGTCAGGCCGCGCCAGCGGAGGTACATCCGGAGCGCGTCCAAATCGAGGCCGGTCCGCGTCCGGCCGTCGTCGTCCTCGAACAGCCGCCCGTGGCGGGAGGGCAGCGAGTCGGTCGCCACCGGCCGCGCGAAGAACATCGTCGGCGAGAGCTCTCCGCGGAGGAGGTTGCTCCCGGCGAGCCCGAGCGGGTACGCGAGCGCGAGCAACACCGTGTTCGTGAGGATCGTCAGCGAGAACACGCCGAGCAGGGTGTCGACGACCGGGAGCGTCACCCCGGCTATCTCGTAGGCGGGGAAGGTCGGGAAGAGGACGGCGAGCGCGATCAGCGCCTTCGCGTCCGCCCCGCCGAACGCGCCGAGGTACCAGAACGCGTACCCGAGGGGGGCGACGAAGAGGAGGCTGATCGCGACCCGCACCGCGAACCGCGTCCCTTCGAGGCCGGCGAGGGGCCACACCGCCGCGGTCTCCCAGATCAAGAGCAGGGCCCCGAACGCGTACAGCGGCGGCCAGACCCGGTTCGGGAGGCGTCGAGTCCGAACGTCCCGCAGGGCCGCCCACGCGAAGACGGGGACGACGAACAGGCGGAGGGCGTCCGGCAGCGTCGCGAACATGTCACCACGGGCGGCGCGGGCGCCATTAGGCGTTCGGGTTTGCGTATCACGTGCGATATCGCGGGGGCGCGTCGGCGGGACCGTCAGTCGTCGGTCGCCCCGTCGGGTCGCTCCGCCCGCCTGTCGAAGACGGAGAGCACCGGCTCCGGGTCCGCGAGCCCCGGAATCCGGTACTCGTCGTCGCGGAGTTCGATCACGACGGTCGCCGTGCCGAGCCGCCGGTCGAGCCGCCCCCGCGTCACGCGCAGGGCCGTCTCGTCCCACGGTTCGACGCGCCACAGCGTCGCGCCGGACAGGCGGTCGCGGGCGACGAGCGCGTCGTCGCCGGCGCGGTAGGCGACGAGCCCGTATCGCAGTTCGTGGTCGAGCGCGGCCACCCCCAGCGGGACGACGACCGCGACCGCGAGGAGGGCGGCCACGGTCGCCCACTCGCCGCCGATCGCGAACAGCGCGGCCACGAGCGCGGGGACCGCGGCGAGGTACCACAGGCCGGGGTGGCCGAGCGGCGTGGTCAGCGCCCCCGCGAGTCGGCTCCGGCGGGACTGACGGACGGTCCGAACCGTCCCCGTCAGCGAGCCGTCGACCGGCTCCGCCGCGGGCGGGTCGTAGGCGAACCCCAGATCGAGCGACGACGACTCGTCGAACGCGGCCAGTCGGTCGCCGTACAGCCCAGAGAGGTCGAAGGCGAACTTCACGGCGACGACGCCGAGCAGGAGCGGGAGGCCGATCGCGTCCGGATCGAGCGCGCTGATCGGCGTGTCGTCTTCCAGCGTCCCGGCGGCGACGACGGTGACGGTGAACAGCGCGCTGAAGAAGATCGCCGCGCCGCGGACGAACACGCCCTGGATCGCGGTCTGGGCGCTGTGGTCGCGGTACTCGCCGCGTCCGAAGTACTCGACGAGCGTCGTCGCGCCCTCCGCGACGAAGACGGCGAGGACCGCGAGCGTCACGGTGTCGAGCGCGTCGGGCGCCAGCCCGCCGTCAGCGACGACGCCGACCGTGAGGACCCCGACGACCGCCCAAACGGCCGCGAGGACCGGCGCCGCGACGGGGAGGACGAGCAGCGAGGAGAGCCGGATCTCGACGCCGGTCCACGGGATTGACAGGCCGGCGCGTCGCTGCGCGAGCGGGCCGACGACGAGTCCGTCTCGGTCGAGTTCGGACGGCCGCCCGGCGAACAGCGCGCGGACGAGCGCCCAGCCGGCCGTGATACCGAGTTCGAACCAGTAGAGCGCCATCAGGGCGGCGGCGTTCCAGTCGAGCGCGACGACGCCGACGAGCGGGAGCACGTTCGCGGCCGCGACCGAGAGGGCGCGGGGACGGCGACCGCGAGCGAGCGCTCGGAGCCGCGGCGGGAGGCTGACGGAGGGCATTCGTTCGTGCGGTTTGGGACGATATTGATAAGTGATCGGTGCGGGTTACGGCGCGGGACCGGCGTCGCGGTAGCGATACAGGTACACGAGCACCGGGACGATGGCGAAGACGAGGGTCGCGAGCGCCCAGAGGAGCGCGTAGCGGTTCCCGCGTGCGCTCGCGTCCCGGTAGATCCACACCGCGGCCGCGACGAGGACGCCGTATATCACGAGCGTGAGCGGGAGCGACCACGGGAGCGCGACGCCGAGGGCGCTCATGGTCGCTCGCCCGTGAGGTCGGCGCGCATCACGAAGTCCGGTTCGGCGGCGACGGCGACCCGGCTCGCGCCCGTGTCGCTCACGTGTTCGACCGTCTCGGGGATCAGGACTCGCGCGCCGTCCGCGTCGACCGCGGCGGCGTCCGCGGCGATCGCGTCGTACAGCGCGCCCGCCGCGTCGGCGTCGCGCCACGCGGCGACCCCGTACACCGCGGTTCGGACCGTCTCGCCGTCCGCCTCCTGCTCGCTAACCCGAACCCGGACCGCGAACCCGGCGAACCCGTCCGCGTCGGCGACAGCGAGCAGTCGGTTCTCGGCGGCGGCCGTCACTAGTCGCTCGCGGGTGAGCGCCGAGCAGGCCCACGGCTCCTCGGGGTCCAACGCGAGCCCGTTTAAGTGCGATCGGGCGTCGCTGGTCGTCCAGAACGCCCAAGCGGCGTTCGGGTCGGGGTCGACGACGACGTCGACGGCGGCCGTTTCGGCGTCGAGAGCCGACGAGTCCGGAACCGGCTCCGCGAAGCGGAACTCGGTCGCGGGGTCGAAGCCGGCGGCGCGCGACTGCCCGAGCCCCATGACGTTCCACGAGAACACCATGTTGCGGCACACGGTCGCGCCGCGGTCGCGGGCCCAGCCCAGCGCGGCCTTAGAGAGCGCGGTCCCGACGCCGAAGCCGCGAGCCGCGGGGTCGACGCGGATCCCCTGCCCCCACGCCTCCCACTCGGAGAGCAGGACGCCCTGGATACAGCCGACGACCGCCTCCGACTCACCCTCCGGCGCGACGCCCGTCCCGTCGCCGACGACGAGGGTGTCCTCCGGTTCGCGGGCGTCGTCGCTCGCAATCGCGTCGCTTCCGTCGAGCGCCGCGGGCGGGAGCGTCGCGACGAGCGTAGCGCTGTCGGAGTCGTCGGACGCCGCCCACTCCGCGAACACCCGCGGGATGTAGTCCTCGTGGCGCTCGCCCCACGTGTCCCGCGTGAACGCCGCGACCGCGTCGGCGTCCGCGGGGTTGGCCTCGCGGATGACGGGGGTGACTGACGACTCCGCGCCGGACGCCGTCATCGCCAGGGCTGTGACTCCTCGGTGAGTTCGCCGGCGAGGTCGCGCGTCATCGCGTCGGCGGGGTCAGACAGGTTCGCGAGCGCCCACATCAGTTTCACCTTCGCGGTGCCGGGGAGGGTGTCGCCCGCCTCGACGACGCCGGCGTCGAGGAGGTCGCGGCCGGTGTCGTACACCCGGTCGCAGACGCGGCCGGCGAGGCACTGGCTCGTCATCGCGACGACGGTTCCGTCGTCGACCAGTTCCTCGATCCGCGGGATGAGGTCGGTGTGGACGTGTCCGAGCCCGGTCCCCACGACCACGACGCCGTCTTTCCCGTCGAGGTAGTCCCACGCCGCCGGGTCCATGCCGGGCGTGAACGTCACCAGCTCCACGTCGGCGTCGAGGTCGGTCGCGGTCGCGATATCGGTCTCGCCCCGTGGTTGCGGCTCGCGGGCCCACTCGATGGCGGCGTCGGCCGCGTCGCCGTCGGCCCCCGCCTCGGCCGCCGCCGCGTAGTCGATGCGACCGAGGGGGGCGGCGCCGACCGTCTCGAAGGCGTCCCGGCGGGAGGTGTGGTTCTTCCGGACGCGGGTGCCGCGGTGGAGCGCGCAGGCGTCGTCCGAGGCGTCGGCGTGCATGCAGACGAGCGTCTCGGCGTGGTCGGCCTTCGCGGCCTCGACGGCGCACACCGCGTTCATCACGTTGTCGGAGGAGGGGCGGTCCGCGGAGCGCTGGCTCCCGGTGAACACGACCGGGACCGGCGCGTCGAGCATGAAGGAGAGCGCGGAGGCGGAGTACTGCATCGTGTCGGTGCCGTGCATGACGACGACGCCGTCGGCGCCGGCCTCGATCTCCTCGCTGACGGCGGTCGCGAGCTCCTGCCAGATCGGCGGGTCCATGTTCTCGGAGAGGATGTTGGCGACGACGCGCCCGCGGTAGTTCGCGCGCCCGGCCAGGTCGGGGACGGCCCGCAACACGTCCTCGGCGTCGAACTGGGCGGTGACCGCGCCGGTCCGGTAGTCGACGGTGGAGGCGATGGTCCCGCCGGTGGAGATGAGCGAAATCGTCGGGAGGTCGTCGTCGAAGGTGATCTCGGAGGCCTCGCCGCCGCCCGCGTCGGCCCCCTCGTCGACGTCTCTGACGCCCGATTCGAGCACTTCCACGTCGGCCGCCTCGCGGTCGATGCCGACGTTGTACCCCCCGTCGATCTTGACGACGAGGTGGTCGCGAGTCGTCGAGGGGAGCAGTACGCCCTCGTTCGTGACGTCCCCGCGGTCGACGCGGACGCGATCTCCCGGTTGCATACCACCCGGTTCCCCTGCGGCGGACTTGAATCCAACCGTTCGGCGGCGTCGGGAGACGGTCCGTCGGCGACCCGCCGCTCCGCAGGTCGGTACGCCTTTTATCGGTCGCGCGAACGAAACGCGCATGAACCGCGACGAGTTCGCCGCCAGCATCGACCACACCGTCCTCGGCCCGGAGACGACCTGGGCCGACGTGAAGACCGTTCTCGACGAGGCCGCGGACAACGGGTTGAACGCCTGTATCCCGCCGTGCTACGTCGCGGAGGCGGCCGACTACCGGAACGCGCCGGAGACCATCGCGGCCGTGGTCGGATTCCCGCACGGCCAGCACGCGCCGAAGGCGAAGCGCGACGAGGCCGTCCGCGCGTGGGACCACGGCGCCGACGAGATCGACATCGTGATCAACGTCGGTCGGCTGAAGGCCGGCGAAGACGACGTGGTCGCGGCCGAACTCTCCGACGTGGTCGCCGCGGTACCGATCCCGGTGAAGGTGATCATCGAGACCGCACTGTTAACCGACGAGGAGAAACGCCGGGCCTGCGAGGCGGCGGTCGCCGCCGACGCCGACATGGTGAAGACCTCGACGGGCTTCGCCGACGGCGGCGCCGTCGTCGCCGACGTGGAACTGATGAGCGAGTACCTCCCGGTGAAAGCGTCTGGCGGCGTCGGCTCCTACGAGGAGGCGGCGGCGATGCTCGACGCCGGCGCGACGCGGATCGGCGCCTCCTCGGGCGTCGCCATCGTCGAGGGGCACCCCGAGAGCGGAGCCTGAGCGGGGCCTGAGCGGAGCGACGCGAGCGCGTTTTTAAACGGCATCGCGCGTCCGTACCGTCGAGGCGCGCTGTCGCGTTCTCTTAGCGTGAGAACGCCGCCGGGTCCATTTATACGTGGCAGCCGTACTGAGGAGTATGAGCCATTCGACCGGACACGAATCGCGTGGTCTAGACCTCGACGCGGCGTTCAAAGTATTCGGTGCGGTGGGCATCTTCATCTCCGTGGCGCTCGTCGTCGGCGTCCTCGCGTTGACCGACCCGTTCGGCGAGTACGTCAAGGCTTCGCCGGCGGTGTACGGGAGCCTGCTCTACGGCGGGCTGCTCGCGGCCGTCGGGTACGCCGTCTACGCGCTGCGCCGTCGCTGACGACGAACGCGCGATACAAGGAAAACGGTCGAGTCGGCGAACAGCCGCTTCCGCAACCGAGCCGGAGTTAACTCGACGCGGTGACGGACTCGGTCTCCGAGCCGTCGTACTTCTCTTCGAACTCCTGGATGAGTTGGCCCATCTTCGCGTACCAGTCGTTGAGCATTCGCTGCATCTCGTTCGTGATCTGCTCGGGGTCGGTCGGCGAGTACACGTGGTAGTAGCCGCCCTGATCGTAGTTGATCTGTTCTTTGCTGATAAAGCCCGTCTGCAAGAGGCGCTGGATCGCTCGGTAGGCGGTGGACCGCTCGCGGTCGACCTCCTCCGCCACCGCGTCGATCGTCATGGGGTCGTCGCTCTCGACGAGGGCTCTGAAACACTCTCGGTCGAGCGGCTTGAGCCCGTGGAAACACTCTAAGAGCCCCTCGCATTGCATGTCGCTTTGGAGCTGTTCTGACAGGGAGTCCGGCATGGTATTACGAGGTTGTACGGCGCGTACTTGTAAAAGGCTTGTGTATAGATAACACAATCTTGCGACATCCTGCTAACGGCCCGTCCGTCGTCACCGACTCGTCGACTCGTCGACTCACGCGGGCAGCGCCGCTGCGCCGTCAGGCCGTGCGCGGCGGCGGCACGAGGAGGACGTTCCCGGTCGCGCGAGTGACTATCTCCTCGGAGACGCTCCCGAGCAGGAGCCGCCGGAGCCGGCTGCGCCCGCGAGAGCCGAGAAGCAGGGTGCTCGGGTCGTGTTCCGCCTCCGCCGCGAGGATCTCCGTGGCGGGGTCGCCCCGTCGGACCTCGGTCCGCGCCTCCAACCCCCAGTCGTCGAGGCGCTCGGCCAGGTCGCCCAGCCGCCCGGCGGGGTCGTCGTCGCTCGTTTCGTCTTTCGGCGACCGGACGTGGACGAGCGTCACCTCGGCGGTCGCGTACCGGAGGTATTCGAGCGCCTGAAACGCGCGCTCGGCGTTCTCCGAGAAGTCCGTCGCGAGCAGCGTCCGTTTAAATAGGTGCCGGCGGATCGTCTCCGGGTCGTCGACGCCGCGCTCGATGCGGTCGACGAGCAGCGGGACGACGGTCGTGCGGGCCAAGTTGCGCGCCGTCGACCCGATGACGCGGTTTTCGAGGGGGCTCTTCCCGCGGGAGCCGACCAGGATCAGGTCGGCCGCGACCGACTCGGCGATGCCGTTGATCCGGCGGTGCGGCGTCCCGCGGACGACGTGCGTCTCGACCTCGAACCCCTCGGCTTCGATGGTCGACCGGTACCGCTTGAGCGCCCGCTTCCGCCGCTTCTGGAAGTTCATGCCCGGCATCCCGGAGTGGATGTTCGAGGGGACGACCGTCACGAGGTGGACGCGGTCGACGCCGATCCGGTTCAGACAGGAGAGCCCGGTGTCGGATTCGATCATCGTCTCGCTCGCCTCGGACAGGTCGGTCGCGATCACCGCGGACCGCCCTCCGGTCGCGGACCGGCCGGGCGCCGCCGAGCCGGGAATCATGGGCTCCCCGCGCCGGCGGCGAGTCGTCGGACGCACGCATTTTTCGCGTCGGTATTTCTCATACCACACAATATTACCGCACCGGCGATAAATCCCCCGGTCAGATCTCCCGCTCCCGGCGCCGAGGGTATAACCCGACGGCGGTCGAACCGGGCTGTATGACCGACGACTCCGTCGACGACGCCACCGACGACGCCCTCGAACGCTTCCTCGAAGAGGCCGAGTCCACGCTGGACGACTACGAACAGGGGTACGCCGACGCCGACGCGACCCTCACCGTCCTCCGAACGCACATCGACGAACTGGCCGCCGTCGTAGACGAGGGAGACGGGGACTGAGACGAGACGGGCGGTCGCCGACGAAGCGTCGGCTCGCTTCGCGACCGCGTGCCGCTCATCTCGTCACGGTCCCGCGCCGATCAGTTGTCACGGCCCCGCGCCGATCAGTTGTCACGGCCCCGCGCCGATCAGTTGTCACGGCCCCGCGCCGATCAGTTCCCGGATGCGGGCGACGTGGTCGCCGAACGCCGGGTCGCCGCGCTCGCGCGGGCGCGGCACGTCGACGTCGACGACCGAGTCGACGCGGCCCGGTTCGGCCGCCATCACGACGATTCGGTCGGCGAGCGTCACCGCTTCGGCCACGTCGTGGGTGACGAACAGCACGGTCTTGCCGGTCGACCCCCACACGTCGAGCAGCTCCCGCTGGAGCATCTCGCGGGTCTGGGCGTCGACCGCGCCGAACGGCTCGTCCATGACGAGCAGCTCCGGGTCGACCGCGAGCGACCGCGCGATGGCGACGCGCTGTTTCATCCCGCCCGAGAGCGACTTCGGGTACGAGTCGCGGAACTCGGAGAGGCCGACGAGGTCGAGCATCTCATCGACCCGCCGCTCGCGCTCGGCCTCGCTCCGGTCGGTCCGTTCGAGCCCGAAGGCGACGTTCTCCGCGACGGTGAGCCACGGGAAGAGGTGGTACTCTTGGAACACCACGCCCATGTCGGTCGTGGGGTCGGTGACGGGCGTGCCGGCGACCCGGACCGCCCCGTCGGTGGCCTGGGTCAGCCCGGCGATGATCCGGAACAGCGTCGTCTTGCCGCAGCCGGACGGGCCGACGAGACAGACGAACTCGCCGTCCGCCACCGAAAACGACACGTCGTCTAACGCGCGAACCGGTGTCCCGCCGTCGTCGTACGTCTTCCCGACGCCGTCGAGGACGACGCCGGGGTCGCCGCCGTCTCCCGTGGGCGACCCGCCCGTCGCTCCGGAGCCGCCGTTCACGCCTGCCATGCTAACACCCGACGTTGGACCGCGCGGAACGCCACGTCGACGACGAGATACAGCAGGCTCAACACGAAGATGTACGCGAGCGCGCGGTCGACCCGGAGGTTGTTGCTCGCGCGGAGGATCTCGCGACCGACGCCCGGCACGGAGAATATCTCGGCGGCGATCACGAGCATCCAGCAGCGGCCGAGCCCGGTGCGGATGCCCGTCATGATCCCCGGCAGCGACGCCGGCAGGACGACCGACCGGACCATATCGAGGTCGCTGCGCACGCCGAGGGTCCGCCCCACGTCGATCAGGTCGTCGGAGACCGCCTCGACGGCGCCGTAACTCGCGTAGAAGTTGATCCAGAACCCGCCGACGGCGATGATGAACGCCGCGCCGGCGTGGTTGAGGCCGAACCACGCGATGGCGAAGCCGATGAGCGCGAGCGGCGGGACGGGGCGTAACACCCGGACTAGGGGCGCGGTCACGTCGTCGAGCAGGCCGCTCCACGCGAACGCGACGCCGGCGCCGACGCCGAGGCCCGTGCCGACGAGCGTGCCGGGGATCCAGTGTCGAACGCTCGAGACCAGCGCCGCCGGCATCGCTCCCGAGGCGAGTTGGCCCCGGAACTCCGCCGCGACCGCGACCGGCGAGGGCAGGACGATAGCCGGCTGCGTGAGCGAGACGAGGTGCCAGACCACGACGAACCCGGCCAGCCCCGCGGCGCCGCGGAGCAGTCGCCGCGGGTCTCCGAGGGCGATATCGACGCCCAGCGCGCTCCCGTCGACCTCCCGTCTGGTGTCGGTAGCCATTACAGCGAGTCGTAGACGCTCCGGTCGAATATCTGGTCGTTGGTGAGCTGTTCGTCGATCTGGCCGTTCGACGCCGCGAACTCCGAGAAGACGGGCGTCGCCTCGCTGATGGACGCCGGGTCGGTGACGAAGTTCGAGAGCGGCGAGTCGAGCGCCTTCCGCGCGCGGTCAGCGGGCATTCCGATCCCCGACTCGACGTGTTGGGCCGTCGCGTCGGGGTTTGCGCCGATAAACTCGGTCGCGCGGACGTGCTGTTCGAGGAACTGCGCCGCGAGCGGGGAGTCACGCACCTCGTCGCTCATCAGCGTGACCGCCGCCGGCTGACCGGGAAGTATCTCGGCGGCCGTCCGGAGCATCGTGACCGAGGAGCCCTCCGCCTGCGCGATCGTCGGGACCGGCTCCATGATCGAGGTGCCGTCGATGTCGCCGCCGTTTATCGCCTGCCAGACCGCGTTCGCGCCGTTTATCTCGCGGATCTCCACGCTGTCGTTCGCCTCGGGGTCGACACCGGTCTCCCTGAGCCAGTAGCGGAGCAGCACGTCGGGGACGCTCCCCTGCGGGAAGGTCCCAAAGCGGAAGGGACGCCCGTTCTCTTCGGCCCACACGTCGAACGCGTCGCCGCCGTGTTGCTCGAAGGTGTCGTGGAACGACTGTTCGGCCATGATCCCCATCGGCTCGCGGATGTTTGCCGCCGTCACCTGCGCCGGGATGTCGTTGTCGATGACGATCATCGCCGGGACGATACCGAACATCGCGACGTCGATGTTGCCGCCGCTGAACGCCTGCACGATCGCCGGGCCGTCGGTGAACTCCCGGCCGTCGATTTCGGCGTCGATCGACGAGAAGTACCCTTCGCCCTCCATCACGTACCACTGGAGGTCGGGGTAGATCGGCATGTGTGCGACCGTCAGTTCGTCGAGTCCGTCCCCGCCACCGCCGAGACAGCCGGCGAGTCCGAGCGTCGCGGCGCCGCCGGCACCGGCGAGGAACGACCGGCGCGTCGGCGGCGAGTTCGCGTCGTACATATCCACACAACGGCGTCCGGGACCAACACCCTCGCGTCACCAGCAACGACGGCACGATTCGGTGACGACCGATCGGCAGAGTACGCGGTTTATAAGGCCCCACAGGGCCGTTTTACCGTGTTTCGCGGTTTATCCGGGGTCACAGGATCGCGCAATACTTGCGAGACTCGGCCGCGAGTCGTCCGGGAGTCGCCGAAGGAGGCCGTCAACCGCCGTCGTTTATGGGATCGCCCGCCAACGGAGGGCATGGTCTCGGATCTCTTCGACCCCGACGCGTGGGAGCAGGTGACAGACGAGTTCGACGACATCACCTATCACCGCGGCGTCGACGTGCCGGTCGTCCGGATCGCGTTCGACCGCCCCGAGGTCCGGAACGCGTTCCGCCCCGGCACCGTCGACGAGCTGTACGCCGCGCTCGACCACGCGCGAAAGCAGGCCGACGTGGGCTGCGTGCTGCTCACCGGCAACGGCCCCTCCGAGAAGGACGGCGGCTGGGCGTTCTGTTCCGGCGGCGACCAGTCGGTGCGGGGCGGCTCCGGCTACGAGTACCGCGACGACGACGAGGCCGGCGAGGAAGACGACCCCCTCGTCAAGGAGGCGCGGGCGGGCCGCCTCCACATCCTCGAAGTTCAGCGGTTGATCCGGTTTATGCCGAAACCCGTGGTCGCGGTCGTGCCGGGGTGGGCGGTCGGCGGCGGCCACTCGCTGCACGTCGTCTGTGACCTCACGCTCGCCAGCGACGAGCACGCGAAGTTCCTCCAGACCGACCCCGACGTGGCGTCGTTCGACGGCGGGTTCGGGTCGGCGTACCTCGCGAAACAGATCGGCCAGAAGAAGGCCCGCGAGGTGTTCTTCCGCGGGAAGACCTACTCGGCCGAGGAGGCCGCGGACATGGGGATGGTCAACGAGGCGGTCCCGCACGAGGAGCTAGAAGACGAGGCGATAGCGTGGGCCGACGAGATGACGAAGAAGTCGCCGACCGCGATGCGCATGCTGAAGTACGCCTTCAACATGACCGACGACGGGATGGTCGGCCAGCAGGTGTTCGCGGGCGAGGCCACCCGCTTAGCGTACATGACCGACGAGGCGGCGGAGGGCCGCGACGCGTTCGTCGAGAAGCGCGAGCCGCAGTTCCGCGAGTACCCCTGGCACTACTGAGGTCGGCCGGAACCGCTCTCTGACCCGTGCGTGTACCCGCGGTCCGGGAGCGGGTCGCCGTCGGCGGTGACCCCGTCCGCTTCGTCGACGACCCGTCCCACGCGAGTCAGCCCGCCCGGACACGCCTCGCGAGCCGTGGGAACCGCCTCCTCGGGGAGCGTACAGACGAGTTCGAAGTCCTCGCCGAAGTGCGCGGCCAGCTCGAAGCGCTCGCCCGACTCGTCGGCGACAGCCTCGACGGCGGGGTGAACGGGAACGCGGTCGGCGTCCAGTTCGAAGCCGACCGCGCTCGCCTCGGCGAGTTGGTGGAGCGAGCGCGCGAGCCCGTCCGAGGAGTCCATCATCGCGGTCGCGCGGTCGGCGAGCGCCAGCCCGTCGGCGACGCGGGGCGTGAACCGGAACAGGTCGTTCGCGCGCTCGACCGCCTCGTCGTCATCCCTTTTAAATAATCGGAGCGCGGCGGCGGAGCGTCCCCACTCGCCGGTGACACAGAGCGCGTCGCCGGGTCGCGCGCCGGATCGAGTGACGGCGCCGGCCCCGGTGAGGGTGCCGATGGCGGTCGAGGCCGTGGTGAACTCGTCGTGGCTGTCGAGGTCGCCGCCGACGTACTCGGCGTCGACCGCCTCGCAGACGTCGACCGCGCCGGCGACGAAGCGGTCGAGCCCCCCGTCGTCGAAGTCGCTGTCGGCGTACACCGCGACCGCCGCGGTCGCCGTCGCCCCCATCGCCGCCACGTCCGAGAGCGACGCGCCGACCGCGCGCCACCCGGCGGTGTAGCGCGTCGTCCCCGGCGGGAAGTCGGTCCGCTCGTGGAGCATGTCGGTCGTGATCACGGTGTCGTCCACGACGGCGGCGTCGTCGCCGGCGTGCGGCAGGTCGGCCGCGAGCGCCCGAAGCGCGTCTCGCTCGTTCACGATACCGGCGGTTCACGCCGGGGCGGATTATAACTGTCCGATTCGGCCGTCTCGCGGGGTCGTCGATCGGATTCCCCGATACCGTGCGGATAGGTACCAACCACCATTTAAAGGCCCTAAACACATTAACGAATATTATCATTATCAATCATTATGTTTATTACCATCCTCCCGCTCGTACCAATCGCAATGACAGTATCCGTACGCGGACACGCAGCGCCCCGACCCGCCGACAGCACGATAACCAGACGACCGCCGCAACCCCCTACACGACCCGATGACGACACCTGACGACACCACACCCACGGCCGACAAGACGAACCGACAGACCGACCGAACGACGAGCCGTCCGACCGCGACGGGCCGAGACCCGACCGCCGATCCTTCTACGCGATCGATCCCTGGGCGCCTGCCCACCACCGAGGAGGCGGGTGCCCCCATCGTCCCGAGGACGCACACGACGACGCGCACCACGGAGCCGATGGCCACCGACAGCCGCCGGCGACCGAGCCCGCCGCCGACCGAAGCCGAGCGCGACGCCCCGCTGGTCCCCGACCTGCGACCGACGCGTCGCCGGGCGACGGACGGGGGGTCGCGATGAGCGCCGTCCCGATGGCTGGGACCGGCCGCGGCCCGCGACCGGACCCGACGACGTTCACGCGGCGCGCGATAGAGCAGTTCGACGGCCGCGGTGACCGAGCCGACGAGACGACCGACCGACCCGAATCGACCGCAGCGCGGTTCGACGACGACGCGACGACGGAGAGCCACTAATGCATCCCAACGAACTCGACGACGACGTCTATCGGAAAGATATCGACAACCCGGCCGGCCGAAAGCTCCGCGAGCTGTTCGAAGAGCAGGACTACACGTTCGCGCCCGGCATCTACCACGCGCTCGACGCCCGCCTCGCGGAGATGGCCGGCGTCGACGCGGCGTACATGAGCGGCTACTCGACCGTCCTCGGCCAGTTCGGCTTCCCCGACCTGGAGATGGTCACCATGACCGAGATGGTCGAGAACGCGAAGCGCATGGTCGAGGCGACGAACCTCCCGGTCGTCGCCGACTGCGACACCGGCTACGGCGGCGTCCACAACGTCCGGCGCGCGGTCCGCGAGTACGAGAAGGCCGGCGTCGCCGCGGTCCACATCGAAGACCAGACCTCACCGAAGCGGTGCGGCCACATCGCGGGCAAGCAGATCGTCTCCCGCGAGCAGGCGCGGTCGCGCTTCGAGGCGGCCGTCGACGCCAAGCAGAGCGAGGACACGGTCATCATCGCCCGGACCGACGCGTACGGCTCCGCCAACGGCGACTGGGAGGAGCATCTCGAACGCGGCCGGATCTACGCCGACGCCGGCGTCGACCTCGTCTGGCCCGAGATGCCCGACCCGTCCCGCGAGGACGCGGTCGAGTACGCCGAGACGATCCACGAGACCCACCCCGATCTGGATCTCGCCTTCAACTACTCCTCGTCGTTCGAGTGGGGCGCCCAAGAGGACCCGCTCACGTTCGAGGAGCTCGGCGACCTGGGCTACCAGTACATCTTCATCACGCTGTACGGGCTCCACTCGGGCGCCCACGCGGTGTACGAGGATCTCTCGAACATCGCCGAGAACGACGAGCAGGCGCAGTTCGACCTCGAAGACCGGTACATCGGCCACGAGACCGAGAGCCACCACGAGCTCTCCTTCGTCCCGCGGTACCAGGACATCGAGGCCGAGTTCGACCCCGAGGCCCGAAAGCGGCAGGAGGAGTCGGCCGGCTTCACCGACGAGGAGAGCGACCCGATCACCGCCGAGAACGACGACGACTGAGCGCGTCGCGCCCCGCTATCGGTCCGGAATCGCCCCCAGATTTTTCAGCTCCGCGAGGTCGCCGTCGCCGTACCCGTACTCGCCGAGCACCGCCTCCGTGTGCTCGCCGAGCGACGGCGGATAGCGACGGTTCGTCGTCGGCGTGCGCGAGAAGTGCATCGGCGACCCCGGCACCCGCATCGGGCCGGCGGTCGGATGCTCGAACTCGGCGACCATGTCGCGCGCGGCCAGCTGCGGGTCGTCGAACACCTCGGCCATGTCGCGAACGCGGCTCGCGGGCACCCCGTGATCGCTGAGCCGATCGATCGCCGCCGCCGTCGTGAGCTCCGCGAACGCGGCGTCGAGTTCGGGGTCGAGCGCGTCCCGGTTGCGCACGCGCTTCTCGTTGGTCTCGAATCGCTCGTCGGCCAGCAGGTCCGGACGATCGAGCGCCTCACAGAGCTTGGGCCAGAACGCGTCGGCGGCGCAGGCGACGACGACGTAGCCGTCTGTCGTCTCGAACGCCTGATACGGAGCGATGTTCGGGTGTTTGCTCCCCATCCGGCCCGGCGGCTCGCCGCTCGCGAAGTAGTTGGCGGCCATGTAACTGGTCCACGCCGCCTGTCCGTCGAGCAGGCTCACGTCGATCTTCTGGCCGGTGCCGTCGCCGAGTTCGCGCTCCAAGAGCGCCGCGAGGATCGCTTGGGTCGCGTACATCCCGGCGCCGATGTCGGCGAGCGCGACCCCGATCCGAACCGGCGGACCGCCCTCGACGCCCGTCATCGACATGAACCCGCCGCGGGCCTGCATCACGATGTCGTAGGCCGGCTCGTCGCGGTCGGGCCCCCACTCGCCGTAGCCGGAGATACCGCAGTAGATCAGTTCGGGGTTCGCGGCGGCGAGATCCGGGTAGTCGAGGCCCCAGTCGGCCATCTTGCCGACCCGGAAGTTCTCGACGAGCACGTCGGCCTCCCCGGCGAGGTCGCGGAACACCGCGCGCCCCGCGTCGCTCGCGAGGTTCAACTCGACGGAGCGCTTGTTTCGGTTGACGCTGGCGTAGTAGGCGCTCTGGGCGTCGTCGGGGTCGGACTCCTCTCCCTCACCGAACGCCGGCGGGCGCCACGTCCGCGTCTGGTCGCCCTCCCCCGGCCGCTCGATTTTGATGACCTCGGCGCCGAGGTCGCCGAGTTGCATGGTACAGAACGGCCCCACCAGCACGCGGGAGGCGTCGAGGACCGTGAGCCCGTCGAGCGGCCCCGCGTCGCCGTCCGGATCGCGCGCCTCACCGACCACGCCGGATCACCTCGCCTGTCCGTCGCCGTGTCGCGTCCATGTCCCCGGAGTCGGCCGGGCGGGTAATGAGCCTCCCGGCGGCGACGCCCGCCGCGTCGCCAACCGTTAAACGGCGGCGAGGCGATCGGTTCCGTATGGATCTGGACATCTCGGGGAACGTCGCGCTGACGACGGCATCGAGCAGCGGTCTCGGCTTCGCGTCCGCACAGGCGCTCGTTCGCGAGGGGGTAAACGTCGTCATCAACGGCCGCGACGGCGACCGCCTCGCGGCGGCGAAAGAGTCGCTGCAACGCGAGGCGGCCGACGGCGCCCGCGTCGTCGCCGTGCAGGGCGACATCACGGATACCGACGACCTCGACCGGCTCGTCGAGACGACGGTCGACGAGTTCGGCCGGCTCGACCACCTCGTCACCTCGGCCGGCGGCCCGCCCTCGGGGGCGTTCCTCGACACCGACGACGAGGACTGGGAGGCGGCGTACGAACTGCTCGTGATGAGCGTCGTCCGCCTCGCCCGGAAGTGCGCCGAGCCGCTGGCCGACGGGGACGGCGGGACCATCGTCACGATCACCTCGCGGTCGGTGAAGGAGGCGATAGACGGGCTGGTGCTGTCGAACGCGGTGCGGATGAGCGTCGTCGGCTTAGAGAAGACGCTCTCGAAAGAGCTCGGCCCGGAGGTGCGCGCGAACGCCGTCCTCCCCGGCTCGCACGAGACGAGCCGGATCCGAGAACTCGTCGATCAGGCGATCGAGCGCGGCGAGTACGACTCCTACGAGGAGGGGCTCGCCGACTGGGTCGACAACCCGCTCGACCGCATCGGCGACCCGATCGAACTCGGGAACACCGTCGCCTTCCTCTCGTCGCCGCGCTCCGGGTACGTGAACGGGCAGGCCATCGTCGTCGACGGTGGCGGCGGCGACGCGACCCTGTAGTTGGGGGAGCGCTGTCTGCGGCCCCCGCGTGACCGCGACCGCAACCGTCAACCGGGGGGATGGCCTCGCTGCGTGTAGATGGAGGTCCTCGTGCGACTCGCCGGACTGCTCGCGCTGCTCCTCGTCGGGACGGGGCTCCGGTACGCCGGCGTCCTCGACGCGGCCCGCACGGAGCTCCTCAACCGGGCCGCCTACTACGGCGCGCTCCCGGCGCTGGTGTTCGTCGCGACCTACGACCAAGCCATCGGCGAGGTCGTCTCGTGGGAGCTGCTCGTCGCCGTCCTCGCCGCGTACCTCGGCACGGCGGTCGTTGCCGGCGTCGTCCACCGCCGCCGCTCGCCGAGCGCGCGCCGGAGCGTCGCGGTCGTCCAGTCGTACCACTCGAACGTGGGGTACCTCGGGCTCCCCGTCGTCGCCGCGACGTTCGGCCCCCGCGTGACCGCGATCGCGAGCGTCGTCTTGGGGATCGGGTCGCTGGTCCAGGTGCCGCTGACCGTGATCCTGCTGGTGTCGATGAACGGGGAGAACACCGAGGGCGCGCTGGGGCGACACCTCCGGTCGCTCGCGGGCAACCCCGTCCTGCTGGCGCTCGTCGCCGGGATGACCATCGGCTGGTTCGAGGTTGGCGTTCCGAGCCCGGCCGCGACGGCGCTGGGCTGGGCCGGGTCGCTGGCGCTCCCGCTGGCGCTGCTCTGCGTCGGCGCCACGCTGCAGGTCGACCGGGCGGCGATCGACCGCGGGGCGACCGCGTCGGTGGTCGCGCTCAAGGTGGCGTGTATGCCCGCCATCGCGTGGGCGGCGCTCGCGCTGCTCGGCGTCAACGCGGCGACGCTCACCGCCGGCGTCGTGATGCTCGGCACGCCGACCGCGGTGTCGACGTACGTGTTCGCGACCGAGCTCGGCGGCGACGCCGGGTTCGCCTCGCTGAACGTGTTCGTCACGACGGTCGCGTCGGTCGGATCGCTGACCCTCTTGATCGAACTGATCGGGACGACCGTGTGAGCCGGACAGATCGGGACGGCGGGGTACGGCGAACAGATAGGGACGGCGAGGTACGGCGAACAGATCGGGACGGCTCCCGCCGCGACCCGAACCGATATGCCGTGGGGCGTCATCTCACGGCGCATGGACCACGTCGCCTTCGAGGACGCCGAGACGTACGAGCCGGAAGCCGGGTGGGCGCGCGCCGCGCTGGCGGGCAGCGACCGATTCACCTTCGAGTGGTTCGAGAAGCCGGCGGGCCACTCCTCGCCGATGCACGACCACGAGAACGAGCAGGTGTGCCTCTGTCTGGAGGGTGAGCTCGTCGTGCACACCGAGGCCGACAGTGCCGTCTTGGGACCGTACGACTCGGTCCACCTCGACAGGTGGGAGTCACACCGCGTCGAGAACCGGACCGACGAGCGCGCGGTTGGCCTCGACGTGTTCGCGCCCGGCCGCGGATTCGACTTCTGGACGGATCGCGAGGAGTGATGACGAGCGACACGCCACGGGCGGGGGGAAGCGACGCGGCGCCGATTCGCCTCGCGCGGACGGTCGAGGGACGCCCGCTCGTCGGCGACGAGGACGGGTTCGTGCCCCTCGCGTCGGCCGGCATGGACGGAATCGACGAGGCGCTCGGCGCGGCGGTCGGGTGCGGGGCGTCGTCGCTCCCGTCGGTCGAGTCGCTCCCCGCCGCGCGGACGCCGGCGCGGCGACTGTCGTTCGGGGTGCCGTTCGACCCCGGTAAGCTGTGGGGGATCGGCCTCAACTACGCCGACCACGCGGCCGACCTCGACGCGGTCCGGCCCGCGGAGCCGGCGAGTTTCATGCGCCCGGCGACCGCGCTGACCGCGCCCGGCGGGCCGATTCGGCTGCCGCCGACCGAGGAGGCCGCCCGGATCACGGCGGAGGCGGAACTCGGCCTCGTGATCGGTCGGACCTGCACCGACGTCGACGAGGGCGCGTTCGGCGAGGTCGTCGCCGGCGTCGTCCCGGTCATCGACGTGACGGCCGAGGACGTCCTCCAGCGGAACCCGCGGTTCCTCACGCGGGCGAAGAGCTACGACACGTTCCTCGTCGTCGGGCCGTGGATCGTGGCGCCGGTGAGCGTCGACCGGCTCGCGGGGACGACGGTCCGAACCGTGATCAACGGCGAGACGGTCGCGGAGAACACCGTCGACCGGATGCTGTTCCCGCCGGAGGAGCTCGTCAGCGTCCACTCGCGCGTGTTCACCGCAGAGCGCGGCGACCTCATCTCGACCGGGACTCCCGGCGCGGGCGGTATCGAGCCCGGAGATACGGTCCGGGCGGAGGTCGAGGGCGTTGGCGTGTTAACGGCGGACGTGGTCGGCGAGGAGAGGGAGTAGCGGGACGGAGGAGATCGGACGGGGGTAAAGGACGAACCGCGGGAGAGAGAACGTCGGCCGTGGGAGAGAGAGAACGGCGGCCGCGCGTGAGAGGAGAGCCGACCTACGCCGGCAGCGTGTCGATACCGTCGATCTCGACGTAGCCGTACCCGCACTCGGGGCAGCGCCACTTCGTCTTCTCGCCGAGGTGTAGCGTCATCGCACCGGTCCGGTAAAACGACTGGGTCTCTCCACACGAGGGACAGTCTACCTCCTTTTCGAGCGCCATACTCGCGGATCCGTTCGGCGCGGTTTTGAAGATACTGATCCGCCGGTTGCACTCGGCTGGTCGCGGGTAAATCGCGCCTGGGAGATCGTCGGTGAACACCGCCTCGCCGGCTGTCCCTCTGCGTCCCGCCCGCACAGCACCACTGGAAGACGTTCCTGCTCGCGCACTCCGTTCGCTGTGCGGGCTGTGGCTTCCATGCTCCCGCTCGTTCCACTCACGGGACCGCAACCGCGCCGCACGCCTCCCCAGCCTCGTCGGTCGTCCTCCGCGCCGCTCCGGACGACCGACTCCCTCGCGCGTGCTGACTCGCGGCCGCCGAGAGCGGCCGCTCGCAGGCACGCGCCAGCGCGGGTCTCTTTATAAATTGTTGTCGCCGTCCTCTCGCTCGTTATAAATAGCTCTCGCCGCGTCTCGTCCCTACGTCTCGTCGACGTGCCGAACCTCGCTGGCGACGCCCCGCGTCGACGAGACCATTTCGGGACCGGACATCTCGGCGCGCCCGACCGCGAACGCCTTCGGCCCCTCGATGACGACCTCGTCGCCCACGCGGATGTCGTCGTCCGCGTCGACGACGCCGGGCGCCAAGACGGAGCCGTGGGGGACGAACGGGTCGATTTCGACGCGCTTCGTCGGCGCGTCGCTCTCGACCCACCGGCGCGCCCCGTCGATGGTGAAAGAGAGCGTGCCGTACTGCGGGACCATCGTCGCGAGCTGTTCGCCCGGCTCGCCCTCGCGCCCGGCGTCGGGGTCGTCGCCCCACACCTGCAGTTTGGGGTACCGGCCGGTGGTCCGGATGTCGGCCTCGCCGGGTCCGCCGAACAGGTCGTCGCCGGCGCCGTCCCCGAGCAGGTAGTCGGCGAGCGCTCGGACCGTGTTGTGTTCGCGCTCCCGCTTGCTGTAGGCCGGCTCGCCCTGCAGGGCGGCGTTTAACTCCCCGAGCGACTCGTCGCTCGTCGGGTGGCCGACGCAGGTGTACTCGAAGGGTACGTCGATCGCGGGGTTGGCTTCGACCCGCTCGCAGATCTCGCGGTAGCCGTCCTCGGGGACGTGCGCGATCACTCGCGAGTAGTCGTTGCGCTCCAGATATCGGCGGAGAACCTCGCTGACGAAGCCGATCTCGTCTTCGCTCCAGTCGCCGGTGACGACGGCGTCGTAGTGTTGTGCGGGGTAGGTCGTCTCCAGCTCCTGCGGGACCACGCCGATCGGCGAGGTCATCGAGACCGTGTGCCCGCGCCACTGGATCGCGTCGTGGAACTGCCCGTGGCTCTGCGAGTCGCTGTACGGTTTGGTGGCCGAACACGGGACCAACACGAGCGGCTGGTCGGTGAACCGGTTGCGGTACCGGCTCGTCACCCGGTCGGCGAATCGGCGAATTTCGACGCGGTCGAGCGTCTCGCTCGTCGCCGCCGTCACCTCGGCGTCGCGCATGAGCGGCGTCCGCGCTTCGAGGTACCCCCACTGGTCGTCGAACTCGCGGAACGCGGCCGTGAGCCACTGCTCGTGGCGGGTCTGTCCCTCGATGTAGTCGCGCAGGCGCCCGGCGCGGATTCGCTCGCGGACCCGCCGCAACTCGGCGCGGAGCGCGTTGACGTTGTGGTCGGCACAGTCCTCCCGCGTGAACTCGTCGCGGGGTTTCGCGCAGGCGGGACAGGCGCAGGGGAGCTCTTCGAGGTCCTCCAAGAAGTGTTCGGCGTCGGCGGTGCAGTACATCCCCTGGGTGCCCTTCGTGCGCGCCAGCGTCGCGTCGACGAGGTCGACGCCGGCGTACGCGAGCAGCGCGACGTTCCGGGGGGTGGCGACGCCCGAGAGGACGAGCGCGGTGTCGGCCGGGAGCGCGTCCTTCGCGGTCACGATTGCCTCCTTGAACGCCTCGCCGTGGCCGACGAAGCCGGACGCGTCCGCGAGAACGTAGGCGTCGGCGCCCACGTCGCGGGGGGTCCCGCTGTCGACGACGGCCGCGGACGGGAACTCGACGGCGGGGTGGTCGACGGCGAACGACTCGCGGACCTCGTCGCGGGTGCCCGCGGGGAACGCGCGGTGCGGGAGGACGGTGAGCGCCTCTTCGTCGCCGTCGGGGACCGTGCGCTCGGCCGCCCAGAGGCTGCCCGCGTCCGCGAGGAACGGGTCCGCGAGCGCCGGCGTCGTCACGGGGTCGGAGAGGCGAAGCTCCCCGAGCCGGGCGGCGCCGTCGCGCTCGTGGACTTCGAAGTACTCGGTCATACTCCCTCTCGCGGGGGGACGGTCAATTCTCTTGTGTTCCGCGGTCGCCCCGGCCGAACCGTTAGGTTCCCGGCGCTCGTATCAGTCGTATGGAGATAACCGGCCCGTGGGACCGCGACCGAATCGACGAGTTCCTCGGCGAGGCGCGGGTCCCGGTTCGGCTCGGCTGTCGCACCCCGCGTGACGCCCCGTGGATCGTCTCGCTGTGGTTCTCGTGGGACGGGGCCGTCAACTGCGCGACGAGCGCGAGCGCCGACCTCGCCGACTTCCTCGCGGCGGACGACCACGTGTCCTTCGAGGTGTCGACGAACGACCCGCCTTATAAAGGAGTGCGGGGACGCGGACACGCGGCGGTGTCGCCGGACGCGGACAAGGAGCTGCTGCGAGCGCTGTTGAATCGGTACCTCGGCGGGACCGACAACCCGACCGCCGACCGGCTCCTCCGACCGGAGCGCGAAGAGGTGAAGATCCGGATCGAACCGGAGCGGCTCCACTCGTGGGACTACAGCGGGCGGATGGGATCGGCCGACGACTGACCGCGGCCGCGAGCCGACCGTTTAGCGCCCGATGAACCGCAGGTTTTCGACGTCCACGCTGTCGGGCACGGCCTCGACGGCGCGCGCCACCCAGTCGTCGTGGCCGAGCGTGATGTCGGCGTCCGGGTTGGCGTCGACGAGGCTCGCGACCCCCTCGGCGGCCGCGACCTGCGCCGCGCCGTCGATCCGGTCCGGGACCTCCGCGGTGAGCGGGTACGTCTCCGAGAGCGCCCGCGGGAAGGGACCGAAGGGGGGCTTTATCCGCCACACGGCGTCGTACTCGTGGTTCGACGGCGCGTCCGACTCGGTGAGGAGGAGCCGGTCGGGGACCGCGAGCCGCGAGAGCCGGTCGTGGTGCCGGCTGACCTCGGGCCGGCGGGCCGACTCGTGCGAGGTGTAGAAGAACGCGTCTTTCGACACCGGGTCGGTCCGCTCCAGTTCGTCGGCGTGGTCGAGGAGGGTCCGGAACCCGTCGAGCATCGCGGGGTGGCCGCGGGCGCGTCGGTCGACGAGTTGGAGGAGGTTGCCGGACCGGATCGCGGCCTTCACGCGACGCAGCTCCTCGAAGGTGACGTGGAGGTTGTGTTCGGCGAGGAGCTGCTCGGCGGAGCGGTCCTCGTCGTCGGGGCCGGCCCCGTCGTCCATCGCTCGGAGGTCCGCGGGCGTGTACTCGGCGCAGACGGGACACGAGCAGGGGAAGTACTCCATCGATTCGAGGTGTTCGGTGCCGGAGACCGTGAGGTAGCGCCCGTCGCGCGCCATCAGCGCGTAGGCGGCCGAGTCGAACAGGTCACAGCCGGCCGCGACGGCCAGCGCGAGCATCATCGGGTGGCCGGCACCGAACAGGTGGACCGGCGCGTCGGGGGCGAGCCCGCGCTTGGCCGCCCGCACCGCCTCGACGACCTCGGCGTAGCGGTAGGAGTTTAAGAGGGGAACCATCGCCCCGACGGGGAACACGTCGAGGTCGCTCGCGCTCGCGTGTCGGCCGGCCTCCTCGCGGAGGTCGGGGAACGTCGACCCCTGCACGGGGGCGTTGACGAGCATCTCGCCCGTCTCCGCCGCCTCGGCGTCGGCGATGGCCTGCCGGGTCGTCGCCAGCTCCCGCTCGGCGCGCTCGCGGTCGACGTCGGGGGGCGTCGGCACGTCGACCGGGGTGGCCACGTCGCTGCCGATCCGCCGCTGGAACTCGATTATCTCTTCGGTCGTGACATCGATCTCGCCGTACTCGGCCAGTTGGAAGGAGCCGGAGTCGGTCATGATCGCGCCGTCGAACCCCAAGAAGTCGTGGAGCCCCTGATCGAGGACCCGGTCGCGGATCCGGTCGGTACTACGGATGATGTAGGAGTTCGTGATCAGCATCTCCGCGCCGAACTCCGCGGCGAGCCGCGACGGCTCGACGGTGAGGACGTTGGGGTTGACGACCGGCAGCAGCGCCGGCGTCTCGACGGTTACCCCGGCGCGGGGGACCTCCAGCCGACCGATCCGCCCGGCGGCGTCGTGGTCCCGGATCTCGAAGTGATCGCGCATACCCGGAGTGGGCGGACGCGGGCGGTAAGGGTTGCGTTCGGGGGCGACGGGAGGGGACTCCGACCCCGCCTCGCCTCAGAGCCCCGTCGGATGGCTCAGGTAGGTCGTCTCCAGCCCCCACTCTTCCGTCAGCGCCTGCAGCGACCGAACGCCGAACGTCTCGGTCGCGTAGTGGCCCGCGAGGAAGACGGTCAGGCCGGCCTCCCGCGCCTCGTGGTAGGCCTTCCCCTTCCCCTCGCCCGTGATGAGCGCGTCGGCGCCCGCCTCGACCGCCTCGTCGAGCCAATCGGTCCCGGACCCGGTGACGACGGCGACGCGCTGGATCTCGTCGGGGCCGAAGTCGAGCACCTGCGTCGGCGACGGGTCGTCGTCCGACTGTCCCTCGAAGCCGTCGAGCGTCTCGCGGATCGCGGCCGCCGACCGCGGCGCCGCCGTCTCCCCGATCGTTCCGATCGTGACGGGGCCGAGTTCGCCGAACGGCTCCCGGTCGGCGAGCCCGAGTTCCGCCGCGACGCCGGCGGCGTTACCCAGGTCGGCGTGACCGTCGAGCGGGAGGTGTGAGACGTACAGCGCGATATCGTGGTCGGCGAGCGCCGAAATCCGGTCGTACGCTCGGCCGGTCACGCGGTCGATCCCGCCCCACGAGATGCCGTGGTGGACGACGAGGACGTCGGCGCCCGCGTCGGCCGCGGCCTCGATCGTCGCGGTCGCGGCGTCGACCGCGAAGGCGACGTGGTCAACTGTGCCGCGGTCCGATCCAACCTGCAACCCGTTCGCGCTGGCGTCGACGTCGGCGTACGCCGCCGTGTCGAGTCGGTCGTCGAGCCGTCGGACGTACTCGGAACGCTCCATACCGACCCGTGCGCCGGGCGGGGAATAAAGCGCGCGGCTCCGGGCGCCGGCTACCGCCGCGCCGCGAGGAACGCCTCGACCGCCTCGCGGTCCGGCAGCGCCGTCATGCCGCCGCGCTCCCCCACGGAGAGCGCGGCCGTCGCGTTGGCGAACGCGAGCGCGCCGTCGAGGGCCGGGGAGTCGGCGTCGGTCACCCCCGACAGGAGCGCCACCAGCCCCGCGGTGAACGCGTCGCCGGCGCCGGTCGCGTCGACCGCGTCGACGCGGAACCCGTCGTGTCGGGCGGTCGTCTCCCCCCACGGCGCCGCCGGGGAACTCGCCGCGACCGCGCCCGCGGCGCCGAGCGTGACGACCGCCGTGTGCGGGCCGTGGGTTAACAGATCGCTCGCCAGTTCCGGCCCCTCGTCCGCGGAGATGCCGGTCGCGGCCACGTCCTCGTCGCTCGCGAAGGCCACGTCGGCGTCGCCGAGGATGTCGCGGATCGCGTCGACCACGGCGTCGCGGTCCCCCGCCGGGACCAGGTCCGGTCGGTAGTTCACGTCGAACGAGACCGTACAGCCCCGCTCGGCGGCCGCGGCCGCCAGCTCGCGCATCGCGCGCCGGCCCGTCGGGCGGGTGAGGGCGACGCCGCCGAGGTGGACCCACGAGGCGGTCGCCAGCGCGTCGGTCGGGACCGCGTCGGGCTCGAAGCCGAACGTCACGTCTCGCGAGCCGTAAAACCGGAAGCGTCGGTCGTCGACGCCCGGCGGCGAGACCACGCCGAGCGCGGTGTTGCCGTCGACCCGCCTCGCGAGCGCGTCGTCGACGCCCTCCCGGTCGAGCGTCTCCCGGAGGAAGTCGCCGAAGGGGTCGTCGCCGAGGCGGGTCCAGAACGCCGGGGTCGCGCCGAGCCGCGAGAGCCCGACCGCGACGTTTGCCGGGGCGCCGCCCGGTCGGTGCGTGAAGCCGTCCACGTCGTGGAGCGTCTCACCGGGGTTCGGGAGCAGGTCGACGAGCGTCTCGCCGGCGACGAGGATGTCAGTCATACCTCGAAGGAGCGGCGTCGGTCGCTATGAAAGTACGGTTCGTCGGCGCGGGTGGATGGGTGGGTTGACGCGGGCGGGTGGGTTGACGCGGGCAGGTCGCAGCGCCACCGGAGCCGGAACGATCCCGCCTACTCCGCGTCGGTCGCGTCGCCGTCCGCGACCTCGTCCGCGACCGCCTCGAACGCCGCGAGGATGACGCGCTTGCAGGCCTGTCCCTCGGTCGTCCAGTGCTGTGCGTAGTCGAGCATGTCGTCGTAGATGTCGGGCTTGCAGCCGGCCGCCTGCGGGTGGCCGCCGCCGTTCACCTTCCCGGCGACCTCGTGAGCGTGCTGGAACTCCTCGGAGCCGCGGATCGACGCCGAGCCGGCGGGTTTGACGATCACGGCGGCGTCGGCGCCCCGCTCGCGGAGCGACTCGGCGACTTCGTTCTGGGAACAGCGACCGTAGGTTACGGCGACGCTCCACTCGTCGACCTCGTGGGTGACGGCTCGGTCGACGGCGGCGTCGATCCGGGCCTGCTTCTCGACGCGCCGATCGGCGACGAACGACTGGACGGTCTCGGGGAGGTCGGCGCCGTACGCGCCCACGATCGTCGCGTACTCCTCGCTGCCGGCCCAGTACGAGTAGTCGGCCAGATCGTCGGAGCGGGGGTCCGCCTTGATCCAGAGGTCGTGATCGCGGGTCACGGTCGCGAGTTCGCTCCAGCGGTCGTCGAACTCGTGATCGAGCGAGCGGAGCGCCACGTCGGCGGTACACTCCTCGTCGGACTCGCCGACCACGAGATCGACGCCGAGGTCGCGGACGGCCGCCGCCGTCTCGTCGTCCCACTGGTGGTGGTCGAACCACCGGATCGAGGCGGTCGTCTCCGCGAGCGCCTCCAGCGGCTCCGCGATCCACTCGTAGTCGTCGGGACAGAGGTCACAGACGAACAGATCGATATCGTCGTCGGCGTACGCGAGCACGCGTTCAAGCGACGTGTCGATGGAGTACGGCCCGGCGGCGACCAGCCCGACCGCGGACTCGGCGTGCGCGTCCTCGGTGTCGTCGGCGTCCCGCGATTCGTCGCCGTCGCCGGCCTCGTCGGCGGCGTCTCCCTCACCCGCTCCCGCCCCATCGTCGAGCCGGGCGGCGATGGCGGCCTCGAAGGAGTCGGGGTCGAGCGCGGCGTCGTACGCCTCGCGGACCATCGCCGCACAGGCGAGGCCGTCGGCGTCGCCGTCGGCGATCACGACGGCTTCGCTCCCCTCGATGGCTTCGCGTGCGCGTCGCTCGGCGCGCTCCTCGTCGAGCGAGTCCGGATAGAAGAAGCCCTTGCCGGGCAGCCGCGTGTACCGCGAACGGGGAACGTTCCCCTCGTCGATGAGTTCGTCGTCCATACCGGCGAACCGGTCGGGAGCGGGAAAACTCCGCCGTTCTCCGGCGGTCGCGGGCGTGTCCGCGCTCAGATCGTCGTCCGCCGCGGGTCCTCGTCGGTGAGTTGGCGGACGGTGAGGACGGGGATCGGACAGGTCCGGACGACGCGCTCGGCGACCGAGCCGATGAGGAATCGGTTCTCCCCGTGTCTGCCGCGGGTGCCCATCGCGACCACGTCGGCGTCGACACCGCGCGCGTAGTCGGAGATTTCGGCGGCCGGCCGGCCCTCGCGAACCTCGGTCGAGATGGAGATGTCGGCGTCGTGGGCTGTCGCGGCGTCGGTCACTTGGTCGATCGCCGCCGCGCCGCGGTCGTCGAGCGCCTCGCGGAGGTCGTCGCGGACCTCGTCGGGCGTGGACTCGACCTCGCCGCTGTCAACGACGTAGACGGCGTGAACCTCCGCGTCGAACCGCACGGCGACGTCGATCGCGACCTCGACGGCCCGGCGGACGCTGTCGGAGCCGTCGGTCGCGACCACGATCGTGTCGAACATAGACACCCGTTCGCCGAGGCGATAGTTAAAAACAGGCGGTCGATGCCGCTGTCTCGCGACGGTGGATGCGGTATGGTTTATACCTACCACCGTCGTGGTTTAAATAATGGATTCGAGGGCACAGTCGACCGTCGTCGCCACGGTGCTCCTCGTGGCGATCGTGTTCATTGTCGGTGGGACCATCTTCGTTGCCGGGTCCAACACGGTCGGCGACACGCCGCGTACCGCGCCGAGTACGGCGCTCAATCTCGACATGAACAGCTCGTCGCTCGTGTTCACCCATCTGTCGGGCGAGTCGCTCAACGCGAGCGACACCGTCGTCGTTTTAAATGGCAACGACGGGAACACGGAGCGGATTCGGCTGTCCGACGCGGTTGACAGCGACGCCGACGGCCGCCTGACCGTCGGTGAGAGCGTCACGCTGCTGTACACCGCGTCTGCCAGTTCGTACACGGTGTACCTGGTGGACGAGGCGAGCAAGCAGCCGATCGGAAACTGGCGGCGCACCGTCTCGGTTCTCGGTGTCGACCTGGGGACGAACGGTGGGGGGCTCAAAGCGTCGGGAGACGTCAACCCAGGCAGTGATAATGGGACTGCCACGGTATCGCAGAACGGACGGACAGTCAAAATAAAGGGGAACCAATGGGCCCAAACTGACAAATCCTACACAATAACGCCGGACACGACGCTGTCTGTGACGTTCGAAAGCGACGTGGTCTGTGAGATTCATGCGGTCGGGTTTGCCGAAGGACAAGACGAAAGCCGGATGATCCGCCTTGCGGGCACCCAAAATTGGGGAACGAACGTGACGGACCTCGGTGAGCCGTACTATCAGGAAGGCTCCGGACGGGTCCGCTATCAGATTCCGATCGGGGAGTACTACGATGACGAGGGGCAGTTGACCGGCGGCGAACTCACCGCAGAGTTGGTGTTGACGAACGACTGCGATGACCAGAGCGGTCTCGTGGATGGGACGAACGATCCAGAAGACGTAGAGTCGACGTACAGCGGAATCGACGTGTCGACGTAGCAGACTCTTCTCTCGAAGCGGTACGCGACCGCAGACTCACCTTTTAAATCCCGGCCGCGTCCCGCCTTACGCTAAGAAGACGTGTCGCGGTCGGTCGGCGAGCACTTCGCGGCCCCACTGGACGGTCTCGCGGAACTCGTCGGAGCCGAAGAATCCCATGGCGTCCTCCTTCGCCTGCCACTGGCTGGCGATGAACATGTCGTTTTCGTCTTCGACGTTCATCATCAGGTCGGTCTCGACGTGACCATCCATCTCGGCGAGGACGTCGCCCACGTCGTCGAAGGTGTCGGTGAAGTCGCCCTGGTGTTCGGGCTTGACGGTGTAGAACATCCCCATCGTCCCGAAGCCGGACTCCTCGCCCGCGCGGGCGACGATGCCCGGCAGTTCCGAGAGGAAGCCCGCCGCGGTCTCGGCCGCGGAGGCCGTCTCCCAGATGGAGACGACGGCGGCGCGGTCCGTCACGCGCCCCTCGTACACCGCCGTCTTCACGTGCGTGCCGTAGTGGTCGAAGTTGCCGCGGAGCCCCTCGACCTCGTCGAACAGCTCGTCCTCGTCGGCCTCGCTGTAGAGGACGGTCGCGTACACGTCCTCGCCGTGCGGCTTGCCGGCGTAGATGTCCAGATCCGCGAGTTCACCGCGGATGTCGTCGTCGTCGTCGCCCTCGCCGCCCGCTTCGTCGTCACCGTGCGGGTGGTCCCCCTCGCCGCCCGCCTCGCTTTCCGCGTGCGGGTGGTCGCCGTGGGCCGAGCCGCCGGCGCCGCCGTGGGCGTGTTCCCCGCCGTGACCGTCGCCGTGGTGCCCGCCTTCCTCGTGTGCGTGGCCGTGAGCGCCGTCGGCGTCGCCGTCCGGCGTCGGGACCGTCTCGCCCGCGAGGTAGGCGCCCAGATCGGCGGGCGGGAACCGCCGCCCGATGTAGAACTCGCCGAACTCGCCGTAGCGCGAGGAGGCGGGGTCGAAGCGCATCTCGTAGACGATGTCCTTGATGTCCGTCGGGTCCGAGCCGAACAGCGTGACGCCCCACTCGTGGCTGTCGAAGCCGACGGAGGAGGCGATAACCTGCTTGATCTTCCCGGCGTACTCCTTGCCGACCTCGCCGTGCCCGGCCATCAGGTCGGCGCGGTCCTCGAAGGAGAGGTCGTACCAGTTGTACTCCTCGCCGCGCCGCTTGCTCATCGGGTAGAAGCAGACGTACTCGTCGTCGGGAATCTCCGGGCGCATCTTCCCTTCGATGTAGCGTTTGAGCCCCTCGTCGACCGACTCCGGCTCGGTGAAGTACTCGTCCGAGACGTAGCCGGAGACCTCGGTGACGGAGACGTAGGAGGTCGTTCGCTCCGTGAACTTCGCGAGCGCGGTGTCCTCGAACCGGCGCTCGATCGACGACACGTCGTCGAGCGTCGGGCGGAAGTGGACGAAGAGGAGGTCGGCTTTGTGGCCCACCACCGAGAACAGCCCGGAGTCGCCCTCCTCGGCGTCGGCGACCAGTTCGCGGTGTTGTAGGAAGGCCTCGCCCTCCTCGATCGCCCGTTCTCGCTCGCTCTCGGGGGCGTCGCGCCACGCGTCCCAGTCGATAGACCGGAAGTCGTGCAGCGCGAACCACCCTTCCTCGGTCTGTGGTGCCTCGACCATACGTCGACTTGGGTCTCCGGGACTTAGGGGTTTGCGAGTCGACCCGGAAACTGGGAGTCATCGACACCGGGCGCGGTCCGACCGGAACCGACAGCCGTCGCGGCCGGGTCCGGTCAATTCGGCCCGGAAGCGACGTTAGCGGTCGATCAGCCGACCGAGGACCCCGCCCGGCAGCCCGGCGCGAACCAGCCGGTCGTAGAGCCGGTCCGGGATCACGGCCGCGAAGCGCGGGAGCCAGCGCGCCCGCCGGCTCACTCGGGTAACGGCCCGCGGGCGATCGGTCGTCACCGCGTCAGCGACCGCCTCGACCACGGTCTCGCGGTCGGTCGCGGCCGGCGCGTACCCCTCGAAGTCGCGGTAGGCGTCGGCGTAGGGCCCGTCGGCGTCCGCCCGCCGCTCCGTGATCCCCGCGGCCGCGCGCTCGTTGAACCCGGTCGGGACCGGGCCGGGCTCGACGAACGCGACGGTCACGCCGTGCGGTTCGACCTCGCGGCGGAGCGCGTCGACGTACCCGCGCAGGCCGGCCTTCGCGGCGCTGTAGGCGCCGTGATAGGGGAGCGCGGTCGAGCCGACCATCGACCCGACGACGACCGCTCGCCCGGACCGCTCGCGGAGCGCGGGGAGCGCGGCCCGGACGACGGTGTGGACCGCGGTCAGGTTCGTGTCGAGTTGCCGGCGGAAGGCGTCCGGCGTGGTGTCCTCGACCGCGGCGATCTCGTACCCGCCGACGCAGGAGACGACGCGGTCGAGGTCGCGGTCGGAGAGCAGCTCCGCGACCGCGGCGCCGTCCCGCAAGTCGAGCGCGTGCGTCTCCACGGAGTCGGGGAGGGCGGCCAGCCCGTCGGCGTCGCGGTCGAGGCCGATCACCTCGTGACCGGCGGCCGCGAGGGTTCCGACCACGCCGCCGCCGATGCCGCCGGCCGCTCCGGTCACGAGGACGCGCATGCGAGCGAGTAGCGACCCCACGGCCCTGACCTTGGCGGTTCGAGCCGAACCGGGCCACGGCGCGGGCGCGCCCCGAAGGCATATATCCGCGACCCGTAATTGCTCGACTATGTCCACCGACGAACCGTCCGTCCCGATACGCTGTAGCGAGTGCGGGACGGAGACCAGCGTTGCCCTGTCCGACGTGGCGGACGCACTGGAAAAACACAACGACGGAAAACACGACGGCGAGGAGATCGCGGAGGTCGACCCGGCGCTGAAAGACCAGCTCGCGGACCTCGTCGCGGAGGACCTTGGTCTCTTCGAGAAGGCCTGAGTTCCGCAGCCGCGGCCGGCGAGAAGCGGACCGATCAGTCGTCTTGGGCGAGCGCGCCCTTCGGGTGCCCTTTGTGCTGGAGGTTTCGGTTGTCCCGCTTCCGCGTCGCCGTCGCCGGAATCACGTCGTCGACCGCGTCGCGCGGGCGCCCGGTGTAGCCGTGGTCCGGGTACTCGGCGCAGTGCGCCATGGCGTCGTGGGAGCCCTCCCACGGCCCTGCGTCACAGCCGTCCGCGGTGCAGACGAACACTATCTCATCAGACATGTTATCCGAGCGTACTGACCAGGAGTATAAAAATATCTCAGTTAGATTATTACTCCTGATAACAGGCTGGCGACGGGAGTCGTCCGGCGGGGTCAGTCGCTGAGAACCGGCGCGCCGGCGAGTTCGACGCTCGTGCCGTCGTCGCGACAGGCTTCGAGAGCGTGTTTGGCCGCGAAGCCGGCCTCGTGAGCCGAGGCGCCGCGACCGACGCCGACCTGTAGCTCGATGTCGGCGTCGTCGGCGACGT
This sequence comes from Halorubrum sp. PV6, assembly GCF_003990725.2. Taxonomy (NCBI): domain Archaea; kingdom Methanobacteriati; phylum Methanobacteriota; class Halobacteria; order Halobacteriales; family Haloferacaceae; genus Halorubrum; species Halorubrum sp. PV6. Next base: position 2,107,585 of record NZ_CP030064.1, read on the forward strand.
GCGCGACAGCGTCGGCGAAGGCAGTTTCGGGCAGATCCGGACAGACGGCGACGACGTTGTCACCGCCGACGAAAAACGAGAGGGCGCCGTGGCGCTCGCGGAGGTACCGCGCCAGCGACCCGTACGCGCGTTCGACGGCGAGGAACGTGTCGAACTCGTTGCCGCGGTCGGTGTACTTCCCGGTCACGTCGACCACGTCGAAGTGCGCGATCTGGAGGTCCGACGGCGTGGTCTCGGTAAGATAGTCGCCGGCGAGCACCTCGCTTCGGGTCTCGTCTTGTGCGCTTCCCTCGGTCTGGATCAGGCGGTTCGCAGACTCCAAGGCGTCTATCGGTCGTTCGGCGACGCCGGTGCCGAGGCTGACGGTCACCGGGTAGCGGTTCCCGACCGACTCTTGGAGCGCCGCGTGAGCCGCGCCGTCGAGGCCGTTCGTCACGGCGATCATGTTGTCGTAGCGGGTGGAGAAGACGTAGGCGTCCCGCGGACCGACGAACTGGGCCACGTCGGCGAAGAGTCGCGACTGGAGCGTCTGGAGGTCCATCTCCCGTCTGGGCTCCGGCGTCACCGTCCACGGCCCGTAGTTGTCGATCTGGACCAGCGTCACCTGAGTCGTCGTCACAGTGAAGACAGGTTGGGAACGGCCCCGCTTTACGCTTCCGTTATCCCGAAGGTGAAACGGGTATCGGATATGAAACGCGACTCGGCGAACCGGGGGGCCGAGGCGGGACGCGGGGCGGCGCAACGCCTACGAGCGTGGCGCCCCGAGCGACGGTATGGAGTTCAGCGGCGCCGTCTTGGACGTGGACGGCACGGTCGTGCGAGGCGACGAGCCGATACCGGGCGCGCCGGCGGGGTACCGGCGGCTCCGCGAGGCCGGGGTCGAGACGCTGTTCGTCTCGAACAACCCAACGAAGGCGCCGCCGGCGTACGTCGACCGGCTGGGCGCCGCCGGCTACGACGCCGACGCGGACCAGGTGTTCACCGCCGGCGCCGTCACGACGCGCTACCTGCGCGCGCACCACGCGGACGACGACCTGCTGTGTATCGGCGAGGCCGGACTGCTCGACCAGTTCGCGGCGGCCGGGCTCGCGACGACCGACGACGTCGACGAGGCGGACGCGCTCGTCGCGTCCATCGACCGCGAGTTCGGCTACGAGGACCTCTGTACGGCCCTGTGGGCGCTCGAAAGGGGAATTCCGTTCATCGGCACCGACCCCGACGTCGTCATCCCCGCGCCCGACCGCGACGTGCCGGGGTCCGGGGCCGTCATCAACGCCATCGCCGGAGTCGCGGAGCGCGAACCGGACGCGGTCCTCGGGAAGCCCTCGGACACCGCCATCGAGATGGTTCGCGAGCGCCTGCCGTATCCCCCGGAGGAGTGTCTCGTCGTGGGCGACCGCCTCGACACCGACATCGCGCTCGGCGAGCGCGCCGGGATGACCACGGCGCTCGTCCTCTCCGGCGTCACCGACGAGGCCGCCGTCGCGGCGGCGGACGTCTCTCCGGACCACGTGCTCGAAGACCTCGGCGACGTCGACCGGCTGCTCGGGTGAGGCGGGGACGACCGCCCATCGCCGCTCGCCGACGTTCCCGAACGACCACTTTCACGCCGTGGAAAACCCTTATAAACTACCACGATAACCGATGACGTATGAGAGGGGGTACCTCACACGGGGAGCAGGGAAGCGACGAGGAGGAGGACCCGGAGGAAGCCGTCCGCGTCATCGAGGGCCACGCGGTGCAGTTCAACGAGTACCGGTACTGAGGGGTCCGGGCGCTCACTCGCGGTCGCCGAGCCGTCGCGAGCGCGCCGACCGCCGGTGATCGACCGACTGCGAGCGGGTGCGCCCCCGAGCGCTGTCGGGACCGTTAAGTGCGCGTCGCGGGTAGCCGAGGGTGTGATACGGAGGCTTCGACGGGCGAGTGTCTTCGCCGCGGTGTCGGCGGTCGCCGTTCTCGCGCCGGCTCTCGGCGACGCCGCAGCCGTGCCGTTCCTCGCCGTCGCCGGCCTCGCCTTCTTCGGCGTCCGCGACGGCGAGTGGTTCGAGACGCTCGCGCTGCCGGGAGACCGCGAGGAGGAACGCCTCTACGGATTCGTCGCGTTCGCGGTCGCCGCCGGCGGCCTCGCGCTGTTCGCGTCCCTCCCCCGCGCGCCGCTCCCGCACGAGGCGTTTGCCGCCGCGGCCCTCGCGGTCGGCGTCGGACGGCTCGGCCGCACCGTCGCCGCCGGGCGCACCGACGACGAGTTCACGCTCGTGGCGAGTTACGTCGGCGCCGGGACGGCCGGGGCCGCCGCCGGACAGGTCGGCGTGCGGCTCCAGACGGAGGGGTCGGGACTCGTCGGCGGGCTTCCGGAGGTCGCCTTCCTCGCCGCCGTGGCCGCGCTCGCGGCGGCGCTCGTCAGGTCGCTCGTCTTCGACCGGGACGCGCACATCACGATGATCCTCGTCGCGTTCGCGGTCTGGGGGTTCATCTGGCTCGACCCGGCGGTCACGGTCCCGCTCGTCGCCTTCGGGTTGGCGGTGAGCGGGGGGCTCGGCTACGTCTCGTTCGCGCTCGGGACGGCCTCGGTCCCCGGAATGCTGACGGGCGTGTTGTCGGCGCTGCTCGCCGTCGTCCTCGGCGGGCTCGGCTGGTTCGCCACCCTCATCTCCTTTTACGCCATCGGCGGGCTGGCCTCGAAGTACCGCTTCGACGAGAAGGCGAGCCGGGGCGTCGCACAGGAGAACGAGGGCGCCCGCGGCACCGGGAACGTGCTGGCCAACTCCGCGGTCGCGCTCGCCGCGCTCGTCGGCTACGCGGGGACCGCCCACGTCGACGTGCCGGGCGCGCTCTTCGCGCTCGCCTTCGCCGGGGCGACCGCGACCGCGATGGCCGACACGCTGTCGTCCGAGATCGGGGGACTGTACGACGGTCCCCGGCTGATAACGACCCTGCGCCGCGTCGAACCGGGCACCGACGGCGCGGTGACGTGGCAGGGCGAACTGGCCGGAATCGCGGGCGCGGCCCTCGTCGCCGCCCTCGCCGGGCTCTGGATGCCGATCGGCGGGGCGGTCCTCGGCGGCGCGCTCGTCGTCCTCGCCGGCCTCGCCGGGATGACCGTCGACAGCCTCCTCGGCGCGCTGATCGAGGGGGACCGCGTCGGGAACCAGGCGGTGAACTTCCTCGCGACGCTCTCGGGCGCCGCCGTCGCGGTCGTCGCCGCGGTCGCGCTCGGCGTGGGGGTGTGAGATGACGGACGGGTCAGCCGGCGGCCGCGGCGACGACGGCCGCGCGACGGATCCGAGAGTCCGCGCCGCGCGGCCGGGCGACGCCGACCGCATCCGGGAGCTCCAGTCGCACCTCCGACAGCCGAACGCGGACCTGTTGGAGTACGGGCTCGCGGTCGGCTCGGCGCTCGTCAGCGTCGCCGACGGGCGGGCGGTCGGCTACCTGCTCCCGGTCGACGCGCCGAACCGCCCCGGCGTCCACCTCGCGGAGCTCGTCGTCGATCCGGACTACCGCCGAGAGGGACGCGCCCGCGGGCTGCTCGCCGCCGTCATCGACGACGCGACCGGCCCCGTGACGCTGCAGGCGCACCCGGACAACGACGCCGCGCTCTCGCTGTACGAGTCGCTGTCGTTCGCGGTCGTCGACCGGCGGGCCGACGCGTACGCCGACGGCGACGCGCTGGTGTTGCGGCGGGGGTAGACAGACAAAAGGCCTATTCGAGCCCCACGCGTCGGGCGAGACATGACCGACGCCGACGCGGGGCAGGACGCGATCGAGGTCGACTTCGGCGAGGACGGCCTCGTCCCGGCGATCGCACAGGACGCCGACTCGGGCGAGGTGCTGATGCTCGCGTACGTCTCGCCGGCGGCGCTCGAACGGACCCGCGAGACGGGCGAGGCCCACTACTACTCGCGGTCGCGCGACGAGCTGTGGCACAAGGGCGGCTCCTCCGGCCACACCCAGGAGGTGCGCGAGGTGCGGGTCGACTGCGACGCCGACACGCTCCTCTACCTCGTCGACCAGAACGTGGGGGCGTGTCACACGGGGCACCGCTCGTGCTTCTACCGCACCGTCGACGGCGAGCACGTCGGCGACCGGGTGTTCGACCCGGACGAGGTGTACTGATGGCGGACGCGGACGACCCCGTTCGCGACGCCGGCGCGGCGGCCGCGACCTTGCGCGAGCGGTACGACGAACTCGCGCGGATCGAAGCGCGGATCGCCGAGATCGGACGCGACCGGATCGAGGCCGCCGCCGACACCTACCGGCAGGCGCACCGCGTCCTCGACCAGTACGAGGACGACGCGGTCGGCACGGGCGATTTCGGCTCGTACGTTCAGTTCCGCGGGGAGTTCGGGGAGGCGGTCGACGTCGACGACGACGCGCTCGCGGCCGACGCGTTCGCCGCCGCCGACGAGGCGGTCGACAAGCGCCGGCTCTCCGAGGCCGATTTCGCGGCCGCCCGCGAGGCGCTGGAACCGGCGGGAGAGTACGTCGACCTGCTCACGGACCGCGACGACGCACTCGACGAGTACCGGGCCGCGCGCAAGAAGGCGCGGGAGGCGCGGAAGGGGCTCGACGCCCGCCTCGAAGAGCTGCGCGAGGTCGCCGAGATGGCCGACGCCGACCTCGACGCCGACGTGGAGGCGGTGCGAGCGCCGGTCGAGTCGTACAACGACGCGATCCGCGAGGAGTTCGCCGACTTTTATCAGTCGGCGTCGGCCCGAGACGTCTTCGCGTTCCTCGACCGCGCCGACGGGACGCCGTTCGTCGACGCGGACGTGCCGCCGACCGACTTGCGCGAGTACGTCGACGAGTACGAGGCGGGCGAGGAGCCGTTACCGACCCTGTTGGAGTACGCGGACTACTCCAACTCGAAGCTGGAACACTACGTCGACGATCCCGGCGCGCTCCGGACCGCGGTCGCGGTCCACCGCACCTACGTCGAGCGGCTCGACGCCGAGCCGCTGACGCTCGACTGGCCGCCCGCGGCCGGCGACGAGCTGGCCTACGAGATCGACGAGTTGATCCCGCTGGTCTCGCGGGTCGCCGGCGACGAGACGGTGGCGACGCTCCGGTCGGTGCGCGAGCTCGCGCGCGACGAGGCGTACGCGCGCCGCCGCCGCGCCGCCGTGGTGCGCGACGGGCTCGACGAACCCGAGTTGGACCTCATCCGGACGGGCGAAATCGACGACTGGCTCCGGACGGCGGAACGGACCGCGGCCATCGCCGAGGACGTGCTCGCGGAGACGGAGCGGGACTGACCGGTCGCCGGGTCGCTCGCGTCGGGGCGGGGTGCCGATTTTTAAGACCCGGCGGCGCGGAGCAGCGGACATGACCCGATTCGACGCCGCGACCGAGGGGGAGCGCCTGAAACTGTTCGCGGACGCGGCGACCGCCCACCGCGCGCGGTCGAGCGAGGTGATGACGGTGGATATCGACCCCGACAGCGACACCACCGAGGGCGGCGAGGTGCCGCCGTGGATCCAACTCGCGGGCACGGAGCTCATCGTCGACTGCACCGACGCGGAGCTGGACCGTTTAAAAACTCTCCTCGGCGAGTTCCCGGAGTTTCGGATCGACGAACTGGTGAGCCCCGAGGAGGCGGAGGGGACGAACGCCGTCGTCACCGCGCGGTCGGACGCGAACCGCGTCGCGGGGTTCGTCGAGCGGGCGTTCCGCGAGGTGTACGAGCTCGACGACGACTACCGGGCGTGGGTGACGGCGGTTTAAGAATCGGCGCAGCGGCGAGCGGCCGCCGCGACGCGAACCACTATGTCGGGGCGTCCGCTCTCGGGCGTATGCCCACGGAGACGGAGCGGATGCTCGCCGGAGACCCGTACGACCCGAGCGCGCCGGAGCTGGTCGCCGACCGAGCGCGCGCCCGCGACCTCGCCCGGCGGTACAACGCGACGAGCGAGGCGGCCGAGAGACGCCGCGAAACGCTGCTTCGACGGCTGTTCGACGAGGTCGGCGACGACCCGGTCGTCCACCCCACCTTCCGGTGTGACTACGGCTACACCGTCGCCGTCGGCGACGACTTCTTCGCGAACTACGGCTGCGTGTTCCTCGACGCGAACGCGGTCACGTTCGGCGACCGCTGTATGCTCGGACCGGGCGTGCAGGTGTACACGTCGACGCATCCGCTCAACCCGGCGGAGCGCGCGGCGGGCCGCGAGCGCGCCGAGCCGGTGAGCGTCGGCGACGACGTGTGGATCGGGGGGAACGCGGTGCTCAATCCGGGGGTGCGCGTCGACGACGGCGCCGTGGTCGGGTCGGGCGCGGTCGTCACGGACGACGTGCCGGACCGCGTCGTCGTCGGGGGGAATCCGGCGCGGGTGATCCGCGAAATCGAGTGACTCGCGGGCGGCTCTCCGGCGGGGATATCCGCCCCTGCTCGCTCCCGAACGATACGTTGATACGTCGACCGCCGGTAGCGAAGGAGACGATGGACGACCGGACGCGCGAGTACCTCAAGGGGCGGTTCGGCGACTACTACCGCCGGGCCTCGCCCGTGCTCCCGCCGGACGCGAACCTCCGGGAGTGGGGCCACATCCCGTGGACGCCGGGGTCGGGCACGACGATGCTCCGGCATCAGTCGCTGTACGACTTGGGCGACGTGGACACGTTCTTTGCCGACAACGCGCCCCGTCACGCGTACTTCTCGGCCGCCCGGTACGACGACCCCGGCGCCTCGACGATGTCGAAGAAGGGCTGGCGCTCCGCGGATCTGGTCTTCGACCTCGACGCCGACCACCTCCCCGGCGTGGACCCGGCCGAGACCAGCTACCCCGAGATGCTCGCCGCGTGTAAAGACGCCCTCCTGCGGCTCTTAGAGTTCCTCGACGACGACTTCGCGTTCGACGACTGCACCGTCGTCTTCTCCGGCGGCCGCGGCTACCACGTCCACGTTCGCGACGAGAGCGTCCGCGAACTCGACAGCGAGGCGCGCCGCGAGGTCGTCGACTACGTGCGCGCCATCGACCTCGACACCGAGGGGCTGATTCGCACCGTCTCCGAGCGCGGGACGACGAAGCGCGTCCTCCGGACCGAGGGCGGGTGGGGCGCGCGCGTCCACGCGGCGCTCGTCGAGTACGCCGACGACCTCCGGGACATGGACGAGGCCGACGCCCGCGAGCGCCTGATGGAACTGGAGGGGATCGGCGAGGGGCGCGCCGAGACGATCCTCGGCGCCTTCGACCGCAACCCCACCGCGGTCCGCGAGGGCAACGTGGAGGCCGGCGGCCCCGGCGTCCGCCGACTCGTCTCCGCGCTCGCCGCGCGGGTGACCGCGACCGACACCGCGCCGATCGACGAGCCGGTGACCACCGACACGCGTCGGCTCATCCGGCTGCCGGGGACGCTTCACGGCGGCTCCGGGCTCGTCGTCACCCCCCTAAATCGGGACGAACTCGCCGAGTTCGACCCGCTCCGCGACGCGGTTCCCGACCGGTTCGTCGGCCGCGATATCCGGATCGAGACCGACGCGGATCGGACGGTAGAATTAAACGGCGAGCGCACGAGAGTTGAACCCGGTACGAACACCGTGCCCGAACACGTGGGCGTCTTCCTGATGGCCCGCGGCGAGGCGCGGAAAGCCCCCGAACGATGAATCTCGACGAGCTTCGATCGGCCCAAGCGAAGGAACGCCGCAAGGACAGCCTCCAGCACCTGCGGGACTCCTTTTACGACGACGTGGCCGCCTACGTCGCCGACCTGCGCGCGGCCCGCGACCGCCGCGCGGAGCAGGTCGAGAAGCCGTTCTCCGACGACGACGTGCGGCGCCTCTCCGACGAGGTCGAGACCGCCGAGGAGGTCGCCGAGGCGCTGTACGAGCGCCGCGTCGGCAAGGTCGTCAAGCTCGCGTCGTTCGCGGCGGCGGACATGTCGGTCGACGCCGACGGGATGACCACGGAGGAACGACAGCTGTTCGACGACCTCGTCGACCGGATAACCGAGAACAAGTCGCGCGTGCTCGACGTGCTGGCCGGTGAGGTGCCCGCGACGGACTCGACACCCCCGACGGATTCGACGGACTCGACACCCCCGACGGATTCGACGGACTCGACGCCGCCAACCGATCCGACGCCCCCGGCCGACGAACCCCCGCGACGGACTCGGACGCCCACCGTCCCGCGAGCGACGCGCCTACTGAGGACCGAGCGCCGCCCGCACCGACCCCCGAGCCCCCGGAAGCGGAGGCGGCCGAAGGGGCGGACGAGCCGCCGACCGAGCCGAGCGCGGCGGCCGAGTCCGGAGGGCGCGGCGACGCGCTCGCCGGCGCCATGGGCGGGTCGACCGAGGAGGTCACGGACGCCCTCGACGCCTCGACCGACGGCGGGGCGCGAGCCGCGGACGGAGAGAGCAAAAGCGACGCCTCGGCCCCGCAGCGCGATGCGGGCGACGCCGACGGGCCGACGCCGGTCCCGCCGGAGCCCGCCCCGCCCGGAGCGCCCGGCGTGGAGGGCGAGGACGACGCGGGGACGGGCGAACCGTCCGGCGGCGCAGGGACGGGTGACGAAGCGACGAGTGACGAAGCGACGAGTGACGAAGCAACGAGCGACGCAGGGGAGAGTGACGCGGAGACGGGCGTCGCCGACTCGACCGCCACCGACCGCGCGACCGTCAGGGTGACGCGCGACATCGGCTCCATCTTCGGCGTCGACGAGCGAGAGTACGACCTCGCCAGCGAGGACGTCGTGACCCTCCCCGCCGAGAACGCGGCGCCGCTGGTCGAGCGCGACGCCGCGGAACGCCTCGACTGACCGCCCGCGGGATGGCCGCGCCACCGACCGAACGCGCCGAGCGTGACGCCTCCGACCTCGTCCGCGCGCTCGGCGCCGCGGCCACGCTGTTCGCGCTCGGCGGCGTCGCGGCCGCGATCCTTCTCGATCCGACGTTCTCGTGGACGGCCGACGCGCTCTCGGACCTGGGCGTCCGCCCGCGGAGCGCCCCCGCGTTCAACTGGGGGCTCATGCTGGGCGGCGCCGCGGGCGTCGGGTACGCGGTCGGCGTCTGGGCGACCTCGGCGCGGCGCGGGGTCGGCGTTGCCGGCCGAGCCGCGCTCCTCGCGCTCGCGATGGTCGCGATGGCGGGGGTCGGGCGCTTCGATCTCACCGAGCCGCTGCACGCGCCGGCCGCGATCGGGTTCTACGCGCTCCTCACCGCCACCTTCGCGGTCGACGGGGCGCTCCGACGGGGAACGACGACCGGCGCGCTCGCGCTCGCCTTCGTGCCGGTTCACGTCGCGGTCTGGGCGACGTTCCTCGCGGGGTGGTGGCCGGTGACGGGCCTGGCGCTGCCGGAACTGCCCGGCGCGATCGCGCTCGCCGCGTGGGTGTGGTTCGTCGGGCCGCTGCCGGTCGCCGGGCGCGGCTCGGCGCGGCTCGACGGCGACCGGACCGACGAACACTAACGCGACGGGCGGCTACGGGCCGGCAATGGAGGTCGAGTTTCTGGGCGGCGCCCGCGAGGTCGGTCGGAGCGCGGTGCTCGTCGACGACGCGCTGCTCATCGACTACGGCCTGTTGACCGCGGACCCGCCGCAGTACCCGGTCCGCGACCCCGAACCCGACGCGGTGGTGGTCTCGCACGGCCACCTCGACCACGTCGGCGCGGTGCCGGCGCTCGTAAAAGGCGACCGCCGGCCCGCGATCCACTGGACGCCGCCGACCGCGGACCTGACGCGGACGCTGGCGCGGGACACGCTGAAACTCCACGGGACGAGCCCGCGCTGTCCCTTCTCGGAGGAGCACGTCGCGCGGCTCGGCGAGGTCGAACGGCGGCACGGCTACGAGGAGCCGTTCGTCGTCTCGGCCGGGGGGACCGACTACGAGGTGACGCTTTTCAACGCCGGCCACATTCCGGGCTCCGCACACGTCCTCGTCGACGACGGCGAGACGACGCTGCTGTACACCGGCGACTTCCACACCGACGACCAACGGCTCGTGTCGGGGACGACGGCCCGGCCCGACGCCGACGCCGTGATCTGCGAGGCGACGTACGCGGACGTGACACACGAGGACCGGCAGGCGGTCGAACAGCGATGGGCCGAGCGCGTGCAAACGACGATGTGGGAGGGCGGGACCGTCGTCGCGCCCGCGTTCGCCATCGGGCGGACCCAAGAGCTCATGCTCGTCGCCGCCGCCAACGACCTGACCCCCTACGTCGACGGGATGGGTATCGAGGTGACGCGACTGGTTCGCCAGTACCCCGACTTTCTGCGCGACGCCGAGGCGTTCCGCCAGGCGAAGGGTGCCGCACGCTTCGTCACGGGCCGCGATGGCCAGCGCGAGCGGATCGCCGCCGACAACGAGCTGATCATCACCACGTCGGGGATGCTCGCCGGTGGCCCCGTCCACTCGTACCTCCCGAAGATCCGCGGGAGCCCGACCAACGCGGTGACGCTCACCGGGTACCAGGTCGAGGGGACGCCGGGCCGAGAGCTCCAAGACCACGGGCGACTGGCGATAAACGGACAGGTCCGGCCCGTCAGCGCCCGCGTGGAGTCGTTCGACTTCTCCGCACACGCCGACCGCGGGGGGTTGGAGTCGTTCCTCGCGTCGTACCGCGACGCGCGGGTCCTCATCAACCACGGCGACCGCTGCGAGGCGTTCGCGGCGGACTTGCGCGAGGACGGGGTCGACGCGAGCGCGCCCGCTCTCGGGGAGCGAATCGAGATATAAAAAGGCGAACCGAGGGAGGAGTCAGTCGTCGGCCTCGCTTTCGGCGGTGACCTCGTCGCCTTCGACCGAGACGTTCAGCAGGAACTGCTCGTCGACGGCCCCGTAATACTCGACGCCGTTGTTCGAGGAAGGGTTCTCGTAGACGCCGGCGTCCCAACCGGGGTGGACGTACGTGACGCTCTGGGAGAGAAACTCGACGGCGACGATCTTCTGATCCTGAGCGAGTTCGTCTGCGGACGGGTGCTGAACGACCTGCGGCTTGAGTTTCTTCGACGTGTCGAACGAGGCCGCTCCCTCGAACGACACCGCCGTGAGGGTTTCGACGCTCTCGGTCGGCGGGTTCTCGGCGAGCCACACGGTCGCGACAACGTCGCCGTCGGAGCCGCTCACGGAGACGTTCCCGTTCGCGGCGTCGTCGAACGTGACGCCGGTCACTTCCGGGGCCTCCGGCACGCACGTCACCGTGTGGACTCGGTCGAGCGAGACGCTGACGCCGCCGCCGTTTCCGTCGGCCTCGAACAGGAGCGGGACCGGCTCTCGCTTGGGACAGTGCAGCGTGACGTTGACGCCGGCCGCGGTCCCCTCGCCGATGGAAGAGGGCGTCTCGACCGAATCGATCGCGGCTCGCGTCGAACCGTCGTCCGCGATCGAGACGGAGACGTTGAGCTCATCCAAGTCGGACCCGAACTGGTTCCGGTACTCGACGACGACCGTGGGCTCTCCGTGGCGGACATCGTCGGTCAGCGGCTCGTAGCCGAGAAACGCGCGCTCGTCGTCGGTCACGTTGACCGCGACCCCGCGGTCGGCCTCCAACGCGGTGAACCCGGCGGTGCCGAATATCAACCCGACCGCGGCCGTGAACGCGAGCACGAGGCTCAGCGTCCGAAGGGTTCGCATCCGGGCCGGCGGCGACCGGGTTGCGGCGCTCATCTGCGCTTGCGGAGTTCGGGCGGCTTTTCCGTGTTGCCGAGGCGCGTTCGGCGGCCGATCGTGTGGTGTGCGACCGACGAGATGCCGAAGGCGGTGGCGGTGAACACGCCCACGTCGAGCGCTTCGAGGCCGGCGAAGCCCGGCGTCTCGACGGCGACGGCGCACAGGAGCGCGGCGGCGAGTCCCGCGAGGCCGACGTAGTAGAGGCTCCACGGAATCTCTCGGCTCCCGAGGACTTCGACGTAGATATCGAGTTCCTCCAGCTCTGCCGTCGGCTCGACGAGGTTCTCCTCCTCGTGAACAGTTATCACGTTCTTCTCTTCCAGTTTCGGTAGGTGCGTTCGTTGGAGCGTGCTATACACGTTCCGTCGGTCCTCGTACCCGACCTCGTCCGGGTCGACGTCGAGTTCCCACCCGGTGACGCGAGTCGAGAGATCCGAGACATCGAGCGGCTCTTCTGCACGCTTGAGCGCGTGGATGACGAAGCGTCGCCGTCTGTTCGATAGCACCTCGAAGATCTCATCCTCGGATAGTTTACTCCCCTTTCGGCTCGGTCCATCGGTCATGGCAGTTGTAGAGATCATTAGTGTGGCCACCTCGGGATTGTGACGCCGACCCCCTCCCAAGAACCGGCGATTGTCGCTTGAAACGTGTGCGAGGTACCGTGATAAATAGGTAGGATAGTTAACCTGTTAGTATAATTTTTCTGGTGAATTAGGCCTCGATCGTCGGTCAGACATCGGGTGGCTGAAATCCAGTAAGGACACCCAACCGGTTTTTCAGGGAGTCGTTGATTAGTTGGAACCCGGTTTAATGCGATTTCTGGGCTTCATCTACGTCTTTTAGATTATACGGGTCCGGACGACGAGTCGCACCTTCGATGCATTGAGCTGGGGACGTCACGCATCAAGAGCGACTCGTGAACATGTCGAGAAATTCATAACGAAGTATCATCCCCCGTATGGACTATCCGAGCGCTCCCGGCCCGGTGGGCGGGTTGCGGGGGTGCGTGAACACAGGTGACATACGACATGGAACGACGCAAATTCGTGATTGGACTGGGTGCATTGGCTTCGGGAGCAGCGGCCGCAACAGGGACGGGGGCGTTCTCCTCAATGACCGCCGAACGGGACGCGACTCTCTCTGTCGTCGACGACTCCAGCGCCTTAGTCGCGCTTGAGGTCGGTGGGGGGCGTGGTGTCGGTGAGATAGTCGGCATGAACAACGGCGACCTAGAAATCGACTTCACCTCGGGCCAGGGAGGTCAAGGGGTGAACGACAACTCGAAGTACCAACTCGGCGCGATGAACGATGACGCGCTGGGTGACGGTCTCGAAAGTACGGACTTCGAGAGCATCTACGACGACGATACGGTTGGCTACCGGGCGGCCGGTGACGGACGGCCCTACGTCGCCGGGGACGACATCGATCAATCTGCCTTCGTCGTCAAAAACCAGACCGACAGCACGATCGACTTGGAGATTGGTTACGTCCTCGACGAAGATAGCGCTACCCAAGATGAGGCCGGAGCAACGCTGTACCTCCAAGGTGCGGCGTCCGATATCAACGATTCGTCGTCCGACGATTCGCCGAGTAAGGTCGACTCGGCAACGGCCACCAGCGCGATCGATCTCGCAGATCCGACCGTCAAGCAGACACAGCCCCTCGAAGCACTCAGTTTCAACGACGGGAACCCCGGCGACTCCGGAAGTGGGTCACCCGGACAGGGCGAGTCGATTCCCTCAGGGGAGGCCGTGTACGTGTCACTCCAGATCGATACGACGGACAGTCCGGACACGACCGGCGAACAGGTCCTGGACGGGAGCCTTGTGATCAACGCGAACGCGGCAGCAGAGCAGGGCGTCGAGTAGATCGGTAGTTGCGATATCGTTCGCAGAGAGATTTTTTTCACGCGGTGTGTGACCGTTAGCCGACCGATAACGGTCTGTATCGGCCGGCTCGCGATCGACTCACCCTCTCACACGAGGCCCGCAGCAGGGCGAACCGGACGACGGACAGCGCCGCGGCTCACGGGACAGCCGGATCGAGGAGAGAGATTCGAGCGGGGGTGCAGGCCGGGCTCGACGGGGCGCTTACGCCCCGCCGTCGGTGTACGCCCAGTCGTCGAGTACGCGGTCGGCGGTCGCGTTCGCCTCGGCAGGAGACGGTCGGTCGCCCGCGGCGACCGTGTCGGCCAGCGCGCCGGCGAGCGCATAGACGGCGCCCCCGTCCGCGCGGTCGGCGACGCGTTCGAAGGTCGGGCGGTAGGTGGCGGCCGTTCGCTGTCCGGTCTCGTCAAGCGAGGCATCGATTGCGTACTCCAGCTGGCGGACCGCTTCCTCGGGTTCCATACACCCACGTCACCCCCGAATGTACTTAAATGTACTCGGATTCGGAACTGAGTTAATAGTTCGGGCGGGCCGGCGATCGCCGGATCGACGTGTATACGCGTCCGGCGGTCGGATCGGGTCCATGACCGACACAGACGAGCGCGCCGCCGTCGCCGAGCGCGCGGCGCGCGCCGGCGCGCGGGTCGCACACGAGCGGTTCCGCAGCGACATCGAAGTCGAGACCAAAGGCAACGCCGACGTGGTGACGGAGGCGGACCGCGCGGCACAGCGGACGGTGATCGACGCGATCCGGGAGACGTTCCCGGAGGACGCGATCGTCGGCGAGGAAGAGGAAGAGCGCAAGACCGTCCCCGAGACGGGCGCCGCGTGGGTGATCGACCCGATCGACGGCACCGACAACTACGTCCGGGACATACCGGTGTGGGCGACCGCGGTGGCGGCGGTCGTCGACGGCGAACCGGTCGCCGCGGCCATCGTCGCCCCCGCGCTCGACGACGTGTACACCGCGGACGCGGAAGGCGCGTACCGCAACGGCGAGCAGCTCTCCGTCAGCGACGTGTCGGACCCGAAGCGGGCCGCGGTGGCCCCGACGCTATGGTGGGACTTCGACTCCCGCGACCAGTACGCCGCCGCCTGCGAGGCCGTCGTCCGGCGGTTCGGCGACCTGCGCCGACTGGGGGCCGCACAGATCGTCTTACCGACCGTCGCCGCGGGCGGCCTGGAAGGAGTGATCTCGAACCTCGCCGCGAACCCCTGGGACTCGGTCGCGGGCGTGTTCATGGTCCGGCAGGCGGGCGGCAGGGCGACGGACCTGGACGGGAACCGCTGGCGACACGACTCGACGGGGCTCGTCGTCTCGAACGGCGCGCTCCACGAGACGGTGCTCGCGGCGACGCGGGCGATCGACGACCGCGACTGACCCGAACTGTGGCTGACCCGAACCGCGACTGACCCGAGGACCGGCCCCCGGAGCCGCCTGCTCACACCGACGACGGTCCGCGCTCGCGGCGCACCGCGAGGGCGCCGTGATAGAGGATGATCGAGCAGACGAACAGCGCGGAGCCGACGAGCAGGACGAAACTCACCTGATCGAGGACCGGCATCGAGAGCCACCGCGCCCCCTCGCCGAGCGCGACCGCGGCGCTCGCGACGAGCAGCATGACCCCGAAGTAGATGGTCACGTCGTCCTCGTTCACGTAGGCGGTCGCCCCGGAGCCGATCCGGGCGCCGAGCGCGCTCCCGACTAACAGCGCGGTGACGATGCCTAAGTCGATCACGCCGGCGCGCCCGTAGGTGAACGCCCCGACGCCGCCGGAGAGGAGCCCGGTGAAGAGGCTCGTCCCGACCGCCGCCGCGAGCGAGGTGCCGATGACGTAGTAGATGGCGGGCATCCGGACGAACCCCCCGCCGACGCCGAGGAAGCCCGAGATGACGCCCACGGCGGCGCTGACGCCGGAGATCGTCCACAGCGACGCCTGCTGTCCGTCGGCGAGCGTCATCATCGGCGGGATGTCGTACGACTGGATCCGCCGGGCGATGGCGGGAACGTCGTCGTCGCTCGACTCGTCGGTTTCGTCGCCCTCGTCGGTCTCGTCCTCGTCGCCGTCGTCGTTCAGCGCGCTCCGGGTGAAGAGGAGCCCGATGGCCGCGAGGACGAGGACGTACGCCACCCCGACGACCGCGTCGGCGATGCCGAGCGCCTCTAAGCCGAACACGAGCCGGCTCCCGCCCTCGATGCCGAGGGCGATGCCGACGAACATCAGCCCGCCGAGCCGGTAGTCCACCTGCCCCGAGTCGTGGTGTTTCAGCGTCGCGATCACGGCGGTCCCGAAGACGAACGTCATCGAGCTCCCGATGGCGACGGGCGCCGGGTAGCCGAGGATGAGCAGCGCGGGGGTGACGAGGAACGACCCGCCCATCCCGAAGAAGCCGAAGAACACGCCGACCATGAAGCCGAAGACGACGAAGAGCGCGAACAGGCCGGGGCTCAATCCGAGTAGTCCGAGCATCTATCGGCGGGCGATCCGTTTGAATACGACTGGACCGAGTCGGTCCTCTACGATGCCGTATCCGGCGTGGAGCAGGCCGGCTTCGAGGACGACCACGGCGAGGACGACGAGCGCCGCCAGCGTGGGCGACGCGCCGGGCAGCAGCTCTGTCCCGGTCATCGGTTCCCCTCCGCGGGCTGGGAACGCGCGCGCGGCGGCTCCCGCAGTCCGGATTCACTCATACACAGACACCTAGCAGTCGATAGGATATAATGATTTTGGGACAAGCGCACAATACTATATCCGTATGACGAACGCGCCACCATGGATAACTTACAAAGAACGTATCGCTGGTTACGCTCCGAATTCGGCGCCGCCGAGAAATCGCAAGATGTCGCAGCGGTAGCGTGTTAACAACTCGCACTCACGAGTGAATCAGACCGAGTGTGGCCGTCGTTCGCCTCTCGGCGGGCGTATGGTGTTGTCCGTAACAGACTGTTCTCTTCCGGATGGACGCCGACGAGTCCGGGCGGCGCGACGCGACCGGTCGTCTCGTTCGCCTCCCGGAGCGGCTCTCGCGGCCCGCGGTGCGGACGTTCACTTATAAATGGCGGGCCGAGACGCCGCTACCGGTCCGGTTCGTCGTCGAAGTACCGGTCCGGGAGGAACGGCGACACCGCGTCCGGCGCGTACGGGACGAGCCGGCCCGCGAGGTCGGCGAGGGAGCGCCGAAGGGCCGTGTACCCGGCGGCGACGGCGACCGTTCCCAGAACGACCTGCTGAAGCCGGCCGTCGAGCAGGAACAGGAGCGGGAGCGCCAGCCCGACCGACAGCGCGAGGTCCTCGACGGCGCCGTCGTAGCGCACGAACTGCCGCGGGGCGATCCACGCCCCTCGGTAGTGGTTGTACACCGCGCGGTCGGAGTTCCCCTCCCACGGGCGCAGTTCCAGGCCGCCGCCGTACATGTCGGCGACGCTGTGGACGGCGGCGCCGAGGATAAAGAGCGCCGCGGCGACGGTCACCGCGCTCGGCGCGAGCAGGGCCGCGAGGACCGCAGGCACGGCCGCGACGCCGTAGTACACCGGGAAGTGGAGCGTCTTCCTGTGGCCGACGTACATGTCCAGATCCGGGAACAGCCCCCCGACGAACCCGGCGACGAAACCGATCGGCGCCAGCTCTGGGGCCACACGCACCAGCGGTGCGGCGAGCAACATCCCACCGAGGACGTGGGTCGGGAGCATCATTGTGGCCTAACTAAAGCAACAGATGCTTATGAATACTCCGGCCATCGTGTTACCATAAACCACGGCTGTTATCATGGTACCGTGAGGCACGGCCAGTATCGTGGTACCGTGAGCCACGGTCACACGTCTCTGCGCACGAACAGGGCCTGCGAGAGGAGCATGAGGCCGACGAACGCGACGAGCAGGATCGCCGAGTCGATCGGCTCGAAGGAGCCGTCCATCAGTATCGGCGTCGGCTCGTAGTACTGCGTCGGGCTCACGTACTGCATCCAGTCGTACCCCTCGGCGCCGCCGACGGACGACTCGATCAGATACAAGACGAAGACGGTGCCGACGGCGGCGCGCTCGGCGATCGCCGCGCGGTCGACAGCGACGGAGAAAACGAGGCCGATCCCCGCACAGACGAGGAGGAACGGTATCGAGAGGAGGTGCGCCAGAAGCAGGTGGTCGAGGGCGATCGTCTCCCCGGCGGCGACGACGAACAGGTAGATCAGCGGCCCGCCCAGGGCGTTGACGACGACGACGGGGACGAGCAGCGCGGCGAACTTCTCGAAGAGCAGCCGCGACCGCGTGACCGGGAGCGACAGGAGCAGGTCCAGCCGCTCCGTCTCGATGTCGCTCGCGATGGTGCCGCCGGCGACGTACGCGAAGTAGAGCCCCAGTCCGAGCAGCCAGACGAAGTTGAACACCTGCGCGCCGAGGAACCCCTCGATGGTCGACAGGCTCTCGATGCCGAACGCCTCCAGCATCGCCGGCGGCAGGTCGTCGAAGATGTCCTCGTAGTCGACGCCCTCCAAGATGGTGAAATACCAGACGATGAAGCCGGCGTACGCCCCGATACCGCCCGTGAGGATCGCCGCGCCGCGGAGCCGGCGTCTCCCCTCGTACCGAAGCGTCTCAAGCACTGTCCGCCTCGCGCTCGTCGACCGCCGACGAGCCGTTCTCTCGTCGATCTGAGGCCTCGCGGTCTCCTTGGGCCGGCGACTCCTCGCTCCCGTAGTAGTGTGCGAACACGTCCTCTATCGGCGGTTCGCCGATCTCGACGTCGCGAACGTCGTGCGCCGCGAGCGCGTCGAGGAGCGCGTCGAGGTCCCCCGCGTAGACGAACTGGACGCCGCCGCCGAACCGCTCCGGGCCGACGACCCCGCCGAGCGCGGTTATCTCGGCGACCGCCGCGTCGCTCGCGTGGACGCGGACGTGTTTGCCGCTGCGGTGAAGCAGCGCGTCGACGGTTTCGAGTTCGACGAGGGAGCCGGCCCGCAGGATGCCGACGCGGTCGCAGACGCGCTGGACCTCGCTCAGGACGTGCGAGGAGAAGAAGACGGTCGTGCCGCGGTCGCGCTCGGTGCGCACGAACTCGTTGAACGCCTCTTGTTTGAGCGGGTCGAGCCCGGCGGTCGGCTCGTCCATGATCACGAGGTCGGGGTCGTGCATGAACGCCTGTACCAGCCCGAGCATGCGCCGGTTCCCGGTCGAGTACTCGCGTATCGGTCGCGCTATCGGCGGCGTGAACAGCTCCAACAGCTCCTCGCGGCGACCGTCGCCTTTCATCGCGCCGTGGTAGTCGAGCACCGCCTCTCCGGTCGCCGCCTCGCTGAAGCCGAGGTGCGCCGGGAGGTACCCGATCCGGCGTTTGGCCGCCGTCAGCGCGGTCTCGTCGCGGATGTCGGCGCCGAGCACCCGCGCCGTCCCCGCGGTGGGTTTCAACAGCCCCAACAGCAACCGTATCGTCGTCGACTTCCCGGCGCCGTTGGGGCCGAGAAAGCCGAACACCTCCCCCTCGTCCACCGCGAAGGACACGTCGTCGTTCGCGAGCACGCTCCCGAAGTCCTTCGTCAGCCCGTCGGCGACGATGGGCGAGCCGGGCTCATCTGACATAGAACCACCACGCGCCGGCGGCGACGAGGACCAGGAGCACGACCAACACGCCCATCTCGATGGGGACGTCGCCCCCGGACGACTCGGTGACGGCGACGGCGACCGTCGCGGGAGCGCCGTCGACGCGACCGCCGTCGGAGTCGGTGTACGCGGTCTCGACGCTCGCCGGGTACCGGGTCGGCGGGGCGTCGCCGTCGACCGTGAGGTCGAACGCGACCCGTCCGGTCTCGCCGGGCGCCAGCGACGGGATCACGGTCGTGCGGAACTCGCTTTCGAGCGGCGCGTCGACGACGAGACGCAGTTCGACGTTTTCAATCGTCACGTCCCGACGGTTCGTCACGTCGAGTCGCAGCACGCCCGATTCGCCCGCCGCGAACCGCGGGTCGCCCGCGGACACCGTCAACGCGTCCCGGCGCTCGGCGACCGGGACCCGCACCGACTCGGTGACCGTTCGCTGAGAGTCGGCGGCGCTCCGGTAGCGGGCGGTAAAGCGCAGCTGCTGAGGGACCGAGTCGGCGCTCGCCGGAATCTCGCCGCGGAACCGGAACGAGGCGCGCTCGCCCGCGTCGAGGTCGCCGACGGCGTACCGCGGGCTGCGCGGGACGAACGCCCCGTCGCCGACCGCGACGACGACGCCCCGCACGTCGGTCGGCCCCTCGTTTCTGATCGTCCCGCTGACGCTCCCGTTCTCGCCGACGCGGAGCGTCGAGTCGTCGACGGCGACCGAGAACGACTGCTCCGGGAGGGGGCGGACCCCGACCGGAATCCCCTCGTGGGCGTCGCGGATCCCCTCGCCGTCGGTGTACCGAACGGCGCCGGTGAGGTCGAAGGCGTCGCCCGCGGCGCGCTCGCCGAGGCTCGCCGGGACCCTGATCGTCGCGTTCGCGCCGGGGGCGAGCCGGTCGATCCGCGCGGTGTTTCGGGCCGTCTCGCCGAGCGTGAGGTCGGGGCCGTTCGCGACGAGTTCGACCGACAGGTCGCGAGCGACCTCGCCGCCGACGTTGGTCACGTTCACGGCGAGCGTGCCGGAGTCGCCCACCTGCAGGTCCGTGTCGACCGTTCGCATCGCGAACCGCGGCCCGTCGTCGACGGTCACCGAGACCGACTCGGTGCGGGTTCGCGTTCGGTCCTGGACAATCGTGCTTCGCGGGACCGACACGGAGGTGTACGAGTAGTCGAGCCGCACGTCGAGCGAGTACGTCCCCGGCGCCGCGTCGGCCGGGACCCGCACCGCGACCGGCACGTCGCGGACCGCGCCCTCGCCGATCGACCCGACGGCGAACCGGCCCGTCTCGACGACGAGCGGCGAGTCGTCGTTTCGGACCTCGACGACGACGCTCCGGGCGGCCGTGACGACGGCTCTGCGGGTGTCGACCCCCGCGTCAACCTCGCCGTCGTTCGCGATCTGTACCGTGAGATCCGTCGCCGTCCCCGGCGACACGGTACCGTCGGGGAGGTACACGTCCAGCTCCGGTTCGCCGCGCACGAAGGGCGGCTGCTCCTGGGCGACGGCGAGGCCGGCGAACACGCCGCCGAGGAGCGCGGCCATGGCGAGGAGCGCCACGAGTCGGCGGGACATTCACGCCTCCGGTCCCGCGCTCGGTGTGCACCCGCCGACGGAAAGGGCCGTCCGGGAGGGGAGACGGCGATTTCGTGTCATATATCAGATCCAACTCGGCGGGATATAAACGTACTCGTGGGGGTGAGACGCGCGGCGCCGCCGGGCCGGGACGGCGCCCTTATGCCGGTAGAACCCCGTGACGGCGTATGCTCATGACGCCGGGACCGACGGCGGTCCCAGCCGCCGTCCGCGACGCGATGAGCCGTGAACTGATAAACCCCGACGTGGACCCCGAGTTCCACCGGATATACGACCGGCTGACGGACCGGCTCGCGACGGTGTACGGCGTCGACCAGCCCGCAGACGGGGGAGACGGCCAGGACGACGGCGACGCAGTGACGCGCGACGTGGTCGTCCCCGGCGGCGAGGGGATACTGGGGCTCGAAGCCGCGGTCGCCTCGCTGGTCGAACCGGGGACCGAGGTGCTCTGCCTCTCGAACGGGCTCTACGGCGACGGCTTCGCCGACTTCGTCGAGTCGTACGGCGGCGAGGCGACGGTGGTCGGCGCCGACTACGACGCCCCGCTCCCGCTCGTCGACCTCGACGCGGTCCTCGGGGACGACGACCACGAGTTCGACCTCGCGACGATGGTCCACTGTGAGACGCCCACGGGGACGCTCAACGACCTCGGCCCAGCGCTCGATCTTTTAAAAGCGGCCGACGGAGAGATCCTCACCGTCGTCGACGCCGTCTCGTCGCTCGGCGGCGTCGAGGTGCCAACCGACCGGATCGACGTGTGTCTCGGCGCCTCACAGAAGTGTTTCAGCGCCCCGCCGGGGCTCGCCACCGCCGCGATCAGCGACCGCGCGTGGGCGGCGATGGCGGAGCGAGAGCCGCACTCGCTGTACACGAACTTCCTCCCGTGGCGCGACACGGCGGACGGGTTCCCCTACACACACCTCACCACCGAGGTCGTCGCGCTCGACGCCGCGCTCGGCCTGTGGTTGGAGGAGGGCCTCGGCGCCGTCAGGGAGCGCCACCGGGCCGCCGCGGCGCAGTGTCGCGAGCGCGGCGCGGACCTGGGGCTCGCGCCGTACCCGGACCCCGAGCGCAGTTCGCCGACGGTGACGGCCTTCGAGGTGCCCGGCCGAGCCGAGACGCTCCAAGCGGCTCTCCGCGAGGAACACGACGTTCTCGTCGCGACCGGGCTGGGAGCGTCGGCCGACGATATCTTGCGTATCGGTCACATGGGACACGCCGCGCGCGTCGAGCGCGTCGACGAGGCCATGGACGCGCTCGCCGACGTCTTATAACTCACTCCGCGTCCGCCGCGTCGAAGGTGGGGTCGTCGTCGACCATCGGGCAGTTCCGAACGCGGAACTCGTCGAACCCGATGGCTTCGAGGATGGTGGTTCCCTCGTGGGTGCAGGTCGCCGCCGGCGGTGCCGAGAAGTGCGGGCACTGCTGGCAGTACGCCTGTTTCGAGATTACGCGGCCGACGTCGGCGCCCCCGAACGGCCCCGCAGAATCGAAGCCCGCGGCGCCGGGGCCCGGCGGCCCGTCGTCTTCGTCAAGCGACTTCCAGACGTCCTCGTCGGACAGTTCGCCCACGTCCATCCGTTCGAACGCCTCGTCGAGGTCCGCGTCGCCGGTCGACGGGCCGAGTTCGTCGAACGGGTCGTCGCGCTCGCCCGCTTCGCCGCCCTCCGCCTTCGCCTCGCCGAAGAGCGGTTCCTCGGACTCGCTCGCCCCTGTGTCCGACCCGCTGTCCGTGAACGCCTCGTCGTCGAACGCGTCGTCGCCGGGGGCGTCGGCGTCGGCGTCGGCCGCGTCCGCATCCAACTGAGCGAAGGGGTCGTCGACCGGCTCCTCGTCTGCCCCCAGTTCGTCCAGCGGGTCGGAGAACCCCTCGTCGTCGTCTCCCGGAGCCGCCTCGTCGTCCGCGTCGTCGGTCACGACTCCCGCCCTCCGTCGGTCCCGCGGGTGCTCACGTCGCCTCCGTGCGTCCCGGCGTCGGACGCGCTTCCGCTCACCGTGCCGTCGAGCGCGGGCTGGTCGGCGGCGACCAGCCGCGACGTGCCGAGAAAGCCGGTGTTCGGCTCCAACTCGGCGAACCCGCGACCGCAGTGGGGACACTCCGGCGCGGTCAACAGCCCGAGGTCGACGGCGTCGCCGCAGTTGGTACACTTGGCCTTCCGGACCCCTGCGCGGTTCGCGGCGGCGGTCAGCGCGTCGAGGCGCTCGCGGTCGCCGCGGTCGCGCTCGGCCGCATCCAGCCGCCGGCGGACCCTGACGACCGCGCTCGCGACGCGAGAGAGCTTCTCGTCGACGTCGTCGAGGTCGTCGACGCGGTCTTCGAGCGCCTCGATCCGGGCGGGTAACTCGTCGAGGTCCTCGATGGTCGACTCGGCGCCGGCCAGTCGGTCGTCGATGGCGTCGAGTCGCTCGGTAGTGGCATCGAGCCGCTCGTCAGTAGAATCGAGCCGCTCGTCGACCGTCTCGCCGGCGGTCGCCTCGGCCTCCACCTCGTCGAGGCGGGCGGCGACGGCGTCGAGTTCGGCCGCGACCGCGTCCAGCCGCTCGGTCGTCTCCTCGTGGCTGTGGTCCGCGGAGGCGGTCGATTCGAGGTCTCGGTACAGCTCCACGAAGCGCTCGCGGAGGTCCGCGACCTTCTCGTCGACCGACTCGTCGAGGGCGTCGAGTCGCGACTCCACGTCGGCGACCCGCTCTTCGTCGGGGACGTCGATCCCCTCCGACTCCGCGAGCGCGACGAGAGCGCGTTTCACCAGTTCCTCGCGGCTGGCGCCGACCTCTTCGGCGGCGGCCGTGGCCGCGGCGTCAGCGAGGTCGGCGGGCGCGTCGGCCTCCTCGTCGCTGGCGACGGTGTCGGGACCGTCGGCGGCGTCGGTCGGATCGGAATCGCTCATCGCTGGTCCCCCGTCATCTACGACCCGTTCGACGTGGAGGGTTAAGTAATCTGTCGCGTCATTTTCTCGAACGATACTCGGGAGCCGCCCTCACCGGATCTTGCGCACGTCGCTGATGTCGAAGCCGCCGTCGTGGATCTCGGTCTCGAACCGGACGATGTTCTCCGACTCCAGCCGCGAGAGCACGCCGCGGAACTCGCGGACGAACATCGTCCGGGCGCGCTGTGAGCCGCCGCTCTCCCACGTGAACTGCAGGGTGCCGCCCGCGGCGTCCATGAGCGCCCCGAACTCCCGGTCGGTGATCGAGTCGGTGTTGACCAACACGAGGATGAGCCCGCCCCACTCGTAGGCCGCCTTCTTGAGCCCCTTCATCACCATCGCCACGTCGCTCCAGTCGGTGTCGTCGTCGACCATCGAGACGAGGTCGGTCACGGAGTCGATACAGACGAGGCTGTCGTCGCCGTGTGCGGACAGGTAGTCGCCGAACGCCGTGAGGACGTCCTCGTACTCGCCGCGGTCGCCCAGCTCCGTGATCGACGCCGTCTCCGCCTCGTACCAGTCGCGGGGGATCGGGCTGAGCTGGAAGTACTCGGGCGAGAGGTCGCGGAAGTTGATCTCGTCGATGGCGGCGTCGACGATGTCGTCGGCCATCGTGTACCCCATCTCGCGGGTGAGCGCCCCGGTGTCCGCGGTAAACGAAATGTAGTGGACCTCCTCGGGCAGCGTCGCGTCGGCGGCGATGTCGCCGTAGTAGAGGTCGAACAGCTCCTCGTCGGCGTGCCCGAGGGCGTTTATCGCCGCGCTGGTGTACAGGAACTCGCGGGCGCCGGCGCCGGACTCGCCGGCGAGCAACACGACGTTCCCCGGCGGCGCCCCGCCCTCTAACAGCGAGTCGAGCCGGGCGACGCCGAACGGAAGACTCGGCATACTCCCTATGGGAACGCCGCTCCGCTTAGTGTTGTTGCTCGTTCGGGGGCGGCCCGGCGGTCAGTCCCCGGGCGTCACCCGCGCGCCGTCGTCGGCCGCCTCGACGACCGACACCGACCCGGAGACGCCCGCCTCGGCGAGAGCGCGCTCGCCGGCGGCCGCGGCCGCACGGGCGTTTTCGGCGTCGGTGACGCCGTAGACGGTCGGCCCCCACGAGGACTGTCCGGCGCCGAAGACGGCCGGCGACCCCGACAGCGACGCCACCACGTCGCCGACCGGCGGCCGGTAGACGCCGCCCTGCTCGTCGGCGTACCAGGCGCCGTTGAGCCGACCGATCTCCGCGACCGCGACGCCGAAGCGCTCCGCGTTCCCGGCCGCGACCGCCGGGAGCGCGCGCCGGGTGACGATGCCGCCGATGCGGTCGGAGAGCGCCGGGTCCGCGCGCTCGACCGCGGTCCGCATCGCTCCGTCCTCGGCGTCGCCGTCGCGGCCGGGGTCGGCGTCCGGTCGGACAAGTAGGAATCGCCACGAGTCGGGCACGGCGTGGCGGGCCGCCACCGGCGGCACGGTCCACTCGCCGTCTGCGGGGCGGTCGGTGGTAAAGCGCGCGGTGGGGTGGCCGGCGTCGAGGACGAACCCGCCCGCCTCGAAGGTCGCGACGCCGACGCCGGAGCGCCCGCCCCGACCGAGCGCCGGCGCGCGCTCTCGGACGCGAGGCCGGCGCTCGTGGGCGGCCGCCACCGCCGCGAGCGTCGCCGCGGCCAGTCGGGTCCCGCTCCCGAGGCCGGCGTGGCGCGGGAGCGACTCCCGGAGCCGGAGTCGCGCGCCGTCGACGCCGAGCAGGTCGGCGGCCGTGGTCGCGTACTCGCGGAGGTCGGCGCGCACGGACGGGTCGGCGCCTGCCGGGACCGAGTCGACCGACACGGCCTCGGCCGGCTCCGCGTCGACGACGACCCGCGGCTCGGCGACCCCGACGCCGAGCGCGCCGTACAGGCGCTCGTGCGAGAGGCTGAGGTTACAGAAGCCGAAGTGGAGCCGCGCCCCGACGCTCACGCGTGCCATACTTGTCATTCGGTTCGGGTCGGTCTTATAAAGGGTGCGTGGCAGTGGCGGGCGTTGCCCCGGAATTCGGATCGCGGCCCGGCGCGCGGGCGGTTCGAGCGCGACGGTTTATAAGGGACTACTCCCCCCAGTCGGGGTTCGGCCGCGGCGGCGAGAAGATGTCGTAGCCGACGACGACCTCGTCGCCGTCGTTCCGGGCCGCGTGCGGTTCGTCGCCCGGAATCACGTACGTGTCGCCCGCCTCGACGACCCGGTCCTCGCCGTCGACGACGAAGGTGAGGGCGCCCTCGGTGATCACGCCCACCTGCTCGTGCGGGTGGTCGTGTTCGGGCACCGTGGCGCCGGGGTCGATGACGAACCGCTGGATGCTGGTCTCGTCGCCGGCGGCGCCCTGCGTGAGGCGTACGCCGTCGACCGCTTCCACCGCCGCGTCGTCTGCGTCCGGGTGGACCTCCATACCGTCGTGAGCGGGCGGGAACGGTTTAAATCGGCGGGATGGGGCAATCGCGACGCGACGGCTCAGGGGAACGGGTGGTACGTCGCGTCGAGGTCGGGTTCGAACCCCATCGACCGGGGCACCTCCCTCGCCCGGTCGCCGAAGAACGGGTCGCCGGTGAAAAGCGGCTGGGCGCCGGGGACGAGGACGCGAACCGCCTCGAAGCCGAGCGCGGCGAGGTCGCGAGTCGTCGTCCGCGCGACGTACGGTTCCAGCCCGGCCGCCTCGACGCGGTCGACGACCGCGGCCAGCTCGTCGGCGCCCGTCAGTTCCGGCTCGCCGAGCGACGCCGCCGGCGTCGTCGCCTCCGGGTCGAAGAACGCCCGCGTCTCCGCCGGGAAATCGGCGTGCCGGCCGATCGCCGCGCCCTGCTCTTCGGCCGCGTCGGGGCCCATCGAGCGCAGTTCGGTCCAGTTCTGTAGCGCCTCCGCGAGCGCGCTCCGGGCCGCGGCCGCGGGGTCGAGGTCGGCGCCCGACCCCGCCGCGAACCGGGGCCAGTCGCCGTCACGGTGGACGCCGACCGCGACGACCGGCACGTCGATGTCGGTGGTGACGAGCAGCGGCGTCACCGAGAGCGACTCGGCGCGGGCGCGCTTCCGCAGCTCCGCGAACCCCTCGTCGTCGACGTCGATTCCCAGCGGATCGGCCGTCGAGTACCAGCTCGTCATCGTCGCGTCCCGCTCGATGACCTCGTAGAGCCCCGACAGCGCGGCGTGCGGCCCGGAGTTGCCGAGCCCGAGCCCGGTGGTGATCGAGGGGCGATACCGGCGCTCCGGCGGCGGGAACTGGACGAACTCCGCCGGGAGGCTCGCGACCTCGCCCGTCCCGAGGCGTTCGCCGGTCACCCACGCCAGCCGGTCCTCGCGGGCGTACGGCGACGCGCTCTCGGGGCGGACGAACGCGTCCGGCGGCACCGGGTTCGGCACGTTCGCGGCCGGCGCGTGCGTGAACGCGGCCTCGCGGTAGGTCCCGGCGGCGTACCGCTCTAACCCCTCGCCGAGCGCCTTCATGAACGCGGCGTCCCAGCCGGCGTCGACGCCGCCGCCGAACTCGGTCGCGCGCCCGTCGGAGAACGGCGTCGTGTCGGCGAGCCGCGCGACGTAGTACGGCACGGGAAACGACGCCTGCTCGCCGACCTCGGTGAGGGGGCCGACTCGGGAGTCGACCGCGCGCTCGGCCCGGTCGACGGCCTCGGCGAGCGAGCGGGTCGCGTCGTCGTGGGGGAGCGCGTCCCCCGGATCGGAACCGCAGTCGCAGCCGGGGACCGGGAGGAGGGTCCGCTCGGGGCCGGGCACCTCGACGACCGTGTCGGCCACCGGGTCGCCGGCGAGCAGCCGGATGAGTCGTCTCCCCGCCTTCGCGCCGGCGTAGCGCACGGCAGACCGCCGGCCGGTCGGGGCGTCGGCGGCCTCGGGGTCGCTGCTCGCGACGCGTCGCCGGAGGCAGTCGTAACAGGCGTCGTCGAAGACGGACACCGCGGCGTCGACCGACGCCAGCGGGACCCCGCCGAGCCCGCCGACCTCTATCGCCACCCAGCGGTCGACGAGGGCGTCGGCGGTCGCGAACGGCTCCGAGCCGGCGGTGTCGGCCACGACCGCGAGGTCGAACCCGTCGAGGAGCCCCGCCTCGACGGGCATCACGTTCACGTCGACGTCGCCGAGCGCGGCCGAGACGGCCTCGACCGCGGGGCCGTCACCGACAAGTCCGATATCCATGTGTCCGTCGACGCGAAGCAGCGAAAAAAAGCCGCGGGTGAGGCGGCGAACTGGAGGCCGGTCGGCGCGGAGGCGGGTTCAGGCGAGCAGGTCGGCGGCCTCGACGGCGAGGGCGCTGGCGTCGAGGTCGTGGAGGCGCTCGTCGCCGAGTTTCAGCCGGAGGCGAGGGCGGCCGACGTCGATCGGGACCTTCTCGGTGTCGATGACGCCGAGGTCTTCGAGCCGAGTCTTCGTGCGAGAGAACGTCGCTTTCGAGGCGATGCCGACGTCTTCGCCCCACTTCGAGATGTCGTACAGGAGGACGTCGTTTTTCGCGGCGACGAGCAGCGAAACCGTCACTTCGTCGAGGTCCCCGCCGTCGCCGCGGGCGGCGTCCATCGCGGCGAGCATGGCGTCGAAGTCCTCGCGGGTCGCCGCGCCGATTTCGGCGTCCATCGTCTCCCGGACGCGGCTGATCGCGGGCGTCCGGAGCGCGTACGGCTCGGCGTCGGCGAACGCCTCGCTGTGGGTCTCGAACACCGCGTCGACGAACTCGCCGTCGTCCGAGGCGAGCGCGGCGACGTGGTCCGTGGTGCTCACTAACACGACGACGCGCGAGGGCGAAACAAACAGCGCGTTGTCGACCGCCTCGCCGAGGACGCGGAGGTCGAGCGCTCCCTGGTCGACGAGGTCCGCCGCCTTCGACGCGACGAGGAAGTCTTCCATCACGTCTTTGAGCGCCTGTTCGTCGACGAGCATCGACATCTCGGGGAGGTCGTCGCGGTCGCTGGCCGCCTCGACGAGCGACACGATCGTCTCCGCCGCGGGGTCGACGACGAACAGGGCCTCGTCGTCGCCCGCAAAGGCGGCATCGAGGATGTTTTCTACGTCTGCCTCCAGTAAATTCGACACCATATATCTCTCCGAATAAAGGCCAGTTGCGTATTTAATATTAACGGGATTCAGAGAGCGAACAATGTGTTTCTAGCCCTCGAAACACCGAAATATGGCCGATTCGGTGTTTGATCGATCTGCGGTCTGAGCGAGCGGCGATCGGGCGGCCGTGACGGCGCCGCAACGACGGGCGCGTTGACGCCGCAACAGCGACCGTGACGGCGCCGCAACGACGGACGTGACGGAAGGATTAATGCGCGATCGAACCGGTGTTTCACCATGGACCACGAGCACGTCCGGGCAGTTGACCCCGCGGTCGCCGACGCGCTGGACGGCGAGCGCGACAGACAGGAGCAGACCCTCGCGATGATCGCGAGCGAGAACCACGTGAGCGAGGCGGTACTGGAGGCCCAGGGGAGCGTCCTCACCAACAAGTACGCCGAGGGGTATCCGGGCGGGCGATACTACGCCGGCTGCGAGTACGCCGACGTCGTCGAGGAACTCGCCATCGAACGCGCAAAGGAGCTGTGGGGCGCAGACCACGTCAACGTCCAGCCGCACTCCGGGACGCAGGCGAACCAGGCGGTCTACTACGCGACGCTCGACCCCGGCGACAAGATCCTCTCGCTCGAGTTGAGCCACGGCGGTCACCTCTCTCACGGGCACCCGGCCAACTTCACCGGGCAGATGTACGACGTGGAGCAGTACGAGGTCGACACCGAGACGGGGTACATCGACTACGAGGGGCTCCACGAGGCCGCCGAGGCGTTCGACCCCGACATCATCGTCTCCGGCTACTCCGCGTACCCGCGAGCGGTCGACTGGGAGGAGATCCAGGCGGCGGCCGACGCCGTCGACGCCTACCACCTCGCCGACATCGCGCACATCACCGGGCTCGTCGCGGCGGGCGTCCACCCCTCGCCGGTCGGCGTCGCCGACTTCGTCACCGGCTCCACCCACAAGACGATCCGCGCCGGCCGCGGCGGGATCGTGCTGTGTGACGAGGAGTTCGCCGACGACATCGACAAGGCGGTGTTCCCCGGCGGGCAGGGCGGCCCGCTCATGCACAACATCGCGGGCAAGGCGGTCGGGTTCAAGGAGGCGCTCGACCCCTCCTTCGAGGAGTACGCGCAGACCGTCGTCGACAACGCGCAGGTCCTCGCCGAGACGCTGCAGGACCACGGCCTCTCGCTCGTCTCCGGCGGCACCGACAACCACCTCGTTCTGGCCGACCTGCGGGAGTCGCACCCGGACCTGCCGGGCGGCGACGCCGCCGACGCGCTCGCGGCCGCGAACATCGTCCTCAACGGGAACACGGTCCCCGGCGAGACGCGCTCGCCGTTCAACCCCTCGGGGATCCGCGCCGGCACCGCGGGGCTCACGACCCGCGGCTTCGACGCGGAGGCGATCCGGGAGGTCGGCGACCTCATCTACCGCGTCGTCGACAACGTCGAGAGCGACGACGTGATCTACGAGGTCGGCGAGCGCGTCGTCGAGCTCTGCGAGGCGCACCCGCTGTACGAGTGACCCCGGAGCCGCTCCCGGCGTAGCCGGTCGTCGAATCGAATCCGTGCGTACAAAGTAGGGGGGACCCCGACGGGTCGATATGGCCGACTCGTCGTTCCTCGCAACACGCCTCGACCGCGGCGCCGCGCCCCTCGCGGTCGGCGACCTGCTCGCACTGATCGTCCTGCTGACCGTCGGCGCGCTCAACCACAGCACCGCCGAGTTTCTGTCGTCAAATCCGCTGTACCTGCTGGAGGTGTTCGCGCCGTTCCTGATCGCGTGGGCGCTGGTCGCGCCGCTCGTCGGCGCGTACTCGGCCGGCGCCGTCGAGACCGCGAAGTCGTCGGTCCCCCTGGTGATTCGGTCGTGGATACCCGCCGCGGCCGTCGGGCTGGCGCTCCGCGCGTTCGTCTTCCGGGGCGGCGCCGCCCCCGCGTTCGCCGTCGTCATGCTCGTGCTCGGCTCCGTCGCGCTCGGCGGCTGGCGCGCGCTCTACTTCCGCCTCCGGTAGACGCACCGCCCGATTCGACGACCCGCAGCCGCTCACCCTTTCCGCTCACGACCTCGACGGAGACGGTCGACGGCGTGTTCGGTCTATAAGTTATGCACTGCTTTGGCGTACTCTCGAAGGAACTACCGACGAACCACGAGAAAGATTTATTAGCGATTTCCGGTTAGTATTCAACGATAGCATGACTGGATACTACGATCTCGTCCTCGGGCTCATCCCGGCTGCACTGATCGGCGTGACCGCGTTCCTCGCCTTAGTCGGGCTGTCGTTGACGGCCGCGCTGCCCGCGGGCGCGGCGGTCGCGGCCGCCGTGATGGTCCACGCGATGTTCGTGCGGGCCCCAGTCAGCGACGACGTGCGGGGAGACGCCGCGCGCTCCGACCGCCGCCAGAGCGGCTCCAGCGGGCGCTCGTCCGTCTGACCCCGACGGATCGCCGCGGCCTGTACCGTTTAGTTCCCGCGCCCCGAGTGGCCGGGTATGACGGACACCCTGTTCCTTTCGAGCGCCGACGTCGACGACCTCGCTGAGCCGGCCGACTACGTCACCGTCGTCCGCGACGCGTACCGCCAGATCGGCGAGGGCGCGCCCGCGGAGCCGCGGACGAAACTGCTCAACCGCGAGCCGCCGGGTATGCTTACGACGTACGCCGCCGTCCTCCCGGAGACGGGCGCGATGGGCGGGTACACCTACTCGGCGGGGTTCGGCGCCGAGGACGCCTGGTTTATGACGCCGCTGTTCGACGCCGAGTCGGGCGAGCCGCTCGCGCTGCTCGACGGCGCCTCGATGAACCCGTTCAAGACGGGTGCCGCGGGAGCGGTCGCGGTCGACGCGCTCGCTCGCGAGGACGCAAGTGAGATTGCTATAATCGGGAGCGGCGCGCAGGCCCGCGGCCAGCTCGCGACGACCGCCACAGTCCGCGCGTTCGAGGCCGTGCGGGTGTTCTCGCCGACCGCCGAGAACCGCGAGGCGTTCGCCGGCGAGTTCGCCGACCGGCTCGACGCCGACGTGTCGGCGGTCGCGAGCGCAGGCGAGGCGCTCGCCGGAGCCGACGTGGTCATCACGGCGACCACCGCGAGCGACCCCGTCATCGACAACGCGGCTGTCGAGCCCGGCACCCACGTCACCGCGATGGGACAGTACAGCCCAGGGAAAAACGAACTCCCGCCCGAACTCGTCGCCCGCGCGACGTACGTCCCCGACCTCTGCGCGCGAGCGACCCAGGACGCCGGCTCGTTCCTCGCGGCGCTGGAGTCGGGGCTGATCGACGAGGACCACGTCGCCGCGGAGTTGGGCGAGGTCATCGCCGGCACACATCCCGGCCGGACGAGCGACGACGAGGTGACGGTCTTCGACTCCGGCGGAACCGGCGTCGAGACCGTCGCCGCCGCGCACATGCTCTACGAGCGGGCGAGCGAGGCGGGTCGCGGGCAGACGATCGACTTCGCGCCCGCGAGCGAGGCGCTTACGGGTAGATAACCGAGTACGCTACGTCGACGGGCGAGGTCTCCAGCGCCCTCGTCGTACGCTTATAAACCGTTGCTGGTAACCGCTCGGCGAACACCTCCAAGGCCCAGCCGGCGAGGACTCGCGCGGCGCTCCTCGCGCCACCGCACAGTTCACTTATAAATGGACGTCGGGCCGTCTCCGACCCTCACTGCAGCCGATATCGCAAGATCGCGGCGATACCGCCGAGGTTCGAGAGCTGCTGGCCGGGGTCGAACTCCGAGGAGAAGACGACCACGTCCCCGCCCTGCTGTTCGACCGACTCGATCACCTCGTTCGCGTCGATGGCCCAGTCGCCCTCGCCCTGCCGCTCGGTTCGGAGTCGGTCGTCGACCACGAGCAGCGTCTCGACCGCGCCGAACTCGGCGGCCTCGGCGACGTCGTCCGGGCCGTACGTCGCCTTCGCGCCCTGCGCTATCTCGGCGGTGAGGTCGTCGATGAGCGTCGCCTCCTTGGAGATGCGGGTCTCCTTCTGTACGTCGTCGACCGCGCCGCGTTTGAGCACCTCGTGGACCCCCCGATCGCCGGCGGCCGAGGTGTCGACGGTGGTGATGCTCTCGGAGAGGTCGCGGTACTCCGCTTGGATGTAATCGAGCGCGTCCTGCTTCGTGAACCCCGGCCCGGCTAAGATTACGGCGTCGGCGTTGAGGTGCGCCAGCGCCTCGGCCAGCTCGGCGAACAGCTCCTCGCGCGGCCGGGAGTAGTCGCCCTTCCCGGTCGGCTTCGTGAACGAGGCGTACTCCTCGGTGCCGTACTGCTGGACGGTGTGCACGTAGGCGGCCCCCTCCTCGACGGTCGCGATGGCCACGTCGGGGTTCTCCGCGGCCTCGGTCGCCTCCTCTAACCGCTCGGTCTGGTCCGGCTTGAACTGTTTTTCGACCGTAATCTCGTCGTGTTCCTCGACGTTTATCGTGTGGTGGGCGTTGAG
The DNA here is from genome assembly GCF_003990725.2 of Halorubrum sp. PV6. Lineage (NCBI taxonomy): Archaea > Methanobacteriati > Methanobacteriota > Halobacteria > Halobacteriales > Haloferacaceae > Halorubrum > Halorubrum sp. PV6. The sequence continues at coordinate 2,140,662 of NZ_CP030064.1, forward strand.
TTGGTCCTCGCGCGAACAGGCGACGATCACGCCCGAGACGCGGAGCCGGTTGGCGAACCGAGCGAACTCCACCTCGCCGACCTCCAGCGTGACGAACAGGTGTTCGCGCTGGCCGCCGGTGTCCCGCATCTGGTCGTCGTTCCGCTGGATCCGGCGCGTGGTGTCGCCCTCGACGAGGTCCCCCGGTTCGAGGACGTGTGCGAGGTGCCAGAGGTCGTCGACGTTCTCGGGGACGAGGCTGAGCCGTTCGCGGCCCTCCTCGCCGTACCCCCGGTCGGTGATGCGCATGGCCGAACGTCACACCGCCGGCGTATCAACGCTTGTCTTCTGGGTCGGCGGCGTCGCTCGCCCACTCGAACGCGTCGGGGGTGGCGTCGCCGTCGCGGCCGGTCTCGCGCTCGGCCGTCAGCCAGTCGAACCCGCCGTCGGCGCCGACGATCGGCACCGACCGCCCCGTCTGTACCGCCGGCGGGACCTCCGAGGGCAACGACTGCGACGGGCCGGTCGACTGCGACGGACCGACCGACTGCGACGGACCGGACGACCCCGAGGACTCGTCTCCCGCGGGGGTCGTCGTCTCCTCGTCGACGGCGGCGGCCGCGCCACCGGCGTCGAGCGTCGCCGCCGCGCCGCGACCGTACAGGCCGTACCCGGCGACGCGGACCGCGAAGACGAACACGAACCCGACGAGGAGCGGGACGAACGGGCCGGACAGCGCGTAGCCGGCGCCGAGCGTCGCGACCGCGACCACCCACGCCGCGGCGTACGTGCCGGAGCCGGCGACGCGCGCGACGCGGCCCGGCCTGAGCCCGTCTCTGAGGCGCCCCGAGGCGGCGAACGCCGCGAGCGCCGCCGGCCTGACGTACGCGAACGCGAGCAGGTACGCCGCCGTGGTCGCCGCGACGACGGCACCGGCGACGCCGACGACCGCCGCGCCGCCGCCGGCGCCGAGGAGTTCGCGAACGGTGTCGGCGACGGGCGTGGGATCGACGACCCCGGCCGCGAGCGCGCCCCCAGCGAGGGCGACGACCGCGAGTCCGAGCCCCAGCGGCGCGAGGAGGACGACGCTCAGGAGGGTCGATTTGAGGCCGTTCACGTACAGTTCGTTCCACCCAACGAAGGAGGGGGCGCCGTCGACGTTCCCGGTCGCGACGCCGGCGGCGAGGACGCGGACGAAGTAGCCGCGGGCGACGAACGCGGGCGCGAGCGCGAGCGGGGCGAACAGCGCGAGCGGGGGGAAAACCAGCGCGCCGCCGACCCAGACCGGGATGACGAGCCACGAGAGCAGCGTCAAGAGACCGCCGACGACGAGGACGCCTGCCGGGTCGGGCGACCGCCGCAGCGCCGCCGTCGTCTCCCGGAGCATACTCGATCCAGTCGGGCGGCGCTCATAAATGGTGTCCGGAACCGGAGAGTTGCTTGCGACGACTGAATGAACTAAAAAAGTATTTTCCCGAGACCTTATATATTCTGGCGATATAGTAAATTTCGGCCGCACGGGAACATCGTGTGCCTCTGACAAATCGATCCCGACCGTCGCTGCCGGCGGTCGGCCCCCCGTCCGCGGCTTTCGTACGACCGCCTCACACCCCGAGCGACGACGCCGTCCGGACGCCGGTACCGATTTATCGCGCCCGAACGTGGGTCGCGTATGACCGGCGACGAGCGGACGAACGAGGTGGAGCCGACGCTCCGCAGTTACGGGATCAGCGTCGAGGCCGTCGAGCCAGGCGATCCCTTACAGCTCACGTACATGACGGCGTTTCCCGGACGCGAGGTACACCGCGCCGAAATCGGGCGCGCGCTCAACGCGCTCATCGACCGCGCCGAGGCCGACGCGTGGGACCCCGTTCGCGTCGAGGCGACCGTGGTCCGCTCTCCGGGCGACGTCCTCGGGACGTGGCACGCCGACGGATCGTGGTTCGAGGAACTGATAGGCTATGAGATCAGCGAGACCGAGTTCTCCTCGCGCGTGCTCGCGACGCTGAGCCACGACGACGACGCGCCCGACGCCGCCGCGCCCGCCGACTCGGAGGACGAAGCGTGACCCGCAGGGATCCGGTGAACCGCGCGCAGCGACGGCTCGACCGCCCCCCGCGCGAGCGGTTCGCCACCCGTGCGCTCGCGTTCGAGAGCGACGGTGACACCTGTCGCGGCACGCTGTACCTCCCCGGCGGCGACGGCGAGGACCCCCCGGTCGTCGTGATGGCGCCGGGACTGGGCGCGGAGCGGAGTTTCGGCTACCCGGCCGTCGCAGAGCGGTTCGCCGACGCCGGCTACGCCGCGTTCCTCTTCGACTACCGCGGGTTCGGGGCGTCCGACGGCGACGCACAACTCGTCGACCCCGCGGGCCAGCGCGCCGACTACGCGGCCGCGATCGACCGCGTTCGCCGGGTCGACGAAATCGGCCGCGATCTGGCGTTATGGGGCGCGTCGCTGTCGGCCGCGCACGTCCTCACGCTCGCGGCGGAGCGGCGCGACGTCGACGCCGTGATCGGTGCTGTCCCCATGCTCGACGGGCGGGCGATCGCTCGGCGCCGCGGCGGGCGGTACCTCGCGCGCTCGGCGGCCGCCGGCGTTCGCGACCTGCTCGGCCACCGGGTCGGTCGCGGGCGGACGGTCCCGATCGTCGGCGGAAGCGAGGAGCTGGCGGCGATCACGGAGCCGGGGACGAAGCGGAAGTACCTCGACCTGGTCGACCGGGAGTCGGCGTGGCGCAACGAGACGCCCGCGCGGACGCTGCTCAACGTGGCGAACTACCGACCGGTAACGCGGCTCGGACAGATCCGCGCGCCGACGCTGCTTCTGGCCGGAACCGACGACGCCATCGTCGACAGCGAGGCGGTCGTCGACGCGGGCGAAACGCTGTCTCGCGGCACCGTCGTCACCATGCCGGCCGACCACTTCTCGCCGTTCGGCGCCGACTTCACGCCGGCGATCGGCCACCAGTTGTCCTTCCTCGCGGACGCGCTCGACTGAGCCGGCGGGCGCGCGGCCGCCCCGCGCTCCATTCTTAAGTGCTCGCGCCCCGGAGACGCGGCTATGACCGCGATTGCGCTGTTGAGCGTCGCACCGGTGATCGAGGGGAGCATGGCCGACGAGGTCGCGGCGGCCGTCGCCGCGCTCGACGCGTTCGACGTGAGCTACGAGACGAACCCGATGGGGACCGTGATCGAAGCCGACGACGCGGAGACGCTGTTCGCGGCGGCCGCGGCCGCCCACGAGGCCGTCGACGGCGACCGCGTTTCCACGGTCTTAAAAATAGACGACAAGCGGACCGCGGAGACGACCGCTGCGGAGAAAGTCGAGGCCGTCGAGGAGCGCCTCGGCCGGCCGGCGAAGCGGGAGCGGTGAGCGTCGGTCGCCGTCGCACCGCCCCGATAGGGGACGCCGATCAGACCGCGTCGACGGCGACCGACCCGCCGGCGGTCGCGTCCCCGGCGGGGTTCTCCACGGTCAGGTCGACCGTGGTCGTTCGGACGACGGTCACCTCCTCGCCGCTGCCCGCGACGTCGGCGCGGAACACCACGTCGAGCGTCGTCGTCGCCGTCTCGCCGCCGGAGAGGTCCGTCGCCGAGAGCGTCTCGGTCGTCACCGCGTCGCCGCGGGCCGTCGCGTCGACGCGCTCGAAGGCGGCGGTGAGGCCGCCGTCGACCGCGCCGAACTCGGGCGGAGCGTCCGAGGGCGTGTCGGCGCCGTCGCCGTCGAGGCCGCGCACCGAGGCCACGTCGCCGGGCGTCGCTGCCGGGTCGCTCGCCGAGAGCGTCTCGCGGTACACCTCGTCGACACCGGCCTCGCTCCCCACGGCGAGCGTGAGGGTCACGCGCTCGACGCCGGCCGAGAAGTCGGTCCACGACACGTCGACCGTCGGCGAGAGGTAGACCGATTCGATCAGCCCGTCGTTGCTGGTGACCGTCGGGGCGTCGCCCGCCTCGAAGGCCGCCGGATCGCCGTCGACGGCGGCCGCCGGTCGGCTCGCGGTTGCGAGCGCGCCGACCCCGGCGAGCGCGGCGCCCGCCGTGGCGGCGACGCCGCCGAGGACCGACCGCCGCGTCGTCGTTCGCTGTTCGTCGTCGGTGGCTGCGTGGCTCGTCATCCCGACGCGGAGTGGCCGCGGTATGCGTGATAAGGAGTCGTCGGGGACGCGGGGAAAGGAGCGGGGCCGTCCGACCTATCCTTTGATGTTACACACCGGGAACGTCCGCGCGACCTTGTCGCCGATCCCGAGGTCGTCGCTGACGCGGATCACCTCGTCGATGTCCTTGTAGACGCCGGGCGCCTCCTCGGCGATGGTGGCGCCGGACTGTGCTTTCACGTATATCTGCTGGCCGGCTTCGAGGTCGTCTTGCACGTCGCCGCCCCAGAACTCCTGTTTCGCCTGCGTCCGGCTCATGAGCCGGCCGGCGCCGTGAGCGGTCGAGCCGAAGGACACCGACATCGACTCGTCGCCACCGCGAAGCACGTACGAGCCCGCCCCCATGCTGCCGGGGATGATGACGGGTTGGCCCACGTCGCGGTACACGGCCGGCACCGCCTCGTTCCCGGCGGGGAACGCGCGGGTGGCGCCCTTGCGGTGGACGTACACCTCTCGGTCGGCCCGGTCGACCGCCTCGTCGCCGACCGCGGGCCGGCCCGCCTCGTCGACGCCGACCTCGTGGACCTCTTTTTTCGCGATGTTGTGGGCCACGTCGTACAGCAGCTCCATCCCGAGGTCGGCTATCGGGTCGGCGTCGAACACCTCGCCGAACGTCTCGCGGGCCTGATGGGTGATGAGCTGGCGGTTCACCCACGCGAAGTTGATGCAGGCGCCCATCGCGCCGTAGTACTCCTCGGCCAGCTCGGAGCCGGCCGGCGCGGCCGCGAGCTCCTTGTCGGGGAGTTCGTCGAGCAAGTCGCCGTGTTCCTTCTCGATCCGCCGGAGGTAGTCGTTGCAGGTCTGGTGGCCGAGCCCGCGGCTCCCGCAGTGGATCAGGACGACGATGCCGTCCTCCGCGAGCCCGTACGCCTCGGCCACGTCCTCGCGGAACACGTCCGTGACCCGTTGCACCTCTAAGAAGTGGTTCCCGGAGCCGAGCGACCCCATCTGGTTGCGGCCGCGGTCCATCGCCTTCTGTGAGACGTACTCCGGTCGCGCGTCGGGCCGTCGCCCCTCGTCCTCACAGCGCGCGAGGTCGCTTTCGATCCCGTACCCCTCCTCGACCGCCCACTCGACGCCGCGTTCGAGGGCGCCCTCGATGGCGTCGGCGTCGCCGTCGATGACGCCGCCCCCGCCGAGGCCGGAGGGGACAGCCTCGAACAGCGCGTCGACGAGCTCCGCCTCGCGGCCGCGCACGTCGTCGTAGGTGAGGTTCGTCCGGACCATCCGAACCCCGCAGTTGATGTCGTAGCCGACCGCTCCGGGCGAAATACAGCCGTTTCGGGCGTCGATGGCGCCGACGCCGCCGACGGGGAAGCCGTACCCCTGGTGGCCGTCCGGCATACAGAGCGCGGGCTCGACCATCCCCGGAAGGTGGGTCGCATTTTTGAGCTGTTGCAGCGAGTCGTCGTCGCCGATCGCTTCGAGCAGCGACTCGCTGGCGAGCACTCGCGCGGGGACGTTCATGTCGCCCTCGCGGGGGATCTCCCAGACGTGGTCGCGGACCTTCTCTAACCGGATCCCGTCGAACTCGCGCGTGGTCATGTCCGGGGTTCAGCGCGGGGAGGCAAAGGGCGTTGCGTCAGCGGGCGGGCGTCAAACGGCGGTCCGTCAACGGGTGAGAGGCCATCCAGCGCTCACACGTCGAAGACGACGTACGCGTACCAGTCGCCGTCCCGGCGTTCCAGCGTCATCTCCGAGTAGGTGACCGCCTTGATCTCGCGGGCCGCGACGTCGCCGAGGGGGACTCCACGCGCCGTCGCGTCGACGGTCCAGGTCGCTCCGTCGGCCGGTGCAGGGTCGGTCGGCGTCGAATCGTCGGGACCGCTAATCGCACACCGGTGGCCAGCGGGGAGAACGAGTCGCACGTCGCGCTCGTAGATCAGCTGATCGAGGTAATCGAAGAGGAGCGCCTCGCGGCTCTCGGCGCTCACCGTCGTCTCGAACCGTTCGCCGGTCTTGGGGACCGCGTCGAAACTCGCCGCGGTGAGCCCGTCGGCGACCGCCTCGAACAGCGCGTCGAGGGTCGGCGCGGTCGCCTCGACGGCGACGTCTGCCGTGTGATCGCGGAGGGCGAAACTCATCGATCGTCTCCTCGGTCGTCCGGCGTGAGGCGCTCGTCGCCCGACCCGTCGTAGTCGTCGTCGGGGCGTTTCGCGGCGTCGGACATCGAGGAGTGGTACGAGCCGATTCGCCCCTCGCGTCCGGCGTCGCGGATCTGGTCCGGCGAGACGCCCTCGGCCTCGCCGGCCGCGCGTTCGAGCGCGACCCCGCTCGTCACCAGCGCCCGGATCCCCTCCTCGACGGTCAGGTCGACCTCGACGATCCGGCGTTCGGGGACGAAGAGGACGTGACCGCCCATCACCGGGTTCGGCGCCATCGGCATGAACAGCGTCCGCATCGACCCGCCTTCGGCCGGGGCGGCGACCGCGTCCGGCGTCTCGCTCGTGACGAACGCGAGCGTGTACACCTCCTCGGTGGGGAACTCGACGAGGACGACCTCTTGGAAGTTCCCGCTGTCCGACTCCAACATGGCGTCGCTCATCTGCCGGAACCCCTGGTAGACGGAGCCGACGCCCGGAATCTGCTCGATGGCGTAGTCGGCGTAGTCGACCGCGCGCTGGCCGTGTCGCGTCGACTCGACGACGACGCCGATGACGAGTATCGACGCGACGAAGACGACCGGCGTCGCGACCTCGATGGCGACCCGGCGACCGACGGGGAGCGTCTCGGCCGGAAACGCCGACGCGACCACCGACGAGAACGCGTTCAGGTAGTTGTAGATCGCGTTGAACACCACGCCGAGCACCGCCAGCGTGATCACGGAGGGGACGATGACGGCGACGCCGGTCAGAAACGAGCGGCGGAGCCGGTCCCGGCCCACCGGCGACGGGTCGATCATTACCGGATGCAAGACCGAGCGCGACAAAACGCTTCCGTCGCTTCCGCGAGACGCCGACCGACCCCCGAGCGACGCCGGCGAGGCTCGACGCATCGACCTCCGTGCTCCCGTCTCGCGTCGCACAGCGCACCCCGTCTCGCACCGCCAGCCCATCCCATCTCGCACCGCCAGCCGGTCGCAACCGTCCCCGGTGGCGGTGGAGTTATATTCCGCTGGCGTGTTACGTTGCTGCAGTGAGCGTCAACGTGGAGAAACGGACGGATCCGCCCGGCCAGGCCGACCACGCCACGGACGCGTGGAACCTCAAAGAGCGGATCCACGCCGACGAGGGGGTCCTCCGGCAGCGCCGAGGGTTCTTCGTCGACGCCTACCGTCGCTCCACGACACACCTGCTCGTCGAAAGCGACGAAATCGTCGCGTTCGCCTCCGTGCGCCGGGACGGGTACATTCTCTTCTTGGCCGTCCACCCCGACCACCGAGGGCGCGGCCACGCCGAGCGGCTCATCGCCGACGTGGCCGAGGACCACCGCTCCGTCACCTGCCACGCCCGCACGACCAACACCCGCGCGCTCGGCTTCTACGAGCATCTGGGCTTCGAGGTCGTCCGCCGGATCAACGACTACTACGAGGACGGCGGCGACGCCTACTACCTCAAACTCGGCGGCGACTCGCTCCGCAAGCGCCTCTCCGACTTCGTGGGCCGGTAGGCGCGCGGCGGCGTGGCGACTCGCTCGGAACCGTCGGAATCGATAGCCATTAGCACGCGCCGCGAGGACAGTCGGCCATGACGGAACCCACTCCCGCGTCGCTGGCGGACCGCGTCCGCGAGGGCGACGTCCGCTTCCACGCGCTCGAAGAGCACGCCGACACCGACACCGCCGCGGCGGCCAGACGCCTGCTCGTCGCCGAGACGGCCGACGCCGACGTGGACGCCGTCGGCGAGTACGCGTTCGACGCGGCCGACGTCCACGGCTCGAACATCGAGAACATGATCGGGGCCGTGCAGGTCCCGATGGGCGTCGCCGGCCCGGTCGCGGTGAACGGCGGCGCGCTCTCGGGCGAGCGCTACCTCCCGATGGCGACCACGGAGGGCGCGTTGGTCGCCTCCATCAACCGCGGCTGCTCGGTCGTCAACGACGCCGGCGGAGCGACCGCACGCGTCACGAAAAGCGGGATGACCCGCGCGCCCGTCTTCCGCGTCGCCGACGTGGCCGAGGCGGAGGCGCTCGTCTCGTGGGTGCGCGACAACGAGGAGACGCTGCGGGACGCGGCCGAATCGACGACGAGCCACGGCGAACTGCTCGACGTGACGCCGTACGTCGTCGGCAACAACGTCTACCTCCGATTCCGGTACGACACGAAGGACGCGATGGGGATGAACATGGTCACCATCGCGACACGCGAGGCGTGCGACGCGATCGAAGCCGAGACGGACGCCTCGCTCGTCGCGCTGTCTGGGAACCTCTGTTCCGACAAGAAGCCGGCCGCGGTCAACGCGGTCGAGGGGCGCGGGCGCTCCGTGACCGCCGACGTGACGATCCCCCGCGAGGTCGTCGAAGACCGGCTGCACACCACCCCCGAGTCGATAGCCGAGATCAACACCCGCAAGAACCTCGTCGGCTCCGCGAAGGCGGGCGGGCTCGGCTTCAACGCCCACGTCGCCAACGCGGTCGCCGCGATGTTCCTCGCCACCGGCCAGGACGAGGCGCAGGTCGTCGAGGGAGCGAACGCGATCACGACCGCGGAGACGACGCCCGAAGGCGGGTTGTACCTCTCCGTGTCGATAGCGAGCCTCGAAGTCGGCACCGTCGGCGGCGGGACGAAACTTCCGACGCAGGCCGCCGGCCTAGAGATCCTCGGGGTCCGCGGCGGCGGCGACCCGGCCGGGAGCAACGGCGACGCGCTCGCGGAAGCGATCGCGGTCGGCGCGCTCGCCGGCGAACTCTCGCTGCTCGCGGCGCTCGGCTCCAGACACCTCTCGTCGGCGCACGCCGACCTCGGGCGATAAAAAGGTGGACGCGAGCGACGACTCCCTCCCTCAGTCCGACCAGGCGGCACAGTCCGCACGCAGCGCCTCGCGGCCGGCGTCCGTGACCCGGAACACCGCCTCGTCGGTGGCTCGTTCGACGAGTCCCGCGTCGGCGAGCGCGTCCAGCCGCGACTCCACGTGGTCGACGTACAGGCCCGTGTTGCTCGCGACGAACGCGGGGTAATCGGTCCCCACGTCGTCGAGGTACGCGATCACTCGTTCGTCGGTGCGGGTGAGCGCGACCGAGGAAGGGTCCGACTCACCGCCGTCGTCGCGCGACTCGTCCGCCGTTGAGCCGAACGTCGGCGCGTCTGACGCGGGGGGCATATCCGTGATAACGGGTGCCAATATAAAGAAAACGTTGCCGGTTCTCGCGAGTTGAGAGTCCAAACGGAGCCGACGCGCAGGGCCGATCAGTCGTCGGCGTCCGCTGACCCGGCGCTCGGTGGCTCGCTTTTCGGGGGCTGCGAGACCATCGGCGTTCCGTCGGCTCGCGGCCCGAGTCGCGGGCCGTGCGGCCCGTTTTCAGGGTCGATCCGGCGACGGGTTCGGTAGTCAGTCGAGCGCTCGACCGGAGTCCGACCGATGGCCGTGATCATGTCGACGTAGTCCTCGAACGACCGGAACTCGCCGTACTCGCCGCCGGCGCGTTTGGTTATCTCCTCGGAGAGGATGGTCCCCATGAAGTCGTCCGCGCCGCAGTTGAGGAGTTTCAGCCCGTGGGCGTCGCCGGATTTGACCCACGAGGCCTGCACGTGATCGATGTTGTCCAAGAAGAGGCGCGCAACGGCGACCACCAACTCGTCTTCGTCGCGGGAGGGGCCGGACTCGACGACGCCGTGGCGGTAGAGCGGCGTGTTCTGGTGGATAAAGGAGAGGGGAACGAACTCCGTGATTCCGCCCGTCCGGTCTTGCAGATCGCGGATTACTTTTAAATGCTCCGCGCGGTGAGCCACCGTCTCGACGTGGCCGTACATCATCGTCGACGTGGTGTCGAGGCCGGCCGCCATCGCGCCCTCCATCGCCGCGACCCAGTCGTCGGTGCGGATCTTGCCGGGACAGATCACGTCGCGAACCTCGTCGACGAGGATTTCGGCGGCGGTGCCGGGCGCGGAGTCGAGGCCGGCGGCCGCGAGTTCGCGGTAGACGCGCTCGTAGTCCCAGTCGGTGCCGCGGGCGGCGTGGTACGCCTCCTCGGGCGTCATCGAGTGGAGGTGGACCCCGCCGACCGACATCGCCTCGATTTGCTCGACGTAGGTCCCCGGATCCGTCGCGTATCGCTCGGGCGGCTTGTAGTTCACCGCGCTCTCGGGGTCGTCGTACGACCGGAGTATCTCGTGGTGCTCCTCGTTTAAGGCGAGCGCGGGGTGGAGCCCCGACACCGAACACACCTCGTAGACCCCCATATCGAGGGCGTCCTCAACGACGGCGCGGGACTCGGCGGGCGTCTTCGTGAACCCCGCGTGGTCGGCGTCGCTGTCGGCCTCGAAGGCGTGCGCCGAGTCCTTGAAGTTACAGAACAGACAGCCGGTGTTGCAGGCGGTGGTGACGTTGTTGTTGAGGTTGGCGACGAACGTGACCTCGTCGCCGACCTCCTCGCGGCGCCGGCGGTCGGCCAGTTCGAGGACGCGCTCTTTCCGAACCGGGTCGATGCCCGCGGTGTCCGTCCCGGTGGCGAGCAGTTCGGTCGCGTCGTCGACGGTGAGTCGGTCGCCGGCGCGGGCCGCAGCGAGCGCGTTCTCGAACGACTGGTCGGTCGACGGCTCGGCGAAGCCGAACTCGCCGTCGAGGGCGGCGGCGTCGCGGTCGGTCGCCTCGGGGTCCCGCGCCGGATTCATCACCTTTCACTCCCCGTCCGACGGGTAAAAGCGGGACGGTCACGGCACTCGCTGGCCCGTCGCGTCCGGAGCGCGGTCGCTCCCGCCCGCCAACGCGCCGCCGTCCGTGAGTTGCGGTGGATCATCCGAGAGAAGCGTCGTTATCGGTCATCCGGGAGAAGCGTCGGTACGTCCGCTTCGGGCCGCCGACCGGCCCGGTCAGTACTGGTAGTTGATGACCTGTTCGTCCTGTTCCGCGTCTTGGAGCTTCTCGCGGGCCTGCTCGAAGTCCGACTGCGTGACCTCGGTCCGGCCGTCGCGGATCGCGAACATCCCGGCTTCGGTCGCCAGCGACGCGATGTCGGCGCCGCTGTACCCCTCGAGTTCGCTGGCGACTTCGCTGACGTCCGTCCCCTCGGCGACGTTCATGTCGCGGGTGTGGATTTCGAGGATGCGCGCGCGGCCCTCGGCGTTCGGCTCGGGCACCTCGATGAGTCGGTCGAAGCGGCCGGGGCGGAGGATCGCCTCGTCGAGCATGTCGAAGCGGTTGGTGGCGGCCATGATCCGGACCTCGCCGCGGTCGTCGAAGCCGTCCATCTCGGAGAGCAGCTGCATCATCGTGCGCTGGACCTCGGCGTCGCCGGAGGTCTTCGAGTCCGTCCGCTTCGCGGCGACAGCGTCGATCTCGTCGATGAAGATGACCGCGGGCTCGCGGTCGGCGGCCAGTTCGAACAGGTCGCGGACGAGGCGGGCGCCCTCACCGATGAACTTCCGGACGAGTTCGGAGCCGGCCATCTTGATGAACGTCGCGTTCGACTCGTTGGCGACCGCCTTCGCCAGCATCGTCTTCCCGGTGCCCGGCGGCCCGTGGAGGAGGACGCCGCTCGGCGGGTCGACGCCCACCTTCTCGAACTGCTCGGGGTCGTCGAGGGGGTCCTCGACGGCCTCGCGGACCTCGCGGATCTGATCGCTGATGCCGCCGATGTCGTCGTAGACCACGTCGGGCGACTCGGTGACCTCCATCGCCTGCGCCCGCGAATCGGTCTCGTCGTCGAGGACCTGCTGGACCGCGAACGAGTCGTTGATGGCGACGCGGTCGCCCGGCCGGAGGTCGGAGTCGAGCCTCGTGGCCGCCTCCGTCAGGACCTCCTGGTTGTTGCCGTGCTGTTTGATAACGACGCCGTCGTCCGTTATCTCCTCGACGGAGGCGATGTACAGCGAGGAGGTCTTCAGCACCTCGTTTTCGCGTTTGAGCTCGTCGACGTCCGTCTTCAGGTCGCCGCGCCGGTCTTGGGCGTCGTCTAAGCGCTCCTCGAGTTCGTCGTTCACCTGCCGGATCCGCCGGAAGTGCTGGCGGATCGCTTCGAGCCGTTCCGCCTCGCTCATCTCCGGATCGAGCTCCAGACGGGGGCGGTCGGGCAGTGAGGGGCTGTGAGACATTGGTTGAACACGGCTAGGAAGCGCGCGTAAATGTGCCTTTGGGTCACGGCGGTCTCCCGGCCGGGGCGCGCCGCGCGTCGCGCCCGGCACGCGTCGTCGGTCGGATCCGGATCGGAGAACGGCCGCCGGAGACGGGGCCAGCCGCCGACCGTTCCTCGCCGAACGCCGGCGGCTCGCGTGTGGGTTCGTTTAAAATATCATTGCTGATATTCGTGGGTCAACGCTTTAGTCGGCGACGCGAGTAGTTCGTTCCATGAACATTCGAACAGGCGACGACCACCCCAAGGCCTCAACGCCGGGACTGCGGGTGTCGCTCCCATGAGCGGCGCCGCGACGCAGCCCACGGTTCTCGCGGTGGACGACGAGCCCGACCTGGCCGAGCTGTATCGGGTGTACCTCGCCGACGAGTACGACGTGCGGATCGCCACCGGCGGCGAGGAGGCGATAGAGATGACCGACGACACGGTCGACGTCGTTCTCCTCGACCGTCGCATGCCGGACCTGTCGGGCCACGAGGTGCTCGCGGAGATCCGCGAACAGGGGTACGACGCGCGGATCGCGATGTTGACCGCGGTCGAGCCGGACGTCGACATCGTCGAGATGCCGTTCGACGACTACAAGACGAAGCCCGTCACGAAAGAGGACCTGCTCACGCTCGTGGAGGTGTTGCTCCACCGGGCCGAGTTCGACGAGAACAGCCAGGAGTTCTTCGCGCTGGCCTCGAAGAAGGCGGCGCTCGAAGCGACCGACATGACGGACACCGAGGAGTACGAGGAGCTGCTGGCGCAGATCGAGACGGTCCGCGACCGCGTCGACACCACGCTCGACAGCCTCTCCGCGCGCGACGCCTTCGTCGAGGTTCCGGGCAACGCGATATAGCGGCTCTCGGGAGCGAGCCGCCGAGATCCGCCGCGCTACTCGATTGTTAACTCGCCGTCGTCGCCGCCGTCTCCCTCGTCCCACTCTAACTCGAACTCGACGCTGAGTTCGCCCGGCCCGTCGGCCGGTCCCTCGCGCTCGGCTTTCACTTCGAACGTCGGCTGTGCGGGCGGGGCCATCGTCACCGACTCGCCGCCCTTCGAAAGCGTGAGGTCGTCGCCGGCGGCGAGCGAATCGGCGACCGTGCGGAGGTACGCGGCGATCTCTTCGCGGCTCCGGCGGCTCTCGGATTTAAATAGGACTTCTTCTGGCATACGTTCGTGTACGCGCCGTGACGGTATAAATCGGTCCACCGGCCACCGCTCGCGGCGCGCGGTCGCGCTTCCGACGGGACCGAGCGCGGACGATATTTAAAAGCCGTCCTCGAAGATGAACGTCCCGTCGCGCTGGACGACCTCGCCGTCGACCTCGATGACGGAGTCTTCGCTCATGTCGACGATCATGTCGACGTGTTCGGCGGACTCGTTGACGGCGTTCTCCTCGCCGACCGTCTCCGGGTACGCGGAGCCGACCGCCATGTGAACGGTGTCGCCCATCTTCTCGTCGAACAGCATGTTGTAGGTGAACCGGTCGATCTGGCGGTTCATTCCGATACCCAACTCGCCCAGGCGGCGCGACCCCTCGTCGGTGTCGAGGATGCCGGTCAGCAGGTCCTCGTTGCGCTCGGCGGAGTGCGAGACGACCTCGCCGTCCTCGAACCGGAGGCGGACCCCCTCGATCTCGCGGCCGTAGCGGTACAGCGGCAGGTCGAAGTGAACCTCGCCGTCGACGCCGTCGCGGACCGGCGCGGTGAACACTTCGCCGCCGGGGAGGTTCGCCTCGCCGTAGTCGTTGAGCGTGGAGTTGCCGGAGATGTCGAGCGTGAGGTCCGTCCCCTCGCCGGACGCGATCCGGACCTCGTCGGCCGCGTCGAGGATCTCGACCATCTCGGACTGGAACTCGCGCTGGTCGTCCCAGTCGAGCGAGACCGCGTCCCACACGAAGTTCTCGTACGCCTCGGTGCTCATCCCGGCCAGCTGCGCGTGGCTCGCGGTCGGGTACTGCGTGAGACACCACGTCTTCGAGAGGCGCGTCCGCTTGACGTCCTCCATCGCGCGGTTGTAGGCCGCGTTGGTCTCCGGGTCGACGTCGGCGTCCTCGGTGGCGTTCGAGCCGCCGCGGGCGATGATGAAGGCGTCGGCCGCCTCGTAGAGGGCGCGCCGGTGTTCCGGCTCCGAGAAGTCGTCGGAGGAGCGCTTGAAGGCGCGCTGAGCGCGCTTCGAGTAGTTGAGGTAGACGGGGTTGGCGCCGCGGTCCCCGCAGAGCTCGTGGAGGGCGACCGCGAGGTCCTCCGCTTCCTTCGGCATCTGGATGACCACGTCGTCGCCCGACTCGATGTCGGTGGAGTGGTCGACGATTATCTCGGCGTGTTCGCGTACGCGTGCGTCCATACCTGTGGTCTTTCGCGGCCGGGGAATTACCAGTTTTCCTTGCGGCGGGCCGGGCGGGGGACGCCGGGCGGAGTCGCGACCGCGACGACAGACGACCGCGTTAGAGGCCGTACTGCTCGCGCGTCACGTCGTCGAGCCCGGAGTCCGCGAGCACGTCCGCGGGCACGAGCATGTCGAGCTGGACCACGCCGGGGAGCCGCCCGATCTGGACACCGCCGGTGAACGTACACCGGGCGCGGACCTCGCCCTCGCTCATGTCGAGGAGGGTCCCGGCGCGGTCGAAGGCGTTCTGCGTGGCGTCGTTGACGGTCGCGCCGGAGCCGATCACTTGGATCGGCGCGGCGTCGGTGTCGATGTCGACGCCGTGTTCCGCGCCGAGGTCGTCGCCCGCCGCGACCTCCTCGTCGCTGTAGGGCGCGCTGATGAACGGGAGGTCCTCCTCGTTCGGCAGCAGGACGGGCCCGTCGAGGTCGACGTCCTCGATCACCTCGACGTCCATCGTGACGGTCCCGCTCACGTCGGTGGTGTGTAAGGAGAGTTCGCCGTCGCCCTGGTTCGCGTGGAGGTCGCCGACGTAGATCCCGCCGCCGTCGACGACGACCGGGCAGATCAGCGTCGCGCCCGCCCGGACCTCGGGCACGTCCATGTGGCCGTCGGTGCGCAGTTCGAGGTCTTCCTCGGTCTCGACGCCGTAGTCGTGGTCGGCGCCGATCAGGTTCTGCCCGAAGTCGCCGGCGTTGTGCGAGTCTGGCATCGTCACCGGCGGGGTCGTGCCGATGTTGCCGATGAACGGGCGGAGGCGGCCGAGCGTGCCGGGCATCTCGTCCGGCTCGTACAGCAAGATTGGGTGCTGACGGGCGTTCTCGGGGATGTCCATCACGCGCTCCGCGTCGGTCGCGAGCGCGTGGGCCCCCTCCTCGTCGAGGGTGATCCCGACCCCGTTCTCGTGGTCGAACGCGACGGTGTACCCGTACTCGAAGCCGAACGAGGAGGCGTTGGCGCCGCACTCCGCACACCGGATCGCGTCCTCGCCGGTGCCCTCGACGACGGAGTCGGGCCACGTCGTCCCGCACTCCGGGCAGCGGTGGTCGACGAAGGGGTCGTCCCCGAACGCCGCGTCGCGCTCCGCCATCGAGCCGGTGCTGGTGGCCATGCTCGTCACCTCCACGTCGCGGATGTGGATCGCCACCGCGTCGCCGACCTCGGCGCCCTCGACGCGGATCGGTCGGGTCACCTCGTGGCCGCCCCGGAACGAGGGGGTGACCATCGGCCCCCAACAGCCCGGCGGCGTGTACGTCGTCACCGTGCCGCCGTCGGCGACGGTGCCGGCCCACTCCTGATCGGGGCCGACGAGCCCGAGCGTGTACTGATCGACGTACAGTTCCTCTTGGACGCCTTGCTGTGACATGACGTGCGTTGTTATGGCGTGCCACAGTATAATCGTGCCGTCCCCGGCGACGAGGGGGCGTCGGACGCGACCTCGATCGGCGGGGTCACAGACTCCGCAACGGGGCTCAGACCGCCGTGCCGGAGTCGACTGCCGGAAACTCCATTACGACCCTCGTTCCGCCCCGCTCGCGGTTTTCGACCGTGAGCGATCCGCCGGCCGACTCGATGGCCCAGTAGATAACCTGCAGTCCCAGCCCCTGTCCGTGGACCAACTGGGACTCCGTTCGCCGCCGTAACGACTCGATTTCGAGCGGCGGGATCCCCGAACCGTCGTCTTCGACGATCACCCTGACGCGCCCGTTCACCGCTGCGGTTCGCACGGTGACAGTCGTTCCGTCGTCGTTGTGAGCCAGCGCGTTGTCGATCGCCTCCTCGACCGCCCAGTGTGCGAAGGGGTGACACCGAACCGTCGAGTCGCCGACTCCTCCGATGTCTATCGCATCACCGCGCCCGCGGAAGGGATGCACCGCTTTCGCCACGAGCGCGGTCGCGGCCGTGTCGACCGTGCTGTCCTCGTTCTGCCAGATGAGTCGGAGTCGTTTGACGTGTTCTGAGATCGAGTTTAACCGCGTCGCGTGCTCACGCAGAACACGCATATGCTCGTCAGAGACACCTGAACGGTCCGCCGAGTCGATCAGGTCGAGGTATCCGAGAATGATGTTTGTCTCCGTTCGGATGTTGTGCCGAGTGACCCGATAGAGGATACGCATACGGTTCGAAACGCTGCGAAGTTTTGTTTGCCGTTGCTGTCCGAGGGTCTTTGCCTGGCCGAAACTCACGTAAATGTATCCGACCGGCATCCCGGCGATAACCCCGGCTAAACCGCCCATCGCAACTGTATAATTCAGGTCCATCGCCACCGCAGATCCAATGGAATTTCCGAAGGCGACGAGAGCGGCGACGAGGCTTCCATATAAACAGAACATCGCGCCAATACGCGCAATGCTGTCAAAATTATTATTTTTTTTCATATACACATACTGGATAGCCACAACGGAGAAGACACCGAGGATG
The DNA here is from genome assembly GCF_003990725.2 of Halorubrum sp. PV6. NCBI lineage: Archaea > Methanobacteriati > Methanobacteriota > Halobacteria > Halobacteriales > Haloferacaceae > Halorubrum > Halorubrum sp. PV6. The sequence continues at coordinate 2,157,817 of NZ_CP030064.1, forward strand.
AGAATACAACTGATCTTGATCGGTTCGTACCCCGGTTGATCAACCGCTCGAAGCAGATTCTCCATCCCTAAGCCAGCGAGCAGGACGGTCGCCCCGTGGAAAGCGGCGAGGTAGACACGTCTGTTTTTAACGTCGTCAAACGTGGTTCTCACGGCTTTTTTTATTGGGTTCAACTTATGATTAGTAGCAATTGAAATGATATAAATATTATTTAACATTTCAAAAATTACCGCGCGGGCTCATTAACCTCCCCGGCGGCGAGCCCGACCGCGAACGTCGGGGCGAAGCGTCGCCCGGCGTGCGACGGGCCGCGAGACTTCGGCTTTTTACGAGCGCCGCGCGCACAGTCACTGTATGCAGACGCACATCGTCCCGGTCGGGTTCGATTACGACCGGATGATCGCGCCCCTCATCCGAGACCAGTTCGACGTCGACCGGGTGATCCTCCTGCAGGGGACGGTCGGCAGCGAGGCGAACGTCGAGTACTCGCGCAACATCGCGCGCAAGCTCGAGCAGGACTTCCGGAACCTCCTCGGCGCGGAGACGGTCCGCGAACAGCTGACCGACGTGTACGATTACGACGCCGCCTTCGAGCGCGCCTTCGACCTCATAAACGCCGAGTTGGACCGCGACGAGGGCGTCGACGACTCCGAGGAGCCGGAGGCGCCGGCCGACGAGCGCGAGGTGTGGGTGAACCTCTGTTCGATGCCGCGCCCGGTCTCGTTCGCGTTCGCGACCGCCGCCCACTCGATCATGGTCGAGCGACAGGACGACCGCGACCGGATTCACACCTACTACACCGCTCCGGAGAAGTACTTGGAGACCGAACTCGCCGAGGAGCTGCGCGCGACCCGAGACCTCCTGCAGGACCTCGACGACGACGGAGACGCCGACGCCGAGCGAATCGCCGACCGCCTCGCGAGCACCACCGACCTGCTGGCGGAGTTCGACGAGCGCGGGACCACCATCGGCGCGAAACGCATCGGCGACAGCCACGTGATCGAGCTCCCGGTCGCCTCCTTCCAGAACGTGAAGCCGTTCGAGGAGCTGGTCCTCTTCACCCTCGGCGAACACGGCGAGTTCGAGTCGGTCTCCGAGCTGGCGGAGACGCTCGCCGACGACCTCAACGAGGAGTACACCGACTCGTTCCGCTCGAAGGTGATCTACAACGTCGACCGCCTCGGCCCCGGCGGAAAGGGGTACATCGAGCGCGAGGAGCGCGGGAAGTCCTACCGGACCACCCTCTCGCGCATCGGCGAACTGTGGGTCCGAGCGCACGCGGGCGACGACCGCGACCTGGCGTGACCCGCCGCGTTCCGTTGATACACAGACCGCGCGAGCGGCGGCCGGTCCGTAACCCCTTAGCGCTCGCGCCGCCGACTCCACGCCGATGAACACCATCCACGTCGCCGGCGGCGTCGGCGTCGCCGACACGGCGATGGCCTCCTACGACGCGGCGCTCGCCGACGCCGACCTCCACAACTACAACCTCGTTGCGGTCTCCTCCGTCGTCCCCGCCGAGGCGACCGTCGAAGCGGTCGACGCGGTCCCGGACCTCGGCCCCGCCGGGAATCGCCTCACCGTCGTCGAGGCTCGCCGGACGGTCGGGCCGGGCGACGCCGTCGACTTCCGCGAGGGCGGACGCGCCGGCGCGGAGGACGCCGACACGAAGCGCGCGCCGCGCCGCCACCCCGACGTGGCCGCCGGACTGGGCTGGGCCACCGGTCCGGGCCCCGGCCTCTTCTACGAGGTGACCGGCGAGGACCCCGACGACGTTCGCGAGCGAATTCACGCGGGGCTCGACGCGGGCGGCGACCTGCGCGACTGGGACCTCCCGGACCGCGAGGTCCGCGTCGAGACGGCGGCCGCGGCCCCCGACCGCTTCACCACGGCGGTCGTCATCGCCGCGTACGGCGAGTCTGAACCCGTTCTGTAGGCGATCCGGCCGACCGCCTGCGTCGGTCGCCACCGCCGACGCCTTTTTTAATAGGCTCCACGTATCTGTCGTGTCTTCGATGAACGGCAACAACCCGTACGCCGGGGCACCGGGTGTGGCGAACGCGGGCGAGCCCGCGGGCGTCGACCTCTCTCCGGACCAAGAACGGCGTCTCCGGCGCGCGGTCGCCGGAATCGTATCGCGAACCGAATCGTATCTCCCGGACAGTTACGCCGTCGGCTCCGAGCTGTCGGTCGGCTCGAACGGGCCGCAGGCCACCGTCGCCGTCAACCCTCCCGCGGGCCATCCGGTCTCGGCGGGGTTCACGCCCGACCCCGACGAACTGGAAGCCGGCATCGCCGACGCCGACACCGACGAGGTCGCTCGCGGGCTCGCCGCGAGCGCCGCGATGCAGGTGATGGACGCGGTCGGCGACGTGACGCCGACCGCGAAGTGACCGCGGGAGAAGCGGTGCCGTCCGGTTCGTCGCTCCGCCGTCTGCCGCCGGTCCCGACCGCTTAGTCGCTCTCTTCTGTCGCGAGATCCGCGCCGTCGCCCGCAGCCGGCGGTTCGAGCGTTCCCGAGATGCGCCCGTAGATCCCGAAGATGTCCTCGTACCCCTCCTCGCTCGCCAAGACCGGGACCACGCCCTCCTCGTCGACGGTGTGCGTGTACTCGTCGTCCTCGGCGAACACCGCACCGACGGGTATCTGCTCGAAGTTGGCGAAGTGGACGCGGGGGTCGCCGCTCCCCTTCGGCACCTCCCGGTCGCCCGCGACGACCGTCGTCGCGGAGAACGTCGGCGGCGCGTCGTCTATCGCGCCGTGCGCCCGGAGGAACGCGAGCGTCGCCTCGTAGCCGAACTCGACGGCCTCCTCGCTGCCCTGTTTCCCGACTTCGATCGAGACGGTGTGGGGGATAGTCGAGTCGAGCGTCGTGCCCCGGAGCCCGCTCGCGTCGAGGACGTAGTCGATCGGCATCGCCGTCACGCTTCGGCGAACTGACGGGGTGACCTCGCTGTAGATCGCGAACGGCGGCGGCGCGCTGTGGGAGGTGTGGAGCGCGAGCACCGCGTCCATCCCCTCCAGTTCGGCCGCGAGCCGCGGCGCGAGCGCGCGCTCGTACTCGTCGCTGTCGGCGTCACCGGGAAACGCGCGGTTCAGATCGGTGTCCGTGTACCGCGTGCCCGCCGCCAGCGCCGGCTCGTTGGCGATGATCAGTCGAACGCTGCCGCTGCCCGTCCCGTCCGCGTCGAGTTCGTCGGCAAGTCGCCTGACGATCCGCTCGCCGGCGGGCTCGTCACCGTGAATACCGCCGACGATCGCGACGCGAGCCGAGCCCGCCGACCCGCGGTCGATCGTTTCCATACCCACACTACGCGGGGGTCTGCATAAAGTGTCGCCGGTCCGAACGGGCGCGGCGGACGGGTCTGTCCGGGCGGCAGCGGCGAGGCGCCCGTCCGTCGCGGAGCGCGCTCAGCGCGGGACCGCGGACTCCGGCGGAACGAGGAGGACGTTGTTGTTGCTGCGCGCGACGACCGTCTCCGCGGTGTCGCCGAGCAGCAGCCGTCGGAGCCGGCTCGTTCCGCGGGCCCCCAGGAGCGTCGTCGTCGCGCCGACGCGCTGCTCTTCGGCGAGGATCTCGTCGACGACGCCCCCGGTTCGGACGTTGGTCTCCACCTCGATCCCCATCTGGTCGCGCAGTTCGGTAGCCATCTCGTCGAGCCGCTCTCGGGCCGCCTCGTCGGAGTCACCCCCGTCCATCTGTTCGCGACCGCGCACGTGGAGCAGGAAGGCGCGCTGCGTCGCCCCGGTCAACTGGGGGAAGAAGTCGAAGGCGCGCTCGGCGTTCGAAGAGAAGTCGGTCGCGTACAGCGTGTCTTGGAACAGGTGTTCCTTCTTGACCCCGTGGCCGGCGTCGGTGCGTTCGATCCGCTCGACGAGCAGCGGCCGCACCGCCGTTCGCGCGACGTTTCTGACGGTCCCGCCGATGAATCGGTTCTCCAGCGGCGACTCCCCGCGGGACCCGACGACGATCGCGTCGGCGTCGACTCGCTCCGCCAGCCCGTTGATCCGCCGGTGTATCGTCCCCCGCGCGACGTGGCTCTCGACTTCGAAGCCCGCCTCCGAAAACGCCTCGCGCTGGCTCGCGAGCGCGGTTCGCGCGTCGCTCGCTACGCCCATGCCGGGGAGGCCGGTGGAGACGTTGTCGGGGACGACGGTGAGCAGGTGAACGGTCCGCACGCCGATGTTGTCGAGACACTCCAGACAGGTCCGCGACTCGATTGCCGCCTTGTTCGCGTCCGAGAGGTCCGTCGCGAATACGATGCGCATGGGTGTCGCTACGTGGCCCTACCTTATATTGTTTGTCTTGTACAATATTCAAGTTCCTTGCGAAGGAGGTCACGTCGAACGCGGCGGAAAGCGGCGACGACCGAGAGGCGCCGCAATGCGCCGCTGTCGTCGAACTCGTTTATTCCCACGTCTAGCGAGGTATCACGGTTCCGCGCGCTCGGTAGCGCGCAAAAGTTTCTTTAGCGCCCCCTCCATTTATTGTTGTATTATTTGGACAATATACACAAATACGTCACAGGTGCGCGGTGGCAACCGGCTCGCGGCGCCCCGGCGCGGACGACCGAGAGCATCGGACGCGGATCCGATCCGACCGACGAGGCCGGACCCGGATTGGAGGTGCGAGCCATGATCGGCGCGGTCCTCCGGGCGCTCAAGTCGAACCTCCTGTACGTGGTGGTGGGCTCGCTCGCCGCCGGGCTGCTGTTCGGTCAGGTCGCGGAGGCGGAGACGAGGGGGCTCCTGCGGGCGTCCGTGCTCCCCATCCTCTTTCTGATGATCTACCCGATGATGATCAACATCGACCTCCGCGAGGTGCTCAACGTCCGGAAGCACGCCGCGGCGGTCGGGCTCAGCCTCGCGCTCAACTTCGCCGTCGCACCCCTGTTGGCGGTCGGGCTCGCCCGGCTGTTCTTCGGCGGCAGCGTCGAGTACGCGATCGGGCTGTACTTCATCGCGCTGATCCCGACCTCGGGGATGACCGCCGCGTGGACCGGGCTCGCCGGGGGCGACCTCGAGACCGCGCTGGTCGCGATGGCGGTCAACCTGCTCGCGGCGGTCGCGGTCTTGCCGACCTACCTCTCCGTGTTGGTGCCCGCGAGCGTCGGGTTCGACCCCACGGCCCTCTACCGACAGCTCGCGCAGGTCGTCGTCCTGCCGATGGTCGCCGGGACGATCACTCGGTACGGCCTGCTCCGGCGGTTCTCCGCCGAGGAGTTCAAGCGCCTCAAACCGACCTTCGGCGGGCTCTCCTCGCTCGGCGTGGCGCTCATCGTCTTCGTCGCGATGTCGCTTCGCTCGGCCCAGATACTCGCGGACCCCGTCGCGTCGGCGAGCGCGGTCGTCCCGCTCGTCGGGTTTTACGCGGGAATCCTGTTCGTCGGAAGCGCTCTGGGACGGGTGGTGTTGGACGCGGAGCGGGCGGTCGCGCTCGTGTACGCGACGAGCATGCGAAACCTCTCTATCGCCCTCGCCATCGTGGTCGCCGCGGACGCGGTCCCGACCGCCGCCGTGCTGCCCATCGCGTTGGCGTACGTGATCCAACCCCCCTTGGGCGCGGTGTACGTCCACTACCGTCGCGACGTCGTCGACGAGGGGCGCTCCGTCCGAGAGGCCGTGGGCGGCCTCGTGAGCGACCGCGGGTGAACGCGCGGAGCCGCGACTCACTCCGGTCCCTCGGGGCTCCGCGTGCGCCCGGCGCGCTCCGCCGCTTCCACGAGGGTTCCGAGCGTTCGCTGGACGTCGTCGTTCCGCAACGCCGACAGCAGCCCGACGAGGCCGACCCGTCGGTCGCTCCGCTCGTCGGCGAACGCGCTGGCGCCGGCGTCGAGCGTCTCGACGACCTGCGGGTCGCTCGCCCGGTCGACCAGATCCGTGGCCCGACCGAGCTGCGTCCCGAGCCGGTAGTACTCCTCGGTGTCGCGGTCGGCCGCGTCGCCGAACCCCTCGACGAGCGCTAACAGTCCGCGAACGGTCTCCATGTTCTCGCCGAGCGCGACCAGCGCGTCGACCGACGCCGCGCGGTCGAACGCCGCCGCGAGTCGACGCACGTCGTCGCGGGCGGCCACGGCGGCCGCCTCGTCTTCGGGAGCGACGTCGGCGAGGGCGTCGCTCGCGAGTTCGAGCGTCGACAGGAGATCGAGGAACGCGTCGGTGTTGTCGCCGATCCGACGCAGCAGCACGAGCGTCTCCTCGCGCTCGAACGCCATGCGGAGCTGCGCGATCTCCCCGCGGTTCTCGGCGACGACGGTCCGCAGCTCCGGCGCGAGGTCTGCAGACAGGTCCTGTGCGACGACGACCAGGTCGAGGAGGTCGGCGAGCGAGTCGGCATTGTCGCCGACCCGCTCGACCAGTCGCACGGTGTCTTCGCTTTCGAGGGCGGTGCGGAGGTCGGCGAGCGGCTCGCGGTTCTCCGCCGCGGCGGTCCGCAGTTCCGGCGCGAGGTCGTCGCTCAGCCCGCGGACGACCGCGAGCAGGTCCAACAGCGCGATCAGATCGTCGGCCTGCGCGTCGACGCGCGCGGCCAGTTCGTCGATGTCCGGATCGGTGCCGGTCGCGAACGCGTCCGGGTCGGGTGAGGTGTCGCTCATGGGATTACGGAACGGGGTCGTAGCCGCGCATCCAGACGTTCCAGTACAGCGAGGGGATCACGTTGACGTCGAGGATCCAGTTGAGCCGGCTGACGACCGGCGCGGAGATGGCGCTCTCGTAGTCGAACTCCGCGATCATCGCTTTTCCTTCCTCGACGAGGATCGGACAGGCCGTGTAGCCGTCGTAGTCGGGCGCGAGCTCCCGGTCGTCGAGGTACCGCTCGACGTTCTCCACGACGACGTGCGACTGCTTGCGCGCGGCCGAGGCCGTCCGGGAGGTCGGCACGTCGGCGTTGTCGCCGAGCGCGAAGACGTTCGGGTACGTCTCGTGTTGGAGCGTGTTGTCGTCGACCGAGACGTACTCGCCGCCGTCGGTCAGCGGCGAGTTCTCGACGACGAACTCGTGGCCGTACTGGGGCGGGACCGGCGCGTACAGGTCGTACTCCAGCGAGTCGCCCTCCTCCGAGTGGACCGTCCGGGACTCGTGGTCTATCGTGGAGACGGTGAACTCGGGCACGAACGTGATGTCGCGCTCGTCCCAGATCGCTTCGATCCGGTCTTGATACGGGGCTTTGGGTCCGGTCCCGAACACGTCTTCGCCGGGCTTCGTCATCACGACCTCGGCGTCCTCGCGGACCCCGCGGTTGCGGAGGTGCTCTTCCAGCAGCATCGCGAGTTTCAGCGGCGCGCCGCCGCACTTGATCGGCGTGTCCGGGACCGTGACGAGGAACCGCCCGCCGTCGAACTCGTCGACCGCGTCGCCAAGCGCCGCCGCCGCGTCGGCGTGGTAGAAGGGGTACACGGAGTCCGTCTGCGTCCAGCCCTCGCGCATCCCCGGAACGGCGCTCGGACGCAGGTCGTTCCCGACCGCGGAGACGAGGACGTCGTACTCGTAGGTCCCGTCCCGGCCGGAGACGGTCTCGCTGTCCGGGTCGATGCCGACGACCTCGTCGTGAACGAAGCGGACCTCGTCGTGGAGCAGGTCGCGCGTGTCCCGCCGCTGGTCGTCGAGGTCCATGTAGCCGAAGGGGATCAGGTAGTAGGCGGGCTGGTAGCTGTGCGTCTGGCTTTTGTCCAGTACGGTCACGTCGGCGTCGATGCGCCGACGGAGCGCGTTCGCCGTCATCGTCCCCGCGGCGCCGCCGCCGAGGACGAGGACGGACGGTCGTGTTGCTGTCATGATGGGCGTGGTCGTTGTTCGGTGGCGTCGCGTCGAACGCCGACGCGTTCGGTCATCGAGGCTCCCTCCCATAGACGTTCAAAAACCACGCATATCGGCGTTCAGTTGTCGCACGACAACTTCGAGGAGAGCGCGGGGGAGTCCGCCGGGGGCGACCCCCGCGCGTCAGCCTATCGAGTCCCAGTTCCGGTAGAGCGCGACGCCGAACGCGAGGAGGATCCCGCCGACCCCGACCTGTCGACCGACCGTGCCGACGTCGCCGGCGACCGCGGCGACGACCGCGCGGACGGTCATCACGAGCGTCACGAGCGAGACGAGCGCCAACACGGCGTGCCGCGTTTCCATGTGTGACCCGACGCGGCGCGCCGACCAAAGGGATCGGTTGGCTTGCGCCAACCCGCGCGACGCCCGATATCGACCGCCGACGGCGGTTTGTCCTGTGCCAACTCCGAGGTTATGCGGGAGGCGTCCGGAGCACTACGCGGGAGAGTCGACCGCCGATCGAGCCGACGCGACGCGACAACCGCGCTCACCATCACGCATGATCGACCCAGTACTCGCAAGCCGATTCCAGTTCGCCCTGACGACGATCGTTCACATCATCTTCCCGGTGATGAGCATGGGGCTCGCGCCGTTCCTCATCTACTTCACGTGGAAGGACATCCGGGGCGGCGACCCGGTCTACGAGCAGTTGCGGCGGTTTTGGACCAAGATATTCGCCGTCTCGTTCGTCGTCGGGACGGTGACGGGGATCGTCCTGGAGTTCGAGTTCGGGACGAACTTCGCCGCGTTCTCGACGACCGCCGGCGAGCTGTTCGGCGGTCCGCTCGCCATCGAGGGGATGATGGCGTTCATGTTGGAGGCGACGTTCCTCGGGATCTTCGTCTTCGGACGCGAGCGCGTCTCCGACCGGCTGTACATGGTCTCCAGTCTCGCCGTCGGGGTCGGGACGTGGCTGTCGGCCGTCTGGATCCTCATCGCGAACTCGTGGATGCAGATGCCCCGCGGCTACGAACTCGTCACCGAAAACGGCCAGGAGGTGGTCCGTCTCGTCGACCCGGTCGCGGCGTACCTGACCCCGCGATTCGGGTACATGTACGTCCACATGCAGAACGCCGCCGTCGAGTCGGTGGCGCTGTTCATGGCCGGCGTCTCGGCGTACTACGTCTACCGACACCACGTCTGGGGGTACAAGACCGCAAACATCGCGTTCTGGCAGAAGACGCTGAAGATCTCGCTGGTCGCGCTGCTGATCACGGCGCCGCTGCAGGTGTTACAGGGCGACCTGTACGCCCGCCACGTCTACGAGACGCAGCCGCAGAAGTTCGCCGCCATGGAGGCCGTCTGGGACACCGAGTCGTACGTGCCCGAGTACCTCTTCGCGATCCCGACCGACCTGAGCCAGCTCACCGACCCGCGCGCGAAGGAGCTGTTCGGCATCGGGATTCCGGGCGGCGCGTCGTGGCTCGCGAGCGGCGGCGACGCGACCGCGGAGATACGCGGGCTGAACACCTTCGAGACGGAGGCGCCCCCGGTCGCCATCGTGTTCTGGTCGTTCCGCGCGATGGTCGGGATGGGCTTTTGGTTCATTCTCCTGGCGTTCTGGGGCGGTTACCGATGGTACACCGGGGAGCTGTTCAAGGACGGACTGCTCCACAAGGCGCTCATGGGGTCGAGCCTCCTCGGGTTCGTCGCCGTCGAACTCGGCTGGGTGGTCACCGAGGTGGGTCGCCAGCCGTGGGTGATCCAGGGGGTCCTCAAGACGAGCGACGGCGTCTCGCCCGGCCTCACCGGGAACGAAGCGCTCGTGACGCTCGTCGGCTTCGTCGGCGTCTACGCCGCTATCCTGACCCTGTACACGTACGTCGTCGCGCGCATCCTCCGCGGCGGTCCGCCGGACAGAGAGGCGCTCGATGCCGTCGACGACCGCGACGCCCCGACGGCGGGGGTGCCCGGCGATGACTAGCGAGAGCGTCGAGCTGCTGGCGTCGGGGCCGCTTTTCGGCTTGCCGCTGCCGACGCTGTGGTTCGGGCTCGTCTTTGCCCTGCTCGGAACGTTCCTGTTCCTCGACGGGTTCGACTTCGGCGCGGGCGCTATCTTCGCGACGCTCGACGACGCCGGGGAACGCGAGGCGGTCCTCTCGGCGATCGGACCGTTCTGGGACGGCAACGAGGTGTGGCTCGTCGTCTTCGGCGGGGCGCTGTTCGCTGCGTTCCCGTCGGTGTACGCGGGGCTTTTCAGCCGCCACTACCTCCTGATGTTCGGCATTCTCGGGGCGCTCATCCTCCGCGGACTCGCCCCGGAGATGTACGAACAGCGCCACGACGCGCGCTGGCAGCGGTGGTGGGGACGGTCGTTCGTCGCCGGCAGCGTCCTCGCGCCGTTCCTCCTCGGCGTGTTCGCGGGGAACTGGCTGGTGGGCGCCCCCCGGTCGGCCACGCCGATCGGCGTCCTCGTCGGCGTCGACGTCACGGTGCTCACCGTCGTCTCCGGGGCGGCGTTTCTCCAGTTGAAAGCGCGGGACGCGCTCCCCGAGTGGGTGACGCAGATCGGCGTCGGGGCGGTCGTGGTGTACCTGCTCGGCGTCGTCGCGACCCTCGGAGCCTTGGCGGTCCGGCTCCCGGCCGGCGTCGACGCGCTGCTGTCGGCGCCGGTGCTCGCAGCGGTCGTCGGGTCCGTCGTGCTGGGGGCCGTCTACGTCGTCGCGCTTCGGCGCCGGTCAGACGTCGTCGCGCTCGCGGCGGCCGCGGGGCTGACCTACGCGTTGATCGCGGTCGTCGCGGTCCTCATGTATCCGATGATCGACCCGGCCGCGGGGGTAACGGTCGGCGACGCCATCGTCTCGACGCTGCCGCTGAACCTCATGTCCGTCGGTGCGGCCCTGCTGTTGCCGCTCGTCGCGACGTACTTCGCGGTCCTCTACTCGGCGTTCAGCGGCCCGATAGCCGCGGAGGAGGCGTACTGACATGGGCGCGGACGCGACGGAGATGACGGCGGAGGCGTCGACGCGAGAGGCGCTGCTGCTCTCGCGAGTGTTGATCACGTGGGTGGAGTTGGTGGTCGTCGGGTTCGCGGGGGCGGTGTTGGGCGGGGCCGCCTCCGGGCCGCCGCAGCTCGTCGTCTACTTCGCGACGATCCTGGCCTCGGTGGCGGTGCTTCTGTACAACGTGGACCGACTCATCGCTGCGCGGATACGGGATGCGGCGTGACCGGGGCGAGGGGCGTCAGTTCGTCCGTCGGTTCGACGAGGCGAGGGAGCCGCCCTCGCGGCGCTTGGCGACGATGCCGAACAGCAGCAGCGCGCTCGGGACGAACAACAGCGCGCCCAGCGCGGTGACGATATCGTCGTGGGCGAGTCCGAAGGCGACGCCGCCGAGTCCGGCGAGCAGCGCGGCGACCGCCGGGACCAGCAGCCGGTTTCGCAGCGCATCCGGTCGAATGCGGGGTGTTCGTACCATACAGGACGACGTAAGTACGTCGACCCCATATCAGGGGTGTTGTCGCAAGCCAACGACCGAGACGCCCGCTGACGGTCCGACAGACCGGCCTCGTCGGCGGCGCTGCAGCGACGGCCCGCGGAACCGAGACCGCTTACAAAACGAGTTCACCGCCAGATGTACGACTTCAGCTTCGAGATAACCTACGACCCCGGCGTCGACGACTACGTCGACCTGTTCATCGAACACGAGTCCCTCCGGTCTGAGGCCATCTACTCGTGTCTCGCGCCGACGGAACTGTGGACGCTCGAATCGGTAACCGGCGACCCGAGCGCGCTCGCGACCGTCGACGACCTGCTCTTAGACGAGTCCGTCGACCGCGAGTCGATCAGCGCTCGGTCGTGTAACTCGACGCGGATCGCCAGCCTGTTGACCGAAGAGCAGCGTCGACGCGTCGCGTACACGTACGTCACCGACGTGGACTACTGCGAGTCGGTGCCGCTTATCGCGGCGAAGTACGTCGACGACGGCGTGTTGTTCGAGCAGACGCGAACCGGCGACACGGTTCGGTGGCGCGTGCTGGTACAGGACGACTCGAAGATCGGGCTCCTGTACGACACCCTCTCCGCGAAGCTCGGCGAGGGGCTGTCGTTCTCGTTTACCCACCTGACGGAGGTCGACCACTGGGAGAGCGGCCTGCTCTCGCGTGCGGACGTTCGCGCCGAGCAGCGCGAGATCCTGAACGTGGCCGTCGAGCGCGGCTACTTCGAGACGCCGCGGGAGGTCACCCTCGACGAACTCGCCGACGAACTCGGCTTGCCCCGCTCGACCGCCTCGTATCGGCTCCGACGAGCGACCGCAGAGCTGGCGAAGCGATTCGTCGATCAGCAACTATGACGACCGAGAATCCATCGAACGACGGGGAGCGGCGACGGAGCGACGCATCGACAGACACGGCGTACCCGGCGGACGTGCTCGTCAGTCCCGACTGGGTCGACGCGCGACTCGACCGGTTCGTCGACGACGACCCCGCCTTCCGACTGCTCGAAGTCGACGTCAACACCGCGTTCTACGACACGGGTCACGTGCCGGGGGCGGTCCGCGTCGACTGGCGAACGGACCTGCGGTCGGCGGCGGCACACGACATCCTCGGGCCGGCGGAGATGGAGTCGTTCCTCGGCTCGCGCGGGATCACCGAGGACACGACCGTCGTCGTCTACGGGGACAACTCGAACTGGTTCGCCGCCCACCTGTACTGGCAGCTCACGTACTACGGACACCCCGACGTTCGGATCATGGACGGCGGCCGCGAGTACTGGATGGACTACGAGTACCCGACCGCGACCGGCCCGGTCGACCCGCAGACGGTGTCGTACGGCGGCACGCTGTCGCCGCCGGCGAATCCGGGAGTCCGGGCCTACCGCGACGAGGTGCGAGAGGCGCTCGACACCGAGACGAAGCTGATCGACGTGCGGCTGCACGAGGAGTTCCGGGGGGAGATTACGAAGCCGCCGGGTAGCAACGAGGGGGCCGTGCGGGGCGGACACATCCCCGGAGCGACGAACGTCTTCTGGGCCGAAAACGTCCGGCCCGACGGGCGGTTCAAGTCGCCCGCGGATCTCCGGGAGGTGTACGCGTCGTACGGGTTCGCCCCCGACGACGACGTGATCGTCTACTGTCGGATCGGGGAGCGGTCGTCGGTCACGTGGTTCGTCCTCGAACAGCTACTCGGGTACGAACGCGTGCGAAACTACGACGGCTCGTGGACCGAGTGGGGGAACATGATCGGCGTGCCCATCGAGGTCGGCGACTGAGGGCCGGTGGGCGCCCGGCGCGAGCCGGGCCGAGAGCGGTGCACCGCGACGAGTCGAGCACGCGAGTTGTCCTACGACAAGCGTACACACTACCTGATACGCTCGTGAGTTACACGAGTGAGACACGTCCACTCCAAAGCGGCTCACCGGGGCACATCGCAGAGCGAACCGACAGGTCGACCGGGGATAGCGGGTCCGGCCCGATGAGCAGAGTCGACACCGGTGACGAGGAGCCGGCGTCCATCGAGCGACTCCTCAACGCCCTCAGCGCCGAAACGACCCGAGAGATTCTCACGACGCTCAGCGAGCCGATGACGGTCGCGGAGCTGGTCGCCGAGTGTGACATCTCGAGTTCCACCGTGTACCGGCGGCTGAACCTCCTCAGCGACATCGGGGTCGTCGAAGAACAGATCGTGGTCAACGGCGACGGCGAGCAGTGCAGCCGGTACGAACGCAACATCGAGCGGTTCTCCGTCTCCGTCGGCGAGGACGGGCAGCTCACGGCGCGCGGCGTCGGGTTGGGCGGGGACGGGACCGAAGAGAGAACGTGGAACGAAGAGGGGTCGTAGGCGACGCGCCGGTCGGTGTGCGCGGACGGCGTCGACCGCGCGGTGCGGCGTCCCACGGTGAGACGGTAGCCATGACATAAATGTATAGGATACACATTTCTACAGCCCCTTGAGCGCTAACTAGCGAGCACAAGCAACCCAGTAAATGAGGTATTTAAACCATTAAAGTAGAGAATTTCGCCGAATAATGACAGGACTTATCCCGCACCCCACACGCATTTATATTGTGGTGAACTCACAAAACAACTCGGCGAGTCGGATCGGCTCACTCACGCAGCTCCAGTGGCTGGCGGTCGCGTTGGTCCTCGTCACGGGGGTGCTACACGTGTACGCGGGGGTCGTCGAAGGGCGGGTTCCCGTGGCGCTCGCGGGCGTCGGTTACGCCGGCGCGCTCGCGCTCTTCTTCCGCGACTACCGGCGGCGGCTACTCTACCTGATCGGGGTCCCGTACACGGCCGTGCAGTTCCCCATCTGGATCGTCGCGAAAACGGAGTACGGCGTCGTCGACTACGTTGACAAGGCGGCGCAAGCCGTCCTGATCGTCGTCTTGGTCTACCTGTACCTGAACGCTCCGTCCGAGTGAGCCGCGGGTATCACGGCGGGCTGAGCGCACGGGAACGGCGTTCAGCTGTCGCGTATCACCATGATTTTCACTCGGTTCACGCCGTCGAAGTTGCGGAGCTGGTAGGTCAGTTCCCGGACGCGCTGGCTGGACCCCTGACAGAAGAGCGACTCCAGACACCACTCCCCTTGGTGGGTGTGGCTCGTGTTGAGGATCACGTCCTGGTACTCGTGTTGCACGCCGTGCAGATCTTCGATCACCTCGTGATGTCGGTAGTCGAAGGCGACGAGTGCGATCACGTCCTCGCTGAGCTTCTCGAGGCGAGAGTGCGACTCGATGTACTCTTGAATAGCCTCGCGGGCAGCACGCGAGCGGTTGTCTAACCCCTCCTCTTGCCAGACCTCGTCGAACTCCGCGACGACATCGTCCGGGATATTGAAACTCGTTCGCACACGAGACGCTTCGGCATCCGAACACAAGAGTCCCGAGTATTACGGTTCCCCCGATCGGGTATTAACAACCGTTATTCGGCGCTTTTGCCAACTTTGAGGTATGACGATACCTGGAGACGCGGTCGGCTTGCTGGTCGGGGCGGTCGCGCTCGGCGCCGTCCACGGCGCCGAACCCGGTCACGGGTGGCCCGTCGCCGCCTCGTATGCGTTAGACCAGACGAACAAGTGGTTCTACGGCTTCGCGGCGAGTCTCATCCTCGGTGTCGGCCACCTCGTCAGTAGCATCGCGATGGTCGGTGTGTTCTTTTACGCGAAATCGTACTTCAGTCTCGCACAGGTCAACGAGCCGCTCACCGTGCTTGGTAGGGTTCAAATCGGCGGGCCAGTCAGCGTGGTCGCCGGCGTCTTGCTTATCGCCCTCGGGATTCGGGAGTACCGCCACGACCACTCCCACGATACGCACGACGAAACGCACGCTCACGACCACGAGCATCATGGCCACGAGTCAGAAGCCGCCGGCGCGCACGACCACAGTGGCGGAGCGGGCCACGATGGTTCACGGGGCGATGGCGGGCTCCGCGCTCGCGTCAAGGGTGTACTTCTGTTCGTCAGGGGTCACTCGCGGAGCCACGAGAGGCAGGACGACGTTGCCGAGCGAGGGCTGCTCGGCATCGCGTGGTTCGCCTTTCTGCTCGGGTTCGCACACGAAGAGGAGTTCGAGATAATCGCCCTCTGTGCCGGGTCGAACTACTGTCTTGAGCTGATGAGCGTCTACGCGGTCACCGTGATCGCTGGCATCGTGGGGCTAACGATGCTGTTAATCGCGGGGTACGAGTACAACGAGGAACGGGTCAAGCGGTACACGCCGTATTTACCGGTCGTCTCGGCGGCCGTCCTCACGATCATGGGCGTCGGCTTCGTCACGGGCGTGTTCTGACCGTCCCGGCCGTCACCAGCGCTGGTGGACGTGCTCGCGAACGGACGCGTCGTACACGTCGTCGACGGCATCGCGGTCGGCCTCGTCGAGGGGCGCGAGGTCGCTCACCGCCGCGTTCGATCGAATGTGTTCCGGCGTCGTCGATCCGGGAATGACCGTCGTGACGGCGTCGTGGTCGAGGATCCAGCGCAGCGAGAGTTCCGGGAGCGAGAGCCCCTCGTCGGTCGCGGGGGCCCGCTCGGCGAGGGCGTCGGCCGCTTCGAGGCCGACCTCGTAGGGGACGCCGGCGAACGTCTCGCCCACGTCGAAGGCGTCGCCGTCGCGGTTGTAGTTCCGGTGGTCGTCCTCGGGGAACGCGGTGTCCCGCGAGAGCGCGCCGGTCAGCAGGCCCGAGGCGAGCGGCACCCGACAGACCACGCCCACGTCGCGGGCGGCGGCCGCGTCGAGGAATCGGTCCGCGGGGCGCTGCCGGAAGGGGTTGAAGATTATCTGGACCGATTGGACGCCGGGGTATTCGAGCGCCTTGAGCCCCTCTTCGACGCGCTCGACGCTGACGCCGTAGTTCGCGATGCGGTCCTCGGCGGCGAGCGTGTCGAGCGCGTCGAACGTCTCCGGCCGGTAGTACACGTCCGTCGGCGGGCAGTGAAGCTGGACCAAATCTAGCGTCTCCATCCCGAGGTTCTCACGCGAACGGTCCACGAACTGCCGGAGATTCGTCTCGGAGTACGCTTCTGGGACGTGCGGGTCGAGTCGGCGCCCGGCCTTCGTCGCCACCGTCACGTCGCCGGCGGCGATATCGGCGTCGAGCACGTCGCCGAGGATCTGTTCGGAGCGCCCGTCGCCGTACACGTCGGCGGTGTCGAAGAAGTCGATACCGGCCTCGCGGGCGGCCGCGACCGCGGCGACCGCCTCCGCCTCGCTCACGTCGCCCCAGTCGCTGCCGATCTGCCACGAGCCGTAGCCGACCTCGCTGACCGCGCCGACGTCGCCGAGCGTTCGGTGGTTCATGCTCACTACCAGCCGAGGCACCGACAAGGGCGTTCCGGACCCGGAACCGCGAGCCACGGGAGATAAACGGCTCGGCGGCGTACGTCCTGATATATGCAGTTCTGTGACGACTGCGGCTCCATGATGGTCTCTCGCGACGGGGAGATGGTGTGTCAAAACGACGACTGCGGCGCCACCACCGAGCGCGACGAGTCGCTCGCGGCCGCGTTCGAGTCGACGACGGAACAGACCGGCGACGAGGTGATAGAGACGGAGGAGGGCGCGAACTTCGAGGGGAAGCCGACCGCGACCGACGTCGTCTGTGAGGAGTGCGGTCACGGCGAGGCGTGGTACACGATCAAACAGACCGGCGCGGCCGACGAGCCGCCGACGCGCTTTTTTAAATGCAAGGAGTGCGGTCGCCGCTGGCGCGGGTACAACTGACCCCATGGCCGGCCGAAGCGCACGCGGTGGGCGGTGTCGAGGGTCGCGGGCGCTCTCCGCGGCGGTCCGCCTGCTCGCGGTCTCTCTCCTCGCCGTCCCCCTCGCCGTTCTCGTCGGCCAGTCGGTCGGGTTCTGGCGCGTCAGGCTCGCGTTCGCGAAACTCCTCGCGCTGTTGCCGGACGACGGGGTCCCGAACCACGTCCGGGTGCTGCCGCCGCCGGCGGACGAGTACGCCGGAACGCTGCCCACGACGCCCGGCGAGACCCGAGAACAACTCCCCGAACACGGCTTCTCCGAACTCTTCCGGGCGTACTTCCACGCGTACGACCGCGACGAAGAGCGAGTCTTCGAGGTCGGCAGTTTCGTCCATCGCCCCGAGGGGCGCTTCGGCGACTGGCAGGTCCACGTCCGACTGTTCCCCGCGCCCGACGGCTCCACGGAGGTGTGGGCACACTGGGAGCGAAACCCGTACGTGGCGCCGCTGGCTCACCTCCGGCGAGACGGTTACGACACGGCTCGCGGCCGGCGCATGGCGGCGGAACTGATCGACGACCTCGGCTGACGGGGACTCGGGGCGGCGCGCGTCGCTGACGGGAGGCGAAGACGGACCTCCGAGATCACCCCTGATGCGACGGTTTTTGCTCGTGGACCGGCTATCTCGGGTCGTGACCGACGGGCAGGCTGAGCCACCGACGCCGGAGCGCGTGCCTCCTCCCCGAGAGTGTCTGGAACGCGATGGCGGGTCGGCGACAGGGGTGACGGGAGCCGGCGGATCCGACGCCGACCCGACCGGCGTGGACCCGTCTGCCTCCGACCCGACCGGCGCCGTCGTCTGGCACCGCGATCAGCTCCGGATACGCGACCAGCCGGCCGTCGCCGCGGCGACGGAACACGCCGACGTCGTGCTCCCGCTTTTCGTGTTCGATCCGGGCTTCTACGGCGACGACGGGCTGGCCTGTGACGCCCGCGTCCGCTTTCTCCACGAGTGTCTCGTCGACCTGAGCGACCGCTACGACACCGCGAGCGGCGGTCGCGCGCGGCTCACGTACGCGCACGGCGATCCGACCGCGGTCCTCGCGGCCGCCGTCGACGCCGGCTGGACGGTGTTCGCCGCGCGGGGCCCGACCGGGCGCTACGGGCTCGAACGCGACGCGGCGGCGGCCGACCTCGGCGTTCGGTTCGTCTCCGGCGACGGGCTCCGCCGGGGCGTCGAACGCCCCCGCGACGGGTGGAGCGACCACGTGGAAGCGTGGTTCGAGGCCGACCAGCACCGCCCGTCCTTCGAGGGGACCGCCCTGACCGACCTCGACACGGGCGTGAGCGTCGAGGGAATCGAGGCCGAGTACGACACCGACCCGTCGAAGTCGCCGGTCCCCGAGGGGGGCACGACCGCCGCCCGCGAGACGCTGCGCTCGTTCGTCGAGCGGATAGCCGAGTATCCCGGTTCCATCTCGTCGCCGCTCGACGCTCGCGAGGGGTGTAGCGGACTGTCCCCGTATCTCACCTTCGGCTGTCTCTCGACGCGACAGGTGTACCAGTACGTCCACGAGCACGCCCCGTCGGGCCGCGGGCGAGACATGTTCGTCTCGCGGCTGTTCTGGAACCGCCACTACCACCAGAAGCTCGAAGACTGGCCCGGATGGCTCGACACCGCGGTGAACCCGGAGCTGGCGGGGTTCAACCGCGACACCTACGACCCGGCGCTGGTGGCGGCGTGGAAGGCGGGGCGGACGGGGTACCCGATGATCGACGCCGCGATGCGCTGTCTCGAAGCGACCGGGTGGCTCAACTTCCGGATGCGAGCGATGGCGGCCAGCGGGTACTTCCACCTCCTCCAACAGCCCTGGCGGATCGGCGCCGACTGGTATCACCACCACCTCATCGACTCGGACGCGGCGATAAACTACACCCAGTGGCAGTCGCAGGCGGGACTGATCGGGAAGCCGAGCCTCCGACTGTACAACCCCCGGAAGCAGGTGCGCGACCAGGACCCGGACGGGGAGTGGATCCGGCGGTGGGTCCCGGAACTGACGGGGCTCCCGCCGGAGCACCTGCCCAGACCGGAGCTGACGCCGCCGGCCGTCCAGGCCGACTGCGGCGTCGTCATCGGCGACGGGCCGGACGCGGACTACCCCCGTCCGGTCGTCGAGTACGAGGCGGCGAAAGAGCGGTTCTGGCGGCGGTACGAGGGGCCGAAGGCGGCCGCCGCGGCCCGCCTCGCCGACGAGGAGGTCGCCAGGCGCGCCTCGTTCTCGCGCGGGCTCGCCGGCGCGAAGGCCATCGCGAGCAAGTACGGCGAGCGAGAGCCGACCGGCACCCAGACCGGTCTCGACGATTTTTAAGTGAGCCCTCGCGTCGGCGACGGCCGCGAAACGCCGGCTGACCCGACCGGGCGCTACCGGTCAGCGCGCAGTCGCGCCGCGAGGAACGTCGCCGCCGCCTCGCCCGCGTCTCCCGCTCGCCCGACGAAGAAGTGGTCCGACTCGAAGGGGGTCGTCTCGACGCCGAGGTCGGCCGCCCGCTCGACCACCGGCTCCCAGTCGACCGTCGAGTCGCGGGTGGCGTACAGCACGCGCGTCGGCACGGAGAGTGCGACGAGGTCGTCGAGGGACGCGACCGCGTCGACGTCCGGGGCCAGCCGCGCGGTCGGCGCGAGCGCACAGACGGCGTCGAGGCCGGGGCGGGCGGCGGCCGCGACGAGCGCGATCGTCGCCCCGAACGAGAAGCCGAACAGCCCGACGCGGTCGTAGCGCTCGCGCGCCCAGCCGACCGCGTTGTCGGCGTCGGTGCTCTCGCCGTACCCCTCGTCCCAGGCGCCGTAATCGATGCGGAGACAGTCGACGTCGCGGTCGGTCAGCGCGTCGCTGAGGGCGGTCAGGCGCTCGTCGCCGCGGTGGCCCCCGTGTTGCGGATGCGGCGGGCAGGCGACGACGACGGCATCGCTCCGCGCACCGGCGCTCGCGGCGGTGTCGAGGGTCGCGCGCACGTCTCTGCCGCCGGGGACGAGGACGGTCTCGCTCACGTATTTAAAAGAAAGTGGGCGGTTACGGGACCTGCGTCACGCGGTCGACGCCGTCGAGCGCGCCGAGGTCCGCGGCAAGCGCCTCCTGGTCGACGCCGGCCTCGTAGTAGAAGACCAGGTCGAAGGTGCCGTCTCGGAGGAGCTGCTGGCACTCCCAGACGAACGCCTCGTCGTCGAGCGTGAGCCCCTGGAACTGGTTCGACGAGAAGCTCGTGTCGTCGTTGCCGGCCTCGATGTACGCCTCGCCTTTGTCGGCGTGGTCGGCGATGACCTCGTTGATCGCGACCGTCAGTTCGTGCATCTCCAAGTCTTCGTCGCCGCCGAGCGTCGTGTGGACGATACAGCCGACGAGTTCGATCTCGCCGGGCTCCAGTAAGGCCTTCGTGCGCGTGTAGAGGTCGGCGTCGACGGTTTCGCTCATACGCGACGTTGCACCTCTATTTATAAACGAATGACGGTTCCCCGCCGGCATCTCGCGTTCGCCGGGCGGTTCGGCGCAGTCGGTTTATAAAAGCGAACGCGTGGGGTCCGGAGCGACGCGGGGTGGAATCTGAGAGACGGCTCGGGGCGTCGGGAACCACGTGCCGGCCCTACCGAAGCCGAGCCGTTAGTTCGCCGTTCGCCTCCTCGGTCTGGACGAGGCCGTCGTCGGCCAGGTCCGAGAGGAGACCTCGGAGCCACTCGCGGCCGTGCTCGCCGTCGGGCGCGTAGTCCACGCGAATCCGGTGGCCGAGCGCGTCCAGTTCCATCGCGTCGTGTTCGCCGAGGAGCCGAACGATCCGCCCGCGGAACTGCCGCCTGCTCCCTTCGAAACTCGGCTGTGTGGGCACGTCCGGGGCGGTGAAATCGCCGGTCTGGTACGCGTGACACCACTCGCGCCACGGGCAGCCGGCCTCGTCACATCGCGGTTTCTTCCCGCAGGCGACGCCGCCGAGCTCCATGATCGCGTTGTTCCAGATTCGGGACTCGCCGTCGGGCAGTATCGCGGAGGCGACCCGCTCGAAGGCGTCGTCGTCGTCCGGGACGTCGAAGGCGCGGTACAGGACGCGCTTGACGTTGGTGTCGACCACCGCGTCGCCGTTGTTGAACGCGAACGACGCCACCGCGTTGGCGGTGTACGGGCCGACGCCCATCAGCGCCTCCAACTCGTCGGGCGCGTCGGGGAACGCGCCGTCGTACTCGGCTTCGATCTGACCGGCCGCCTCGTGGAGGTATTTCGCGCGGTTGTTGTAGCCGAGCGAGTGAGTCGACCAGAACGCGACCACGTCGCCGCGGTCAGCGGCCGCGAGGTCGGCCGTCGTCGGCCACTCCTCGACGAACGCCTCCCACGCCGGGACGACTCGGTCGAGTTGGGTCTGTTGGCTCATCACCTCGCTTATCAGAATCTCGTAGGGGTCGTCGGTGCGGCGCCACGGAAAGTCGCGGTGGTCGGCCGCGTACCACGCGGTCAGCGCCTCGCGGACGGCGTCGCGGTCGGCCGGCAGGCCGGGGGCGTCCCCGTCTTCTATCCCCTCCGTGCCGCCGTCCGTGCGAAGGGACGCGTCGCGCTCGGCGGGTCGCTCCGGCCTCGCGTCCGTATCGGTCATTACCAGCGGTCGGGCCGGCGGTCGTTTATCGGTGCTGGTCTCCGCCGGTGTCGACCGGGGCCATCGAGCGCGGGTCGCGGTCGGGACCCGGATACTCGCCGCCGACGGCGGTCGGGTACAGCTTCGCCGGCGAGAAGACGGTCGCGAACGCCCGCGGTTCGCGGACGCTCACCGCCAGCCGGTCGCGGAGCCCGGCCGCGGCCTGCGCGCCCGTGAGCGACGGGTCGAGACTCACGACCTGCATCGCGGCGCCGTGATACGCCGACGCCAGCGCCGGGTGGTCGCCGACCGGCTGTGACGCCGGCTCGCGCCACGCCTCGACCGCCTCCCGCCAGTCGGCCGCCAGCGAGGGGGCGGCGACGGCGGCGATGACCGCCTCGGCGTCGTCGAGGAGCGGGTCGGTGGCGACGAGCGTCGTCCACGAGTGCGAGCGCAGCGTGTCGAGCGCCTCGCGGGCCGGACCGCCGACGAGGAGGTCCGCCGCGAGCACGTCGGCGTCGGCGACGACGCGGGCGGGGCTCGGCTCGCGGTCGACGGGGGACGGCTCGTCGGTGGCATCCTCGTCGTCGTCGCCGGACGGTGGCGTCGAGCGACGCTCGGCCAGCGCCGCGCGTATCGAGTCGCTGTCCGTCTCGTACCCGGCGGCAGCGTCGAAGAGGTCGGCGAACGTCATTGTCTGAAGATTGCGGGCGAGCGGTATCGGGTTTGCGGCCGGCGATGGGCCGAGCGCGTGGAAGCGTCTACGAGCGCAAGAGGGTGGAGAAGAGCCTAGGCCGAGATTTGAACTCGGGGTCTCGTCCTTACCAAGGACGCGCTTTACCGCTAAGCTACCCAGGCGCAATCAGTCGTTGTCGGGAGCCGACTTTAGTGGTTTCGATTCGGGGGCGTCTCGTCACGCGACCACACACCATCCCCGCGCCGTCCGGCGACCTCACCGATCGGTCGCGCTCACGGCGCGGTCGGAGATGTCGGCGATGCGGTCGGCGGTCGCCTCCGGCAGTGCGCTGCCGGCCGGAGGGAACTCGCCGTCGCAGTCCGCCGCGAGTTCGCGGGCGTAACGCAGCAGCTCCTCGGGCGGGTCGCTGTCGGCGGCCGCGGTGCCGGCGACGACCGCCAGTTCGAGGGCGTCGACCTCCAGGTTCCGGTCGAGGGCGGTCGCCGCCGCGGGGTCGGTCCCCTCGCGATCTCGGAGCGTCTGGTCGCGGCCGAACCCGCGGACGACCTCGACCGCGGCCGCGGCGGCGTCGGTACACGCGAGAAGCGAGAACCCGCGCGAGACGAGCACGTCGGCGGCGAGCACGTCCATGTCGGCGTCGATGTCCGTCTCCCGCGTCGGGGCGGTCACCCACGGTTCGGCGTGAGCCACCGACCGCGTGAGTCGAAGCCCCTCGTAGATGAGCTGGACGCCGACCGCCCGGTCGACCACCTCGTCGGCGTCGACCTGGGCGTTCGTCGCTCGGGCGGTGACGAGCGTCAGAACGCCGGGCGTCACGGCAGCGTTCGCGATCCGGTCTTCGAGGGCCTCACGCAGCTGATCGGGCTCGACGTCGGCGAGCGCCTCACACGCGGCGTCACGCGCTCGCGCGGCATCGTCCATTACGTAACGGTACTCTATCAAGGGGCAAAGACCTTTGGAAACGAACGGGATACGCAGACGTGATTCGCACCCGAGACGACGACGGCGTCCGCGTCGTGACCATCGACCGCCCCGCGAGCCGGAACGCGCTCCGGCCCGACGACCTCTCGGCGCTCCGAACCGCCGTCGCCGAGGCCGACGCGCCGGTGACGTATCTGCGGGGCGCCGGCGACGCGTTCTGTGCCGGCGCCGACCTCGACGTCGTCGCCGCCCTCGACGACCCCGCGGAGTTCGCCCGCGCGGGCCAGCACACCGCGACCGCCATCGCGGACGCGGAGACCGTCGTCGTCTGCGGAATCGACGGCCCAGCGCGCGGCGGGGGCGTCGAACTCGCGCTCGCGGCCGACCTCCGGATCGCCACGCCCGCGGCGACGTTCGGCGAGCCCGGCGTCGAGTTCGGCCTGTTCGGCGCGTGGGGCGGGACGGCCCGCCTCCCGCGAGTGATGGGCGAGGGCGAGGCGCTCGACTTCGCGCTCTCGGGACGGGTGCTCGACGCGGAGGCGGCGCTGCGGACCGGGCTCGTCTCCCGCATCGTCGACGACCCCCGCACGGTCGCGGACGCGGTCGCGGAGGGCGCGCCGGACGCCCTCCGAGTCACCAAGCGGCGGGTCCGCGACCGGCGCGACGCGGAGGCTCAAGAGGCGGCGGAGGCGAGCGCGTTCGCCGACCTCGTGGAGGCCCACGCCGACGACATCGCGGCGATGCGGGGCGCGTGAGTCGATTCCGTCCCGTCGACCGTCCGCCGTCGGTCGGATGTGACAGGTTTAAGTAATCCTCCACCCAACCGATGAATGCGAAGCACGCACCGGTAGTGTAGTGGTATCACGCAACCTTGCCATGGTTGCAACCCGAGTTCAAATCTCGGCCGGTGCATCTTCTCGCTACGCTCGAAGATACACCGGCCTGACTCCCCGCTCGCTGCGTCGCCGGCGCTGCGCGCCGGCTGCCAGAGAGACCGGAGGTCTCTCGCTGCTCGCGGGAATCTCGGCCGGTGCCTTTCTCGAACGACGTGAACGAAGTCACCGAGAGGGCTCGCTGTACCAGTACGTAGCGCTGGTTTGGACTCAGTTACCTTGGATCGCTCCCTTCTGAGCCGCTATCGACCTTTTATAAATAGATCTTGTGGTCGGCGCGCGCCTGTGAGCGCCCACCGGGCGCGAGGAGCGCGTGCGAGGGAGTCGGCCGACCGGAGCGAAGCGACGGGAGGCCGACGAGGGTGGGGAGGTGTGAGGTGCTGTGCGGTGCGGGGTGGGACTCAAAGGGGCAGCCACGAGGACGAAGGCGACCGCCATAAGCACCGCAACAAGTGAGCGAAGCGAACGAGCGAGGAGCACAGTAAGGCCTCCGAGTCGTCGTGGCTGGGGCTTTGGAGGCGTTCGTCGCCAGTGCGATATCTCCGAGTGATACGTGATGGCGACCGTGAGCGCCTGCTCGAACGAACCGCTCCCCAGCGACTCCCACACGCCGATCCAAACGCCAGACCGTCACGGTTAGGTTCGCCCGTTCGTTTAGACAGGTAGACCCGTCTCGTCGGCACCCACACCGGCGAACCCGACCCACCCATGCAACAGTACCTCGACCTCGTCGACGACACCCTGTCGACGGGCACGTACAAGCCGAACCGAACCGGCGTCGACACGATCGCGACGTTCAGCGGGCAGTACACCGTCGACCTCGCAGAGGGGTTCCCGCTCCTCACCACCAAGAAGATGGACGGCTACCGCTGGAACTCGCTGATCCACGAGGTGCTGTGGTACCTCTCCGGGCAAGAGCACATCCGCGACCTCCGCGAGGAGACGAAGATCTGGGACGCGTGGGCCGACGACGAGGGGAAGCTCGACACCGCCTACGGCCGGTTCTGGCGCCGGTTCCCCGTCCCGGACGGGGTCGACGCGCTCCCCGGTGAGACGTGGCCCGAAGACGCGCATCGCTGGGTGACGGTCGAGGAGGGCCCGGACGGGACCGAGCGTCGGACCTTCGATCAGATCCAGTACGTCCTCGACACCCTCGAAGAGAACCCGCACTCGCGCCGGATGGTCGTGAACGCGTGGCACCCCGCCAACGCGGCGGTCTCCACGCTGCCGCCCTGTCACTACACCTTCGTCGTGAACGTCCAGGACGGCCGGCTCAACCTCCACCTCACGCAGCGGTCGGGCGACATCGCGCTCGGCGTCCCCTTCAACATCGCCGCCTACGCCCTGCTCGCGAACGCGCTCGCCCAGCGGACGGGGTTCGAGGTCGGCGAGTTCGGCCACACCGTGGTCGACGCGCACGTCTACTGCGGGCGCGGCGAGCGCGGGAAGTGGTACGCGAACAACCTGCGATACGTGCAGGACCGCCTCGCGACCGTCGAGAGCAAGGCCGACTACCTCGACGTGAAAAGCTGGGTCGAACGCACCGCCCCCGACGAGGCGGACGGCGAGGTCGGCTACGACCACGTCCCCGGCCTGCTCGAACAGCTCTCCCGAGAGCCGCGCGAGCGACCGCGGATCGAGATCGCCGACGTGCCGCTCGATCAACTCACCTACGACGACATCGAGGTCGTCGACTACGACTCCGCGGACGGCATCTCGTTCGCGGTCGCGGAGTGAGCCGATGGCGTCCGCTCCCGAGGTCGTCCTCGTCGCCGCGGTCGCGGAGAACGGCGTCATCGGCGCCGACGGCGGGATGCCGTGGCACTACCCGGCCGACCTCGCCCATTTTAAACGGCTCACGACCGGCCACCCGGTGATCGTCGGGCGCGCGACCTACGAGAACATCGCCGAGCGACTCGGCGGCCCCCTCCCCGACCGCACCAGCGTCGTGTTGACGACGCGCGAGCGAGACCTCCCCGAGGGCGCCGTCGTCGCGAACGACATCGAGGAGGCGGTCGCCGTCGCCACGGCGGACGCCGCCGACCGCGGCGTCGACGAACTGTACGTCATCGGCGGAGCGACCGTCTACGAGCAGTTCCTCGACCGCGCCGACCGGCTGGTGGTGACCGAGGTCCCCGAGCGCCCCGACGGCGACACGCGCTTTCCGGACCGCGACCCCGACGCGTGGACGGAGACGGCGCGAGAAGCGGCCGATGGCGGGCTCGCCTTCGTCACGTACGAGCGGATCGACGACTGACGCGCCGGGGGCGTCGCGGGCGGCGGTTCAGCTTCGCAACGCGTCCACCGGTCGCTCGTTCGCCGCCTGCCAGGCCGGGTACGCCCCGCTGACTATCCCCACGCCGACGCCGAACACGAGCGCCAGGAGGAGGTAGTAGCCGTTCGTCGGATCTAAGACGAGCGCGGCGTCGACGGCGGGCGTCGATATCACCAGTCCGGCGACGAGCAGGACGGTCAACGCGGTTCCGGCGACCGCGCCCGCGGCACCGATGAGGCCGGCCTCCGCGAGCAGCACGCGCAACACGTCGCGGCGCGTCACGCCGACCGCGCGCATCACGCCGATCTCCTGGCGGCGTTCGACGGTGCTCATGAGCATGACGTTGAGGATCGAGACGCCGGCGACGACGAGCGAGATGGCGCCGAGCCCGAGCAGGAACGTGCTTAAGAGATCGAAGAAGCCGTTGATCTCGTCGACGATCGCCGCCAGCTCGAACAGGCTGACGCGCTCCTCGCGGGCGTTCACCGACTCGCGGATCGCCGAGGCCGCCGCCCGCGCCGTCTCCCCGGAGTCGGCCACCACGAGCACCTGGGCGTAGCCGTCGGCGGCGAACGCCGACTCCGGGAGGAAGACGGCGTTGTCGGGCGCGACCGGACTGAACGACTCGCTCTCCGCGAGGACGGCGACGACGCGGACCTGTCTGCCGGCGATCTCGACCGCGTCGCCCGTCTCGACGCCGATGTCCGCGGCGACGTCCGCGCCGACGATCACGCCTCGCCGGTGGCGGTCGGGGAGCGACCCCTCGGCGGCCGCGAACGCGAGCCCCGGCTGCTCGACGCCGTACACCGTCGCGAACGTCTGAGAACTCGTCCCCGCGACGACCGCGTTGTCCGAGTACAGCGGGACGACGGCCGGGTCGCCGACGGCCGGGTCGCTGACGGCGCGCCGGATGGCCGTCACGTCGGCCGTCGAGAGCGACTCCACGCCGGCGTCCGCGTTCGGCGAGACAACCACCTGCGTGCCGATGTCGCCGATCGCGTCGGCGGCGCCGAGCGCGAGGACGTTCCCGAAGATCCCGAGCGCCGCGACGGCGAGGACGCCGATCGTGACGCCGAGGACGGCCAATACGGTCCGGATCCGATTCCGGCGGAGGTTCCGCGCCGCCATCGAGGCGGCGGGCCGCCAGCCGCGGAGCCAGCCGCCGCTCATCGTTCCTCCGGCGCGAGCGGCGAGTCGGCGTCTGCCTCACCCGACGAGTCGCTCCCCCCCGTTTGTGGAGCGTCGGCGTCGTGGTCCGACGGGGAGTCGGCGTCGTGGTCCGGCGGAGCGTCGCCGCCCGCGTGCGTCGGCGAGTCCGCGATGCCGCCGACCAGCACCCCGTCGGTGAGCTCGACGACGCGGTCCGCGTACTCCTCGACCAGCGGGTCGTGGGTGACGGCGATGACGGCGACCCCTTCCGACTTCACTCGCTCGAACTCGGCGAGGATCGACTCGCCGGTCTCCGTGTCGAGGTTCCCCGTCGGCTCGTCGGCGAGCAGCACCGATGGATTATTTATAAGCGACCGCGCGATGGCGACGCGCTGTTTCTGCCCGCCGGACAGTTCCGAGGGCTCGTGGTCGAGGCGCTCGCCGAGGCCGAACCGCCGGAGCAGGTCGGTCGCCCGGTCGGTCGCGTCGCCCGGATCGAACGCCGTCGGCAGCGCAACGTTCTCGACCGCCGTCAGCGTCGGCAGGAGGTGGAAGTCCTGAAACACGAAGCCGATCGACTCCTTGCGAGCCGCGGTGCGCTCGCCGACCGTGAGCTCGGTCACGTCGGTGCCGTCGAGCAGGCGCCACCCCTCGGTGGGATCGTCGAGGAGGCCGAGCACGTTGAGCAGCGTCGACTTCCCGGAGCCGCTGGGGCCGACGACCGCGACGAACTCGCCCGGTTCGACCGCGAAGTCCACGTCGTCGAGCGCCACCACCGGCTCGTCGCCCCCGCCCGGATACCGCTTGGTCACGCCGCGAAGCTCGACGCTATACATCGCGCCGGCGGATCACGGTCCCGGCGACTGCGACCCCCGCGACGCCGACGAGGCCGATGATCCCGACGGTGCCGAAGGTGCCGATCGCCCCGGATTCGCCGTCGCTCCCGTCGGACGCGTCGGGGAGTGCGACCGTCGTGGTCTCGGTGTACCGGACGCCGCGTTCGGTGTACGCGATTTGGATCGGAATCTCGTCGGCCACGGAGGCGTTCGCCGTGGTCCGCACGTCGAAGGCGACGAAGTCGCCTGCCCCCACGCTGCCGACGAAGTACGCCTGTCCGGTCGGCGTCGGGTCGACCCCGTCGGCGCCGGCGACGGAGACGACGACCCCGGTTAGCTCGCCGGTGCCCGCGTTGCCGAGGTTGGCGTCGACGACGACCCGGCCGTCGTCGAGCGTCTGTACCGTCGCGTCGGTGACGGTCGGCTGCCCCTCGCGTGTCGGGTATCGGAGGGTCGCCGTCGTCGACCGGTTCGCGCTCGCGCCGGCCGCAGCGTCGAGTTCGGACCGGAAGGCGGCAGTGACCGTCACGTCGGAGCGCTCCGCCAGCGGCCCGAGGTCGACGATCACGCGCCGCTCCTCGCCGGGCGCGACATCCTCGACGACGAAGGGGCCGACCTCGACAGTCGGCTCGGCCTCGCCGTCCGCGCCGACCGGCACGCCAACGGCGGTCAGGCTCACGCGGTCAGCGGTGGCCGTCCCCGTGTTGACGACGGTCACCTCGACCGGCGAGTCGGCCGCGGCGGCGAGTTCCTCGTCGTCGTCGGCGTTCTGGAGCCCGCCACCGCCGCCGAAGAGGCCGTCGATGCCGTTGAGGCTGATCCCGCCGGCGCTCTGGTCGTCCTCCTCGCTCTGGAGGTCCGCCGGGGAGAGCGGCCGAGTGCGAACGTCGAGCGCGACCTCGGCCGGCTGTACGTCGACGATCACGTCGCGCGTCACGCGGACGGTGGTGTCGGCCTCCTCGTCGCCGTCGGTGGCCTCCTGCTCGGCGACGACTTCGACCGTGAGGCGGTGTTCGCCCGGCTCGTCGAAGCGGGTCCACAGCGTCACGTCGGTCGCGTCGCCGGCGGAGAGCGCCCCGACGGCGGTCGCCTCGTCGCGGATGTCGTCGTCTCGGTCGTCCGCGTCGTCCGCGTCGCCCGCGTCGAAGACCCGAACGCTGGTCACGTCGGCCGCCGACGGGCTTCCGCCGGAGTTGGAGAGGCTCACGTTCAGGGCCGTCCGCTCGCCGACGACCGGCTCGCTCGAACTCGTGGCGACGCCGTCGATGGCGATTCGGGCGTCGGGCACCGCCGCGCCCGCGCCGACGGCCCCCAGAAGCACCAGCAGGGCCAACAGCGCGGCAATCGTTCTCGTGGAAGTCACAATCAGTCCTGTTAGGGGACCGCGCCGGATATATTCGTCGTCGCCAGCGATCCCGACGGCGGCGGCTCCGGAGACGACGGCTCCGGCGACGGCTTCACCGACGACGGATAGCCTCCCGGATCCCGCCGGGCGGTACCGGTTACGGATGCTTTTTCAACCGTCCGGCGTAATACCGGGTAATGAGTCAGTGCGACACCGCGAGAGCGGGTGATGGGCGATGATGGGCGGTAACGATCAGCAGGCGTACGACCGCGGCACGTCGCTGTTCTCGCCGGACGGCCGGATCTACCAGGTCGAGTACGCCCGCGAGGCGGTCTCTCGCGGCGCGCCGAGCGTCGGCATCAGAACGGCCGACGGCGTCGTCTTCGTCGCGATGTCTCGCGCCTCCTCGACGCTGATGGAGGCCGAGAGCATCGAGAAGCTCCACAAACTCGACGACCACCTCGGCACCGCGAGCGCCGGCCACGTCGCCGACGCCCGGCAGCTCATCGACCTCGCGCGCCGCCAGTCGCAGGGGAACCGCCTCCGCTACGGCGAGCCCGTGGGCGTCGAGACGCTGACGAAGTTCGTCACCGACCACATCCAGGAGAACACCCAGCGGGGCGGCACCCGACCCTACGGCGCCGCGCTGCTCATCGGCGGCATCGAGAACGGCGAGCCGCGCCTCTTCGCCGCCGACCCCTCGGGCACGCCCAACGAGTGGAAGGCGACCGTCATCGGCGGCGGGAGAAAGGACATCCAGGGACACCTCGAAGAGGAGTGGACCGACGACCTCTCGCTCGACGCGGGGGTCGAACTCGGCATCGCCGCCCTCGCGGCCCACGAAGACGAGTTCGAGCCGGCCGACCTCGCCGTCGCAACGATCACGGACGACGAGGGCTACCAGACCCTCCCCGTGGAGGCGGTCGCGGAGTCCTTCGAGGCGGCCGGCCTGACGGTCGAAGACGACGACGAAGACGCGGACGACGAGGAGTAACCGCGCTCTCGGGCCGTCCGTCCCGCACACGGACTTTCTTCCGCGCGCCGTCGCCGTTCGGCGCGCCGTCGCCGTCGCTTTCCTCCCCCGTCCGGACCCTTTTATCGACGCCGGCCGAACCACGGCCATGGCACGCATCGCGGACCTCGTCGCGTACCCGTTGAAATCGAACGACGGCGCGGTCGTCGATCGCGCCGAGATCGGGCCGAAGGGGGCGCTCCGGGGCGACCGCACGTACGCGCTCGTCGAGGCCGGGGTCGACCCCCACGCCGCCTCCGTCGGCGGCAACGGCGGGTACGTCAACGGGAAGAGCGAGCCGGCGGTCCACGCGCTCCGCGCCGAGTACGACCGCTCAGGGCCGACGGACGCGACGCCGACGGCGGTGACGCTCTCGCGACCGGCGCGTCCCGAGACGGGCGCCGACGCCGACGAGCGCACCTTCGCGCTGCCCGCGGACGGCGACGCGTTGGAAGCGTGGGTCGGCGAGTACCTCGGCTACGCGGTCGACCTCGTTCGCGAACCGGACGGCGGCCTCCCCGACGACCGGGCGGCGCCGGGACCCACGGTCGTCTCGCGGGCGACGCTGGAGACGGTCGCCTCGTGGTTCGACGAGGTGGCGGACGCGACCGAGATGCGGCGACGGCTCCGACCGAACGTCGTGCTCGACGACTGCCCGGCGTTCTGGGAGGACCGCCTGTTCGCCGACCACGGTGAGGCCGTCCGGCTCTCGGTCGGGAGGACGGCGCTGCTCGGCGTCAATCCCTGCCAGCGCTGTGTCGTCCCCTCGCGACACCCGGACACGGGCGCGGAGATCGACGACTTCCGTGAGACGTTTATAAGGAAGCGCCGCGAGACGCTCCCTGACTGGCTCGACAGCGACCGCTTCGACCACGAGTTCCGACTGATGGTGAACACCGCCGTTCCGGAGTCGGAGTGGGGGGCGTCGCTGTCAGTCGGCGATCGAGTGACCGTCGAAGAGACGGTCGACATCGCCGAGTCCGGCCGGCACGGCGCGACCGCGACGGGGGGCGACCGATGACACGACGGGGGACACCTGGCCGCGAGAACGCGGCGGCCCGGTCGACGGAGCGACAGATCTGGTACGGGTACGGACAGTTGACCCGCGTCGAGAAGAGCCGCTTCGGCGTCTTTCTCCACGACACCACTCGGTTGTTCGCGGAGGTGTCGGTGTTCTCGCTGCCCGTGCTGTTTTCGGTCATGGAGTACCCGGCGACCGGATGGTTCGACGCGAAGGCGACGGGCATCGTCGCGTGGCTCACCGCGGTGCTCGTCGGGACGCTCGTCAGGGGCGGGTTCATTCGACCCCTCGCGACGACGACTCCCGGCTGGGTCACGCTCTCGCCGTCGCTGCTGCTGGCGCGGGTCCCCTACTTCAACGCCGGGCTGGCGCTCGCGATCTTCGGCGGCCTCCACGTCGGGCAGTCGGTGACGGGGCTCACTCTGGCGAACGGTGCCGCCGGCGCCGCCACCGGGCTCGCGTGGGCGGCCGGCGTCGCGACGCTCCTCTCGCTGTGTTTCCCCTGGTTCGCGGAGCGGTGGCTCTCAGTTATCGGGTAACAGACCGGACGCGAGTCGCGAGTCCCGCGCTCAGCGCCCGCCGTCGGTCATCGCAACCGGCTCCTCCTCGGGGGCGTCGGCCGACCCGTCGCCGGCCGACTCCTCGACGCTCGCGGTGTCGGGCGTCACCTCGCCGACACCGAAGTGGTTCCAGAGCGTGACGACGACGACCGCGTACGCGACGAGGTCGTAGTGGACGGTCCCCTCGAAGGCGGTGAACGCGGCGAGCGTGCTGTAGCCGAAGAGGGCGACGACGCTGCCGACGAACACGCTTTCGCTCGTGAACCGCCCGGCCGTCGCACTCGCGACGGCCCGCTTGATCATCGGCCCGCAGGCGACGAGGAACGCGATGCCGGACAGCGAGCCGAGGTTGACGAAGAAGTGCGTCGACATCCGCGAGTCGAGGAGCGACTGCAGGTAGTCGACCGTGACGGGGTCGTAGAACAGCCACTCGATCCGGGTCGGGTACAGCACCGCGATGTACGGCGTCGCGACCATCAGCCCGAACAGCACGGCGACGGCGACGCGGGCCGAGGCGAACTGCGAGGCCCGGCGGATCTCGAAGGCACGGTCCGCCGGGTCGACGATGAGTCCGCACGCCTCTAAGACGTCTTGGACGTCGGCTCGGGACACCGAGGGGCCGTGGTGGACGCCGACGGTGCCGTTTCGCTCGGTCGCCGAGGCGGCGCTCACGCCCTCGTGATCGCGGAGGACCGCCTCCAACAGCGCCTCTCGGCGCTTCGTGTCGATGCCATCCACGGAGAAGGTGTCGTGGACGTGTGGCTCGGGCACTCGGGCGACTCGCGGTCCCGACCGGGAGGTCGACGCGGACGCGTCCGACCCGTCGCCGGCCGGTGCGTCGATCCCCCGTTCGCGGACCACGGCGTCGAGCCGCGTCGACCGCCCGTGGTGGTCGTCTGGCATGTGCTACACATGCGGCCGTACCGGTATGAAACTTGCCCCGCGTGAGTCGGCGCGAGAGGCGGGTGACGTGGGGCGTTGCCGATCAGGAGTTGACCGACTCCATGTAGGAAGTGACGATCATCTGCCCCTTTCGCGTGAGCGCGGCCCCGGACTCGCCGTCGACGACGAGCCGCTCCTCGCGGAGCGTCTCCAAGACCATCTCCGTCTGGGTGACGTCGCCGGTGACGACGTCGGCGATGTTCGCCTCGCCGCCGGCGGAGTAGATCGACACGAGGATCTCGAGCTGCTCTTCCGTCGGATCGAACGCCTCCACGTCCGCCATCACCTCGTCGTACTCCAGTTTGATGTACCGGCCGAGGACGTTGAGGATGCGCTTGTCGGGGACGGTCGCAATGGACGTCATCGTCTGGGTGTCCGGAACGTGGCGGAACACGAGCGCGGGCCGCTTTGTGCCGCCGAGCGTGCGGCTGGTGCGCTCGTAGTCGATGACCGTGGAGAGATCGACTTTGAAGGGATCGGGGCAGCCGGAGAAGCCGATCGCCCCCGGCGAGAGGCTGATCGACGCGGTGTGGTCGGACGCGTCGGTGACGCGCCCGCCGAGTTTCGCCGGGTGGCGAACCGTGACCGTCACGCCGCGCAACAGCGCCTTAAAAAGCAGTCTGGTGAACCGGTCCATATCGTCCGGCTCGCCCTCGACGAGCGCCGTGCGCCGGGCGCCGTCCTGCTGATAGGCGATGGTGACGCTGTCGCTGAAAAACGATTGGAGGTCGTCGGGGACGCTACCGACGACGATGTCGAACACCTTCGAGAGGGGGACGGTCGTCTTGCCGGCGTCGGCGACGAGCACCAGCCGACGCTGGCTCAGGATGACACGGCCCGTCACCGGTTCGTCGCGTGCCAGATCGGTCGTGTGGACGCGGCCGACGAAATCGGCGACGACGGACTCTTCCATCAACCGGTGCTAGCGGCCCTCGACTATTTACTGTTACTCACGCCGTATCACTCGTGATAACGAAGCAACACGAGCGCTCCCGAACGCGTTCGGGCACGAGCAGGTTCGATCGCCGTGCCGAAAGCGAGTGAACAGCAAAGCCTAATGAGGGGGGCGCCCAACACTCAGGTGATGCCCACAGTAGAATACCTCAACTACGAAGTGCTCGACGACCACGGCTGGTCGATGGACGACGACGACCTCTTCGAGGCGGCCGCAGACGCCGATCTCGACGAGGAAGACTACGGGAGCCTCGACGTAAACCAGGGCGAGTACATCCTGGAGTCCGCCGAGGCGCAGGGCTACGACTGGCCCTTCTCGTGCCGCGCCGGCGCCTGTGCGAACTGCGCCTCCATCGTCAAGGAAGGCGACATCGAGATGGACATGCAGCAGATCCTCTCCGACGAGGAAGTCGAAGAGAAGAACGTCCGCCTCACCTGCATCGGTAGCCCGGCGACCGACGAGGTCAAGATCGTCTACAACGCGAAACACCTCGACTACCTGCAGAACCGCGTCATCTAACGCCGACTCGACCACGCTGGTCGTTTTCACAGACGGTGTTCGATGTGGTCACCCCCATCGGTGCCACCGTTTTTTCAAACCACGCTTCGAGCCGCGCCGCCGCGCAGAGCCCCGCCCCCTACCAGGCCGACCACGCCGTCAGACTCTCGTCGCGGCCGTACACCCGCTTGCAGTCTTTGGCGTACGCGAAGTCGCCGTCGTGGTCGAGCTTTTCGTGGCGGTACTCCGGGGCGTCCTCGCGGATCTGGACCCCCTCAACCGCGAACTCCTCCTCGCCGAACTCGACGGTCTCTCCGACGGTGAACTCGTAGTCGCCGGGGACGTTCACCCGGATCGAGCGCGTCTCGTCCGCGTTCCCGTCTTTCGGGTGCAGCGTGATCGGGACGGAGACGTTGTCGACCGCGCGGGTCCACAGCGTCTCGACGGTCTCGATGTCGGCCTCCTCCACGCGCTGTTCCGGCCCGACCTCGATGCCGGTCACGCGGACCTGCATCAGCGCGTCGGGGGAGTCGACGACGAACTCCTCGCCCGTCTCCACGTAGGTGTCCGCGGGCACGTCCATGCGGGTGGTGAACGACTCGCCGTCCTGTGAGACGACGACTTTCAGTTCGACGGTGTCCTCCTCCGGGATTTCGGTTTTGTAGGTGTGGTCGCAGTCGGTACACCGAACGGTCGCTTGGCCGCCGGGCCGCAGCACCTCGTGGACGGTCGGCTCGCCCGGTGAACACGACGGGCAGGCGAGGCCGACTCGGTCTCCTGTTTCGGTCATTACGGCGTCGTATCCGCCGCTCGCGTAAATATCCGCCCCTGTGGGCGCGGTGCGTCACACGCTCGCGTGGGGCTTGGGAGGGGCGACCGGGCCCCGGACCGGGAGAGTAAGGAAACTGGTTTATCGGTGTCTTGGAAACGGACGCCCATGATCGTACCCGGATCCAGCTCACAGCTGCTCGCGGCCGCGCTCGCGGAGGAGACGGGACGGCCGCTGGCGACGCCGACATACGACCGGTTCCCGGACGGCGAGACGCTCGCGGCGGTTCCCGACTTCGACGGCGACGAGGCGACGATAGTCGCCGCGACCGACTCCGACGAGGCGTGGGTCGAACTGCTCCAGCTGCAGGACGCCGTCCGCGAGGCCGGCGCGGAGCGCGTGACGACGGTGATTCCCTACATGGGCTACGCCCGACAGGACGACTCGTTCGGGGAGGGCGAGCCAGTCTCGGCGCGCGCGATGGCGCGAGCCATCTCGACCGGAACCGATCGGGTCGTCCTCGTGAACCCCCACGAGGCCGGCGTCACCGACTTCTTCGACGTGCCGGTCGAGACGGTCGACGCCGCCGGTGTGCTCGCGGCGCCGCTGCCGGCCGACCTCGCTGAGCCGCTGTTCCTCGCGCCGGACGAGGGCGCGGTCGGCATCGCCGAGACGGTCCGGGACGCGTACGGGACGGGCGAGACGGACTACTTCGAGAAGCACCGCGACCGCGATACCGGCGCGGTCACGGTGTCGCCCTCGGACGCGACCGTCGCGGACCGGGACGTGGTCGTCGTCGACGACATCGTCGCGACCGGGTCGACGATGAGCGAGTCGGTCGCGGTGTTGAACGACCGCGGCGCGGCGCGCGTGCTCGCGGCCTGCGTCCATCCGATGCTCGCGACAAACGCCGTGACGAAGCTCCGCGGGGCCGGCGTCGACCGAATCGTCGGCAGCGACACCATCGAGCGCGGCTGTAGCGTCGTCAGCGTCGCCCCGGTGCTCGCCGACGCCCTCGCGTGAGCGAGGACGACGGGGAGTCCAACAGGGTGTCGATTCCGCCGAACCGATTCCGCTGAGCCGACTACGCAAACAGCCCGTTCCGGGCTCGACGGCGACGCGCGTCGGCCACAACACTATGCCGACACGGGCCGTAATCCACTCATGCGCTCCGAAGACGAGATTCGCGAGCAGTACGAGTTCCTGCGCGAGCAGCTCGACGACGAGGAGATGAGCCACCGCGGCGTCGAAGAGCTGTTCGTCCACTACAAGCGCGCGCTCGGCTGGGTGTTAGAAGAAGAACACATGTAGCGCTCGCTCGTTAACTTTATCAATCGGTGTGCTATACGAACAGGTGACGCTTCGTCTGGAGGGCCGAAGCGTCAGCGGGGACCAACGGCAGGCCCGACGCGGCTTTTTTCCGCGTCGGGCGTGCCTCTTTCCGAAACCGCACAACTTGGTGAGTGACGCCGCCGCGTCCGCCCGCCGACCGATCTGTTGTCACACGGTCGTCAGATTCTCGTCGAAATCGACCGAGACGGCAGAAACAGTCAGCGATCCTAAGCGAACTCGACGCGCCGTGACCGCGGTCAAACCGGACTGGAGGTTGCTTTGCTGACACAACGGATCCCGTAGCACACGCGGGTCACGCCGAGCGGACGCGCGATGAACACATCATATAACGGTGTATTTATTTATTCACGCTGAGTATGTGTGGATCGTTGTATGTACGACCTTACGGGTTTCCAGCGTGACCTGCTCTACGTGATTGCCGGCTTAGACGAGCCTCACGGCCTCGCCATCAAGGAGGAACTCGAAGAGTACTACGAAAAGGAGATCCACCACGGGCGGCTCTACCCGAACCTCGACACGCTCGTCGAGAAGGGGCTCGTCGAGAAGGGCCAACGCGACCGGCGCACGAACTACTACACGCTGACCCGCCGCGGCCGACGCGAGATCGACGCCCGGACCGAGTGGGAGTCGCAGTACGTCGACCACTGATCGGCTCGCTCGCCCGCCGCTCCGTCCACCGGTAGCATCTGCTTTCCGCCTTCGTCCACCGTCAGAGCCGTCTTCGCCCGTCACGGCTCCCCCGGCTTGTCCGGCTTTTCGGCGTCTCCGACTGTCCTCACCTCCTCCAACTGTCCTCACCTTGTCCGACGTTTCCCACCTCGTCCGACTTCGGCGCGGTCCGAGTAGCCGCGTTCGAACAGCGCCACGCTGCTTGGAGATTTCTCCAACCGTGCGCCGATCGCCTTGATTTTATTCGCCCCGAGCATCACTGATCGGCATGGATCGCGACACCGCCACCCCCGACGTGACCGACCTGCCGGGCGATCGGGCCCGCGAGTGGGTGGAGTACCACCACGAGTCGGCCGCGCCGAGCACGTACGTGTACGAGTTCGTCTGGGACCGCACCGCGCCGGCGGAGGGGCCGTTCTGTACCGACGTCGACGGCAACGTCCTCATGGACTTCACGAGCCACGTCGCCGCCGCGCCGCTCGGGTACAACAACCCGAAAGTGATGGAGCCGCTCGCGGAGTTCGATCTGGTCGATCCGTTAAAAATCGCCGGACAAGACTTCTACGTCGCCGGCGGCGACTCGCCCGGCGACGGCCTCCCCGGCTCGTCGGGACTGATGGAGCGGCTCACCGACGTTACGTCCCACTACGACATGGACACCGTCTTCCTCTCGAACTCCGGCGCGGAGGCGGTCGAGAACGGGATCAAGATCGCCTACGACGACTCCGGGGGCGCGAAACACGCGATCACCTTCGAAGGGGCGTTCCACGGCCGGACGCTCGGCGCGCTCTCGCTCAACCGGTCGAAGTCGGTCTACCGGCGTGACTTCCCCGAGATCAGCGGCGTCCACGACGCGCCGTTCTGTGACGACCGAACCTGTTCGCCGGCGACCTGTTCGTGCGGCTTCTTCGCGGACGGCGTCTCGCGGCTCCGAGAGAAACTGGACCCCGAGCGGGGCCACATCGACCCCGACGACGTGGCGTACCTCATCATGGAGCCGATTCAGGGGGAGGGCGGCTACCGCTTCCCCTCCGACGCGTTCACCGACGAGATCGCCGCCTTAGTCGACGAACACGACATCACGCTGATCGCCGACGAGATCCAGTCGGGCGTCGGTCGAACCGGCGAGATGTGGGGCTCCGACCACTACGCGCTCGAACCCGACGTGATCACGAGCGCGAAGGGGCTCCGCGTCGGCGCGACGATCTCCCGTTCGGACGTGTTCCCCGAGAAGAAGAGTCGGCTCTCCTCGACGTGGGGCGCGGGAGACATCATCGCCTCGGCGCAGGGAGCGCTCACGCTCGATGCGATCCGCGAGAACGACTTACTGGACAACGCCACGATCAGGGGGCGGCAGTTTAAAGAGACGATGCGCGACGCCGACCTCGACGGCGTCGAGGACGTTCGAGGCAAAGGGCTGCTGCTGGCGATGGAGTTCGACTCGAAGGAGCGCCGGGACGCGACGATGAAACACGCGTTCGGTCGGGGGCTGCTCACGCTCTCCTGTGGACACGACGTGCTTCGAGTGCTCCCGCCGCTCGACGTCACCGAGCGCGAGATCGAACTCGGCTGTGAGATCCTCACTGCGGCGGTCGCCGACGCGGCCTAAGACCGCACCGGTCGCCTCTCAGCGGTCCGCGTACCACTCGGCGAACTTTTCGAGCGCGCGGCCGCGGTGTGAGATCGCGTTTTTCCGATCGGTGCTCATCTCGGCGAGCGTCTCGCCGTCGTGTTCGAAGATGGGGTCGTAACCGAACCCGCCCTCCCCGCGGGGCGCGACGATCCGCCCGGGGACGTATCCCTCGAAGAGTTTGACGGGGAGCGCGTCGGGCGCCGCCTCGGGGTCGCCTTCGTCCGGACCCGCCGCGGCGGCCGCGTTCCGGTCGCCCCGGTCGACGGGGTCGGGGCTCGCCGCGAAGTCGTCGCCGTCGCAGTAGCCGAGGACGCAGCGGAACGCGGCGCGGCGGTCGTCGAGGTCGGCGGCGATGTCGTGGACGCGCTCGATCCCCAGCGTCTCCTCGACGTACGAGGAGTAGGGGCCGGGGAAGCCGTCGAGCCCCTCGACGAACAGCCCCGCGTCGTCGACGAGGACCGGCTCGTCGGCGTGGCGGTACGCCTCGCGGGCGCCTTGGGCCGCGATCGGCCCGAGCTCTGTCGCCTGTATCTCGGGGTAGTCGAAGTCGAGTCGCGCTATCGAGTCGTTCGGGAGGTAGCGCTCCGCCTCGCGCACCTTACCGGGGTTCGTCGTCACGTATCTGAGCACGGGTGAGACTGGGAGCGGCCGGGACGAATAGCCGTCGGTCGCGGGAGGCGGTGGTCGGGGCCGAGGCGGTGGGCCGCCGCCGACTTCCGAGGGACACCCTCTTAAGAATCGGCCGTCAGGAACGGACGGACATGCTGATCGCCGGAACCGTCATCGCCGACTCCGAGACCGTCATCCCCGAGGGCGCCGTCGTCGTCGAGGGCGAGACAATCGCCGCGGTCGGCAGCGCAGCGACCCTCCGCGAGCAGTACCCCGGTCACGAGCGCCGCGAGTGCGACCTCGTCGCCCCCGGACAGATCGGCGGTCACATCCACTCGGTGCAGTCGCTCGGCCGCGGGATCGCCGACGACGACGCCTTACTCGACTGGCTGTTCGACGCCGTGTTGCCGATGGAAGCGGCGATGGACGCCGACGCGACCCGCGCCGCCGCCGAGCTCGGCTACCTGGAGTGTCTCGAATCGGGGACGACGACCGTCGTCGATCACCTCTCGGTCAACCACGCGGGAGAGGCGTTCGAGGCCGCCATCGAGACGGGGATCCGCGCGCGGCTCGGGAAGGTGTTGATGGACAAGGAGTCGCCCGCGGGCCTGTTGGAGGACACCGACGCCGCGCTCGCGGAGAGCGAGGACCTGATAGAGAAGTACCACGGGGCCGCCGACGGTCGGGTGCGCTACGCGGTGACGCCGCGGTTCGCCGTCACCTGTTCGGAGGCGTGCCTGCGGGGCTGCCGCGACCTCGCCGACCGCTACGACGGCGTGACGATCCACACCCACGCGAGCGAGAACGAGGACGAGATCGCCGCCGTCGAGACGGACACGGGGATGCGGAACGTCCACTGGCTCGACGAGGTCGGCCTCACGGGCCCCGACGTGACGCTCGCCCACTGCGTCCACACCGACGAGGCGGAGCGGGAGGTCCTTGCCGAGACCGACACGGTCGTCACCCACTGCCCGTCCTCGAACATGAAGCTCGCCAGCGGCATCGCGCCGGTGCAGGACTACCTCGACCGCGGGATCACGGTCGCGCTCGGCAACGACGGGCCGCCCTGCAACAACACGCTCGACCCCTTTACCGAGATGCGGCAGGCGAGCCTCCTCGGGAAGGTCGACGCCCGCGACCCGACCCGGCTCCCGGCCGCGACCGTGCTGGAGATGGCGACGACGAACGGTGCGCGCGCCGCCGGCTTCGACCGCCTCGGGACGCTACGGGAGGGCCAGCGCGCGGACGTGATCGGACTCACGACCGACCGCACGCGCGCCACCCCGCTTCACGACCCGCTCTCGCATCTGGTGTACGCCGCCCACGGCGACGACGTGACGTTCACCATGGTCGACGGCCGGGTGCGGTACGATGACGGCGAGCACGTGGGGATCGACGCCGACGCGGTCCGCGGGCGCGCGACGCGCCACGCGGAGCGCGTGGTCGAAGAAGCCGGTATCGAGACGGCCGGCCCGTGAGGCGCTCGTAACTCTGTATCGCATATAAACGCCGGCGCGAGCGCCGCTAACTCATCTTAAACCGGATGAATCCGGGGTGAAGGTCGGCGACATATATCCGCTTTGGCGCCGTGTCTCTGTTCACGATGACAGACCGATCACAGACGCCGAGCGACGAGCGTTCACCGGACGGCCGCGGCGACGGGTTCAGACGGCGGGAGTTCGTCGCGCTCGGCGCGGGCGCGAGCGCAGCGATGCTCGCCGGGTGTGCCGGCGATAGCGGAACTGGCCAGTCGGACGGCTCTGACGGCTCCGACGGCTCCGACGACTCGGACGGGACCGACGGCTCCGATGGCTCCGACGACTTAGCGAGTACCACCGGCAGTTTCCGACTGCTCATCAGCGACGCCCCGGCCGACATCGCCGACTTCGACCGGCTCGACGTTACCCTCGACGAGGCGCGGGTCTTCGAATCCGGTGGCGACGGTGAGGACGACGAGGGTGACGAAACAGACGACGAGACTGGCAACGAAACCGCGGAGGCCGATGCCACGAACGAGACCGATTCCACAAACCAGACCGACGACGCGGCCGGCGACACGGAGGACGACGAGGAGGGCGAGGACGACTCCGACCGCGGCTTCACCGTCGTCAGCCTCGACGGCGTGACGGTCGACCTGACGCAGGTGATCGAAGACGACGCAATCGCCGTGTTCGACGGCGAGATCCCGGTCGGGAGCTACGAGAAGATCGAACTCTCGGTCACGACGGTCGAGGGGATCGTCGACGGCGAGTCGGTTGCGGTCAAACTCCCCAGCGAGAAGCTCCAGATCACGAACGGCTTCGAGGTGACGGCCGAGGAGCCGGTGAGCTTCGTGTTCGACATCAACGTCGTCAAGCGCGGCCCGAAGAACGGCTACATCCTCAAACCCGTCATCTCCGGGAGCGGTGTCGCCGGACGCGACGTCGAGGTGAACGAGGTCGGCGATGAAACTGGAGAGGAAGAGGACGAAGAGGACGAAGACGAAGATGGGGAAGACGAGGACGGCGACGGCACCGGCGACGAGTCGACCGCGGGCGGTAATCAGACCGACACCGGATCTGGCGGCAACGAGACCGACGGCTCGACAAACGAAACTGAGAGCTAATCGCGGCGGGCGTCAGCAGACTAGTTCACGGCCGAGTGGATCGGCCACCCGCGTCGGCCATGCGGTCGATTTTTGCCGAGGGGGCTCCGATGACGCGTATGACCATCGACCCGTCGACTATCGCCGATCTCATCGAAGCGGGGATTCCGGACGCCGTCGCCCGCGTGACGACGCCGCGCGTCCACAACGACGAGGACGAGGACGCCCACTTCGCGGCGTGGGTCGTCTCGCCCGCCTTCGAGGGACAGTCGCTCGTCGACCAACACCAGCGCGTGTACGACGCGGTCGGCGACCACATGACCCGGTCGGTCCACGCGCTAGAGATCAAGACGTACACGCCCGAGGAGTACGCGGAACACGGAGACGGTGGCCTCGACGAGGACCTCCGCGACGCGGGATTGTTCCCGGTCGACGAGGCGTAGGCGCCCGCCGCAAACGACACCCACCGATCCCCACGAACCAGTGCGCTCCGCCCTCCGTCGCGCCCTCCGTGGAACCCTGTCGGGAGTCTCGGCGCTGGCGTTCCTCGCGTTCGGGGGCGCGCTCTACGCCCGCGCCGCACCGCCGGCCGTCCTCGCCGGGCTCGCCGCCGTCGCGGTCGGGACGCTGCTTGCTGCGGGCGGTCGGTCGGCGGTGCGGGAACTGCTCGGGCGCGGACCGGCCGCGGGCGACGAGGACGCGACCGTCGGCGCCAAACAGGACACCGACTGGTGGCTCGCGCGGGTCGAACCCGCGCTCGACGACTCCTGGAACCGCTGGTCAGAGGTCGTGCTGACGGTCGGTCTCGCGGCCGTCGGCGTCGGCTCCTTCGTGCTGGTGGCGACGCACACCGGCGAGGAGCCGCCGCTCGGACTGCTCGTCACCGGAACGCTCGGGATCAACGGCGCGCTGTTGACGCTGGCGTTCGTGTTCGACTGACCGCTTTCAGTAGTTTTTACCCGGTCTCGTGGGAACGCGCACGTATGAGCGAAGACTACCGCACGGAGGAGGACAGCCTCGGAGAGATGCAGGTGCCGGCGGAGGC
Organism: Halorubrum sp. PV6; assembly: GCF_003990725.2. NCBI lineage: Archaea > Methanobacteriati > Methanobacteriota > Halobacteria > Halobacteriales > Haloferacaceae > Halorubrum > Halorubrum sp. PV6. Next base: position 2,201,149 of record NZ_CP030064.1, read on the forward strand.
GTACTGGGGCGCACAGACTCAGCGCGCCGTCGAGAACTTCCCCATCTCGGGGATCGGCATGAGCCGGCGATTCGTCCGTGCGCTCGGTGTCGTGAAGAAGGCGGCCGCGCAGGCCAACCGCGATCTGGGCCTCCTCGACGACGACACCGCGGAGGCGATCGTCGCCGCCGCGGACGAGGTGATCGCCGGCGATCACGACGACCAGTTCCCGGTCGATGTGTTCCAGACCGGCTCCGGCACCTCCTCGAACATGAACGCCAACGAGGTCATCGCCAACCGCGCCGCCGAGATCGCCGGCGCCGAGATCGGCGACCGCGTCGTCCACCCGAACGACCACGTCAACTACGGGCAGTCCTCGAACGACGTGATCCCGACCGCGATGCACGTCGCCGCGCTCGAAGCCGTCGAGAAGGATCTGGTTCCCGCGCTCGAAACGCTCCACGCCGAGTTAGAGGCGAAGGAGACCGCGTTCGACGGCGTCGTCAAGACGGGCCGCACGCACCTCCAGGACGCGACGCCGATCCGCCTCGGGCAGGAGTTCAGCGGCTACCGGACGCAGGCCGCGAAGGGCATCGAACGCGCCGAGCGCGCCCAGTCGAACCTCCGCGAGCTCGCGCTCGGCGGCACCGCGGTCGGCACCGGGCTCAACACCCACCCCGACTTCCCGGAACTGGCCGCGGAGTACATCTCCGACGAGACCGGGACGACGTTCCGCGAGGCCGACAACCACTTCGAGGCGCAGGCGGCCCACGACGCGATGGCGGACGCACACGGGGCGCTCCGCACCATCGCGGGCAGCATGAACAAGATGGCCAACGACCTGCGGCTGCTCGCCTCCGGCCCGCGCAACGGGCTCGGCGAGGTCGAACAGCCGGAGAACCAGCCCGGCTCCTCGATCATGCCCGGCAAGATCAACCCCGTCGTCGCCGAGACCGTGAACCAGGTCCACAAGCAGGTCGTCGGCAACGACGCCGCGATATCGGCCGGCGCCGCCCGCGGCGAGATCGACCTGAACCTTTATAAACCCGTCATCGCGCACAACTTCCTCGAATCCGCCAAGCTGCTCTCGAACGCCGCCGAGACGTTCGGCGAGCGCTTCGTCGCGAAGTTGGAGGCCAACGAGGAGTTCTGCGAGACGCGCGTCGAGCAGTCGATGGCGCTCGCGACCGCGCTGAACCCCGCGATCGGCTACGACAAAGCGTCGAAGGTCGCGAAGACGGCCTTAAAAGAGGACAAGAGCGTGCGGGAGGCCGCCGTCGAGGCCGGCTACCTCACCGAAGACGAGGCCGACGAGGTGCTCGACCCCGAAGCGATGACCCACCGCGTCATCCTCGGCGACGAGGAGTAAGCCCCGAGCGTCGCCCCGACCGCCGTTCAGTCGGCGACGACACAGCCCAATTCTTCCAACCGCTCGACGGCGGCCGGCAGGTCGGTCCGCTTGACGAACACGTGGTCGGTCGCGTACGCGGAGATGACGAACACGGAGACATCGACCTCGGCGAGCGCCGACGCGACCACTCCCAAGAACCCGACGAGCTCGAAGGGGAGGTCCATCTCGAAGGTCAGCCGCGCCCACCCCGGTTCGACGCTGCTCGCGGTCGCGTCGTCGACCCGCCGCTGATCGACGACCACCGTCGGTTCGTCCGCGTCGCGAACCGTCGCGAACGCGTCGGGGTACTCGCGGTCGGTCAGGCACACGGCGTACGTCTCGTCGGAGACGCTGACGCGCCCGTCTCGAAGGAACTCGCTCGGATCCATGCGTGGGTGGACCCGCCGGACCGATAAATAAGCGAGCGACGACCGGCCCGTTGACCGTCCCGTCGCCGCGGCGGTCGGCGCGGAATCGGCACCATTTAAGCCGATGTCGGTCACGATTCAACACGGATGAAACTACACGAACATCAAGCGAAGACTATCTTCGCCGACGCCGGGATCCCGGTCCCGGACTCCCGGCTCGCGACGACCGTCGACGAGGCGCTCGACGCGGTCGACGAGATCGGCTATCCAGCCGCGATCAAAGCGCAGGTCCACGTGGGGGGGCGCGGGAAGGCCGGCGGGATCAAGATCGCGACCGACCGCGACGAGGCCGAGCAGTACGCCGAGGAGATCCTGGGGATGGATCTGAAAGGGTACACCGTCGATCAGGTCCTCGTCGAGGCGGGCGTCGACTTCGTGGACGAGCTGTACGTCGGCGTCACGATGGACCGCGGCGAGGGCAAGCCCGTCCTGATGGTCTCGACCGAGGGCGGCGTCAACATCGAGGAGGTCGCCGAGGAGAACCCCGACGCCATCGCGCGCGAACACGTCGACCCCGCGTTCGGCCTCCACCCGTATCAGGCCCGGAAGGTCGTCTACGAGGCCGGCGTCGACGCCGACGTCGCGCTCGACGTGGCCTCGATCCTCTCGACGCTCTACGATCTGTACGAGGAGAACGACGCCTCCGAGATCGAGGTCAACCCGGTCATGATCACGAGCGACCGCGACGTGATCGCCGCGGACGCCGTGATGAACATCGACGAGGACGCGCTGTTCCGCCAGCCCGACCTCGCCGAGATGGCCGAGGCGTCCTACGAGGACGACCTCGAACGCAAGGCCGGCGAGTACGGCTTCGACTACGTCCGCCTCTCCGGAAACGTCGGCATCATCGGCAACGGCGCCGGACTCGTGATGACGACGCTCGATCTGGTCGACTACTACGGCGGCGCGCCCGCCAACTTCCTCGACATCGGCGGCGGCGCGAAGGCCGAGCGCGTCACGCAGGCGCTCGACATGGTGTTTTCCGACGACAACGTCGACGCCGTCGTCTTCAACATCTTCGGCGGGATCACCCGCGGCGACGAGGTCGCCAAGGGGATCAACGAGGCCTTAGAGCAGTTCGACGAGATCCCGAAGAAGGTGGTCGTCCGACTCGCCGGCACGAACGCCAAGGAGGGCATGGAGATCCTGAACACGGACCTCGTGGAAGTCGAGAAGACGCTGGAGGATGCGGTCCAGCGTGCGGTCGCGAACGCTGATGAGGTGACCCAATGAGCATTTTCGTCGACGACGACACGCGCGTCGTGGTACAGGGTATCACCGGCGGGGAAGGGAAGTTCCACGCCGGCCAGATGATGGAGTACGGGACCAACGTCGTCGCCGGCGCGGTTCCCGGCAAGGGCGGCCAAGAGGTCGACGGCGTGCCCGTCTACGACACCGTCGACGAGGCGGTCGAGGCGGAGGACGCGAACGCCTCGGTCATCTTCGTGCCGCCGGCGTTCGCCGGCGACGCCATCTTCGAGTCGCTGGACACGGATCTCGATCTGGCAGTCGCGATCACCGAGGGAATCCCGACCCAGGACATGGCGAAGGTGAACAAGCGCCTGAGCGAGACCGACACCCGGCTCCTCGGCCCGAACTGCCCCGGCATCATCACGCCCGGTGAGGCGAAACTCGGCATCCTCCCCGGCAACATCTTCTCCGAGGGGAACGTCGGCCTCGTCTCCCGGTCCGGCACGCTCACCTACCAGGTCGTCGACAACCTCACCGAGCGCGGCATCGGTCAGACGACCGCCATCGGCATCGGCGGCGACCCGATCATCGGCACGTCGTTCATCGACGCCCTCGACGCGTTCGAGTCCGACCCCGACACCGACGCCGTCGTGATGTGCGGCGAGATCGGCGGCGAGGACGAAGAGCAGGCCGCCCGCTTCATCGGCGAGCACATGGACACGCCGGTCACCGGCTTCATCGCCGGCCGCACGGCCCCGCCGGGCAAGCGCATGGGCCACGCAGGCGCCATCGTCTCCGGCTCCGGCACGGGCACCGCACAGTCGAAGATCGACGCGCTCAACGACGCGGGCGTCCCCGTCGGCGACACCCCCGAGGAGGTCGCCGACCACGTCGAAGACTTCCTGTAAGCGGTCACGAACCCCGACGCGGTTCGGGGTGTGACCCCGGCGCTGCGGTCTCAGTTTCTGCTATCGGGGCGAAAGGTAGAATTGTCCGTAGCATCTTCGGGACCCATGGAGCCCGATCCCGCGGACGGCCGAGACGTTCCCGCGCTCGACGCCTTCCGCGGATCGGAGCCGGCCGGCGGGGGCCCGCGGCGAGTGCTGCTCGTCGACGACGAACCGGGCGCCGCCGACCTCGCGGCCACCCACGTCGAGCGCCTCGTCGACGGCGTCGAGACGGTGACGCGGACCTCGCCGGCGGACGCGCTCGCGGTGGTCCGCGAACAGCGCGTCGACTGTGTCGTCAGCGACTACAACATGCCCGAAAGCGACGGGCTCGAACTCCTCGAAGACGTTCGGGCGGTCGACCCCGGACTCCCATTCGTGCTGTTTACCGGCCGCGGGAGCGAGGAGATCGCGAGCGAGGCGATCTCGGCGGGCGTCACCGACTACCTCCAGAAGGGCGTCGGCCGCGACCGCTTCGAGATGCTCGCGAACAGCGTCGAAAACGCCCTCGACCGGCAACGCGTCGAGCGCGACCTCCGGGGGGTGAACGCGAAGGTCACCGCGATCCACGAGTTCGCCTCCGACGTGGCCGCGGCGGAAGACGCGGAAGACGTGTTAACGCGTCTCGTCTCCGCCGCCGAGCGAATACTGTCGTTCGACCGCTGCGTCTCTGTCCGCCGCCACGGCGACCAACTCATCCCTGCGGCGCGCTCGGAGAACGTCAGCGAAGACGAGGTCAGGACGTTCGACGTCGGCGAAGGCGTCGTCGGGGCCACCGTCGCCGAGGAGCGCACCATCGTCGTCGACAACCTCAGCGTCGACCCGTCTGACCCGGAGGAGCTCGAAGACCCGAACGACCCCGGACGGGAGACGGCGGGCAGGGCCACGGAAGCGGCATCAGCCCCCGCGGACGATCAGCGTCGCGCCGAGGAGCTGGCCGACCCGGTCGGCGACGACATTCGCTCTGCGATCAGCGTCCCGATCGGTTCGTACGGCGCGTTTCAGGCCGTCTCCGACGGGTACGCCGCCTTCGACCGGAGCGACGTCGAGTTCGCCGAGCTGCTGGCCGCGCACGCGGCCGACGCGCTCGAACAGATCGAGACGGAGAACACGCTGCGGACCGAGCGAGACCGGGTGGCGGCGCTCTTCGACGACCTCCCGCTGCCGGTGGCGAGGGCCGTTTCGTCGCCGGGGGACACGCCGAAGCTCGACGCCGTCAACGACGCGTTCGAGGCGGTGTTCGGACTCTCCGGGCCGGACCTCGACTACGCGACGATCCGCGAGGGGATCGTTCCGGAGGGGAGCGAGGATGTCGACCCCCTCCCGGTGATAGACGCCGCGGAGCCGCTACAGCGGGAGGTTGAGCGGGAGACGACCGACGGGCGCCGCAACTTCATCCTCAACGTCCTCCCGGTCGAACAGCCGAACGAGACGATCGTCTACGCCCTCTACGCCGACATCGACGAGCAGAAGCGGGTCGCACGGACCCTCCGGCGGCTCCACGAGACGACGCGGGAGATGCTCCGGGGCGAGGACCGCGAGGAGATCGCGTCGATCGCCACCCGAGCCGCGATCGACATCTTAGAGTTCCCGAGCAGCGGGGTCCGGCTGTACGACCCCGACACGAACACGCTGTTGCCGACCGCGATCAGCCGGGAGGCGACCGACGCGCTCGGCGAGCGCCCCGCGTACGGCCCCGGAAGCGGGCGCCTCTGGGAGGCGTTCGAGACGGGCGAGCTGGTCGTCGTCGACGACCTCAACGAGGTCGAGACCGCCATCGGCTACGGCGAGCACCGGAGCCTGCTCATCGTCCCGCTCGGCGACCACGGCATCATGCCGCTCGGCTCGCGGGAGCCGGGCGTGTTCGACGACACGGCGGTGCAGTTGGCGCGGGTCCTCGGCGCGAACGTGACCGTGGCGCTCGACCACGCGCAGCGCACGGCGCAGCTCCGCGAGCGCGACGCGGAGTTACAGCGGGAGATCGACCGCCTCGAAAAGTTCGCCGGCCTCGTCTCTCACGACCTCCGGAACCCGCTCAACGTCGCCGCCGGGCGGCTCGCCCTCGCGCAGGGGAAGGTCGACGACGAGGGCGCGCGCGAGGAGCTCGAAGCGGTCGCGGCCGCCCACGACCGGATGGAAGAGCTCATCGAGGACCTGCTCGCGCTGGCGCGACACGGCCAGACGGTCGACGAGCCGGAACCGGTCTCGCTCGCGGAGACGGCCGCGAGGGCGTGGCAGACCGTCGACACGGGGGACGCGGTGTTGCGGCGTCCCGACGACTCGCTCGCGGTCGAGGCCGACCCGGAGCGCCTGCGGACGCTCTTGGAGAACCTGTTTACCAACAGCGTCGAACACGGCGCGACCGCCGCCGACGCGGGGGCGGCCGACCACACTACGGTCACGGTCGGCCCGCTCTCAGACGGCTTCTACGTCGCCGACGACGGCCCCGGTTTCGAGATGGACCCCGAGGAGGCGGTCGAGTACGGCATCTCGAGTGACCCGTCCGGGACGGGCTTCGGGCTCGCGATCGTCCGGGAGATCGCGGCCGCACACGGCTGGACGCTCACGGTGACCGACGACGACGGTGTGCGGTTCGCGTTCCGAACCGACGGCTGAGCGCGCCGCAGACCTGGCGAAGTATATAAATGAGCCGTGGGCGTGCGGGAAGTGCGCACAGCCGAGCCACGGTTATGACCGATTCGACCGTGTACGTGTGATATGAACGACGGTACCCGCGAGCGGCTCGAACCACTCCCCCCGAGCGCCAAGTTGGTCTATTACGTCCTCGAAGAGGAGGGCCGATACGACCAGACCGGCCTCGCCGAGGAGACGCGTCTCTCGACCCGAACCGTCCGGTTCGCGGTCGAGAAACTCACCGATGTCGGTCTCGTCGAAGAGGGGCTCTGTCCCACGGACGCCCGGCGCTCCGTGTACGCCGTCGTCCCCGAGTCGGAGCGGTCGACCGAGTCCGAACCGGACGCGGCCGCCGACCCCGAGGCCACCTCCGACCCCGAGGCGACGACGGCGACGGCGGTCGCCGAGGACTGACGACGCCCTCCCCAATCGTCGCGTTTTTGCCCGCGCGACCGGTAGTACGCCCACTCGATGGCGACGTATCACATCGAAACGTACGGCTGCAGTTCAAACCGGGGCGAGAGCCGGGAGATAGAGCGGACGCTCCGTGACGGCGGTCACCGCCCGGCGGACGGTCCCGACGACGCGGACGTTGCCATCCTCAACACCTGTACGGTCGTCGAGAAGACGGAACGGAACATGCTCCGGCGCGCCGAGGAGCTAGAGGAGAAGACGGCCGACCTCGTCGTCACCGGCTGTATGGCCCTCGCGCAGGGCGACACCTTCCGCGAGGCCGGCGTCGACGCCGAGATTCTCCACTGGGACGAGGTGGCCTCGCACGTCCTCAACGGGGAGTGTCCCACCGTCACCCCCGACGCCGAACCCGTCCTCGACGGCGTCGTCGGCATCCTTCCCATCGCGCGCGGCTGTATGAGCAACTGCTCGTACTGTATCACCAAGTTCGCGACCGGCCGCGTCGACTCGCCGTCGGTCGAGGAGAACGTCGAGAAGGCGCGGGCGCTGGTCCACGCCGGCGCCAAGGAGATCCGCGTCACCGGACAGGACACCGGCGTCTACGGCTGGGACGACGGCGACCGGAAGCTCCCGGAGCTGCTCGACCGGATCTGCGACATCGACGGCGAGTTCCGGGTGCGGCTCGGGATGGCCAACCCCGGCGGGATCCACGGCATCCACGAGGAGTTGGCCGACGTGTTCGCCGAAAACGAGGAGTTGTACGACTTCATTCACGCGCCGGTCCAGTCGGGCTCCGACGAGGTGCTCGAAGAGATGCGCCGCCAACATCGCGTCGACAAGTTCCGCGAGGTCGTCGCGACGTTCGACGACCGGCTCGACCACTGGACGCTCTCGACCGACTTCATCGTGGGCTTCCCGACGGAGACCGACGCCGACCACGAGCGGTCGATGGATCTGCTCGCTGAGGTCCGACCGGAGAAGATCAACGTCACGCGCTTCTCGAAGCGTCCCGGCACCGACGCGGCCGAGATGAAGGGGCTCGGCGGGACAATTAAAAAGGAGCGCTCGAAGGCGATGTCCGAACTGAAGATGGAGGTCGTCGCCGAGGCGTACGAGGCGATGGTCGGCGAGACGTTCGAGGTGCTCGTCGTCGAGGAGGGCACCGGCGACTCCGTGAAGTGTCGCGACGGCGCGTATCGCCAGATAATCGTCCAGAACGCGACCGACCGCGGGGTCGAGGTCGGAGAGTTCCTCGAAGTGACGGTAACCGGCCACAACACCGTCTACGCGTTCGGCGAACCGACGGACGCGGACGCGACCGCCGAGCGCGACGAGCGGCCGGAGTCGACGCCCTCCTCCGCGTGAGCGCGAGCCGAATTTCGTCGGAGCGTCCGGGCGCCGCGGGTTAGTCGCGCTCGGCGAACCCGGCCGTCGGTGACGCCGAGCCGCTACTGATCGGGCCGGCGTCGCGCTGGTCCGGAAGCCGGATGCGAACGACGGTGCCCGTCGGCTCGTTGTCGGCGAACTCGACCGTGCCGCCGGAGCGGGTGACGGTCCAGTAGATCATCCACAGACCGAGCCCCTCGGTGTGTGCGAGGGGCGTCTCCTCGACGTTTTCCAGGGCTTCCCGCTCTTTGGGGGGAATCCCCTGGCCGGTGTCTTCGATGTCGACGCAGCGCGTCCCGTCGGCGGCCTCCCACACCCGAACCGTGACGGCGGTGTCGTCGGGCGTGTGGTCGACCGCGTTTCGGAGCGCCTCCTCTATCGCGAGCGGGACCGCAGGGTGCGCTTGGACGACGCAGTCGTCGGCGACCGCTGTCCGGATGTCGGCGTCGGGGTGGTTCGCGGTCAGCTGCGCCACGCGCTCGTCGACCACGCCGGCGAGCGCGAGCGGGTACCGCGCGTCCGTCCGCTAGATCGACGCGATCCGGCGCGTCCGGTCGCTCGTCTCCGCGAGGTCTTTTAAGTGACTCCGGGCCGTCCCGGCCCGCTCCGCGAGTTCGTCCGCGTCGTCTACGGTTTCGATGCCGTCGAGCGTGCCGAGCGCGACCGAGAGCTCGGTCCGGATGTTGTGGCGCAACACCCGGTCGCTGATAGAGAGGAGGGTGGTGAGCTCCTGCGCCTCGGTGAGCTGTTCGTCCGCTTTGACCACGTACAGGCCGCCGCGCGACCCGACCGCCGCACCGAGGCTCGCGGCGAACGAGACCAGAAACGAGAACTTGAACGCGTGGTGTTCGAGCCACCAGATCGTCCAGATGATGACCGCGAGGACGGAGAAAAAGAGGATCACGGCGGCACAGATGCGTACCGCCCGCCACTCGCCGGCCCGAGAGAGGTCCCATCGAGCGACGTCGACGGCGGTGTATACGCCGACGGCGGCGAGCGGGAACACGAGCGCAAACTCGAGCAGCGTCGCGACTCCCCCGCCGGCGAAGACGAGGTGGCCCGCGCCGAGCGCGACACAGACCCCTCCCAGCGCGGCGAATCCGTGGCAGGGAGCGACCCGTTGGATCATCAGTAACCGTATCGCGTCCCGACGTATAGCCGTTTGCGTCGCCGGCCGGCCCCTACGCGTCGTCGTAGATCATCTCCACGTCGTCGGCGAACCGGTCTAAGATGTTGCGGCGCTTCTTCTTCATCGTGGGCGTGAGAAGATCGTTGTCCTCGCTGAACTCCTCTTCGACGAGGCGGAACTGTTTGATCTGCTCGTACGACTCGAACTCCTCGTTGACGCGGTCGACCTCCGCCTCGATGCGCTCGCGGACGCGGTCGTCACGACAGATCGACCGAGGCTCGTCGGCGAGGTCGATACCGCGCGTCTCCGCCCACGACGCCAGCTTCTCGAAGTTCGGGACGATGAGCGCGGAGACGAACTTCCGCCCGTCGCCGAGGACGACGCACTGCTCGACGAACTCGTTTGCGGCGAACCGGTCTTCGATCGGGCCGGGCGCGACGTTTTTGCCGGTCGAGAGCACGAGCAGCTGCTTTGCGCGCTCGCGGAAGGCGACGTAGCCGTCCGGCCGGAGTTGGACGATGTCGCCCGTGTTGAACCACGGGTCGTCCGGGTCCCCGCCGCGTTCGTCCGGGGGCGTGCCGGCGACGACGGCGTCGTCGGGAAGTCGGTCCGGTTCGGTGAACGCCTCCGCCGTCGCGTCCGGGCGGTTCCAGTAGCCGTCGGTCACCTGCGGCCCGCGAACGAGCAGTTCGCCCACGTCGCCGGGGAGGTTCGCGACCTCGTCGCCGACGACCGTCCCGTCGATGGCGACCTCGGTGTCGAGGACCGGCGTGCCAACGGTGCCGACCTTCGGCTCCTCGGGCGGGTTCACGCAGATCACCGGCGAGGTCTCCGTCAGCCCGTACCCCTCCAGTATCGGCAGGTCCATCGCGTGGTACAGCGAGCAGAGCTCCGCCGACAGCGACCCGCCCCCGGAGATGAAAAACTCGATGTTGCCGCCGATCGCCTCGCGGACCGACGAGAAGACGAGGCGGTCCGCGATAGCGCGTTTCGCGTCGAGGACGGCCCCCGGATCGTCGGCCTCGTGGTGCGCTTGCCCGACTCCGACCGCCCACTCGAAGATGCGCTCTTTGACCGGCGACTCGCTCGCCTGCTCGCGGATCGCGTCGTACAGCTTCTCGTAGACGCGCGGGACGCTCGTCGTCGTCGTCGGGCGGACCAGTTGAAAGTCCTCTCTGAGCGTGTCGGGGCTCTCGGCGTAACAGACCGTCGCGCCGGCGGCGAACATCATGTAGTGGCCGGCGAGCCGCTCGAAGACGTGCGCGAGGGGGAGGAACGAGAGCGTCGTCGACTCGGCGCTGACGCCCGGCGTGCCGGGGGCGCGGCCGGGATGGTCGGCGAACCGCCGGTAACACTGGTTGACGTTCTCGCGGAAGTTCGCGTGGGTGAGGCGGACGCCCTTCGGCTGGCCGGTCGTCCCGGAGGTGTAGATGAGACTCGCAAGATCCGTCATCTCGGCCGCGTCGATCCACGACTCGTAGGCCGCCACGTCGAGCGTCTCGTCGCCGAGCGCGTGGACCTCGCCGAGGGTGTACACGTCGTCGACGGACAGCGCCGAGGGCTCGTCGCCCGCGTCGCCCTCCAGCCGCCGCGCGACCGCGTCCGGGTCGATATCGTCGAACGTCACGACCGCGTCGAGCTCGTGGTCGAGGTCGTCGACGACTTCGAGCACCTCGTCGAGCAGTTCGCGGTTCTCCGCGACCACGACGGTCGCTTCCGGGTCCGCGAGCAGGTAGCGGACCTGTCGGGGCGACGAGGAGGCGTACACGGTCGTGACCGTCGCGCCGGCGGCCAGCGCGGCGAAGTCGGTCTGAGCCCACTCCATGCGGGTCTGGGCGTACAGCGCCACGCGGGTGTCGGCCTCGACGCCGAGTTCGCGGAACCCGGCCGCGAGCCGCCGGACGATGTCGCGCATCTCGGCGTAGGTCACGTCGCCGTACTCGCCCGCACCGGCGGCCGGAAGGACGCCGCTCGAAACGAGCGACCGGTCGTAGATTCCGCCTTTATACCGCTGGGCGAGTCGGTCCGCGTTGCGCTCGGCGGACCGCTCGAACATCCGGGGGAGGGTCTCTCGGGCGACCACGTCGTCGGTGAACTCCCGCTCCGCCTCTCGCCAGTTCATACCTGCTTCGACCCACCCAAAGAGTATAAACGATCGGGTAGTTTCGAGTTCATTCCGCGTCCGGGCCGCCTCGGCAGGAAACTTATTGTACGGTGATACGTACGGCGACGCAGTATGACCGAGCGGGAACAGGCGTCGTGGTACGACTCACGGGTCGGGAGGCTCTTCTACTGGGGACTGCTGGTCGCGACGCTGATCGGCGTCGCCCTCTCGTCGACGACGGTCCTCGACACCGAACCCGTCATCCCCGCCGGCGTGTATCTGTTCGGGTTCCTCGGGGCCACCGTCTACGCGTTCACGAGCTTCGCGAATCGGTTCGACGAGGACGGGCGGTACCGCCTGAAGGTGTTCAGCCGGACCGTCGCCGCGCTCCCGCTCGCGGCCGGGGTGTACCTGCTCGCGTTCGCGTTCACCGGCTTCGACGGTGCCGGTGCGGCCGACGGGGCGGCGAACGGAGCGCAGGGGGTCGCGGGGGACCGCGTCGTCGCCGGAGTGGTGTTCCTCGCGGGCCTGTACGTCAGCACGGCGCTTCAGGCCCTCGGCGGGGTCGCGGACCGGCTTCTCGGCGTGGACCGCGGCGATTCCGACGACGAGACGGCCGATAACGTCGACGAGAGCGCCGAGGACGGGGCGGACGCCGACGAGGCACAGACCGAGTGACGCCGACGCTCGGTCGACGGATCGACCGAGAGGCGAGGGTTTAATCCCGAGAGACGGCGAGGGACCGCTGTGGACCCCGACCGGATCCCCGCCGAATTCCCCGCCCCCAGTTTCAGAGGGGCCCAGGAGCAGGCGCTCGCGGACATCCGCGACGCGTACGCCGCCGGCAACGACGTGGTGTTGGTGCGCGCGCCGACCGGGAGCGGCAAGTCGCTCCTCGCGCGGGCCATCATGGGCGCGGCGGCGACCGTCGAGGAGACGGCCCCGAGCGAGGCGACGGGCGCGTACTACACCACCCCGCAGGTGTCACAGATCGACGACGTGGAGGCCGACGACCTGCTCGACGATTTGGCGGTGATCCGCGGGAAGTCGAACTACGACTGTATCCTCCCCGGCGAACACGACACGCCGGTCAACCGCGCGCCCTGCGTCCGCCAGCAGGGGTTCGACTGCTCGGTGAGACACCGCTGTCCGTACTTCTCCGACCGCGCCATCGCCTCCGGGAACCGCTACGCCGCCATGACGTTAGCCTACTTCATGCGGACCGCCGGCTCCGAGGTGTTCCGGAAGCGCGACGTGACCGTGATAGACGAGGCCCACGGGCTCGCCGAGTGGGCCGAGATGTACGCGACGATCGAACTCTCGCCCGACCGCGTGCCCGTCTGGGACGAGGTCGGCGTCCCCGACGTGAACGCCGACGCCGGACCCGAGGAGGACGCGCTCGACCGCACCGCCCGGTTCGTCGCCGCGCTCCGCGACACCGCGAAGCGAGCGAAAGACGAGCTGACGGGACGGCCCGAACTCGACCGCGAGGAGGTCGCGCGCCGCGACCGGCTCCAAGAGTTGATCAGCGAACTCGGCTGGTTCTTAGAGGACTACCGCGACCCGCAGTCGCCCACCACGTGGGTCGTCGACCAGCCCGACGGCGAGAACTCGGCGCTCGCCATCAAGCCGCTCGACCCGGCCCGCTACCTGCAACACACGGTGTGGGACCGCGGCAACAAGTTCGCGCTGCTTTCGGCCACCATCCTCTCGAAGGACGCGTTCTGTCGCGGGGTCGGCCTCAACCCCGCGAACGTCGCGCTCGTCGACGTGGACCACACGTTCCCCCTCGCGAACCGACGGCTGTACGACGTGACGCAGGGGTCGATGACCTACGAACACCGCGAGGAGACGGTCCCGAAGATCGCCCGGCTCATCGTCCGGCTGATGGCCGAACACCCGGACGAGAAGGGGCTCGTCCACGCCCACTCGTACGACATCGCCGGACGGCTCACGGAGCTGCTCGGGCAGTTCGGCGTCGCCGCGCGCGTCAGGCGTCACGACCGCGCGAACCGCGACGCGGAGCTCGCGGCCTGGAAGGCGAGCGCGGACCCGGAGGTGTTCATCTCGGTGAAGATGGAGGAGGCGCTCGACCTGCGCGACGACCTCTGCCGCTGGCAGGTGGTGTGTAAGGCGCCGTACCGCAACACCAACGACTCGCGGGTCGCCCGCCGGCTCGAAGACGACCAGTGGGCGTGGTATCACCGGACCGCCCTCCGGACCGTCATCCAAGCGTGCGGTCGCGTCGTCCGTGCGCCCGACGACTACGGCGCGACGTACCTCGCCGACGACTCCCTCCTCGATCTGTTCGATCGCGCGGCGGCCGACACCCCGCCGTGGTTCCGCGATCAGATAGACGCCATGACGACGCCGACGCTGCCCGACTTCGACCCCGCGGCCGCGCTCGCCGGCATCGACGCCGAGCCGTCCGGCCCGTCGCGGGCCGGCAGCCGGACCGGGCCGACGCGCGGCGACTCGCCCGGCCGTGACGGACACGGCGGGGGTGAGTCGAGCGCAAACGCCGACAGCGGGACGACACAGACGCGCTCGGAGACGGACGCGGCGCGACGAAAGGACCATCCGCTCTCCGATATCTGGGGCGACGGCTAGGGATTGTCGGCGGTGGAGGTCGAAGCGGTGGTGGTCCAAGACCCGGACCGGAGGTGTGAGTCCGTTATGTTCGGTCCTTACAGGAACGCGAACGAGACTCCCCACAGCACCATGGAACTGACCATGATGAAGGCAAAGAACAGCGCGAACAGCTGTGATCTGTCCATATATCAGGTACAACTGCAGAGCGTAATAACTCCTGCGGGCGCGACCGCCCCGAATTCGAGCCGCGCGTGACGAACGTCGGTCGGTATTCGCCACACGCCCAACTGGAACGGGTTAAATTACCACGGACTGGACGATCGTCAATATATATCGTATAAGGTGTATCATGACCCTCAATCAATTAGTAACCTTCATAAACCCTCACGTCGGTACGGTAGGTATGGCAACGAACGGGCTGTCGACCGCGCTGACGCTGTACGGGGCGCGAACACTGACACTCTCTCAGGCCGCCGCACAAGCCGGACTCAGCGAAGCGGAGTTCGTCGAGCAGTTAGAACGCCGAGGCATCGACGTGACCGACTCGGAGCGCGCCGCCGCGCTCGGCGAGGAACAGCCCGCCCACGCCGACTAACGGCGACCCGCGTTCTGTGGCTGTCGGCGTTGTTTTTTATACCGTAGCGACGGCGCTCGCCGTCAGAGGCTATTCTTCCGGGACGAGATGGACCGTCCCGGCGTGTTCGAAGGCCAGCACCGCGTCGGCGTCGTCGTCGACGAAGTCGGGGTTCGGGACCGTCTTCGCCTCGTAGGTGACCGGGTCGAGCACCTGGATCGCGTTCTCGTCTTCGACCGTGACCACCGTCGTCTCCACGGCGTCGTCGCGACGGCCGAGCCGAGTCGCGTCCGGGGCGGCCGCGTCCTCGAACTCGGAGACGTACTCCGCGCCGGTCGCGAGGCGGACGCCGCGGAGCCGGTCGGTGACGCTCGTGACCAGCACGGGACCGTCGCCGTCCTCGGGGTCGATTATCTCGTCGGGGGCGTACCGCGGGAGCCGGACCGCGAACGTCACCCGGTACACCTCGTTGCCGTCGCTGTCCTCGGTGACGAGCGTCGGGTACGACTCGAAGCTCCCGCCGAGCGACTCCGTGATCCGCGTCGCGACGTTCTGTGCGAGCCGGTTCGAGGAGAGCTTGATGTCCGGCCCGTCGTCGGTCTCTTTGACCTCCGTGATGAACGCCTCGCGGTCGCCGTCGGACTCCTGGTCGGCGACGTACGACTCGGCGATGTCGAGCGCCTCGGCGCGCTCGGCCGGCGTCAGGGCGCGCTCGTCGGCGCGGACCTGGACGATGCCGGCGTAGTAGCCGCCGGCGATGCGACCGCAGCGGTCACAGGTCCCCCGCGATATCTTGACCGGGACCATGACCTCGGCCGAGCGGAGCGTCCCGCGGACGACCCCCGAGAACTGACAGTGCATCCGGACGGTGTTCTGGTCGACCTGTTCGGGCTCGACGCCCCACTCGACCTCTTCGGCGTCGACGTGGACTCCGAGCGCCTCGGCGACCTCGTCGACGGCGACGTCGGTGTAGTCGCGCGCGCCCACGTCTCGCCACGACTCGCCGCGCCGGACGGCGCCGCAGCCGGAACAGACCAGCACCTCGATCCGGTCGGGCGCGTCGACCAACTCGAAGTCCTCGAAGTAGCAGTCGTCACACAGCAGCGCGTCCCGCCCTCGGGGGTCGCCGGGCAGCGGCTCGCGCCGCTCCGGGACGGTATCGCCACACCGGGGACAGAACTCCCGCGACTCGCTCATTGAGCGCGGCTACGCCGAGGACGCGTTTAAGCGGCCCGGACCGTCCCCGCGGGGAGGTGAGTCGGGCGCCTCGCGCCCGAAGCCTCCGAAATCGTTTTTCGCCCGGACCGAGAACAGGCGTTCATGAGCGGGAACCCCGACGACGAACGGCTCGAAGAGCTGCGAGAACAGAAGATGGAGGAGCTTCGCGAGCAGAAGCAGGGCGGCGAGGCCAACGCCGAGGCGCAACAGGAGGCCCAACAGCGCGCAGAAGCCCAACAGGAAGCCGTCCTCAAACAGTACCTCACGGACGGCGCGCGCCAGCGGCTCAACGCGGTCGCGATGTCGAAGCCGGAGTTCGGCGAGAAGGTCAAAAAGCAGGTCGCGGCGCTCGCACAGAGCGGTCGCGTGCAGGGCCAGATCGACGAAGACCAGATGCGGGACCTCTTAAAAGAGCTCCAGCCCGACCAGCAGAGTTTCGACATCCGGCGGCGATAGATGGAGCTCGCGCTGCTGTACAGCGGGGGAAAAGACTCCTCGCTCGCCGCCCACCTGCTCGATCGGTTCTACGACGTGCGCTGCGTCACCGGCAGCTTCGGGCTCACCGACGACTGGAAACACGCGGAGCGGGCGGCGTCCGAGCTCGGGTTCCCCTTCGAACGGGTCGAGCTCGACCGCGACATCGCCGAGGAGGCCGTCGAGACGATGATCGCCGACGGCTATCCGCGAAACGGCATCCAGCACGTCCACGAACACGCCTTGGAGACGATCGGCGGGCGCGACGTCGACGCCATCGCGGACGGCACGCGCCGCGACGACCGGGTGCCGAGCGTGTCGCGCGCGCAGGCACAGAGCCTCGAAGACCGCCACGAGATCGATTACATCTCCCCGCTGTCCGGGTTCGGCCGCCACGCCGTCGACCGGCTCGTCGAGGAGACGTTCGACGTCCAGCAGGGGCCGAGCGAGGAGGTGCCGAAGGCCGACTACGAGGACGAACTCCGGACGCTCATCGCCGACACGCACGACGCGGCGACCGTCGACGAGGTGTTTCCGGACCACCACCAGACGTACGTCCACGGTCGGACCGACTGACAGGGCACTCGACCGCGCGTGAGTTCTCACCGGGCCGGGACGGCCGGAACGACTTTCGGGTCCCCACCCGTATGACCGCGTATGTCATCTGAACGAGTCGTCGAGCTGCTCCGAGCCGCGTACGCCGACGAGATCGAGACCGTGATGAACTACCAGACGAACGCCATCGTCCTCGACGGCGTCCGCGCCGAGGAGATCAAAGAGAGCCTGAAACAGGACATTCAGGAGGAACTCGGCCACGCAGAGCAGATCGGACAGCGACTCAAACAGCTCGACGCGCGGCCGCCGGGCTCGGCCGAGTTCACGGCCAGACAGCACTCCTTGCAGCCGCCGGAGGACTCGACCGACGTACTCACCGTCATCAACGGCGTCCTCGACGCCGAAGAGGACGCGATCGCGACCTACCGCGACCTCGTGAACGCGGCCGACGAGGCCGACGACCCGGTCACCGAGGACCTCGCCGTGACCTTACTCTCTGACGAGGAGGCCCACCGGACCGAGTTCCGCGGGTTCCAGAAGGAGTACCAGCGCGAATAGGGCCGTCCCCGCCCCGAAAGGATGCTTTCAAGCGGGCGGTCGTCGAACCGACGCGTATGTACGACGGCCTCAAGGGATTCCGCGACTTCTACCCCGGCGAGCAGTCCGCTCGCCGCGAGGTGACCGACGCAATCGAGGACGCCGCAAGCCGACACGGCTTCCGCGAGATCGCCACCCCCGCCTTGGAGCGCACGGAGATGTACGTCGACAAGTCCGGCGAGGAGATAGTTGAGGAGCTGTACGCCTTCGACGACAAGGGCGGCCGCGGCGTCTCGCTCACCCCGGAGCTCACCCCGACCGTCGCCCGGATGGTCGTCGCGAAGGGGCAGGAGCTGTCGAAGCCGATCAAGTGGGTCTCCACGCGGCCGTTCTGGCGCTACGAACAGGTCCAGCAGGGCCGCTTCCGCGAGTTCTATCAGACGAACATCGACGTGTTCGGCTCGTCGGCGCCCGAGGCCGACGCCGAGGTGCTGGCGGTCGCCGCCGACGCCCTGACCGACCTGGGCCTCACGGCCGACGACTTCGAGTTCCGCGTCTCGCACCGCGACATCTTGGGCGGGCTCGTCCGCGCGCTCGCCGACGACCCGGACGCGGTGGACACGGAGGCCGCGATCCGCGCGGTCGACAAGCGCGCGAAGGTCGACGACGCCGAGTACCTCGGGCTCCTCTCGGACGCCGGCCTCGATCGGCCGACGGCCCGCGAGTTCGACGACCTCATCTCGGGCGTCGAGACCGTCGACGACCTCGACGCGGTCGCGGCGGCCGGCGGCGACGCGGTCGAGGCGGCGGTCGAGAACCTCCGGAACGTGCTCGCCGCGGCCGACGACTTCGGCGCGGGCGAGTTCTGTGAGGTGTCGCTGACGACCGCGCGCGGCCTCGACTACTACACCGGCGTCGTCTTCGAGTGCTTCGACTCCACCGGCGAGGTGTCCCGCTCCGTCTTCGGCGGCGGGCGCTACGACGACCTCATCGAGAGCTTCGGCGGCCAGCCGACCCCCGCGGTCGGCGTCGCACCCGGTCACGCCACCCTCAAACTCCTCTGTCAGCGCGCCGGCGTCTGGCCCGACGAGGAGTTGACGACCGACTACTACGTGCTCAGCGTGGGCGACACGCGGAGCGAGGCGGCCGACCTCGCGGGCGACCTCCGGGCGCTCGGCGACGACGTGGTCGTCGAACAGGACGTCTCCGGCCGCTCGTTCGGCGCGCAGTTGGGGTACGCCGACTCGATCAACGCCGAGACGGTCGTGGTGGTCGGCGAGCGCGACTTAGCGAACGGCGAGTACACGATTAAAGACATGGCGAGCGGCGACGAGACGACCGTCCCGGTCGACGAGTTCCCGCCCGAATCGGGGCTGCCCACGTACGACGACTACGAGTAACGCACCGGCCCGCATCGCGATCATTTTTCCCTCCGACCGACGATCGGTGAGACGATGATCCCGCTCGCGACAGCGATGGCGTCAGGCGAGATCGCCCTCCGCGTGGCCGCCGGCGTCGGTCTCATCCTGATCAACGCCTTCTTCGTCGCCGTCGAGTTCGCCCTGACGCGGCTCCGTCAGTACCCGGAGTCGGAGATGGACACGCCGGGGCTACGGCGCGCCTGGGAGATGACCGACGATCTGGAGTTTTACCTCACCACCTGTCAGGTGTGGATCTCCGGGACGAGCATCGCGCTCGGCATCGTCGCGGAGCCCGGCCTCGCCGCACTGTTCGCGCCGCTGTTCGAGACCACCGCGCTGGCGTCCGCCGGCGCCGGCTCGCTCCTGGGCTTTTTCCTCATCAACATGGTCCACCTGACGCACGGCGAGCAGACGCCGACGTACCTCGGCGTCGAGCGCTCGAAGCAGGTCGCCGGGTACGGCGCGCGGCCGCTGTACTGGTTCGCGTGGCTCATCTCGCCGCTGATAAAAGTCGGCGACTGGGTCGCGAAGGCGACGCTCCGGCTGTTCGGCATCGAGATGACCGGGTCGTGGACCGAGGCCGAAGAGGAGGTGTTGGAGACGCGCGCCGAGCTGCGCACCCGTCTCGGCTCGATGATGGAGGAGGTCGAACTCCCCGAGGAGCGCCGCGAGGAGGTCCTCAACGCGCTCGACGTCGACGGCGTCACCGTCCGGGAGATCCTGACGCCGGCCGACGAGATAATCTCGCTGTCGACGGCGGCGTCGGTCGAGGCGAACCTCGACCGCATCCGCGACACCCCACACAGCCGCTTCCCGCTCGTCGGCGACGACGCGACCGAGTTCGAGGGGATCGTCTATGCGCCCTCGATCGTCTCAAACTTCGAGCGGCTCCGGGAGGGGGAGACGACGTTCGCGGAGCTCGCGGCCCCGCCGATGACGATATCGGCGGACGCGAGCGTCAGCGACGCCTACGACCAGTTCCAGGCCGAGTCCCAAGAGCTCGCCCTCGTCATCGAGGACGGGGCGGTCGTCGGGCTGCTCACCGCGACCGACACCATGGAGGCGGTGATGGGACAGCTCGAGGACCCGTTGGACGCCGGCGATTTATAAGCGATAACGCGGTGGCGCGGGCCGGCTCTGACCCGGCGGCTTGTGGAGCGCGCGCGGAACGCGGCGGGTGTAGCCGGCGGCGTTGGTTCACACCGGACGGACGACGGACCAATAGCCCGTCACGCGGCCGTCGGATGCGTAATAAAACACGACTAACGCCGCCACGCTGGTGAAAGACGCCGCGTGAGGGTATCGTGACTGAGAACGATGGCGCAGTATTATTATTAACTACCATGAATTTCGGCCATGGGTTGGCAGGAGAGTATTAGCGTCCTCCACGTTGACGACGAACCGGATTTTGCTGCGTTGACTGCGGAGTTTCTGAAACGCGAGGACGAGAGCTTCACCGTCGAGACCGCGGCGAGCGCCAGTGAGGGGCTGGAACGCCTCTCTCACGGCGACTTCGACTGTGTCATCTCCGATTACGATATGCCCGGTCAGAACGGTATCGAGTTCCTCAGATCCGTCCGCGAGAGGGCTCCCGAACTGCCGTTCGTGCTGTTTACCGGCAAGGGGTCCGAGGAGGTCGCCGGCGAAGCCATCTCCGCGGGCGTGACGGACTACCTACAGAAGAAGGGCGGAACCGACCAGTACACCGTCCTGGCGAACCGACTGCGAAACGCCGTCCACCGACATCGCGCGGAGAAGGATCGCAAGCGCCAGCGGAAAGCGATCGAAACCGCCAAAGAGGGCATCAGCATCCTCGACGACGCCGGAGAGTACGTCTACGTCAATCAGGCCTACGCCGACATCTACGGGTACGACCCCGAGGAGATGGAGGGGGAACACTGGGAACTGATCTACCCCGACGGCGACACGGCGGTCGCACGGGACGTTATCTTGCCGACGGTCGCCGAGGAGGGCTACTGGAGCGGGGAGACGACCGGGCTCCGGGCCGACGGGACGACCTTCGTCGAGGATCACACCGTCGCCCAGACGGACACCGGCGAGCTGATCTGTTCGGTCCGGGACCGCTCCGCACAACAGGAGCAGGAGGTCGAACTCACCCTGTTTCGAACGCTCGTCGAGACGCTCAACGACCCGGTCTACGTGCTCGACGAGACGGGGGAGTTCGAGTACGTGAACGACGCGTTCGTCGAGATGGTTGGGTACGACCGCGAGGCGATCACCGGAGCGTCGCCGGCGCTTATCAAATCGTCGGCGGCCGTTGACCGTTCGGAAGCCAATCTCGGGCGGCTGCTCTCGTCGGACGGGCCCGACAGCGTGCAGTTCGAGATCGAGGTGCAGCCGAGTCGCGGTGAGCCGATCCCCTGTGAGGACCACATGGGCGTCTTGCCGTACGAAGGGGAGTCGTTCGAGGGGTCGGTCGGGATACTGCGCGATATTACCGAGCGGAAGGAGCGCGAGCGCGAACTCGAACAGACGAACACCGTCCTTCGAACGATCGTCGAAAATCTGCCGATGGGGGTGCTCGTCGAAGACGCCGAACGCGGCGTGCTCGTAGCGAACGACAGCTTGGGCGAGACGCTTGGCGTCCCGATCAGCGGCGAGGAGCTCACGGACTGTGACTGCGCCGAGGCGGCTGAAGATCTCAAAGACCGGTTCGCCGAGCCGGAGGCGTTCATCGAGGGGATCGCGGAGCGACTCGAACGGCGGGAGCTGGTCCAAAACGAGGAGCTCCGCCTCACGGACGGCCGCGTGTTGGAACGCGATTACGTGCCCTACACCCTGCCCGAAGGCGAGGCGAACTTGTGGCTGTACCGCGATATCACGGCGCGCGAGCGGCAGAGCCGAGAGCTTGAGCAGGCCAACAAGTTCCTGTCACAGACCCAGACCGTCGCAGATGTCGGTGGCTGGGAGATCGACCGCCGAACTGCGTCGCTCCGCTGGACCGACGAAGTCTATCGGATTCACGGCGTCGACATGGAGTTCGAGCCGACAGTCGGGGATGCAGTCGGGTTCTATCACCCCGAGGATCAGGCGACGATTCGGGATGCCGTCGAGCGGGTGACGACTGACGGCGAGCCGTTCGACCTGGAGTTGCGCATCGTCACGGCGGACGACGAGGTGCGATGGGTCCGCGCTCGCGGCGAGCCCTGGCGTGAGGATGGCGAGATCGTCGGTGTGCGCGGCACGTTTCAGGACATCACCGAGCGGATAGAACGCCAGCAGAGACTGGAAGAGTTCACCAGCGTCGTGTCACACGACCTGCGGAACCCGCTGAACGTCGCCGCCGGGCACCTCGAGTTGGTGGCCGACGAGTGTGAGAGCGACCATCTCGACGGGCTCCGGGGGGCGTTAGACAGGATGGAGGCGCTAATCGAGGATCTCCTGACGCTGGCTCGGGATGGCAAGGAGATGACCGACACGCAGCCGGTTGCCCTCGCGACGATAGCCGACGGGTGCTGGGAGAACGTTGAGATGGAGCAAGGACAGTTAGTCACCGCTGTCGATCAGACGGTGTGGGCGGACCGCGATCGCCTCAAGCAGGTGTTTGAGAACCTGTTCCGAAACGCCGTCGAACACGGTCGGACGGATGCGACCGTGACGGTCGGGGGGCTAGACGACGGGTTCTACGTCGAGGACGACGGTCCGGGAATTCCGCCCGGCGAGCGCGACGCCGTCTTCGAGGCCGGCCACTCGCAGTCGGCGAACGGAACCGGGTTTGGACTGAGTATCGTCAGACAAATCGTCGCTGCTCACGACTGGCACGTTCGCGTGACGGACGGGAGCGAGGGCGGAGCGCGGTTCGAGATCACGAACGTCGAATTCGCGGACACGTAGGCCGCTGCGTCCGCCGGGCGGTGGAGACGTTACCTGACACCGAGCCCGGTCGCCTGACCGAAGTGGACAGTCTCAGGTGCTGATGAGCGGGTGGCGACGGGCGCGCCCGCGGTTCACCGCGCCGTTCGTCGCGGCCGCCGCCGATCTCGACAGAACCGTGCCACGGACGACGAGGGATTCGGAGAGCCGACAGCCTCCGGCCGACCGGCTCCCCGCGCTGGACCGCGCGCCGCGTCGTCCGTCACTTCTTGTACGCCTCGCGCAGGAACACCAAGGTCCCGCCGAGCATCGCGAGGTTCCCGAAGAAGGCGAGTCGCTCGCCGCTTTTGTCGTCCTCGTCGGCGTTCCAGAAGTCGTGCATCGTCGCGGTCACCACCGTCAGGAAGGCGACCGCCGCGCCGGTCGCGATCCGCGGGAGCCTCCAGAAGGCGATGCCGACGCCCGCCGCGACCATCATCCCGGAGGCGAACGGCGCGGCGAGGTCGGGCGCGGGCACCCCCGCGGACTCGGCGTATTCGATCGTGTCGTCCATATCGCGGAAGTCCTCGGAGGCCTGTGCGGCGAGGCCGACCCCGAGCAGCACCCGGCCGATCCGCGAGGGCGCGCCGCGTCCCGCGTGGTCGTCGCTCGCTGTCGCGTCTCCCCCGTCGGCTGTTTCGTCTGCCATGCGTATCTGTATGGTAGCACGGCACATAAATCGGCGTGTGCGGGGCCCGCGACGCGGGGTCACTCGATGCGGTCCAAGAGCGTCGCCGTCGCGTCGGCGTCGAACGCGAAGGGGCGCCGCCACCACGGCCCCTTCCCCGAGTCGCTCGACAGCTCGGTGACGAGGCGGTTCGCGTCCGCGCCGGCGTCCGGCTCGCTCAGCGGGACGACGCGCTCGAACGGCCCGGACGCGTCCGGGTCGCCGGCGACCACGACCCGCGCGTCGAACGGGTCTCGCTTCAGGTGGGCGTTCGTCGGGGCGAGGTCGGCCGCCGCGGCCCGATCGACCGCGGCCGAGTCGGCGGCCGCGCCCTCGCCGACGGCGAGGAGGCGGTCGATCCGAATCCCCGCGAACAGGTACGCGCCCCAGTCGGGAGCGAGGTCGGCGTCGGGGGGCGAACCGCCGTCCGCGACCGGCGCCGCCTCCGGACCGCCCCAGCCGTGCGGGCGCAGCGACAGCGTCGCGTAGAATAACAGCCAGTCACCCGGTTCGAGGCCGGCGATGCGCCCGGCTTTCACGCCGTGGGGGTCGCCGTAGGTCGCGCGGGTGCGACCGTGAACGCCGGGAAACTCCGGGTCGAGGTGGACCGGCGTCTCGCGCAGGTCGGCCGGCACCGCGAAGGGGAGGTCGAGGTCGGCGTAGGTCGGCAGCGGCTCGTCGACCGGAAACCGATCGCGAGGGAGCGTGGCGGCGGACTCGGGGATCGGCACGTACGCGAACGAGCCGTCGGGGTACACGGGACCGCGGAAGCCGGGCTGGTTCGTGTTGGCGGCGACGTTGACGGCGACGGCTCGCGGGTCGGTCATCTGAAAAATGTCACGGGGTGGTCAGTCCGCGGTCGCGGCCGGCGCGCCGTGGTCGATCTCCGTACCGAGCAGTTCGAGGAACTGCGCGATCCACTCGGGGTGGTCGGGCCACGCCTGTCCGGTGACGAGGTTCCCGTCGGTGGTCACGCCGTCGACCCACGAGCAGCCCGCGGCTTCGACCTCGGGTCTGACGGCGGGGTAGGCGGTGAGTTCGTAGCCGTCGAGAACGCCCGCCGCGGCGAGGATCTGCGGGCCGTGACAGATCGACGCGACCGGCTTGTCCGCCTCGAAGAAGTGCCGTACCGCGTCGAGCACTTCCTCGTACCCACGGAGGTACTCGGGGGCGCGCCCGCCGGGGACGACCAAGGCGTCGTAGTCCGCCGGGTCGATCTCGTCGAGCCCGTGCGTGAGCTCGAAGTCGTGGCCGCGGGTTTCGAGGTACGTCTGGTCGCCGCGGAAGTCGTGGATGGCGGTCTTGACCGTGTCACCGGCACCTCGCTCCGGACAGACAGCGTGGACCTCGTGGCCGACCGCCTGGAGCGCCTGGAACGGCACCATGATCTCGTAGTCTTCGCCGAAGTCGCCGACGATCATCAGTATCTGTTTTCCTGTCATGTACACAACACCACGCGGACATACGCCCCGCGGGTCAATAATCGTATTGGTGGGTGGTATCGTTCCGCAAGTTTGAGGTAGAGCAGAGCCAGCGATTCGGCGCATCGCTGGAACGAGGAGGGGACGGACGGGGCGACCGACGCCGCGCTTGGCACAGTTATATTTGAAACCAATAATATACTGAATATTGATACAACTGCGTGAACGCTCTCGACCCGACGGGGAACGATCAGGAACTATACACGGCCGCCCGGTAACGGGAACGCATGAGCATGCTGTGGCACGTCGGATACGTCGCGGCCGGGATCCTCGGTCTCGCCTACGTTGCCGTTCCGGAGCGGGTTCACGCGGCGGGTCTCGACTCCCTGCGGCGCTCGACGGCTGACCGATCGGACGGGTCGATCGCTCCGATCTGGTTGTATCGCGGATTAGGCGTGTTACTGTTGGTCGTCGGCGTCACGGGGCTCCGTTAAGCGGTGGGTCACTCCCGTCGATCCCGGCCGTTCAGCACTTCCGAGGGGTCTAAGCGTCTCACAGTCTACGAGTGCCCCATCGAACTGGCGGGGGTTATCGGCTACTGAGGCGGTGTTGATAGTCGGAGAGCCTGATGCGAACTGGATGCGAGGTACAGAGCGTGTAGTCAGCACCTGAACGGTGTTATTTTCTCCGGCTATATTCTGGATCATCCGGTAGAATTCGCTTGCGAGTTGACCAGCTAGAATCCCATCAGTCCGAGACACTACGACCTGAAGGAGAATATCGAACAATAGGTTCACAGAAAGGCTATACGTCTCTGATGACACCGGTTCCGCGTGAAACGTCGAGATCTCATCGCTACAGGATCTGTCACCCTCATTGCTGCCGGTTCTGGCTGTATGAATTTCTCGGAGAGAGAATCTCAGGACGAGCCGCGGGTGAGTATGCCCGTCACTGTAGACAACATTAGAGTAGGCTTCGATACCGAACAAGTTATTGAGATATTCGACCTGTCAGGAAGCCAATTACCTGAGGAAAATCAGGAGCATAACGTCAGAATAGACGTTACCCCGTTAGAGCAGTATGGAGTAAACACAGAAGATCTCTCTGTCGAAACCACACAAGGGAGATATGGACCTACAGAGGCTTACAACAACAACGTCGATACGTTGGATATCACTGACGGGACTATTGACCTCGTGATTCGTACGTCGGAAGATGCGTCCGATGCAGACCCGATCGCGTTGGCGTTGACAGGATACCAGTTCACAGATGTCGAAGCAGTGACTGAAGTCCAATACGACATTCAATCTCCCGATGACCACGTGGAGTTCCGCCAAGGCAGTTTCCACGGTGATAAAAGCGGGAGTAAGTGTGGTTTCGCACTTTCGTTAGACGGGGAGTTCACACTCGTAGACCCTCAGTTACTCTCGCCAACACTGTGTCTGAATTCAATTAACACCTATCGTGATCGTGAGAGCCGACAAGATATCTACGTTGAGTGGCTGACTCCAGAAGCTGACGAGGTAGTAATCGAGATTGATATATCGTTACTTGAGGAGTACGGAACAATCGAAGGCGTTACCGTTGAGCCACTGAACAAAAGTCGCAATTCTGATGAACCTATGGTATGGGGCGCAACTCTTGACAGCTTAACAATTGATGATTGGATAATTTCGATGAAACTAGTGCCAGATGCCGGTACTAATTACGCTTCGGTTGGTGTCCAACTCGGTGGACTAAATCTCACCGTCGGAGACCCGGTCAGAGCTGTTTCATATGATATGACTGTTGAAGGAGACGTTGATGAGACGGTGGAGACGGAATCATTCGACATCGTGGATGATCGGCCTGATGGCGATCATTAATTGTCAAGACTGACTCGTTGTTTCGTGAAGTGATCTGACGAATAACTGGCAACCAAGGTTCGGGGTGACAGGTGAGTCCTCTGTACTGAGCGATCCGGCCTGACCGAATCCGAGAGGAATTTAGTAGGAGACTCGCGCCCGCTATGCAGCAGAGCGCTGAGAGCGTCTCACCGGTCGAGGAGTTCGACAGAGCCGCCATCGATTGTGAGTGCGAGTCGAGGGGTCCTTGGGGATTTAATTTAAAAATAATTGGATGTTATCAGATACACCAGTTGTGTTACCTATTTACCGGTGGCGTTCGACGACGCGTCGAACCGACGGCGTCGAACGCGAAGGCGACACGGCTTCGACCCGACCGGTCCCGACCCGCCCCGCGCTCACTCGGTTCCGAGTTTCGCTCGCGTGTACGGTTCGAGACCGCCGCTGTCGACGAGCGACTGCAGGAACTCCGGCAGCGGGTCGGCGTCGTACCGCTCGTCGGCGGTGTGGTTGATCACGGCGCCCTCGTCGAGCCGGAGACTGATCTCGTCGCCGTCGTCGATCCGGTCGGCGTCCGGACAGATCAACACGGGCAGCCCGAGGTTGATCCCGTTCCGGAAGAAGATACGGGCGAACGACTGCGCGACGATACCGTCGACGCCGGCGCCCAGAAGCGAGAGGGGCGCGTGTTCGCGCGAGGAGCCGCTTCCGAAGTTGTGCCCGCCCACGACGAAATCGCCCGCGGCGACGTTCGGCGCGAACTCCGGCCGGAGGTCGTTGAAGGCGTTCTCGCCGAGCTCGGCCGGGTCGCTGGAGACCAGGAACCGCGACGGAATGATCTGGTCGGTGTCGATGTTGTCCCCGAACGTCCACGCCCGACCGGGGTCGGTCGTGTCGATGTCGCGGTCGGCGTCGGTGTCGCTCATGCGCCCACCCCGCCGAGGACGTAGTCGTCGTACCGGTTCAACTCGACCTCCCGCGGGTCGGTTATCTCGCCGTACAGCGCCGACGCGCCGACGGTGGCGGGGCTCGCGAGGTACACCTCGCTTTCCATCGACCCCTCCCGGCCGGGGAAGTTGCGGTTCGCGGTGGCGAGACAGACGTCGCCGTCGCCTAAGACGCCCTGATGCGTGCCGAAACAGGAGCCGCAGCCCGCGCTCTGGACGATGGCGCCGGCGTCGACGAACGTCTCCATGACGCCGGTGTGCATCATCTGTTTATAAACGGATTTCGAGGCCGGGACGACGACCATCCGCGTGTTCGGGGCGAGCCGTTCGCCCTCGATGATGTCCGCGACGATCCGGATGTCCTCGTACCGGCCGTTCGTGCAGGTCCCCACGAACAGCTGGTCGATTTCGGTGCCGACGACCTCGTCGACATCGACCGCGTTCTCCGGGTTCGAGGGCGTCGACACCTGCGGCGAGAGCGACTCGGCCCGGTAGGTGTGGACCGCCTCGTATGCGGCGTCGTCGTCGGGCTGGGTGTACGCCGGGATGTCGGGTCGCTCGCCGGTCTGCGCTTCGAGGAAGTCGGCGGTGCGCTCGTCGGGCGCGACGATGCCGGCCTTCCCGCCCATCTCGATGGCCATGTTCGAGAGGACGAGCCGCTCGTGGATCGGCATCGCCTCCACCGCCGAGCCGCCGTACTCGGCGGTCATGTACGTACAGCCGTCGAACCCCACGTCGCCGATGAACTTCAGGATGAGGTCCTTCGCGTACACCCCATCGGGGAGGTCGCCCTCGACCTCGAACCGGAGCGTCTCCGGCACCCGGAACCACAGTTCACCGGTCGCGAGCGTCGTCCCGAGGTCGGTCGAGCCGACCCCGGTCCCGAAGGCGCCGACCCCGCCGAAGGTGGTCGAATGCGAGTCCGCGCCGATCACCAGATCGCCCGGCGCGACGAACCCCTCCTCGACCAAGACCTGGTGACAGATCCCGTCGCCGACCTCGTACTGTTGGGCGCCGTACTCGGCGGCGAACTCCCGGACGATGTTGTGGTTGTTCGCGGCCTTGACGCCGTCCGCGGGCGCGTGGTGGTCGATGGTGATGACGGTGTTGTCCGGGTCGACGAGCTCGGCGTCGTCGCCCGTCACGTCCTCGAAGACCTCGAACGTCAACGGCCCCGTCACGTCGTGGGTCATCATCACGTCGACGCCGGCCTCCACGTAGTCGCCGGCGCGTACGTCTGTTCCCGATTTCTCCGACAGCAGTTTTTCCGAGATGGTTTTTCCAGTCATGTGTTGTCCTCCGCGACGGTCGTTAACACGCGGTCGACGGTCCCGCCCATCAGGACGTGGCTCGTCGCCCCCAAGTCGAGTCTGTCGGCGACCTCGTGTGCGACCGACTCGACGCGTTCGAACGACGCGTTCGTTCCGATTTCCATGCTACTCAGCAGATGGACGAGGTCCTCCGTCGGGGTGTTGCCGACGCCGGCGAGCCCGTCCGGTAAGACGACGCCGCCGCCGAGCCCGCAGTGTGAGGTGTCGAACCGGTCGACCCCGCACTGCATCGCGACGAGGGTGTTCGCGAGGCTCATCCCGTTCGTGTCGTGCAGGTGGAGTCCGGCGTCAAGGTCGGGGTGTCGGTCGAAGACCGCCGTGTACATCGCCTCGATCTCGACCGGATTGGCGAGCCCCATCGTCGTCGCGAGCGTCACCTCGTCGACGCCGGCCTCGACGACGCGGTCGACGACCGACAGCGTGTCTTCCATGGGAATCTTCCCCTCGTACGGACAGTAGAAGCTCGTCCCCATCCCGGCCTCGACCTCGATGTCCGTCCCCTCGGCCATTGCGACTATCTCCTCGACGCCTTCGAGAATCTCCTCGACGGTCATGTTCTGGTTGTGCTCGCTGTACGTCTCGCTCACGGTTACGAGGGCGTTCACCTTGTCGACGTCGGCCTCGATGGCTCGCTCCATCCCGACCGCGTTCGGCACCAGCGCGCGGTAGGTCACGTCGTCGTGACGCTCGATGCGCTTTGCGACATCGTCGGCGTCCCGTAGCGTCGGGACCGCCTTCGGGTGCGTGAAGGAGGTGATCTCGATCTCGTCGACGCCGGTCTTCGAGAGGTCGTCGATGATCTCGACTTTCTCGTCGGTCGGGACGAACTCGTCGAGCCGCTGGAACCCGTCACGCGGGAGCATCTCGACTACTGTCACGTCCTCGGGGTACTCGATCATATGACGCCCTCCGCGTCGAGTTCGGCAAGCGTCTCCTCGTCGTACGACAGCCGCTCGCCGTACACCGCCTCGTTGTGCGCGCCGAGCGGCGGCCCGAGATGCGAGATCGATCCCGGCGTCTCCGAGAGGTGCGGGATGGTGTTTTGGACCGCGCCGATCCCGATCTCGTCGTCGGGGATCTCCACGACCGCGTCGCGCGCCTGATAGTGCTCGTCGTCGAGGATGTCGGCCACGTTGTAGATCGGCGCGATGGTCGCCTCGTACTCCTCGAACCGGTCGATGACCTCCTCGCGGGTGTGGTCGTCCATCCAGTCTTGGATGGCCGCGTCGAGCTCCTCGACGTTCTCCAGTCGCTTCTCGTTGTCCGCGAAGCGCGGGTCGTCTTTTAAATCGGGACGCTCGATGGCGTCGAACACCCGCATCGCGATCGGCTGTGCGCTCGCCGAGATGGCGACCGCCCGCCCGTCGCCCGTCTGGTAGACGTTCCGCGGCGCGGACGAGGTGGAGCGGTTCCCCGACCGCTCTTCGATCTCGCCGAGTTGCTGGTATCGGAGCGGCTGCGGCCCGATGAGCGAGAAGATCGGTTCGATGAGGCTCGTGTCGATGTACTGCCCGGAGCCGCCGTTCGCGTCGCGGTTGTACAGCGCGAACGCGACCGCCATCGTCGAGAACATCGCCGCGATGCCGTCTGCCAATCCGGTCGGCGGCAGCAACGGCTCCCGGTCGGGGTAGCCGTTGAGGAACGCGAACCCGGACATCGCCTCCGCGAGGGTGCCGAAGCCGGGCCGGTCGCTGTACGGCCCCGTCTGCCCGAACCCGCTCAGCCGGAGCATCACGAGGCCGGGGTTGAGCTCGGAGAGGTGGTCGTAGCCGAGGTCCCACCGTTCGAGGGTGCCCGGCCGGAAGTTCTCGATGAGCGCGTCCGCGTCGGCGACCAGATCCTCGAAGACGACCTTCCCCTCCTCGGTGGAGATGTCGAGCGTCACCGACTGCTTGTTGCGCCCGAGGTACTTCCACCAGAGCCCGACGCCCTCCTTCTGCGGCCCGAAGTGGCGCAGGTGGTCGCCGGTCGCCGGGTGTTCGACCTTGATCACGTCCGCGCCGAAGTCCGCGAGCAGGCGCCCCACCGTTCCGATCGAGATCATCGAGCCGGCCTCGACCACGGTGAGACCGTCGAGCGGGCCGGCGGAGGTGTCGGAATCGTCGTCGCTCGTAGCGTCGGCGCGTTCACCGTCTGCGTCGTCGTCTGCGCCGCCGTCCGTGGCCGCGTCGCGACTCATCGGCGCCTCGTGAGTGTCTCGGCGGCGCCGTGTGCGGCGCGCGCCGGTCGATTCGTCGTCGGTCGAATGCTGTGTCGTGTCATGTGCGTGTGTCCGTGTTCGTTGGGTGGTGGATCGCCCGCGCCCGGTCCCGGCCTGAGCCGGGCGATCGGGCGACGGCGATCGGTCCGGGACGGTCAGATCGGGCGGTCGATGTGGGTCCCGTGGCCGCGTTCGCCGACCACCTCGCCGTTCTCGTAGGCGACCTGGCCGCGGACGACCGTGTGCGTCGGCCAGCCGGTCACGTCGCGTCCCTCGTACGGGGAGTAGTCCGCGCCGCCCTGGAGCAGCTCGGGGGTCACCGTCTTCGTCTCGTCGAGGTCGACGACCGCGAGGTCTGCGTCACTTCCGACCTGAATCGACCCCTTCTTCGGATATATATTGAACGCTTTCGCGGTGTTCGTCGATGTCACCTCGACCGCGCGCTCCAGCGAGATACGCCCCTCGTGGACGCCCTCGGAGAGCATGAGCGGGAGCAGCGTCGCCGACGAGGGGAAGCCGGGGAGGCTGTCGGGCACGTCCTCGCCGACCTTGTCGTCGCGCAGGTTCGCGCAGTGGTCGGTGCCGATACAGGAGATGGTCCCGTCCGCGACCCGGCTCCATAAGGTCTCCTGGTCCGCCTTCGACCGGACCGGCGGGTTGACGTTGTGGCGCTCGTCACACTCCTCGGTCGTGAGACAGAGGTAGTGCGTACACGTCTCGCCGGTGATCTCCCAGCCCGCGTCGTGGAGCATCGCCAGTTCGTCGGCGGTCCGTCCCGCCGAGACGTGGACCGCGTAGAAGCTGTCGTCGTAGTCGTGTTGGCGGGCCAGCGACCCGCTCGCGGTCATGCTCTGTGCCTCCGCGTAGTCCGGGAACTGGTCGACCAACACGTCGTAGCCGCGGTACTCCTGGTCGTCGTCGACCGCGGAGTCGAGGTACGGGTTGTCGCCGAGCGCGCTCGTGATCTCCATGTTCTCGGAGTGGTGGCCGAGCGTCGTAGGGGCGTCCTGGGCGGCGAGTTCCTGGATGAACGCGTCCGCCCAGTCGTCGTGCATCTTCGAGTCGGTGCCGAACTTCTCCGGGGCGACGTCCTTGTAGTTTTTATACCATTTAAATGACGTAATACCGAGCTCATCGACGATGTACGGGATCTCGTCGATGTGTTCGAACGAGAGCAGTCCCAACGAGAAGAAGTAGTCGTGGTAGTAGTTCGGCTCCGCCTCGGCGAAGTAGCCGTCCATGATCTCCTCGTAGGAGCCGCCCCGCCGGAAGTAGTTCCCGATGGTCGTGACGCCGCCGACCAGATCGGAACGCGACTCCGACTCGGCGTCGGCGTCGAGGCCGCGATAGATCCCGTGGTGGGTGTGCGGGTCGATGGCGCCGGGGAGGACGTGGTTGCCCGCGGCGTCTATCACCCGGTCGCCGGAGAGGGTCCCCGGACTCGCGATCGCCGAGATCGTGTCCCCGTCGGCGGCCACGTCCGCCTCGAAGACGCCGAGTTCGGGCGTGACGACGGTGCCGTTCGCGATGACGAGGTCGTGGTCCGTCATGCCTCGATCCCCTCCACCCACGACTCCACCTCGTCGCGTTCGAGCACCTCCGCGTACTTCATCCACAGGTCCATCAGGGCGATCTTGTGGCTCGCCTCGATCCGGTCGAAGAGACACTCCTGTGGCAAGACGACGTTGAACCCGTTCTGTTGGGCGTCGATCGCGGTCGCGCGGACGCACCCGCTCGTGGAGTTGCCGACGATGATCACGGAGTCGTGCCCGCCCCGGACCAGCCGCGAGAGGAGGTCGGTCCCGTAGAAGGCGGAGGCGTACGACTTGTTTATCACCGTCTCACCGTCTTCGGGCGCGACGGCCTCGACGATGTCGAGGTCCTCGTGTTGGGGGTCGTCGTAGCTCGACGGGACGACTCGCGTGTACGTGACGGGAACGTCTCGCTCGCGAGCGAACGTCAGGAACGGCTCGATGTGGTCGATCGCGTTCCACGCGATTTCGCCCATCGCGGTGCGATACTCCTCGACGGCGTCGAGGATCGGCTCGTCGGCGCCGACGACGAGTCGCTGCATGTCGATGACCAGGACCATCGGATTCGTGCCCATCCCGCGGGACTCCCACGAGGACGCGCCTTCCTGGTCGTATCCGGCCGCGGAGATGACCTGCTTGTCGCGCTCGGTGAGCAGGTCCTCCCAGATGCGTTTAGTCATGTGAACGAGTGGCAGTATGTCGAGCAGTCGCATAATTCTGTGGGTGGGGAGAAACTGGACCGCCGCCGGACCGCGGGCCGGCGACTACCGCGAGGGCGCGAACGCCGCCAGCGTCCGTTCGACCCACTCCCTGTCGCTTCCGGCGGGCGCGCGGACGATGGGGAGGTCGACGCCGATCTCGCGGAGGTGGGCCAACTGCGCGCGCGCCTCCGCCGGCGTCCCGACGACCGCGAGGTGGTCGAGGAGCCCGTCGGCGACCGCGTCGGCGCCGGCTTCGAGCGAGGGGGCCGCACGGACCGCCTCGACGACCTCCTCGTACCCCGCCTGTTCGGCGGCGCGATCGTAGTACCCCGGAATGTCGCGCAGGTAGTAGGCGACGTGTTCGGCCGCGGCCCGCCGTGCGCGCTCGGGGTCCTCGTCGACCGCGGTCAGCACGTACATCGCCACGTCGATGGCGTCCACGTCTCTGTCCGCGCGGGCCGCGCCGTCGGCGAGCCACGTCAGCGCCTCCTCGAACTGCGAGTCCGGGTAGAGATTCGGCACCCAGCCGTCGGCGAACTGGCCGGTGAGTCGGACGTTGGCCGGCCCCAGCGCGCCGTTATAAATGGGGATCGACGCGCGTTCCGGCTCGAACGCCTCCCAGAACGCGGTCCGAGACGGCGAGAAGAACTTCCCGTCGAACCCCTCCGGGTCGCCGCGCAGATACCGGCGCACCAGTTCGATGTACTCGTCCATCCGGGGCAGCGGGCGGTCGAAGTCGGCGCCGTGGAACCCCTCGACGACGCCCGGATGTGCCACGCCGAGCCCGAGGATCGCCCGCCCGCCGGAGTGCGCGTCGAGGGTCGCCGCCGCCTGCGCGATGGCGGCCGGGGTCCGCGAGAACACGTTGACGATGCCGGTCGCGAGGCCGATCCGGTCGGTGTGGACCGCCCAGCGTTCGAGTTTGCCGAACGCCGACTTCCCCTGTCCCTCCGCGGCCCACGCGCTCTCGTAGCCGAGTTCCTCCGCGCGAGCGACGAGGGCTGGCTCGTCGCGAAGCGCGAAGAGGACGCCGATGCGCTCGGAGTGGGTCGCGTCGGCTTCGTCGGTTCCGTCGCTCACGGCTCGACCACCCCCTCGACCGCGAGGTCGTTGTACACGTCGAGCCGGTCGATGGTGCCCTCGCTAACCTCGTACACGTCGACGTACCGAACGTCCTCGAAGGGCTCGCCGTCGTTGTCGACGCCGTGGAGCGTCCCCTGGCTGACGACGCGGCCCCCGGCGACGGTCCAGCGACCGAACGCCTTGCCGGCGCGCTCGTATCGCGGTTCGAGGAAGGCGAGGAACGAGGCCGCTGCCTCGGGCCCCGAAAACCGTGCGCCGGGGACCGTGATCACGGCGTCGGCGGCGAACAGCTCGCCGACGGACTCGCGTTCGTCCGGGTCGCCCATCCGCTCGAAGAACTCCTCGACCGTCTCGCGTGGCGTTCGGGCCATGGTCCTTGTACACACCCAAAGAGATATAAATGGAACCATCATGAACTTAAATGCCGGTCAGCGGTCGTCCAAACCAGTCGCCAGCGGCGCGGACTCGGGGAAACACGGTAGGCACACGAACGGCGACACCCCGCCGACCGGTAGATTTACGCGACGTGGTTCCGAGTGTCACGGTATGGAGTCGCCCGATTTGGAGCCGCAGCAGCGGACGTTAGACGACGCGAGCGCGGAGGTCGTCTCGACCGACGAGGTCGAGTTCGACGTCGAGACCGACGTGTTGGTCGCGGGGGCCGGCGGGTGTGGGCTCACGGCGACGCTCGCGGCCTGCGAAGCCGAGGACCTGACGGTCACGCTCTTAGAGAAGAGCGCCGAGGTCGGCGGCAACGCCGCGCTGTCGACGGGGATGATCCCCGCGGCCGGCACCCGCTTCCAGCGCGAGGCGGGGATCGACGAGGAGCCGGCGGACATGGCCCGAGACATCTTGGAGAAGAACGGCCACGAGGCCGACGCGGAGCTGGTCGAACACCTCTGTGAGAGCAGCGTCGATCTGGTCCACTGGCTCGTGGACGACTGGGACATCTCGTTGCACCTCGTTGACGACTTTAAATACCCGAAACACTCCGAGTACCGGATGCACGCGCCGCCGGGACGCAACGGCGAGAACCTCGTCGCCGAGATGCGCGACCGGATCGAAGCGCGAGCGAACGCGGAACTGCTGACGAACACGCCAGTGACCAAACTGGTCGCGAAGGACGGCGCCGTCGAGGGCGTCGTCGCCGGGTCGGTCCGCGAGGAGGCGATCCGGGCGGACAGGGTGATACTCGCCACCGACGGCTTCGCGGGGAACCGGGAGATGGTCCGCGCGCACTGCGAGGACGACATCGCCGACGCGCTCTACTACGGCTCCGACGGCAACACCGGGGACGGGATCCGCTGGGGCGCCGAACTCGGCGGCGCCCTCGCGTCGATGGACGCCTTCCAGGGGCACGCGACCGTCGTCAGCGGGACGGGCGCGCTGTCGACATACGCCGTCGTGATGAACGGCGGCGTCCTCGTCAACGCCGACGGCGAGCGCTTCGGGAACGAGTCGAAGGGGTACTCGCAGTTCGCGGTCGACGTGGTCCGTCAGGAGGGCGGCGTCGCCTACGAGATATTCGACGAGCGCATCTTCGAGCGCCTGCAGGGCGAGTTCGACGACTTCGACCGCGCCGTCGACCTCGGCTCGTACACGAGCGCCGACACCGTCGAGGAACTCGCCGCCGAACTCGGCTGCGACCCGGAGGCGACCCGCGAGGCAATCGAGTCGTACAACGCGGCCGTCGAGGCGGGCGAGCCGGACGAGGTCGGCCGCGAGGACGGCCGGAACGTCCTCTCGGCCCCCTTTTACGGGACCGAGGTGACCGGGTCGCTGTTCCACACGCAGGGAGGGCTCGTCGTCGACGAGCACGCGCGAGTGCTCCGCGAGGACGGCTCGACCGTCGACGGCCTCTACGCCGGCGGCGGCACCGCGACGGGCATCAGCGGCCACGGGGCCGCCGGCTACCTCTCCGGGAACGGGCTCACGACGGCGATGGGCTTCGGACGGCTGGCCGGCGTACACGCCGCCCGGTCGCTCAGCGAGCAATCGTGACGGCGAGCGAGACGACGCCGGAGCCGTCGTTCGCCGGCGACACCGTGCTCGTCACCGGCACGGCTCGGGGTATCGGCCGCGCCTGTGCGGTCCGCTTCGCCGAGCGCGGCGCGACGGTGGTCGGCGGCGACCGCCTCGACCAGTCGGAGACCGTCGCGGCCTGTACGGACCACGCGGGGGAGTTCGAGCCGGTGGACGCCGACGTGACCGACCCCGCGGCGGTCGCGGCGCTGGTCGAGCGCGCGGCCGACACCGGGCGCATCGACGTGGTCGTCAACGTGGCCGGGATCGTCGCCCGCGAGCCGATCGAGACCCACGACGGCGAGCCGTGGGAGCGCTCGATGGATGTCAACCTCACCGCGCCGTTCCGGATCGTCCGCGAGGCCGCGCCGCACCTGCGCGAGACCGGCGGCGCGATCGTCAACATCTCGTCGATCTACGGGCAGATCGGGGGGGCGGAGCGCGCTGGCTACGCCTCGACGAAGGCCGGACTGGAGGGGTTGACGCGGGCGCTCGCCGCCGAACTGGGCGCGGACGGGGTCCGCGCCAACGCCGTCGCGCCGGGGTTCATCGAGACCCCGATGACCGCGCCGTACGCCGAAGACGACGCGGCGCGCGAGCGGTTCCGCGGGCTCGCGGCGCTCGACCGGCTCGGCGAGCCGACGGAGGTTGCGAGCGTCGTCACGTTCCTCGCGGGCGACGAGGCCTCGTTCGTCACGGGCGAGACGATTCTCGTCGACGGCGGGCGGGCCACGGTGGAGTGAGCGGGGCGCGCCGGCCGCGTTCGGGCGCGTCGCTGCGGGACGGGAGCGTGTCAGTACCAGTCAACCGTGTGTCACTGACTGGCGGGAAAACGTTTATTCGCACGTGCGGTGACGTTCGGGTATGACTCGCCCGATTTTAGCGACCGAGGGGTTAACCAAGCGATTCGGCTCCCTCGTCGCGAACGACGAGCTCTCCGTGACCGTCGAGGCGGACACGATCCACGGCATCATGGGGCCGAACGGCTCCGGAAAGTCGACGTTTTTCAACACGGTCACGGGCTTTTACCGCCCCGACGGCGGCACCGTCAGGTTCGACGGGGAGGACGTGACCGGCTGGAAGCCCGACGAGATCGCGCGGCGCGGGCTCGCACGGACCTTTCAGATCCCGTCGCCCTTCGAGGATCTCACCGTCAAGGAGAACATGCTCGCCGTGTTCACCGGAGGGCTCCGCTCCGGGGTTCGGGTCCCCGACGAGAAGCGCTCGCGCGCCGACGAACTGCTCGAACTCCTCGAGATCGACCACGTCGCCGACCAGGAGGCCGGCGGGGTCTCCGGCGGTCAGGAGAAACTGCTCGAACTCGGACGCATCCTGATGCTCGAACCGGCCTGCGTGATGCTCGACGAGCCCACCGCGGGCGTCAACCCCTCGCTGCGGAACCGCCTGCTCGACCACTTGGAGACGCTCAACGACCGCGGCACGACCTTTGTGATCATCGAACACGACATGCGGGTCATCGCGGACGTCTGTGACCGCGTGACCGTGTTCAACCAGGGACAGGTCCTCGTCGAGGGCGACTTCGAGTCGGTGACGAGCGACGAGCGCGTCCGCGACGCGTACCTCGGGGGCGCGGCCGACCACGACGCGTCGCTGGAGACGCTCATCGGCGAGGAGGAGGGGGAGACGGGGAGCGCCGCCGTCGACGACGCGGCCGCGGACCCGACGCCGGCCGCCGGCGGCGGCGCGGTAGCCGCCGGGAGTGCGGGCGCGTCGTCCGAGGCTGCGGCGACGGGCGCCGCGGCGAGCGCCGCGTCCGCGCTCTCCGAGGTCGGGGCGGAGGCCGACGGGGAGTCGTGGCTCGTCGGCGAGAACCTCGTCAGCGGCTACGGGAACCACCGCGTCGTCGACGGAGTCTCGGTCGAGAGCCGGGACGGCGTCA
Source organism: Halorubrum sp. PV6 (assembly GCF_003990725.2). Taxonomy (NCBI): domain Archaea; kingdom Methanobacteriati; phylum Methanobacteriota; class Halobacteria; order Halobacteriales; family Haloferacaceae; genus Halorubrum; species Halorubrum sp. PV6. Next base: position 2,239,643 of record NZ_CP030064.1, read on the forward strand.
CCTGCGTCTTCGGGCCGAACGGGTCGGGGAAGTCGACGCTCTTGAAGACGCTCGCCGGGGTCGTCCCGGCGTGGGAGGGGACGGTCAAGCACCGCGGCACCGACCTGACCGGCAACAGGCCGGCCGAGAACGTCCACCGCGGGGTCACGATGCTCCCGCAGGACGGCGGCATCTTCGGCAACCTCACCGTCCGTGAGAACCTCCTTCTCGGCGGGTACACCGTCGACGACGGGACCGTCCGCGAAGAGCGGTTCGACGAGGTCCTGTCGGCGTTCCCGGAGCTGGAAGGCAAACTCGACGAGAAGGGGCGGTCGCTGTCGGGCGGCCAGCAGATGATGCTCAGCTACGGGCGCGCCATGATGACCGGCGGGGAGGTGTACCTCCTCGACGAGCCGTCGAGCGGGCTGGCCCCCTCCCTCATCGACCAGGTGTTCGAGATGACCCGGCGGCTCGTCGAAAGCGGCGCACAGGTCGTGCTCATCGAACAGAACGTCCGCGAGGCGCTGCGGATCGCCGACTACGTCTACATCTTGGCGCAGGGGCAGCTCCAGTTCGAGGGGACGCCCGACGACCTGACCGACGAAGACGACCTCGTGGAGCTGTACCTCGGACTGGACTGACGCTCGCCGACTCGGTTCCCTACTCGTCGTCCGTGTCGCCGCCCGGCTCACCGGGTACGCTCGTCACCGCCGCGAGCCGCAGAACTAATCACAATCTTTCGTAACAAACTATATGTGCACCCGTCTCACACAAGACGTATATGGGAGACAATCCCGCAGATCGTGTCAGTAGACGCTCGTTCGTTAAATACAGCGGCGCCGCCGGCGTCACCGGTGCGCTGGCCGGCTGTAGCAGCAACGGTGGTGGCGGTGGTGGCGGTGGTGGCGGCGACGGCAGCGACGGGAGTGACGGCAGCGACGGTGGCGATGGAAGCGGCAGCAGCGACGGGAGCGACGGGAGCGACGCGCCCGACGAGGTGATCATCGGCTCGAACCACCCGCTGAGCGGATCGCTCAGCAACACCGGCGAGCGGATGGATCAGGCCGTCAAACTGGCGGCGATGATCAAAAACGAGGCGGGCGGCATCGAGTCGCTGGACGGCGCGGAACTCAGCGTCGTCAGCGGGGACAACGAGGGGGCACAGGAGCTCGGCGGCGAGGTCGCACAGGAGCTCATCGACGAGGGCGCGAGCGTGTTGACCGGCTGTTACTCCTCGCCGGTGACGAGCGCGGCGACCCGAACCGCGGAGAGCGCGGGCGTCCCGTTCGTCATCTCGGTGTCCGTGGCCAACTCGATTTTACAGGAGACGCAGCTGAACTACGCGTACCGACCCCAGCCGCCGGCGAACCAGATGGCGGTCGACCACGCGCGCCTGCTCGCCGACGCGATCCGGAACGCCGGCGAGGAGATTGAGACCGCGGGACTGTTCTACATCGACATCAGCTTCGGCCAGTCGGTGCGCGACGCGCTCCGTGAGGAACTGCCGGCCAACGACATCGAGATCGTCGCCGAGACCGCCATCGGCTTCGGTGAAACCGCCGACACGCAGGTCACGACGCTGCGGGACGCCGACCCCGACGCGGTGATCGCGACAACCTACCGGCAGGAGACGATCGAGCTGGTCAACGCGATGAACAACCAGAACTACCAGCCGAAGTACGTCACCGGCTGCTCGAACGCGGCGATGAACGACGTCAGCGCGCTCGAAGAGATGGGCGACACCGTCGAGGGCGGGTTCGCGACCAACTTCGCGCTCGACCCGACCTCCGACGCCGCGGGCGAGGTTCGGTCGCGCTTCGAGTCCGAGTTCGAGACCAGCTTCGACGCGAACGTCGCGATGACCTACGCGGCGACCCAGGTCATCATCGCGGCGATAGAGGAGGCGGGGTCGGCCGACCCCGACGACATCAACGACGCGTTAGGGGAGATCACCGTCGAGGATCACATCGCGGCGATGCCGCCGATCACCTTCGCCGACAACGGCGAAAACGAGAACTCGCTCGCCCCGCTGTTCCAGGTCCAGGACCTCAGAGACCGCGTCATCGCACCCGAGGAGTTCGCTGAGTCCGACGTGCAGTTCTGACCCACATGCTCTCTTCGTTTTTCCTTGACGCCTGCGGTCGGGAAGCGGCCGCCGTCGTCGGCGCGCTCGACGCGACCGCGGCGCCGGCCGTTCTCGGGCTCTCGCTTCCGTCTCCGACGATCTTCGCGCAGTACTTCGTGTTCGCCGTGTTGCTCGGGGGGATATACGGCCTCGTCGCGCTGGGGCTGACGATGATCTTCGGCGTGATGGACGTGATCAACTTCGCGCACGGCGCGCTGATGGTGGTCGCGATGTACGCCGTGCTCGTGTTTTCGGACGCCACGGGGCTCTCGCCGTTCTTCGCGATCCCCTTCGCCGTCGTGCTGCTTTTCGCCGTCGGCATCGGTATCTACCGGTCGACGATCGCGCCCATCATCGACGCGCCACAGGAGAACCAGCTCATCGTCACCTTCGGCGTCCTGTTGATCCTCGTCAGCGGCGTCGAGATGATCTTCGGCTCTGACCCCCGACAGCTGGGGCTCGACCTCGGCTCGCTCGAACTCTCCGGCGTGTTCGTGCCGCGGGGACAGCTGTACGCGCTCGTCATCGCACTCATCGCGCTGTCGGGAACGTGGCTGTTCCTCCAGCGGACGATGCTGGGCCGGGCGATCCGCGGGACCGCCGACAACCGCGACGGCGCGCAGTACGTCGGGATCGACGTCCCGCGGATCGACGCGCTCACGTTCGGGATCGGCGCCGCGTTGGCCGGGCTCGCGGGAGGGGTGATCCCCCTCTTCCAGTCGTTCACGCCGGCGCTCGGCGACCAGTACCTGATAAACGCGTTCGTCGTCGTCGTGTTGGGGGGGCTCGGCTCCTTCCCCGGCGCGTTCGTCGGCGGGCTCATCATCGGCTTCATCCAAGTGTTCGGCGGAGCGTACTTGGGCGGTTCCACCTACCAGATCGTGATATTCCTCGCATTCATCCTCGTGTTGCTCGTGAAACCGGAAGGACTGCTCGGAGGGAGCGCCGATGAGTAACGCGCTCTCCCGCGCCGTCGATCGATACGGCGCGTTCCGAGACGAGTGGTACGCGCTCCCGGCGTTGGTCGCGGTGAGCCTCCTCGTGCTCGCCGCGGTGCCGTTCCTCCGGCAGCTCGCGCTGTTCGGAGTCGCGCCGCTGGGGTGGCTCAGCCTGAACATGCTCATCATCACCCTCGTCTGGGCGACGACCGCGCAGGCGTGGAACATCATGTCCGGGTACACCGGGCAGTTCTCGTTCGGGCACGCCGCGTTCTTCGGACTCGGCGCCTACACGACGATCATCCTCACCGGGACCTTCGGCATCTCCCCGTGGGTCGGGATGCTCCTCAGCAGCGTCATCGCGGCGGTGTACGGGTTGCTAATCGGCGCGCTGACCTTCCGATACGACCTGGAGGGCCACTACTTCGCGCTGGCGACGCTGGCGTTCGCGGAGCTGTTACGCTACGTGTTCACGAACGTCGCGCAGCTCGGCGGCGCGAGCGGCTTCTTCCGGCCGCTCGCGCGCGAGTACGCCGACGGGCCGGGGCTGGCCGCGTTCCAGTTCACCGGCGACCTCCCGTACTACTACCTGATCCTCGGGTTCCTGACCGTCGTCACCGTCGTGTCGCTCGCGATCAACCGGTCGCAGCTCGGCTACTACCTGTTCGCGATCCGCGAGCGGGAGCAGGCCGCGGCCGCCATCGGGGTCCCGACGTACCGGTACAAGCTGCTGGCCGTCGCCGTGAGCGCCTTCTTTACCGCGTGGCCCGGCGCGTTCTGGGCGATGTACTTCAACACGATCCGCCCCTCGACGGTGTTCGACCTGCTCGTCAACGTCGAGATTCTCCTGCCGGCCATCGTCGGCGGGGTCGGCACCGTCCTCGGGCCGATCGTGGGGTCGCTCATCGTCATCCCGGTCGGCGAGTTCGTCCGGCAGTCCTTCGAGATTCCCGGACTGAACAACGCCGTCTACGGGGCCATCCTCATCGCGATCGTGTTGTACAGCCCGAAGGGCGTCATCTCGTGGCCGTCCCGGTTCGTCGACCTGCTCCGGGCGCGCACCGACCTCTTGGACGACGATGCCGCCTGAGCCCGACCGCGAGCTGGCGACGTTCGCCGCGGAGCTCGAGACGGACGCGATTCCAGACCGGGTCCGCGACCGCGTGGGGCTCACCGTCGCCGACACGCTCGGCGCGATCGTCGCGGGGTCGACCGACGACGCGGTCGGCGCGCTCGCGCGGCGCTGGACCGACGGCGTCTCGGGCGGGGCGACGGTCATCGGCGCCGACGGCGGCGAGACGGTCCCGCCGCTCGCGGCGCTGTGTAACGGCGCGGCGGGGACCGTCCTCGAACTCGACGAGGGACACCGGTTCGCCGCCGGCCACCCCGCGATTCACGTGTTGCCGGCGCTCTTGGCCGACGCGGAGATCGGGTACGGCGACAGCGACGCGTTCGTGCGCTCGTTCGTCGCGGGGTACGAGGTCGCCGTCCGAACCGCCCGCGCGCTCGGCACGCTCCAGTCTGGGTACCACCCGCACGGCGTGTGGGGGGCGGTCGGCGGCGCGGCCGCGGTGGCCCGCTCGCGCGAGCTCGACCCGGAGACGACGCGGTCGGCCATGGCGATCGCGGCGAACTACGCCCAACACACCCGGTTCGAGGCCGCGACGGAGGGCGCGACCGTGCGGAACGCCTACGCGGGCATGAGCAACCTCGCGGCGCTGGTCGCCGCCGATCAGGCCGAAGCCGGGTTCGGCGGCCTCCGGAACGGGGTCGCCCGGCACCTCGAACACGCCGCCGCGGGCGACGTCGACGAGTCGGCCCTCACCGCCGGGCTGGGCGACCGGTGGGAGATCGAACACGGGTACTTCAAGATCCACGCCGCGTGCCGGTACACGCACCCGGCGCTGGACGCCGTCGCGGCGCTCGAAGCCGAGGTGGACCCGAGCGCGGTCGAGTCGGTCCGCGTCGAGACGTACCCGGCGGCCGCGCGGCTGACGGAGCCGCGGCCGCGGAACCAACTGCAAGCGAAGTTCTCGATCCCGTTCGCGGTCGCAACGGCGCTGCTTCGCGGCGACTCCGGGCCGCCCGCGTTCACGGACGAGGCGATAACGCCCGAGGCCATCGCCTTAGCCGAGCGCGTGACCGTCGCCGTCGACGACGAGTTCGCCGCCCGTGCCCCCGAACAGCGGGGCGCCCGCGTGACGGTCGAGACCGCGGACGGGCGACGGTCACACGAGGTCGCCGCGCCGCGCGGGGGCGAACACAACCCCTTCGAGGAGGCGCGGCTCGAAGCGAAGTTCCGGGACCTGGTCGCGCCGGTGATCGGGGCGGACCGGGCGGCCACGCTCTGGGAGCGCGCCAGGACGCCGGCGCCGCCGCGCGTCCTCTGTACGCTCGCGAGCCGGTAGCGTCCGACCGTTCTCGGCCCCGTCGCCCCATACGCTTTTGTCCGCGACGCGCGTCCTCCGAGTATGGCACGAGCACACACACGTGAGTGGGAGCGAGCCGTCGGCGACTTCCTCGCGGCGCCCGTCGACGCGACGGCTCGCGAACACGGGCGGGCGGTGGTCGCGGACGTGCTGGCGGCCGCCGTGGCCGGGTCGGCGGCGCCGGGCGTCGCCGGGGTCGCGACGGGCGCGTCGTTCGCGGCGGGCGAGGCGACGATCCTCGGGACGGACCGGCGAGTCGCCCCGCCGCAGGCCGCCATGACGAACGCCGCGGCCGCCATCGCACAGGAGGTGGAGGAGGGGCACAACACGGGCGGCCACGTCGGTGCCGGGATCGTCGCCGGGGGGCTCGCGGCCGCGGAGGCGAACGACGTCGACGGCGAGACGTTCGTCGACGCGTGTACGAAGGCCTACGAGGTCTGTGTGCGCCTCGAACGGGCAATATTCGCGATGAAAGCCCGGATGAACGACGCGATCCCGTGGCTCGTCCGGAACCCGCACTCGACGTGGACGACGGTCGGGCCGGCGGTGACGAGCGCGCTCTGTCTGGACGCGACCGACGAGGAGCTGCGCGAGACGTTCCGGATCGCGGCGAACCTCGCGGTGGTCTCGATGCACGACCCGTACGCCGAGGGGCCGACGGCCCGGAACTTCACTGCGGGCTTTTCCGCGCAGGCCGGCGTGACCGCGGCGCTCACGGCGATGGCGGGAGTCGAGGGCTCGGAGGCGGCCATCGAGGCGGTGTACGACCCCTTCGAGGAGCTGCTTCCGGGGGGGTTCACCAGCCAGTTCGAGACGCTCGGCGAGGAGTGGGCGGTCGCGGAACACTACGTCAAACCCTACCCCTCCTGTCGGTACACCCACCCGCCGCTCGACGCGCTTCGCGAGGCGATAGACGGGCGAGACGTGGACCCGAGCGCCGTCGAGTCGATCACGGTCCGGACGTTCGCCAACGCGACCGACATGGCACACGCCGCGCCGGAGACGATGACCGCCGGGAAGTTCTCCGCGCCGTACGTGCTGGCGACGTACCTCTGTCAGGGCGGCGTCGAACTCGACCATTTCACTCCCGAAGCGCTGGCCGACGAGACGGTCAGGGGCGTGGCCGCGCGCGTCGACCTGCGCGCCGACGACGGGTACGAGGCGGCCTTCCCCGAGTCGTGGGGCGCGAGCGTCGCCGTCGAACTGGATGACGGGACCACGCTGCGCGGCGCCCGCGACTACCCTCGCGGCGACTACCGAGACCCGATGCCCGAGGCGGCGTACAGAGCGCGGAACCGAACGCTGCTGGCGCACGGGCTCAGAACGGGCGAGACCGGCGACGACGAGCGCGTCGACGCGGCGCTCGACGCCCTCGACGCCGTGGCGGAGCGACCGGTTCGGTCGACGGTCGACGCGCTCAGCCTGTAAGACAGAACGAACGTTTTGGCAGGCAGAACGGACGCGACAGATACATTACCCGCCCGAGCGATCGGGTACGTATGGCACGCGACGACACACCAAACGCGGCGTCGGTCGGGGCGACAGAACGGTCGTTCAGTATCATCGAACAGTTGGGCGAACGCGGCGGGTGTGGCGTCTCGGAGTTGGCGGAGTCGCTGCCGATTTCGAAGAGCACGGTCCACAACCACCTCCAGACGCTCCGGAGTCTGGGGTACGTCGTGCAGGACGGCGACGAGTACCGGCTCGGGCTGCAGTTCCTCGGGCTCGGCGACCGGGCTCGCCAGCATCACGACCTGTACCACGTCGCCAAACCCGAGACGGACAGCTTGGTCGAGGCGGTCGGGGAGCGCGCGCAGGTGATGGTCGAGGACGACGGCGTCGGCATCTACGTCTACCAGTCGCTGGCCGACCAGGCGGTGCGGACGGACTCGCACATCGGAACCGTCGTCGACCTCCACGCCACGTCGGTCGGGAAGGCGTACCTCGCGCACCTCCCCGACGACCGCTTAGACGAGGTGCTGGAGGCGATCAGCTTCACGGAGCAGACGCCGGACACGCTGACCGAGGTCGAATCGCTCCGGGCCGAACTCGACGAGATCGCGGAGCGCGGGTACGCGTTCAACGACGAGGAGCGAACCGTGGGGATGCGCGCGGTGGGCGCGCCGATCCTCTCCGCGGACGACGACCGCGTCCTCGGCGCCATCAGCGTCTCGGGACCGACGACCCGGATGAAGGGGACGTGGTACCGCGAGGAGGTCCCCGAGATGGTGGCACAGTCCGCACAGATCATCGGGATTCGAGCGACGTACTCGTAGTCGTTCGGGAGCACAGAACGACCGTTCGATCAGCGTGTATCTGCGGGCGTCGCCGTCGCGTCGAGTGCTCGAAGCGCACGCTGTTACATCTATACGAGTGTAATGGAATTTGCTCAACCTGCGTCGGTGAAAACCGATGTCGCTACGCTCGTTGCGGTGAGGTGAGTGTGACCCGCCGTTCGCGCCGACCTACCAGATTTGTATATAGTATTGAAAAAATATATGACTACGAGTCAATGTATTTCGAGATCAAGAACCCGAAGAGCGGAGTAGATCTGGCCCAGAAGGGCTAAAAGCACACATAAGCCCCTAGCGAGGCACCGAGACGCGTACGACCGATCCGAGAGCGGCGACCGGCGCTCGGAGGCGACCTATCGAACCGCTCGCCGCGACGATTACACAGAGTGCTTCAAGACCCGGAGAATAATACTTTAGGGCACCCTAACGGCTGAATTTCTACTCACTCGGCTGACTCCATCGAGCCATCGAGGAGGTACGGTCGGTACCGTATAATTCGGCAGATAACATCCTTGAAATAGCGTCGTTTCAATATCGTATTCGTATTTTTAAATATACTCGACAGCCCCAGCAGCCGCGCAGCGACCCGAGGCGGAGCCGGTTTCGGCGCGGTCACAGTCGCGGCACGGGGGCTCCGGCGTCTACCGAGGGCCGGTACAGACGGCATGGCTACGCGGAGGGAGCAACGCTCGGGACGGAAGCCGAAACCCGCCCCCCGAGACGACGACGCACCCAGCCGAGGCTACGCGACCGCAGAGGGTGCGAGAGTTATTTAAAAGGAGTTGCGCTCAGACGCCGCGGCTCTGCAGTTTCTCCTCTTCGGGCATGTCCTCGTTCGACTGCCCTTTCATCCCCTTGCCGGTACCGCTCGCGATGCGGGCGAGCTCCTCCGGGTCGTCCCAGTTGTTGACGGCCTCGACGATGGCGGTGCCCATCGCTTCGGGGTCCTCCGCGCCGAAGATGCCGGAGCCGACGAAGATGCCATCACAGCCGTGGTACATCATCAGCGCGGCGTCCGCGGGGGTCGCGATGCCGCCGGCAGCGAAGTTGACGACCGGGAGGCGCTCGGCCTCGGCGGTCTCGTGAACCAGGTCGCGGGGGGCGCCGTGTTCGCGGGCCCACTTCTCGCGCTCCTCGTAGTTGAGTCCGGTGAGCGTCCGGATCTGGTTTTTGATGGTGCGCTGGTGTTGGACCGCCTGGTTCACGTCGCCGGTGCCGGCCTCGCCCTTCGTCCGGATCATCGCCGCGCCCTCGCGGATGCGCCGGAGCGCCTCCGGAAGGTTGCGGGCGCCGCAGACGAACGGCGACGAGAAGTCGCGTTTGTCGGTGTGGTACTCGTCGTCGGCGGGCGTGAGCACCTCCGACTCGTCGATCATGTCGACGCCGAGCGCCTCCAGGATCTCCGACTCCTTGCGGTGGCCGATACGCGATTTCCCCATCACCGGGATCGACACCTCGTCGATGACCTCGGGGACGCGCTCGGGGTCGGGCATCCGGGCGACGCCGCCGCGCTTGCGGATGTCGGCCGGGACGTGTTCCAACACCATCACGGCGACCGCGCCGGCGTCCTCCGCGATCCGGGCCTGTTCGCGGTTGACGACGTCCATGATGACGCCGCCTTTCTGCATCCGCGCGAAGCCGCGCTTGACCAGGTCGGTCCCCCGCTTCAGCTCCTCTAAATCCGTGGCCTCTGCCATGGTCTAAGCAAGGGTCGCCGGACACTTAACGGGTCGCTTTGACCCACGCCGCGGCGCCGTCGTTGACCCGGCACAGGGGACTCAGACGACCGTTTTCGTCGCCGGCGCGGTGCGGCGTTTCGGGGCGACCGCAACCGCGAAGTCGCTCGCCGTCGAAAGCGGACTGTGACAACCGGAGCCATCCTCGCCGGAGGCCGGTCGACGCGCTTCGGCGACCGCGACAAGGCCGTCGCCGCGCTCGCGGGCGTCCCGCTCGTCCGGCGCGTCGCCGACCGACTCGTCGGCGCCGACGACCCCGTCCCGCCGGGTGCGGACCGCGCGGCGGGCGGCGAGCCGGTCGTCGACGAGCTCGTGGTCAACTGCCGACCCGACCAGCGGGCGGCGATAGACGCCGCGCTCGACGGGCTCTCCGTCCCCCGTCGCTGGGCGCTCGACGACGAGCCGGATCTGGGGCCGGTCGCCGGCATCGGGAACGCCTGTCGGACCGCGACCGGCGAGTACGTCGCCGTCGTCGCCTGCGACATGCCGTTCGTCGATCCGGGGTTTCTCGCGGCGCTCGCCGGCGACGCCGCGGGCCGTGACGCCGCGATCCCGCAACTCGACGACCGCTGGTTTCAGACGACGCAGGCGGTGTACCGGGCCGCGCCGATGGCGGCCGCCTGCGAGCGAGCGCTCGCCCGCGGCGACCGGAAGATACTGGCACCGATAGCCGACCTCGAGTACGCCGTCGTCGACGACGCGACGATCCGTGAACGCACCACGGACCGGACCTTCACCAACGTCAACACGCAGGAGGAACTGGCGGCGGCGGAGCGCGCGATTCGGGCGGTTGCCGACGACGGAGACGACTCGTGAGCGAGGGGGTCGCCGCGAGAAACCGGCGAGAACGACGAGAGCGGCGAGAGCCCGAGGCCCCTCAGTCCGAGAGCCGCTCGTACGCCTTGTTCAGCTTTTTAAATGCCTCCTCGTCGCCCTCCTCGCCGTCCGGGTGGAGCCGCTTCGCCTGCTTTCGATAGGTCGTCCGGACCGTCTCGCTGTCGGCGGTCGGATCGAGGCCGAGCGCCGCGTACGCCTCTCGGTCGGTCATCGCGTTCGTCGACGGGGCGCGGTCGCGACGGTCGCCGCCGGGACCGCGGGCGGAGCGCGCGCCCGCCGCCCCGCCACCGAAGCCGCCGTCCGTCGCGCCGGCCGACCGGTAGGCGGAGCGCCGGTGTTCGGCGGCTCGCGCCCGCTGTCTGGCTCGCGCTCGCTCGTCGGGGCCGGCCCGCGCGGCCTCCCGTTGAACTCGGTCCTGTAGCCGTCCGCTGGCGTGGTACCAGAGGAAGTACGAGAGGATCCCGAACGGCACGGCGACCGCCAACAGGACGGGCGAGACGACGACGCCCGCGACGAGCAGGAGGGCCGTCAACCCGATGAACGTCGCTGCCATGCCGACGACGATCGAACGATTCGTCACACGCGTTATTGGGGCGCCAAGGTTGTAAGCGCTCGGGCGCACCCCCGCGGCCGTCGGTCAGGCGAAGAGCCCGTCCTCGCCGAGTTCGACGTCCGAGTGGCGGACGACCTGCACGGCGGCGCCGAGGACGAACACCGCCGCGAACGTCCCGTTCGACAGCGTCGCCTGCCGGACGAAGGCCACGGGCTCGCCGGCGGCGACCGCCATCCAGACGGGAACGGTCATGGCGACGAGCCCGGCGCCGAGCCCCAGAAGCGACAGGGTGATCATGAGATCGTAGAAGCGCGACGCCAAGAGCCCGGCGACGGCGCCGACGAGGAGCGCGACGAGGAGGAACTGCTGGAACTCGGGCTGTGAGAGCAGCGAGGACTGGAGCGCCGCGTCGACCGCGACCGCGTCGATCCCGGTCGCCTGGGGATTGTAGAACCGCCGCAGGAGCGACTCGCCGGCGGTCAACACCAAGACGGCGAGGGTCGCGAAGAGGAACGCCGCAATCGACACCGCAAACCGGGCCGCCAGTGGGATGAAAATGCGGCCGAGGATGGTGCCGGCCAACACCGAGACGCCGGCGAGGACCAGCCGCTCGCCCCCGCCGAGCGGGGCCGTCGTCACCTCGGGGACGACTACCCACCCGACGAACCCGCCGACCATCGCGCCGCCGAGCCAGCTTATCCAGCCGAGGACGCGGTCTTTGAGGCTGTAGGCGCCGAACACCAGCGTGGCGCCGACGACGGTGTTCGTCAGGAGCACCGCCAGAGCTATCGGATCTGCTGTAAGTGACATGCGTTGACAGGTGTCGGCGAGCGACTTAGTTCTCCGGCTTCGGGCGCGTTCACCCCCCGACTCCGCACCGTTTATCACCGCGGCCGACCGGGTTCGTGGTATGCCGACTGCGGACCGCGAGGCGGTGGCCGGGCTCCCGCCGGGAATCGCCGCCGCCCGCGAAGAACTGACGCCGATGCTCTCGCAGTACGCCGACCTGTGTGCGGCCCACGAGGACGCGCTCGTGTTGTTCCAGGTCGGCGACTTCTACGAGGCGTTCTGCGAGGCGGCCGCGGCGGTCGCCCGCGTCTGCGAGGTGACGCTGACGGAGCGCTCCGACTCGACCGGCGACTACCCGATGGCAGGCATCCCCATCGACAACGCCGCGCCCTACCTCGAATCGTTACTCGACGCGGGGTACCGCGTCGCCCTCGGCGACCAGGTGGAGGACGCGGATCAGGCCTCTGGCCTCGTCGACCGCGCCGTCACCGAGGTGATCACGCCCGGAACCGTCGTGGAGGACGACCTGCTGGAGGCGGGGACGACCAACTACGTGGCGGCGGTGGCGAGGGGCGACCCCGGCTCGGAGGGTTCCGTGGGCCTCGCCGCCGTCGACGTCTCGACCGGCGAGTGTCTCGTCACCGCCGGCGACCGCGACGACGTGGCCGAGGAACTCGACCGGATCGCCCCCGCGGAGCTCATCGCCGGCCCCGACGCGCCCGAGTTCGCGCCGGCGGACGCCGAGCGCGGCTGGACGACCCACGACTACGACCCCGGTGCCTTCGAGCGACGCGCGGCGGTCGAGCGACTGGAGCCGTATCTCCCCGCCCCCGACCGCCGGTTCGACGGGGACGCCGAACTCCGAGCCGCCGGGGCGGTCCTCGCCTACGCGGAGTACACCCAAGGCGACGACGGGCCGCTCTCGTACGTCACCCGGATCCGCCGGTACGACCCTCGCGACCGCCTGCGACTCGACGCGGCCGCCCAGCGCAGCCTCGAACTGTTCGAGAACCGCGGGTTGGGCGCGAGCGACACCCTGTTCGACGCGCTCGACGAGACGAGCTGCGCGCTCGGGCGGCGGTGTCTGGAACGGTGGCTGCGGCGCCCCCTCGTCGACGCCGATGCGATCCGGGGCCGCCACGACGCGGTCGGTGAACTGGCCGACCGCACCGTCGTGCGCGAGAAACTCGCCGACGCGCTCGGGGCCGCCTACGACCTCGAACGCCTCGTCGGTCGGATCTCCCGCGGGCGCGCCGACGCGAGGGACCTGCGCTCGCTGCACGCGACGCTCGCGGTCGTGCCGGAGTTAAAAGCGACACTCGCGGAGGGAGACGAGGTCGAGGGTGAGCGTGGGACGAGCGAGCCGGCCAACGAGACCGACGGCTACCCCCGCACCGACCACCTCCGCGACCTCCGCGACCGCCTCGACGAGCTCGCCGAGATTCGGGAGCTGATAGACGACGCGATTGCCGTCAATCCCCCACCGGAGATCACCGAGGGCGGCGTCATCCGCGAGGGGTTCGACGACGACCTCGACGCGCTCCGCGCGACCGAACGAGAGGGCCGCGAGTGGGTCGCAGATCTGGAAGCCGCCGAGCGCGAGCGCACCGGTATCGACTCGCTTTCGGTCGGCCACAACCAGGTCCACGGCTACTACATCGAGGTGACCGACGCCAACCTCGACCGCGTTCCGGACGACTACCGCCGCCGACAGACCTTGAAAAACAGCGAGCGCTACTACACTCCGGAATTAAAAGAGCGCGAAGAGGAGATCGTCGGCGCCGCAGAGCGCGCGGACGCCACGGAGTACGAGCTGTTCGTCGACGTCCGCGAGCGCGTCGCCGGCGAGACGGAACGGATTCAGGACCTTGCAGACGCGATAGCCGAGATCGACGCGCTCCGGTCGCTCTCGACGGTCGCGGTCGAGCGCGACTACGTTCGGCCGACGGTCCGGACCGGTGAGGACGCCGGCGTCGAGATCGAGGGGGGCCGCCATCCGGTCGTCGAGCGCACCGAGGAGTCGTTCGTCCCGAACGACGCCGACCTCCCGCGGGGGTCGATCGCCGTCATCACGGGGCCGAACATGAGCGGGAAGTCGACGTACATGCGGTCGGTGGCGCTCGCGGTCGTGCTCGCGCAGACCGGCTCCTTCGTCCCCGCACAGGCGGCCTCGCTGCCCGTCTTCGACCGCCTGTTCACCCGCGTCGGCGCCTCGGACGACATCGCCGGCGGGCAGTCGACGTTCATGCGAGAGATGAGCGAACTGACCGAGATCCTCCACGACGCCGGCCCGAACTCGCTCGTCCTCCTCGACGAGGTGGGCCGCGGCACCGCGACGACCGACGGGCGCGCCATCGCCCGCGCCGCCGCCGAGTTCGTTCACGACGAGCTCGCGGCGACCGCGCTGTTTGCCACACATTACCACGACCTGACCGACCTCGCGGCCGAGCGCGACTGCGTCTTCAACCTCCACTTCACCGCGACCCGCGAAGACGGCGACGTGACGTTCCTCCACCGGGTCGCCCCCGGCGCCTCCTCGTCGTCGTACGGCGTCGAGGTCGCCGAACTCGCGGGCGTGCCGGCGCCGGTCGTCGAGCGCTCCCGCGAACTGGTCGCCGACGAGGCAGACGGTGGGTCCGAGCCCGCCGCCGACCCGACGGGGCCGGACGAGGACGACGCGGCCGGCGACGCCTCGCTCCGGGAGTTCCTCGCTGAAGAGGCGGACGCGAGCGAGCCGGGCGACTCGGCGCGCGAAGCGGAGCGGGGCGGCGACGAGTCGGCCGCCGACCCGCCCGCGACCGACCGCGAGGCGACCGACGCCGCCGCGTCGAGTGACGAGCCCGCCGCGTCGACCGACCTGGCCGACGACCTGCGCGCGCTCGACCTGGCCCGGATGACGCCCATCGAGGCGTTGAACGCCCTCCACGACCTCCAGTCGCGAGCCACCGATGACGAGTGACGACCGGGACGCGAAGGGGCGAGGGGAGAGGCCGAGCCCCGTCCGCCGGCTCGACCCGGCCACCGTCGACCGCATCGCGGCCGGCGAGGTGGTGACCCGACCGGCCCGCGTCGTCGGCGAACTGCTCGACAACGCGCTCGACGCCGGGGCGTCGCGGGTCCGGGTCGCGGTCGACGGCGACGGGACGGAGCGGGTCCGCGTGGCAGACGACGGTCACGGGATGAGTCGCGAGGACGCCCGCCTCGCCGTGGAGCGCCACGCGACGAGCAAGCTCGCCCCCGACGGCGACCCGGTCGGCGTCGACTCGCTCGGCTTCCGCGGCGAGGCGCTGGCCGCCATCAGCGAGGCGGCCCGACTCGAACTCGTCACCAACGACGGCGACGCGGTCGGGACGCGGGTGACCGTCGACGGGACGGTGACCGGCGCCGAGACGGGCGAGCCGGCAGTCACGGACGCCGGACGCGCCCGCGGCACCACGGTCGTCGTCGAGGACCTCTTCGCGACCCGGCCGGCGCGCCGGGAGTCGCTCGCGGGGGCCGCGACGGAGTTCGCCCGGATCTCCAAACTCGTCGCGGACTACGCCCTCG
Organism: Halorubrum sp. PV6; assembly: GCF_003990725.2. Classification (NCBI taxonomy): domain Archaea; kingdom Methanobacteriati; phylum Methanobacteriota; class Halobacteria; order Halobacteriales; family Haloferacaceae; genus Halorubrum; species Halorubrum sp. PV6. The sequence continues at coordinate 2,254,869 of NZ_CP030064.1, forward strand.
CGAACCCGACGGTGGCGTTCACGCTGGACCACGACGGCTCGCAGACCCTATCGACGCCGGGCGCGGGCGTCACCGAGGCGCTCCTGGGCGTGTACGACCGCGAGACCGCGAGCCGCTCGACGACGCTCGCGGCGAGCGCCGACATCGACGGTGGCGGGGCGAGCGGCGAGTCCGGAAGCGGTCCGCCCTCGATAGCCGTCACCGGCGCGCTGGCGTACCCGTCGGTGACGCGCGCCTCGCGGGACCACGTTCGGGTCTCGGTGAACGGGCGCCCGGTCCGGAACGACCGCCTCGCCGCCGCGGTCAGCGAGGGGTACGGCCGGCTGCTCCCGACCGGGCGCGAGCCGGTGGCGGCCGTCGACGTGTCGCTGCCGCCCGCCCGCGTCGACCCGAACGTTCACCCGGCGAAGCGGGAGGTCGGACTCCGCGACGCCGACGCGGTGGCCGACGCCGTCGCGTCGGTGGTCGCCGACGCGCTCACCGGCGCCGACCTCCGACGGACCGCCGAGGTCGACACCGGGCTCGACGGGGCGCTCGACCCGGTCGGCGGCGCGGAGGGCGAGCGCCCGACGCCGTTCGCGGACGCCGAGCCGATCGGCACGTTCCGCGACCTCTACGTCCTCGTCGAGGCCGGCGACGAGCTGCTCGTGATCGACGGCCACGCCGCCCACGAGCGCGTCAACTACGAGCGACTCGGCCGAGCCGTCGACGGCGAGCCGATAGCGACCGCCGAACTCGACCCCCCGGCGACGGTGTCGCTGTCGGCCGACGAGGCGGCGGCCGCGGAGGCACACGCCGACGCCCTCGCCGCGCTCGGCTTCGAGACGACGCCGTTCGGCGGCGGCACCCTGCGGCTTCGGGCCGTTCCGGCGCCGTTCGGGCGGACGGCCGACGCCGACGCGTTCCGGGACGCGCTCGCGGCGGTCGGGAACGGCGAGTCGCCGCAGGGCGGGCGAGAGGCGCTGCTCGCGGACCTGGCCTGTCACCCGTCGCTGAGACGGGGGGAGTTCGGCGAGCTGGACGACGGCGAGTTGCGCGCGCTCCTCGACCGCCTCGGGGAGTGCGACCGCCCCTACGCCTGCCCGCACGGGCGGCCGACGGTCCTCGCGGTCGACGAGGCGACCTTCGCGGCCGGGTTCGGGCGCGAGCGGTAGCGGGCGGGCGGCCGCGGGGCGGGCGGTAGCGGGGCGGGCGGTAGCGAGGCGGGCGGTAGCGGGGCGGGCGGTAACGGACCAGGGTCGGCGGATCGGACCGCAGCGACCGATACCTATTAGCATACCGAGAGCGCGAGTCACGGTATGGACGAGTCGATCGAGACGACGCGGGGGTCGCTGCCGCAGGAGCGGGCTGGCGGGCGGTTCTCGGCGCCGGCCGGGCTCCGCGACCTCGTTTCGCGGCTGCTCGACTGGCTCAAGCGTCGCGCGGGCGTCGACCTAGAGACCGTCTCCACGGCGACGACGATGCGCAACGTCGTCGACACGGACGCGCTCGCCGACCGGACGCCGCCGGACTGGGACGTGCGGTACGACATGGTCACCTACGGGCGCGGCACGCTCACCGACGTACTGATCTTCCACCACGGCCCCACCCGACAGGAACTGGTAGTGATGCCGGAACGGAACACGGAGCCCGAAGGCGAGACCAGCTTCTACCACACCGACCGGGTTCGCGGCGCTCGCCACCTCCTCTCTATCGGGGCGGACTCGCTCGTCGCGGCGCTCGGGTACATCCTCGACCGGATCGGCCGGTTCGAACAGCTGTTCGCCGGGCGAGGCACGGATCTGCCGAGCGGCTACACCAGCGTGTCTGATCTCTGAGCGCGCCGGGCCGCCGAGCGCGCCGAAGTACGCCCCGGACGACTCGCGACCCGCCTAGGCCGGGCGATCGCTCGGGCGTCCGTCCCCGTCTTTCGAGCGCTCGACGCGCTCAACGGTGTCCGACGCTTCGTTCGTCTCCGGGTGATACGAGACGGTCCGCTGGGGGTACGGGATGGAGATCCCGGCGTCCGCGAACCGCTCCTGTATCTCCTCGACCGCGGCCGCCTTCGAGCGCCACCGGGCCTGCGGGGTCGGGGGATCGATCCAAAAGCGGAGATCGAGCAGGATCGCGGAGTCGCCGAACCCCGAGGGGATCACGTACGGTTTCGGGTTGTTGGCCACGGAGTCGATCCCCGCGAGCACGTCCTCGGCGATCTCGCTCGCCGCCTCGGGGTCGTCGTCGTAGCCGATCCCGACCTCCATGTGGATCCGGAGGCGCCCCTCGCGGCTCCGGTTCGTGATCGCCTGGTTGGTGACCAGGTCGTTGGGGACGACGACGTACTCGCCGTCGAAGTTGCGCATGTGGGTGTTCATGATCGTGATCTCCGTGACGAACCCCTCCTCGTCGCCGATCTCGACCCAGTCGCCGATCTTGAACGGGCGCGCGAACATCAGCACGAACCCGGCGATGAGCGATCCGAGGGTCTGACGGGCCGCCATCCCGAGGACGATGCCGAGGAAGCCGGCCCCGACGAGCAGGCCGCCGAGGTTGACGCCCCAGATGCCGAGGACGGTTATCCCCGCGAGGATCAGGACGGCCACCTGCATGATCCGGCTGAGCAGCTGTTCCTGGTGGGCGGTGATCCGGTCGCTGTCGGCCGAGAGCGCCGAGACGTACTCGTCTAACACGCTGCTCGCGACGTACGCCGCGCCGAGGAGGAGAAGCGAGAGCCCCGCCTGCCCGCCGACGGTGAGGGCCCGCTCCGCGACCGGCAGCACCGTGACGACGACGGAGAACTGCCCCCAGAGCGTCAGGACGGCGACGGCCGCGAGCGCGAACAGCGCGAGCTGCGAGAGGCCGACGATCAGCCGCAACGCGAACGACACCGGGACCGCCTCCCGCATCGTCTCGACCGAGGTTTCGCCGCGGTCGTCGAGGAACCGCACCACCCAGCGCGACGTGACGCGCTCCGCCGCCCGGACACCGCGCGGCAGCAGCAGCCAGCCGACGGCAAGCGTCGCGAGCAGGATGCCGGCCGTCACGGCGATGCGGGCCTCCGTGCTCGCGACGCTCCCCAACAGGAGGTCGATCCGCGTTCCGAGGTTCGTGGTCACTGCCTGACGGTTCCGCCTCGTACGTAAAAACCTCACCCCACGGCTATCGTCTGGGAGAACGGGCGCGTCGCGCCGGTCAGCGGCCGCGGCGGAGCTCTTCTATCAGCTGTTCGATGAGCGCGGACTGCCTGTCGAGCCGCTCCGACTGCTGTTCGACGGTGTGGCGGAGTTCGGCAACCTCGGTGGCGAGGTCCTCCCCCTCGACGCCGGCGCTCTCGAACGGCGAGCCGTCGAAGGCGTCGGCCTCGGGCGGGTCCGCCGCGTCTGCGTCCGCGGGGCGCGACGCGTCCGCCGCGAGCGAGTCATCCGCAAGCGAGTCGTCCGCGAGCGGATCGGCCCCGGCGGTCGAGTCGGGGTCGTCCGCGGGGTGGTCGGCCGCGAGCGGGTCCGCGTCGGCCCCCTGATCGGCGGGGTCGTCCTCGACGAGCGGGTCGCCGCTCGACGACGCCGAACCGGTGGTCGGCGCGTCGATTTGGTCCGGCGCGTCGCCGCTCGCGTCGCTCGGCTCGGCGTCCGCCGCCGTCTCCGGCTCCGGCGCGTCGTCGGTGCCGAAGGCGTCGTCCGCGCCCAGCGCGTCCTCTGCGCCCGCCGCCGCCTCGGCCTCCGCGTCGGCGACCGGCGACGCCGAGAGGGGGTCGGGCCCTTCGCCGAAGTCCGTGGTGCTTGCGCCGCCGCCGGCGGTCGCGTCGGCCTCCTCGTCGTCGGCGACGGTCAGGCGGAACTCTTCGAGGCTGTCGACGTCGTGGTACGCGCAGACGGCGTCGATGAGAGTCTCCCGGACCGCGCGGGCCGACTCGTTAGGGGCTTTAAACCGCTCGGAGCGCCCGCCGTGGGCCAACACGACCGCGGTCGCGACGGTCCCCTCCTCGAAGTCGAGGTCCGTGATGTCCGCGTAGGCGAACTCCTCGAACTCCTCGTCCCAGACCGCGGACCCGACGTGTTTGACGAGTCGCTCGCTGGTGACGACGAGGGTGAGTTCGGAAAAGCGGAACGTGCGGACGACGGACTCGCCGGGGTCGGTGACGCTCCGGGCGGAGAGGACGCCGGCGAGGACCGGGTGGAGCACGTCGTCGATGCGCTTTGCGGGCACCGATATCGTCTCGTCGCCGTCGAGACCGTACCCGAGGGTGAGTTTCGCCTTGCGGCGGCCCGTCGAGACCGCGATGCGCTCGACGTCGTGAGGGTACTCCGCGACCGACTCGTCCGACAGGAGGCCGTCGCCGCGATAGACGAGCGTCCGGGTCGGCGTGACCGCAAGCCGGTCGTCGCCCCCGAGCGTGACGTCGGCAACGACGCTCTCGTCGCCGACGGTCCCCGCGAGCAGTTCGGGAAGGCTCATATCCCCGAGATTCGCCCCGTCGGCCATAAATCCGCGGGGTCCGCGCCGGCGACCGTCGCGACCCCGTCACACCGCGAGTCGCCGCCCGACCGAGCCGAGACGCCCCGCCGGTCGCGACGCTGTCACGAGTTCACATTCCTGCGATGGATGGGAAGGTTAAAGAGTATCATCGCGGTACGAAAAGGTGAGGCCGGGTGGCTTAGCTGGACATAGCGCCGCACTCATAGGGTTCAGAGATTCGGTGCGGTGACGCCTTGGAAGCGTCCGCGTCCTTCCCGTGGCTCCGCCGAGCCTCGGACCTGGGACATGCGGAGATCGTGGGTTCGGAGCCCACCCCGGCCATCTTCTGTCTATCGCGACGACGCTCGACTCGTCAGCGAAGCCTGAGCATCGACAGCGCCGAGAGGATGAGCGGGAACACCGCGAGGAAGGCGACGACGCCGACGAAGGTCCGCACGGCGACGAGCGTCGCCGCTTGCCAGTCGAGCGCCCCGAGGCGACCGTTCGAGAGGAGGATCACCGCCGTCACCGAGAGGAAGACGAGCGTCCACAGCGCCGCGCCGACCCGGCGAAGCCGTCGCTCGTCGACGTTCGCGGCGGGGCCGCCCGCGGGCCCGCCGTCCGGAGGCCCTCGATCGCCCATACCCGGCCGTCACGGCGAGGCCACATATACTGTTCGGCCGTTAACATGATTGCGTGTCGATGGAGCGTGTCGGCGGCGCGTGCCGCCGTGTCGCACGGACCGCCGAAACGACTACGACCTCCCGCGGTGACCGTCCGGTATGACACTCACCGCTCGCGACCTGATGGAGCCCGACGTACAGACCGTCGCCCCCGACGACGACGTGGCCGACGCGTTCAAGCAGTTCGCGCGCTGCGACTTCAGCGGCTTCCCGGTCGTCGACGACGACGGTCGGCTCGTCGGGGTCGTCACCGAGTCCGACCTCGTCGACCTGTTCGAGCCCGACGACGAGACGCTGTGGATCCCGATCGGACTGCCGCCGTTCGTCGACACGCTCACGTATCAGGTGAAGCCGCCGTGGGCCGACCTCGACCTGGGCGTCGACATGGTCCGGAACGCCGACAAGCCGCTCTCCGACGTGATGAGCACCGACGTGGCGACGGTGACGCCCGACGCCGGCGTCGACGCGGTTCTCGACTTACTCGCCGACGACGACCCGGACATCAACCGGGTACCGGTCGTCGACGACGACGGGCGGGTCGTCGGCATCATCGCCCGACAGGACGTCATCCGGGCGTTTCGGGACAAGCGGATGACGTAGCGGATCTCAGGGTGTGAGAACTCTCCCCAATCATTAATAATTATCTGAGTGAATATCCGCGTATGAGCGACGCAAACCAGACCGCGACCTTCGACGCACAGACGGAACTCGGACCGGGGATGCAGGTGGAGGTGGCGACCCGCCACTTCGAGTTCGTGGTCGACGAGCCGGAGGCGTTGGGCGGGACCGACGAGGGCCCGAACCCGGTCGAGTACCTGCTCGGCTCGCTCGGCGGCTGTCTGAGCATCGTCGGGCGCGTGGTCGCGAGCGAGATGGACCTCGACATCGCGGCGCTGACCGTCGATCTCGAAGGCGACCTCGACCCGGCGAAGTTCCAGGGCGCAGACGTCGACAGCCGCGCCGGCTTCCAGGAGATCCGCGCGGACGTCGAGGCGGACCTGCGGACGGCGGCGGGCGAACCGGTCGACGACGCGACCCGCGAGGAGTGGCTCGCACGGGTCGAACGGCGGTGTCCCGTGAGCGATAACCTCGGCGCCGAGACGCCGGTCGCGGTCGAACTGGCCTGATCGGGTACTCGTAACGGACTCGGGCGGTCGGCGGCCACGCGGCCGGCGAGACGGCTCCGATCACGCCGGGTCGACGCGCACCAACCACGCCTCGGGGTCGTCGAGTTCGGCGCGCGTCGGCAGGTTCTCCGGGCGCTCCCAGACCGCGCTCGCGCCCTCGATGCCGCGGGCGTCGGCCACGTGACGGAAGAATGCGGCGCCCTGCTCGTACTGTTGGCGTTTGAGCCCCAGCCCCAGCAGGCGGCGAGCGACCCGTTGGACCGGGCCTCCGCCCTCTCTGCGAGCGTCGAGTTTCCGGCGGAGGTCGGCGTACTCCCCGTCGAAGGCGCGGTCCATCAGCACCTCGGCGTACCCCTCGACCGCGGTCATCGCGGCCTGCAGTTCGGCGAACGGCGCGGTGTCGAGCGCGTCGACGGGGATCGACCCCCCGGTGAGACCCCCCTCGTCGAACCCTTCGAGGCCGCGTTCCACCCGCGATTCGAGGTACTCCGAGAGCCACGGCGCCGCGCCGAACTCCGCCGCGTGCGTCACCTCGTGGAAGGCGATCCAGCGCCTAAATCGCGGGAGGTCGACGTCGAGCGACGCCGCGGCCGCGACGATGTTCGGATGGACGAAGTAGAGCCCGTGATCGACCGTGGGCTCGTCGGCCAAGAGGAGGGGGTCGTACTGGCCGAGGACGTTGCGCGCGAGGAAGCCGAGCGTGAACGCCATGGAGCCGGTGTTGGCGACCCGCGAGAGGTCGCGGGCGAACCCCTGCGTGTGCGCGCCGGCGGGAACTGCCGAGCCGTCGTCCCGGCCGGCCGCCGCCTCGATCGGTGCCATCACGTTCCGGAAGGTGTCGACGCTGGCGTCGATCCAGTGGTGGCGGTTCTGGACCTCGATCGCGTCGGGCACCTCGAAGTCGACGCCAGCCACCTCGCGGAGCCGATCGCGGGCGTCGCGAACGTCCTCGGCGTATCCCTCGCGTTCGGCGTCGGTGAGCGCGACCGAGCCGGGTTCGGTGCTCGCTTTGGCGGCCGCGGCGGCCCGGTCCCAGTCGACGACGCCGGGCCCGCTGGCCGCGGAGACCGTCCGGAGGCTTCGGAGGATATCCATGACAGATAGACGGCGCGCCACCTCAAGTCCCTTGTGTCGGTCCGAGTCGGCCCGTCCGGCGAGCGACCCGCGTCGTATCGGCGGTTTCTTGCTTGCAGCCGAACAGTCGTGGGTATGCGCGACTTCCAGCGCACGTTCCTCGATGACCTGCTCTCGACCGCCAGCCCCTCCGGCTTCGAAGCGCCGAGCCAGCGCGTCTGGACCGAGTACGTCCGGGAGTTCGCCGACGAGGTGTCGGTCGACGCCTACGGCAACGCCGTCGCCGTTCACGAGGGCGACCCCGACGCGCCGACCGTCGCGCTGACGGGCCACGCCGACGAGATCGGTTTCATCGTCCGCGACGTGCTCGACGACGGCTTCCTCCGGATCGCGCGGATCGGCGGCTCCGACCGGACCGTCTCGAAGGGCCAACACGTCACGGTTCACGCCGACGAGCCGGTACAGGGCGTGATCGGGCAGACCGCGATCCACCTGCGCGACCCCGCAAAAGACGAGTACGAGGAGATCTCCGGCCAGTTTGTCGACATCGGTGCGCCCGACGCCGAGACGGCGCGCGAACACGTCGAGGTCGGCGATCCCGTCACGTTCTCGACCGAAGTGGAGGAGCTCGTCGACGACCGGATCGCCGCCCGCGGAATCGACAACCGCGCCGGTACGTGGGCGGCCGCGGAGGGCCTGCGTCGCGCGGCCGACCGCGACGTCGACGCGACCGTCTACGCCGTCTCGACGGTCCAAGAGGAGGTCGGGTTAAAAGGCGCACAGATGGTGGGCGTCGACCTCGACGCGGTGGACGCGTTCGTCGCCGTCGACGTGACACACGCCACCGACAACCCGGACGTCGACAGGGAACGCCAGGGACCGGTCGAACTCGGCGCCGGACCCGTTATCGGGCGCGGCAGCGCGAACCACCCGGCGCTCGTCGACCTCGCGCGCGAGAGCGCGACCGGCGACGGCATCGACGTGCAGTTACAGGCGGCGGGCACGCGGACCGGCACCGACGCCGACGCCTTTTATACGGCTCGCGGCGGCGTCCCCTCGCTCACCGTCTCGATTCCGAACCGGTACATGCACACGCCCGTCGAAGTGATAGACACCGGCGATCTGAACGCCCTCGCCGACCTCCTCGCCGCCATCGCCAACGGCGCCGCCGACGCGGCGCCCTTCGGCGTCGACGTCTGAGCGTCGCGCTCGGCGGCGACAGTGGATCGGCGCCCCACGGTAAACCGGGGCACGGCAGGGCCGAAACGGAACTGTTTTACAATATCCTGCCATACCGGTAGTTGCGTCACAAGGACCTGCGCTCTGGTGGTGTAGTCCGGCCAATCATATCACCCTCTCACGGTGATGACCTGGGTTCGAATCCCAGCCGGAGCATCCTAATCCGACGCCTTCTGCCGATTTTCGCCTGAACGCTCTATCTGGTGCTCCGCGCCCACCAGCACTACGATCCGTGTCGGCGATTCCGCCTACGTCGGTAGTTCTCGAAGGAATAGCGGAGCCGCTACCGGTCTCTGAACTCGACGGTGTAGCCGTTTTCGCGAAGCGCTTCGACGAGGTCGTCGTCGGGTTCGATGGTGAATTCGTGGTACGAGTTCTCCGGTGAGTCCGCCGAGTACAGGTCCGAGTCGATGTTCTCGGGGATTTCGTTTTGATGGGTGTTCTCCTGAACGATGACCGGTTGGCTGGGGACGCGGTCGGAGCGGTCGTTTGCGGTCATTTTAGATACCACCTATTAACGCTTTACGAGTATTTGTATTCCGGTTCCGTTCAGCCGCGATTCGGTTCGTACGCCGCGGCGCGTCTCGCGGCGTCGTCGGGCGACTGGCCCGCTGTGGCGGCCGTCGACGAGCGCCGCGCGAAACGCCGAATCGGGAACCGCCGACGCGACGGTCGGTCTGGCGACCGATGCGCCAAACCGCAGCAGGTATTCGCCCCCGGCGAGCGACGCGGGCACATGGCTCCCTCCGTGTCGATGCGACCGCGGGCCGCCGAGTCGACCGCCGTCGGCCGACCGGCGCCGCCCGAAGAGCGATTCATCCGCACAGGACGTGTGAGGGCCGACCGATGAGCGGCGACGGCCTGCTGGGATCGCTGTCGGTCGTCGGCCTCCTCAGCCTCTGTTGTATCGGCTTCGGCGGCATCGCCGGCGGGGCGGCCCTCGCCGGCGGTGGCGCTTCCGTCACCGTCGTCACCACGGGCGCGTCGAGCGTCCGCGGCGCGCTGATATCGGGCGGCGTCACGTTCGCGACGGTGTTCGTCGCGGCGCTCGTGATTCGGTGGCGGGTGAGCTGATCGCCGCGGCCGGTCGTCCGAAAGCGAGACTTTACCACCGTCCGGGCCAACGCCGATCCAGTACACATGGTCTCTAGTGACACTCGGTCCGTCGGCGACCTCGAACAGCGCGTCGAGGCGTTCGACGCGACGGACCCCGAAGCGCTGAGCGCGGACGACCGCGCGCGACTGACCGACGCCCTCGTCGCGCTCGCCGACGCCTACGGAAGCCGCGGGGAGTTCGACGCCGAAGCAGAGGCGATCGCGCGGCTGGATCGCCTGTATCGCGCCGGTGACGACGACGACGCCGACATCCACCTCGCGAACGCCTTGGCGAACGCGACGAGCGTGCGGGGACGCGACGACCTCTACGAGACCGCGATCGACCCGGCCCGGCTCGAAGACTACCGGGAGCGGATCACGGAGCTGTACCACCGCCGCCCCGAGCCGGCGATCGCGGCGCCGCTGGCCCGAGCGACGGCCGAGACGATCCACGCGAACGGGAAAGCCGATCGACGCGATCGGATCGGCGCGCTGCTGGACCGGCTCGAATCGGTGTACGACGACCACCCGGAGCCGGACATCGCCGCGTCCCTGCTGCGGGCGTACGCCCGCGCCGAGCTGTACCTGGGGCGCCCCGCCGGCAGCGACGCCGAGAGCGACGTCGACCTCGGAACCGACCCCGGCGACGAGGGGACAGACCGGGTCGAACGCGCCGAGGACCTGTTCGGCGCCCACCCGGACGGGGAGGTCGCCGCGGGCCTCGCCGGCGTCCTCGCCGGGCGCACGAACGCGGACGCCAAAGACGCGGACGTGGCGGCGATCGAAGACCGGATCGGCCGGATCGAGGCGCTCGCGGACCGGTATCCGGCACAGGAGGAGTCGATCGTCCGGTGGCTCCCGGTGGCGACGGCGAACGCGGCGCGGGCCGGCTTCGAGAACGCCGACCCCAGCCGAGTCGATCACTGGGCCGACGAGACCGTCGAGCACCACGAGCGGCTCTCGACGCCGTCGAGCGCGACGTGGGCGGCGGTGGCCACCTTCTTCGCGGCGCGGGCGTCGTTCTTCGACGGCGACGTCGCCGCCGGCGAGGAGCGCCTCGAACGGCTCGAAGCGCTCGAAACACGGTACGACAACCCCGTCTTCGCCCACTGGCTCGGTCGCGCGATGTTCGACGCAGCCCGCAGCTACGTGGAGACCGACCACCCCGAACGCGCGCGGTCGATGGTCGACCGCCTCGCCGAGTTCGCGGTCGGCCACCAGGACCGGGCGGAGATCGAGGCCGGCCTCTCGGCGCTCCGGAGCCACGCGCCGCACCTGTTCGACGAGGCCGACGAGCCGGAACTCGACCCGGCAGAGGCGAGCGGTGAGACGGCGGGAGCGATCGGCGAGCAGACGGACTCCATCGAGGTCGCAACCGGTTCAGCCGAGACGGTCGACGCCGAGAGCGACGGATCGGGAGACGGCGAGGTACGATCCACGGGCGACGACGAAGCACAGTCCGTGAGCGACGACAAGCCACAGTCCGCGGGCGGCGACGAAGCCACCACGGACGCCCCCGGCTGCGGGAACTGCGGCGACGACGGCTGCGGGAACTGCGGCACGGACCGCAAACTGGAACCCCCGGCGTCGGGTCCGGTGCTCGCCGCCGCCGGCGCAGCGGTCGTCCTCGTCGGACTCTCCGTCGCGTACACCCTCTACCGAGCGCAGCGTGCGCTTCGGAAGGCGCTCGCGTAGGGGGCGGAGGTGCGGGAGCGGAGACGTATCGTGTGTGCCGCCGCTTTTAAAAGTATCAATTTCGCATATATGTTTGATATAATATACAAGTGCCGTCGATCGGACGGCGCTCACGGATAATCGGTGCGACGAAGTGACAGAGACGCGGGTCGGAGACATCGGGGCGGGCGACTGCAGCGCTTCGCGCGTTGGTTCGCCAACGTTGAGGCTCGCCTCTGACGCCGAGGGCGGACTCACACCCCGTCGTCGGATGTCGGGTCGCTCGTGCAGCCGCAGCCCCCCTGGCGGATGAGTTCGCCCACCGGAGCGTCGGTCCCGCAGTTCGGGCAGACGGCCCGCACGTCGACGAGGACGTCGTAGTCCCCGCGGTCCAACTCGTCCGCGTTCGCGAGCGCGGTGAGCGCCGACTCCGCAACCGCCGACACCCGACCCTGAAGCTTCTCGACGGTCTCGACTTTCCTGTCGGCGATGTCGTCGCTCGCGTCGGGGAGGCTCGCCTCGCGCTCCTGTGTGAGGTACGTGTGGATCGCCTGGTGGGTGACGAAGTCACCCGTGACCGCGTCGACGTCGACGCCCTCGCGCTCCAGGCGTCGGCGCGCCCGCGTCGCCGAGGAGCCGGAGTCGCCGCGGATCGCCTCGTACGTGCTCGACACGTCGACCGAGACCGACGAGACGCCGGCCTCGCCGAGGGCCGCCCGTAACACGGCCTCGTTGAACTCGTCGGCGAGGTCGCGCAGGCTCGTGCGCTCGCCCGACGCGCCGGTCCACGCCGCCTCCAAGTTCGCGCCCATCCCGTCGAGGTCGTACGCTCGAATCACCCGCGCCACCTTCGTGTTCACGCTGCTCGGTTCCGTGGTCATGGCGGGAGTTCGACGCGAAGGGTCACAAAAACATCGGTGTGTCGACGCGAGAGCCGAGACCGACGGGACTCACCGAACGTTACGGACCGTCTACAGTTACACATATAATTTTGTAATTGTGCGCACGACGTGAGAGGCGCCGAATCGACGACGATCGACGGCGAGAGAGGGTAAAACGCGGCTTCGTTCGGTCAGTCGATCTGTTCGACGTAGTCGTGCTCGTCGGGGAGTGCGGCGGCGTCGCCCGGTAGCAGCGCGGCGACGAGGTAGTCGGCGTGGGTCCGGAAGTAGTCGACGACGCGAGCGATCCGGTCCGAGTCGATGGCCTCCAGCGAGTCGAGTAAGACGAACGGCACGGTCTCGTGGACGTCGTGAACGAGGTAGCCCGCGAGCGCGAACACGAGCCCCGTCACCTCGCGCTCGCTCTCGGAGAGGTGGTCGACCGTGTCCTCGTAGGCCGTCCCGTCCGGCGACGACCGGACGATGTGCAGGTCAAAGCGGGTTCGGGTGACCTTGCGGCGGCCCTCGCGGCGCTCCGTCTCCCGGCGCTCGATCCAGATGCGGTCGAGGTTCTCGTACTCCAAGATGTCGAGGACGGTCGCCATGTGCTCGTTGAACTCCTCGACCGCGGTCTCCTCGATGCGGTCGACTCGCGTCCGCAGGTCGGTCAGCCGGTCGGTGACCTGCTCGCGCTCCGCGCGCAGGTCCTCGCGCCGTTCGAGTGCGGCCTCGCGCTCTTCGATCTCCGCGTCGATGTCGTCGATCTCGTCTTCGAGCCGCTCGATCCGGAGTTCGATCCCGTTCGCCTCGCGGTGGAGTTCCAGCGCCTCGTCGTAGCCGTCGACGTCTATCGACTCTGCGGCCTCCTCGCGTTCCGCCACCGTCTCGCGTTTCGCTTCGATCTGGGCCTCCAGGTCGTCGATCCGCGACTCGGTCGATTCGATCTCGGCTTCCACCGATTCGAGACGCTCCTCGGCTCGCTCGATCTCGCGTTTCGCCTGCCGGATCGCGGACTGCTCGTCGGTGAGCGTCTCGATCTCCTCGCGGATCTCGTTGCGCTCGTCGAGTTTGGCCGATCGGAGCTCTCGGAGTCGGTCGAGCGTGGCCTCGATCTGATCGGTCTCGACCGCCGACCCGCAGGTCCAGCAGGTCGTCTGGTCGCCCGCCGTCAGCGTGGCCGTCGGGTCGTCGCTCGGCGCGTCGCCCTCGATGTCGACGCCCGACCCCTCCACCATGTCCTCGTTGAACCCGATGACGCTGCCGAGTTGGTTGATGTCGTCGTCGAGCGCGCGCTTCCGGCGTCGCAGTTCGTCGATGCGGCCGGCGAGCCGGTCCGGGTTCCGGTCGGGAGCCTCCGCCGTGTCGACCGTCTCCCGGAGTTCGTCGCGTTCGGAGCGCAGCTCCTCAAGCGTCGAGCGCTCCGTCTCGAGGTCGAACTCGAGGTCGTCGAGCTCGGAGCGGGCGTCTCGAACCTTCTGAAACGCCGCCTCCATCTCCTGTTTGCGCGTCCGGCTCTCGTCGACGCCCGCGTCGAGGTCGTCGAGGTCCTCGCGGACCGCCTCCAGTTCGTCTTCGGCGGCCTCCAGCTCCGCGACCGTCTCGCGGCGGTCCGCTTCGAGGGACGGGAGGTCGTGTTCGAGGCCGTCGAGGCGGTCGATCTCGGACTCTAACTCGTCGCGCTGCTGTTTGCACTCGCGGATCTCGGCGTCGATCGCGTCGGTGTCGATCGGCCGCATGATGATCTCCCGGAGGTCGTCGCCGCGCGCCACCGCCCTGCGCGCCTCGTTGTCTTCGAGCAGGAACGCGAACAGGTCGGCCAGCTCCGGGTCGTCGAGGTACGGGTCGCCGTCGAAGGCGACGGTGTCCCCCCGGCGCCGCAGCGTTCGCGTGTACGTCTCACCGTCAAGTTCAAGCGTCACCGCACCCTCCTCGGCGTCCCCTTTTAAGGAACTCTGGCGGCTCCCCAACCCGGTCATCAGCGCTTGGAGGAAGGAGGTCCGGTTGGTCGCGTTCCGCCCGGTGAGAACCGAGACGCCGTCGGAGAGCGTCACCGACGCCTCGTCGATGCCGCCGATATTGCGGACATCAACGCGAACGGAGTGCTTCGGAAGTTGAGCCATTAATTCGGTGAGAGAACGATACTCACGGTGTTAAATCTGTCTTTCGGCCGAGTGGTCGGCCGCGCGTCGCTCGGAGTCGCCGGCGGGCGGCGCGGTTTCGGTTGGGTCGGCGGCTTCGGCGGTCGAGAGGGTTTCGCACCGATTCGAGAACAGAAAGTAGTATACGATAAATGGGTAGTTAAGACATTTATAAATATATTTAAATTATATCGGGGCGGAGAGACCGTCCCGAAAGAAGGACGACACCGTCTCTCGGGGCTCCGCCGTCCACGCGGGAACCCGGACGCGCCCCGATCCGAACCGATACCCGTATCGGCGTCGCAGGTGCGTCTATGGGCCGATTTCAGAACACGGGACAGCCGGATTGGGACTGGTGGGGGCGCGTGTGGCCAACGCCGGGGGCCACGCTCCGTCGGTTGGGGCTCGCGGCCGGGGACCACGTCGTCGAGATCGGCAGCGGCAACGGCTACTTCGCGCTGCCGGCGGCGCGGGTCGCCGGCCCCGCGACGGTGTACGCCGTCGATGTCGACGCCGGGTTGCTCCGCGAACTCGACGCGCTGGCGACGACCCAGGAGGTCGACAACGTCACCGTCGTCGAGGGGGACGCGCGAGCGCTCCCGGAGCTCCTCCCGGAGCCCGTGGACTTCGCGTTGTTTGCGAACGCGTTCCACGGCGTTACCGACCGAGCCGCGTTCGTCGAGAGCGTCGCCGCCGTCCTCGCCGACGACGGTCGGTTCGCCGTGGTGAACTGGCGCAATCGCCCGCGTGAGGAGACGACCGTCGACGGGGAGCCGCGCGGGCCGCCCACGGACCTGCGGCTCTCGCCGGCCGAAACGAGGCGGGCCGTCGAAGGCAGCGGTGCGTTCCGACTCGCAGCGGAGGTCGACCTGCCGCCGTACCACTACGGGCTCGTGTTCGAGCGCTGACGGTCAGTCCAGCGCGCGCAGCGCCTCTGCGGCCTCGCGAGCCGCCCGTAGGTGGTCGCGTGCGCGACGCGGGTCGTCGGTCGCTTCGGCGGCGCGGGCGAAGCGCGTCAGCGTCCGCGTCAGCGACTCGCGGGCGTCGTCGACCGCGCCCGGCTGCGCAGTCGTCTCGGTCCCGGTCTGGGGTGTGGTCGCAGGCTCCGCGCCTGTTTGCGACGGCCTCGGTGTGGTCGGCTCCGAGGGCCGCGCCGCGGTGGTGTCGGCCGGCTGTGCCGCCGAAGGTCGGGCCCCCTCGGCGGGAGGCGCCTGTTCGCCGGTCGACGGTGCCGCGCCGTTTTCGGCCGCGCCCGGTGGTGAGTCGGTCGCCTCCCGCTCGCCAGCGTGGGCGTTCGCTCGGGTGGGATCGGCGTCCGGCCGCGTCGCGGTCTGTGCGTCGCTCGTCGCGGTCTCTCCCGAACCGCCCTGCTGTCCGGTCGTCTGGCACGTCGGGCAGAACTCCTGGCCGTCGTGTCGGAAGATGGGGTCGCCGCAGTCGTCGCAGTGGCGGTTCGTCATCGTCGCTCCCTGGAGGAGTAGCTCGGACATCCGCTGGGTGTGTTCGCGCTTCTGTTCGTCATCTGCGAACTTCTCGCGGAGTTTCTCGCGTTCGGCCTCTTTGTCGAACCCGTCGCTCATGGGCGGACGAACGTGGTTCACGAGCAAAAGTCCGTGGGCTCGGGACGGAAGGCGCTCACGGGACGAGCGCGAGCCGCTACTCTTCCGTCTTCGTGCGGTCGTCGGGGTCGAGTTCGCCGCGGTGGATCTTCGAGCCGTCCTGGGCGACCTGTCGGCCGAGGACGGCGCATTTCACGCGCATCGGGGAGATGTCGACGCCGAGCATCTCCGTGACGTCGTCCGTGTCGAGCGCGTCGAGGTCCTCGATGGCCATCCCGTGGAGTCGCTCGGAGAGCATACTCGCCGAGGCCATCGAGATGGCGCAGCCGTCGCCGGTGAACCGCACCGAGTCGATGGTCTCGCCCGCGTCGTCGAGGGCGACCTCCATGCGGATCGTGTCGCCACAGGAGGGGTTCTCGCCGACGTGCGTGAAGTCCGGATCCTCGAGTTCCCCGTAGTTGCGCGGGTTCTTGTAGTGGTCCAGGATCTGCTGTCGGTACATGTCCGAGCCCAGTCCCATATCGACCCGAAATACGCCTGTGTGAGTCAAAAGGGTTCCGTCGACCGAAGCGAGAGCGGGCGCCGAAGTGGAGACGAGAGGCGGAGTGGAAACAAGAGCCAGAGTGAAAGCGGGACCCGGCGCGTGACCGGCTACTCCTCGGAATCGGTCGATTCGGCGACCGCGCCAGTTCCGGTCGAAGAGTGGGCCGTCGTCGCGCGGGCGTCCGGGTCGACGTCGCTACCGAGCCCGCGGAGCCAGTCGAGGATGCACTCGTACTGGCCGCGGTCCGGCTGTTTGACGAAGTACGCGTCGGCGCCGGCGTCGAGCGCCCGCGCCTCGGTCGCCGCCTCACAGCAGGTGGAGTGGAAGGCGACCGGCAGGTCGCTGCCCCGCGCTCGGAGCCGTTCGACCAGTTCGACCCCGGAGCCGTCCGGCAGCCGCTGTTCGGTCACGAGACAGTCGGCGGCGCCGGCGTCGAGCGCGTCGAGCGCCGCCGCCATCCCGTCGACAGCCCGGACCGTCACCCCGTCGGCGAACCGCTCGACGAACGCCGCCAGCAGCTCGGCCGACTCCGCGTCCGGCTCGACGTGGAGCAGGACGACGGGACCCTCGCCCTCGGTCGGGTCGTCACCGGCGGCGGTGCTTGAGTCCGGCTGTGCGGCGGACGCGGTCGGATATCGTGTTGACTGTGTCATAGATTGGAGACGCGAGAGGGGTCTGTCATGCTGAGTCGACAAACGCGGCCCGCCCACGTATAAGTGGAAGACGCTCAGTCCGGTTCGTCCCGAATTAAGCCCGTTTTAGTTCCGCGTATGGCGGCCGCTTACGGTGTTTTTCGGCCGTTCTGTCGCATCGCGTCGATGCCGGTCGGAGGGTGAGCGAACGCCCCCCACAGTGGTGGGGGCGGCTCGCGAGGCGCCGTCAGGCGAACAGGTCACGCGCCGCGCCGACGGCCTCGGTGAGCGCGTCGACCTCTTCGATGGTGTTGTACAGATAGAAGGAGGCGCGCGCCGAGGCCGCGACGCCGAGTTCGTCGTGGAGCGGCTGCGTGCAGTGGTCGCCGGCGCGGATCGCGACGCCGTAGTCGTTGAGGATACTGGACAGGTCGTGGGCGTGGACGCCCTCGACGTTGAACGCGACGAGCCCGCCGCGGTCGTCGCCCGGCGGGCCGTATATCTCCACGCCGTCCATCGCCGAGAGCTCGTCGTAGGCGTACTCGACGAGGAGGTCCTCGTGGGCCTGGACGTTCGCCATCCCGATCTCGTCGAGGTACTCGATCGCGGCCGCAAAGGCGATCCCCTGTGCGATCGACGGCGTCCCGGCCTCGAACTTCCACGGGAGGTCCTCCCACGTGGAGTCCTCGAAGGAGACGCGCCGGATCATGTCGCCGCCGTAGAGGTACGGCTGCATGTCGTCGAGGATCTCCTCGCGACCGTACAGCGCGCCGATGCCCGTGGGACCGCACATCTTGTGTGCCGAGAAGGCGAGGAAGTCGACCCCGAGGTCCTCTACGTCGACCGGGCGAGTCGGCACCGACTGCGCGCCGTCGGCGAAGACGTACGCGTCGTGGTCGTGTGCGAGGTCGGCCAGTTCCGAGAGGGGGTTGATCGTGCCCAGCGTGTTCGAGACGTGGACGACCGACACCATCTGCGTGTCGTCGTCGATGAGGCTCGCGGCGTGGTCCATGTCGAGCCGCCCCTCGTCGGTGACGTCGATGAAGCGCACGTCGGCGCCGGTGCGTTTGCCGATCTGCTGCCACGTCACCAGCGACGCGTGGTGTTCCATCTGCGAGAGGACGACGTTGTCGCCCGGCCCGAGCTCTTCGAGCCCCCACGCGTAGGCGACGAGGTTCATCGCCTCGGTCGTGTTCTTCGTGAAGATGACTTCCTCGCGGCCCGCGGCGCCGATGAAGTCGGCGACGGTGTCGTGTGCCTCCTCGTAGGCCACGGAGGCCTCCTGGCTCAACTGGTGGATCCCGCGGTGGACGTTGGCGTTGTAACTCCGGTAGTAGTCGGAGATGGTGTCGACGACGGGGTCCGGCGTCTGTGAGGTCGCCGCGTTGTCGAGGTAGACGAGCGGCGTGTCGTCGCTCGGGCCCTCGCCGGGTGACTCCGGATCGCCGCCGACCGACCGATCGAGGATCGGGAAATCGGCCCGGAGCGCCTCCACGTCGAACGGGTACTGCTCCTGAACTCCCATTGTCCGTGATTGGGTCCCGAACACTAACACACCTTCGGTCCGGCGGGTGTTGCGGGTGACTCGGACGCGGGTCGGCTTTTAAATAGAGCGCGCGGAGGCCGCCGCAACGCTCTGGGTCGTTCTCTGCAGCCGCGCGCCGTCTCGGCCTCACATCTCCTCAACCTCGCGCCTTCTCGCGCCTCCCCAGTCTCAATCCTCCCCAGTCTCACGCCTCCGCAACCTCGCGCCTCCCCAGCCTCGTCGCTCACTTCGTTCGCGACGCCCTCGCGCGTGCGACTCGCGGCCCGTCGGCCGCTCGCCGGCACGCGCCACCGCGGTTCATTTATAAGCGATCGCCCCGGAACGCTCCCGTCCGCCCGCCTCCCGGCCCGACGCCCGAACTAGTGCGCTTTTGAACGCGGGGGCCCGAGTTCGGGTATGACCGATACCCTCAGGCTCGCCACGCGCGGGTCGGATCTGGCCCTCCGACAGGCCGGAACCGTCCGCGACGCCCTGTCGAGCCGCCGACGCGACGTCGAACTTCGACGCGTCGAGACCCGCGGCGACCAGATCCCCGACGAGCTGATCCACCGCCTCGGCAAGACGGGGGCGTTCGTCCACGCGCTCGACGAGGAGGTCCGCGACGGCGACGCGGATCTGGCCGTCCACTCGCTGAAGGACGTACCCACCGAGGGGATAGCCGACATGGTGATCGCCGGCGTCCCCGAGCGCGCCCCCTCCGGCGACGTGGTCGTCAACCCCGACGGCCTCGGGATCGCTGACCTCCCGGCCGGCTCCGTGGTCGGAACCGGCTCGCTCCGCCGGACCGCCCAGATCAAGGCCGCGCGCCCGGACCTGGTCGTCGAACCGCTCCGCGGCAACGTCGACACCCGGATCGAGAAACTGCTCGCGCCCCGACTGCAGGCGGAACACGAGCGGCGGCTGATCGCGTCGGGCGAAGCGAGCGCGGCGACGGCAGCGAAGGGCGGCGACGACGGGGAAAACGAGGGCGGCGAGGCCGACGAGCCGAACTGGGACGCGCTCAGCGACGACGAGGACGGCGGAGACGACGCCGGCGAGGACGGTGAAGACGACGCGGACGACGCGGAAAGCGAGGTCGACGAGGAGTTCGACCGCACCGTCGAGGAGTGGTTCGACTCGCTCTCCGATCTCGAACGATCGGCCATGGAACGAAAGGTCGAGACGGAGTACGACGCCATCGTCCTCGCCGAGGCCGGCCTCCGGCGCTCGGAGCTGTTCTACGACGTGGAGACGACCCGCCTCCCGCGCGAGGAGTTCGTCCCGGCGGCCGGGCAGGGCGCCATCGCCGTCACCGCGACCGACCCGGACGTGGTCGAGGCGGTCCACTCGGCCATCGACCACCCGCGGACCCGCGTCGCCGTCACCGTCGAGCGCACGATCCTCGGCGAACTCAACGGGGGCTGTGTCGCCCCGATCGGCGTCTCGGCGCTCGTCCAGGGCGAACACGTCCACACCCGCGTTCGCGTGCTCTCGACCGACGGCACCGAGGAGGTGGCGGACACCCGCGATCTGCCGATCCGGTCGCACGCGAAGGCCGCCGAGGAGTTCGCGGCGGACTTGGCCGACCGCGGCGCCGCCGACCTGATCGAGGCCGCGCGCGAGGAGGCCGAGGTCGATGCGTGAGGGGGATGACGCGGGCGACGCGGTCGGCACCGTCTACCTCGTCGGCTCCGGACCCGGCGACCCGGACCTGCTGACGGTTCGAGCCGCCGAGCTGATCGAGTCGGCGGACGTGGTCCTCCACGACAAGCTTCCGGGCCCGGAGATACTCGGACGGATCCCGGAGGCGAAGCGCGAGGACGTGGGCAAACGCGCGGGCGGCGAGTGGACGCCTCAGGAGTACACGAACCGGCGGCTCGTCGAACTGGCACGCGAGGGGAACTCGGTCGTCCGGCTCAAGGGCGGCGACCCGTTCGTCTTCGGGCGCGGCGGCGAGGAGGCCGAACACCTCGCCGAGGCGGGGATCCCCTTCGAGATCGTTCCCGGCGTCACCTCCGCTATCGCGGGCCCCGCAGTCGCCGGAATCCCGGTCACCCACCGCGATCACGCGTCCTCCGTCTCGTTCGTCACGGGCCACGAGGACCCGACGAAAGAGGAGTCGGCGGTCGACTGGGACGCGCTCGCCGCGACCGGCGGCACCATCGTCGTGCTGATGGGCGTCGGCAAACTCCCGGCGTACACCGCGGAACTCCGCGAGGCCGGCCTCGCGGGCGACACCCCCGTGGCGCTGGTCGAGCGCGCGACGTGGCCCGACATGCGCGTCGCGACCGGCACCCTCGACACCATCGTCGACGTGCGCGACGAGGCGGAGATCGAACCCCCCGCGATCACCGTGATCGGCGACGTGGCCGCGACGCGCGAGCGGGTCGCCGAGTTCCTCGGAAACGACGCCGAGCGGGGTGAGACCCCGTGACCGACGAGCCCGACGGCGCGGGCGACGGCGCCGGCGACACTCCCCGCGTCGCCGCCTTCCGCCCCGACGACGAGCGGATCGCGGACGCGACGAGCCTCCTCGACTCGCTCGGCGCCGAACCGGTCGCCGACCCGATGCTCGCCGTCGAGTCGACGGGAGCGGTCCCCGAAGCGGCGCCCTACGTCGTCTTCACGAGCAAGACGGGCGTCGAGCTCGCGGCCGAGGCGGGGTGGACGCCGGGCGACGCGACGCTGGTCGCCATCGGCCCGTCCACCGCCGCCGCGGCCCGCGAGGCGGGATGGGCGGTCGACGTGGTGCCCGACGAGTACACCTCGGCCGGGCTGGTGGCGGCGCTCGAAGCGAGGGTCGACGGCGACCGGGTCGAGGTGGCCCGCTCGGACCACGGGAGCGACGTGCTCTTAGACGGGCTTCGGGAGGCCGGCGCGGACGTCCACGAAACGGTGCTGTACCGGCTCACGCGCCCGGAGACGGCCGGCGAGTCGGCGGAACTGGCGGCCGCCGGCGCCCTCGACGCCGCCGCGTTCACCTCGTCGCTCACGGTGACGCACTTCCTCGACGCCGCGGCCGAGCGCGGGGTCCGCGAGGCGGCGGTGGCCGGTCTCAACGACGCGGTCGTCGGGGCGATCGGTCCGCCGACCGCGGAGACGGCGGCCGACAGCGGCCTCGCTGTCGACGTGGTGCCCGACGACGCCGACTTCGAGGCGCTCGCGAGGGCGGTGGTCGACGCGGTGACGGGAGACGCGCGAGCGACGAAGCCCGGCGGGGCGGCGAGCGAGTCGGACCGGAGCGACGAGTAGTCGAGCTCTGCAGTTTCAGACACGTTACAGATTCTGATACCGGCTCAGGGCGTTCGCGGATTGAACGTGGCGAGAGGCGACAAGAGCCCGTATAGTCTATTTTAAACCCGTAATTATCTCGTTTGCGGATGCCGCCCCGAGTATCACTCCTGATATTTAAATGCGTGTGCTTATTTGCGGACGGATGCGACGGAGTAGCATGGAGCCGAGCGAACGATGGACGATCCGAGTCGACGACGGCGTGGTCGTCGTCGAGTTCCCGCACGGGACGCGGCTCTCGCCGTCGGACGGCGACACGCTGCTCGACCGCTGGCGGACGCTGATCGCCGAGCCACGGGTCGAGGCGGTCGTGCTCGTCGTGCGGACGGCGCGCACCTGCTCCGACGCCGCTCGCCGGACGCTCAGACTCGCCGCGCGGGGGGCCGCAGAGCGCGGCGTCTCGCGGTTCGCGGTGGTCGCAGAGCGACCCAAGCGGCGCTACCTCGAACAGACGATCGACATCGAGGGTATCGAGACCGAGCCGTTCAACGACGACGCGGCCGCGGTACGGTGGGCGAAGCACCCGGCCGAGCGGGCCGCAATCGTCGCCCCGGAGTAGGGCGAGCGGGCGGCTTCGGTGCTCTTTATCGGCCGCTCTCGACGGCGACGTACATGTCCGTCGCGAGCTGTTCGGCCCGGTCGGCGTCCGCGGACTCGGCGTAGATCCGGATCTTCGGCTCCGTGCCGGACGGCCGCACGAGCACCCACGCGTCCCCGTAGTCGAGCCGGTACCCGTCCGTGGTGTTCGGCGCCGCGTCCGCGGTCTCGACGTAGGCGCGCGCGGCCGACAGCATGTCGTCGCGCTCGTCCTCGCTCCCGTACTCGACGTTCCGCCGCACGAAGTGGTAGTCGGCGTAGGGCGCGACCGCCTCGCTGACGGGGCCGTCGGCCGCCGCGAGCAGTTCGAGGAAGCGCGCGCCGATGTACGCGCCGTCCCGCGAGAGCCGGTACGGCGGGAAGAACACCCCGCCGTTCCCCTCGCCGGCGATGGGGACGTTGACGCCCTCCTCGTGGAGTTCGCGGGTCCGCGTGATGATGTTCGTCGCGCCGATGGGCGTCAGTTCCAGGTCGGCGTCGTTGGCGTCGCAGATATCGACGAGCCGCTGTGAGACGTTCACCGCGCTGACGACGGCGTCGCCGGGCGAGAGACAGGCGTCAGCCATCGCCGCGAACGTGGTGTCGCCGTCGACGAACGAGCCGGTCTCGTCGACGAACACCGCCCGGTCGGCGTCGCCGTCGTGAGCGATCCCCACGTCCGCGTCGGTGGTCGCGACGAGCCGCCGCAGGGCTTCGAGGTTCTCCGGGACCGGCTCCGAGTTGCGGCCGGGGAAGTGGCCGTCCGGCGTCGCGTTCACGGTCACCACCTCACAGCCCAGTTCGCGGTAGATCCGCGGCGACGAGACCGACGCGGCCCCGTGGCCGGGGTCGACCGCCACGGTGAGGTCGGCGTCGGCGATCGATTCGGCGTCGACCGCGTCGATCAGCTGCTCGACGTAGTCGTCGACGGCGCCGTCGATCCGGGTCGTCGCGCCCGCGTTCTGCCAGTTCGCGTGGTCGTACTCGTCGTCGAGGACCCGCCGCTCGATGCGTTCGAGCACGTCGGTCGACAGTTCCACGCCGTCGGCGCCGACGAGTTTGATCCCGTTGAACTCCGGCGGGTTGTGCGAGGCGGTGACGAGCACGCACGGGACGCTGGTCGCCTCACAGTAGTTGCCGACCGCCGGCGTGGGGACCACGCCGAGCCGGTCGACGTCGCAGCCGACCGCGGCGAGCCCGCTCGCGGCGGCGTTGGCGAACAGCTCGCCGGTGGTGCGAGTGTCTCGGGCGACGGCGACCCGGTCGGCGTCCCAGGTCGTTCCGGCGGCCTTCGCGATTTCGAGGACGAGTTCCGGCGTGAGATACCGGAGCGCGACCCCGCGAATGCCGCTGGATCCGAACAGCTCCATGCGCAGCCATCCGCCGGCCGACGGGAAAGCGGTTCCGGACCGGGGTGGGCGCGCGACGCGCTGTCACGGTCCGCGCCGACGCGTGCGGTTCAAGCCCGGCGCGACCCAACGGGTCGCATGGAGCGCACGCGACGCGATCTGTTGACGACGAGCGCGGCGACCCTCAGCGCCGCCGGCGCGGTCGGCGTCGCCGGCTGCCTCGACTTCGCTGCGGGTGACGGGCCGCAGGGACCGGAGGGCGTCCCGGCGACGCTGACCTGCGAGGACGAGGCGTTCGTCCGGCTCACCCCGCCGTTCGAGGAGCCGGTCGAGGGGACGGTCGTCGACGCCGCGGGGACGCGGTTCGAACTGGCGACGGAGGGGAACGCCGAGACGTACGGCCAGTCGATGCGGCTCGTCCTCCGGAACACCGGCGACGAGGCGGCGACCATCCTCGGCAAACACGCCTACTCGTTCCAGCGCCGGACGGGCGAGGGGTGGCTCGACGTGCGAGGGTCGCCCACGGGCGAGGCCGTCTCTCTCCCGAGCGCCGAGGAGTCGTTCGACGCCGGGAGAGCGTTCATCTGGTCCATCGACCTCGAAGAGGCGGCCATCGCGTCGGCAGTCCCCGACCGGGAGTTGACCGTGTGTCCGCCGCTCGGCTCCGGAACGTACCGGTTCGTCTACTGGGGCATCCAGGACGGCCCGCCGCTCGGCGCCGAGTTCGAACTCGTCGGGTGAGCCGGCGACCCGGACGATTACTTAAAAAGAGATCCAGTCGGAGGGCTGGCCGACCCGCCCGCGAACGCGGAACTCCCGGCCGTCGCCTTCGACGCGCGTCTCGGCGATGACGTCGAACGGCTCGTGAAGCGTGTGGACCACCTGCTCGTCGTGAGCGGTCGAGTTGACCACGCCGACGAACGGCCACCCGACGCCGGAGGTCTGTGAGGTCATCACGCGGGTGAACCGGTAGATGCGTTCGGGCTCCCAGTACATCAGGAGCTGCGAGAGCGAGTAGATGCCGACGGCGCGGTCGCGCCCGGCGGACGACTCGACGATGTCGGTGAACTTGATGCCGATGTCGGTGAGGTTGCCCGCGCTGGCGACGTACTTGGTCGTCGGCGTGTCGTCGCGCTTGTCGCCCTGCTCGTGTGTCACGCAGTCGACGACGACCGCGTCCTCGCCGGCGCGGCCGGTGATCGCCTCGTAGTCGTCGCGGACCTTCTCCGCGGTGCGGCCGGTGGAGATGATGACCGGCGCCGTCGACCACTCGGCGAGCAGGCGGTTGAACAGGTCGTACTTCCCGCTCATCGGCGGCCCGGTGACGAGCACGCTGTCGGCGTCACGGACAGCGTCGGGAAGCATACTCATTTGTGTGAGTTGAGTGGGTTTACGGTAAAACCCTTCCGAGGAATCACTTCCGGAGCATCGACGGGAAGTCGAGCGACGACGGCGGGCCTTCGCGGGGCCGTCGCGTGAGTGTCAGTTCTGTTATCGCGCCGGGGAGCGCGGCCGAGATGGGCGCCCCGCGCGGCGAGCCGGCGCCGTCGACCAGCGTCTTCCAGACCTCCTCGGCGCTGTCGGCGTCGGCCGACGCGGCGGCTTCGAGCGCCTCGGTTCGTCCCTCGTCGTACGCGAGTTCGATCAGGCTTCGGTCGTAGGCGTTCTCGAAGGCGTCCAAGACCCGCTCCAGTTCGGTCGGGCGGCTGCTTCCCACCCCGTCGGCGACGCCGAGCGCGAACGCCCGGTCGACCGCCTCCTTGCGGGTGAGGTCGTCCCACTCCGTGCCGAACGTTCGGTCGTACATCACTGTCTCACCGTCGCGGCCGAGCCGACTCGGAGCCCGCCGTCGGTGAACTCGACGTCTTGAATGTCCGTGTTGACGTCGGTCCCGCGCATCTTCAACACCTGAATCCCGCGGGTCATACCCTCGTCTTCGAGGTAGTTGTGCATGAAGACGACGCCGTGCGCGAGGTAGTGTTCCTCCGAGTAGGCGCTCGGATCGGTCATCTCGGAGATGAGCAGCGTGGTCGCGTCGGTCCGCTTCAACGAGGAGAGCAGCTGGATCATCGTGTCCTCGTCGTCGTCGAGGAGGAACCGCAACAGCATCGTCGAGTCGAAGACGACGCGGTCGATGTCCCGAGAGTTGATGAAGCCGGTGAGCCGGTTCGTCACGCCCGAGTGGTCCCGTCGCTCGCCCGGTAACCCGAAGAACCGGCGCCCGTCGGACGAGAACGAATCGAGGAAGGTGACGCGGTCGGTGTCGAGCGCCCGGTCGAACCCGAAGTCGTACTCGCCCATGTCGCGCCGGATCCCCTCCTTCGTCTCGTGCATGCTGATGTACAGCACGTCTTCGCCGTTGCGGGCGCCCTCCGCGGCGAACTGAGAACAGAACGTCGTTTTGCCGCTGCCCGGCGGACCGCTCACAACGTAGAGGCGATGCTCCGGGAACCCGCCGTCGACGAGATCGTCAAACCCAGGGACGCCGCTTGAGGCGCGCATACGGCTAGAAAATGTTGGTCGCCCAATAAGCCTTGCCGCCCGGTTCTCACGGCTGAGAACCGTTTCGGGGGATAGCGAGAGAGTGGGATTCGGGGAATGGCGAGAGAGCGGAAGTGAGACGTGGCTGCCCGGCTGGAGCGCCGCGGTGGACCGGCGACGGATCGACCAAGTTACGCGTCGTCGCCCTCGTCGCCGAGGTCGGCGTCGAGGTCCTCGATGTCGTCGATGTCGTCGACGTCCGGGGAGACCCAGACCACGAACCGGTCGTCGGATTTGACGATCCCGTTGACGCCCTCGTCGTTGACGGTCGTCGTCTGGTCGACGTCTTCCGGCGCGACGTCGCGGACCTGGAACACCTCGTCGACCATCCAGCCGACGGTGCCGCCCTCGTCGATCTCGGCGTCGTCGAACACGACGATTCGCTCGCGGGGCCCCTCCTCGTCGATGGAGAAGAGCGTCTTCGGGTCGACGATCGTCGTCGTGCGACCCCGCAGATCCATGACGCCCTCGACGTGGTCGGGGGAGTTGGGGATACGGGTGAGCTCGCCGGCGTCGACGATCTCGTCGATGACGCCGATGTCTAAACAGTACGTCCCGTCGCCCAGCCCGAACTCCAGTACCTTCGTCGGTTCGGCCTCCGTTTCCATGGCTGCCATGGAAGCAACTGCAGTGACGGTGCCAATAACCGTGTCCCCTGAATTATCAGCCGTGATTACCGGGTCCGTGCATTTATGCTGAGTCTGGGCGCGTTTTCGGACATGAGCAGGACGACGGACCGGCGCGGTGGTCGCGACGACGCGTTGCGGGTCGTCGTCGTCGACGACTCGCCGTTCATGCGAGGGTTGATCTCCGACCTCTTGACCGACGCGGGGGTCGCGGTCGTCGGAGAGGCGGGGGACGGCGCCGAGGCGCTGTCGGTGATAGACGAGACGCGTCCGGACGTCGTGACGATGGACGTCGAAATGCCAGGCATGGGGGGATTAGAGGCCGTCGAGCGGCTGATGGACGAGACCCCGACGCCGGTGTTGATGCTCTCGGCGCACACCGCCGAGGGCGCCGAGGTGACCTTCGAGGCGCTCGAACGCGGCGCCGTCGACTTCTTCTCGAAACCCGGCGGCGAGGTCTCGGCCGGCGTCTCGCGCGAGTCGGACCGGCTCGTCGAGGCCGTCCGGTCGGTCGCCGACGCCGACCTCGCCGCGGCGACCCGCGACCGGCGCGAACGGGCGGCCGGGAAGGGCCCGGAAACGACCGCGTCGGCGGCGTCGACGGGCACCGCGTCCCCCGCGACCTCCGAGGTCGACGGCCCGCTGACGGTCGTCATCGCCGCCTCGACCGGGGGGCCGAACGCGGTGGAACGAGTCATGTCGGCGCTGCCGATGACCGACTGTCGGATCGTCATCGTCCAACATATGCCCGAAGCGTTCACCTCGCGGTTCGCCGACCGGCTGGACGAAGCATCGGCGTACGACGTGCGCGAGGCGAGCGACGGCGCCCGGATCGGCTCCGGCGAGGCGCTCGTCGCCCGCGGCGGGAGCCACACGCGGATCGACAGCTACCGAGCGGGACGGCTCCGGATCAAACTCGTCGACGACGACTCGCAGTCGGTGACGCCGGCCGCGGACGTGACGATGCGGTCGGCGGCCGAGGTCGTCGACGGCCCGCTCGTCGGCGTCGTGTTGACCGGGATGGGGGCCGACGCCTCCGACGGAATCCGCGCGATGGCCGACGCGGGAGCGCGGACCATCGCACAGAGCGAGGACACCTGCGTCATCTACGGGATGCCGAAACGCGCGGTCGAGACGGGCGGTGTCGGCACCGTGTGCGATCTCGACGACGTGGCCACCGCGATCGTCGGGGGTGAGGCCTGATGGACTCCCACCGCGCCGCGTTCGTCGCCGAGGCCGAAGACGGGATCACGGACCTGAACAACGCCCTCCTCGCCCTCGAAGCCGACCCCGAGGACAGCGAGGCGATGGACGACGTGTTCCGGGTCGCACACACCTTAAAAGGAAACGCCGCGGCGATGGGGTACGAGGACGTCTCCGACTTCGGACACGCCCTCGAAGACTTGCTCGACGCGGTCCGACAGGGCGAGCGCGAGGTGACGCCGGAGCTGATGGACCTGCTCTTCGAGGGGGTCGACACTGTCGAGGCGATGGTGTCGGAGATAGCCGACACCGGCGAGATCTCGACTGACCCCTCGGACCTCGAAGGCCGTCTCCGCGAGATGGAGGAGCACGGAACCGTCGGCGGCGGTACCGACGACGGCGCTGACGCGGACGGCGAGGTCGACGACGGGGAACTGGACGACTCCGACGGCGCTAACGACGACGACGAAAGCGAAGCCGAGGAGGAACAGGATGCCGTTTCCGTCACCGATCTCCCGGACGCAGCGGCGTCCCTCGACGCCCCGGTCGTCTACGCCGACGTGACGATCGGCGAGAGTTCGATGGCGGGCGTCGACGCCGCGCTCGTGTTACAGGCGCTCGACGGGCAGTTCGACGGGTACGTGACCGTTCCCGACGCCGAGTCGCTGGAAGACGGGGAGTACGACGAGGGGTTCGACGTGTTCGTCGCCGACTCCGACCCCGACGTCGTCGCGGAGGGGCTCGGCGCGCTCACGCAGGTCGAGTCGATCGCGACGGCGTTCGCCGACGGCGAGGCGGACGCACCGGCCGAGACGGGCGAAACGGACGCATCGGCCGAGACGGGCGAAACGGACGCATCGGCCGAGCCGGTCGAGGCATCGAGCGAGGCGGGCGAGACGGCAGCCGACGAGGACGCCGGCGCCGACGATACCGAAGACGACGACACCGACGAACCGGCGGCAGAGACCACAGAGGAGGACGACAGCGCGTCCGACACCGGCTCCGACCCCAAGTCCGGCTCCGACTCCAAGTCCGGCGACGAGATCAAATCGATCCGGGTCGACGTCGATCAGGTCGACGAGCTGTACGGGCTCGTCGAGCAGCTGGTGACGAGTCGGATCAAGCTCCGACGCGAGCTCGAGGAGTTGAACGCCCAGTCGGACGCGTTGGACGAACTCGACAAGCTCGCGTCCAGCCTGCAGGACACCGCGATGGACATGCGGCTCATCCCGTTCTCGCAGGTGTCCGACTCGTTCCCGCGGCTCGTTCGCGACATCTCGCGGGACCTCGACAAGCGGATCGACTTCGACATCGAGGGCGACGACGTGGAGCTCGACCGCACCATCCTCACGGAGATGCGCGACCCGCTCGTCCACGTCCTGCGGAACGCGGTCGACCACGGTATCGAGTCGCCGGAAGCGCGCGAGGCCGCCGGGAAGGAGCCGACCGGGCACGTCAGGCTCACCGCCGAGCGCGAGCGCGACCACGTGATCATCGAGGTCGCGGACGACGGCGGCGGGCTCGACCCCGACCAACTGCGCGAGAAGGCCGTCGACGAGGGCGTCAAGACCCGAGAGGCGGTCGAGGCCATGGAGGACGACGAGGTGTACGACCTCGTGTTCCACCCCGGCTTCTCCACCGCGGAGGAGGTGACGGACGTCTCCGGGCGCGGCGTCGGCATGGACGTGGTCCGAACGACGGCCCGCGACCTCGACGGCTCCGTCTCGGTCGAGAGCGACCCCGGCGAGGGGACGACGGTCCGGTTCCGGCTCCCCGTCACCGTCGCCATCGTGAAGGTGATGTTCGTCGACGTGGGCGGGACGGAGTACGGGATCCCGATCAAGTCGATCGCCGAGGTCGCCCGCGCGGACGGCATCGAGGAGGTCCACGGCGACGAGATCGTCCGCCACGAGGAGGATCTCTACCCCGTGATCCGGCTGGAAGACCGGCTGGAGAACGCGGGCGCCGCCGTCGCGGAGGCGGGGGCCGGAAGCGACGAGACGGCGGTCGGCGAGGGCGACCCCGAGACGGCTTCCGCGTCGGCTACCACCGACGGCGGCGTGACCGACGACGGGATGCTCGTGCGGATCCGCGAGGAGACGCGACAGGTCGCGCTCCACTGCGACGCCGTACTCGATCAGGAGGAGGTCGTCGTGAAACCGCTCGACGGGCCGTTGTCGGGGACGCCGGGGCTCAGCGGCACGGCGGTCCTCGGCGACGGCGACGTCGTTGCCGTCCTCGACGTGGTGAGCCTATGAGCGGCGAGAGCGAGACCCCGTTCGAGGGAGTCCTCAGACAGATCGACGACACCGTCCCGTTCGAACCGGGGTACTACAACGAGTCGTACCTCGACCGGCGGATCACCGCTCGGATGCGGCGGCGCGACACCGAGTCGCACGCCGAGTACGAGCGCCTGCTCCGGGAGGACAGCGACGAGCGCGAGGCGCTGATGGACGCGCTCACGATCAACGTGACGGAGTTCTTCCGGAACCCGGAGATGTGGGACGTGCTCCGCGACGTGCTCCGCGAGCGAACGAGCGAGCAGCGCCGAGTCCGCGTCTGGTCGGCGCCGTCGGCTGACGGTCGGGAGCCGTACTCCGTCGCGATGCTGGCCTGTGACGACCCCGAGATCGACGAGTCGCGCGTCGAGGTGCTCGGCTCGGACATCAGCGAGGAGGCGCTCGACAGCGCCCGAACCGGCACGTACCACACCACTCGGACGACCGACATCGCCGAGGAGTTGGCGCCGCTCTCGGACCCCGACCGCTACGTGGAGCGCAACGAGGACACCTTTCAGGTCCGGCCGGCGGTCCAGCGGCTCGTGACCTTCGAGACGCACGACCTGATCCGGGACGGCGCGCGCGACCCCTTCGACGTGGTGCTGTGTCGGAACCTGTTGATCTACATCGACGTCGACCACAAGGGGGCGCTTTTCGACACGCTGGAGGCGTCGCTCGTCGAGGACGGCGTCCTCGTCCTCGGGATGACCGAGAGCGTCCCCCCGGACCGCTCGGACAGATACGAGCCGATAGACAAGCGGCGGCGGGTGTTTCGGAGGGTCTGATGTCGCTGTACCAGCACGCCCGAGACGGGAACGCCGAGCGTCTCAGGGACGCCATGGGCAGCGACAGCCCCGCGGTCCGGAAGCGCGGCGCCGAGTTCCTCGGCGAGGTCGCCGACCCGAGCGACCAGGCGTCCATCGACGTGCTCTTGCGCGCTGCGACCAGCGACGACGACCCGGAGGTCCGCGGGGCCGCGGTCGACGCCCTCGACGAAGTCGGCGAGGGCGCGCTCGAACAGCTGCTCTCCGAGCTCACGGGCACGAGCCAGTCGGAGGCCGAGTGGGTCACCGCCCGGAAGTTCGCCCGCGCGCTGCAGGCCGACCGCCCGGAGCTCCGGATGGCCGCCGCCAAGGCGCTCGGGCGGCTCGACGACGCGAGCGGCCTCCAACACCTCATCGAGGCGCTGACCGACGAGGACCCTCGCGTCAGGCTCCGCGCGTGTCAGGCCTGCGGGACCTTCGCCGACCCGCGAGCGGTGCCCGGACTGTCGGAGCGGCTCGAAAGCGACGGCGAGTTGAAGGTCCGCCGGTCGGCCGCCAACGCCCTCGCGAACGTCGGCACCGATCAGGCGCTCGCGCCGCTGCTCGGCCTGCTCGAAGAGAGCGACGAGTCGCTCCGGCGAATCGCCGCCGGCGCGCTCGGGAAGGCGAACAACCCGGAACCGGTCGAGCCGCTGGCCCGCGCGCTCGGCGACGAGAGCGCGGTGGTGCGCAACGCCGCGGTGTACTCGATCATCGAACTGCTCTCGAACGTCCCGACCCAGCAGAGCCACGCGGTCCGCGACCGGGTCGTCTCCGAGCTGAAACAGGCCGACGACGAGACCGTCGTCGAACCGCTCGTCGAGATCCTCACCGACGGCCAACAGAACCGCCAGCGCCGGAACGCGGCGTGGATCCTCGGTCGGGTCGCCGAGCCGGACTCGGCGCTCGCCGTCGAGGCGCTCGCCGACGCGCTCGCCGACGAGGATCCGCAGGCCGCACAGTTCGCGGCCACCAGCCTCAAGAGCCTCGGCGGGCCGATAGTCGAGGACCGACTGTTAGACCGACTCGGCACCGAACACCCCGAAGACGCCCGCGCGAAGGCGGTGTTCGTCCTCGGGCAGATCGGCGGCCAGGAGACGCTCAATCGCTTAGAGGAGTTCACCGACGACGACAGCTCCGCGGTCCGGAAGCGGGTGTTCTCGGCGGTTTCGAAGCTCCGGGCGGGGGGACCCTAAATGTCGGGCGGAAGCGGCGAGTACAAGGTCGCCGACACGCAGGCGCGGTTCGCGGTCGCCGTCCGCGACGGGCGGAAGGTGAGCGACGTCTCGTGGACGCCGGGCCGCGTGCTCCTGTCGAACCGCCGGCTGATACTGGCCGGCAACGACGGGAAGCGCACGGTTCCGCTCTCGAAGCTCCAAGGGCTCGGGGGGCGGCACGACGCCAACCAGTCGGTCGCGCGCGTGTCGAACTACGTCAGCTTCGACCTCGGCGATCAGGTGCTGCTCGTGGCCGCCTCGGACCACGAGTCGTTCGAACTCAACGTCTACCGGGCGCTGCTCGACCAGCGGACCGTGACCGCGAAACACCCCGCGATCGAGGGCGGCGTCGTCCAGGAGACCCAGTGGGAGCAAGCGCGGGTGAAGATCGACGAGAACGGGCTCAACGCCGCCCTCGAAAGCGGCGCGTTCGTGAAGTTCGACCTCGACGACATCAGCGGGCTCGACGCCGCGAAACGCACCGTCAACGGCGACAAGAAGCCGGTGATCGAGGTCTCACACACCGACGACGAGGGGACGAGCATCGAGACCCACCTCGCCGGCGACCCCAACCGGATGCGGTTCGTCGAGGCGTGGCTCCGGAAGGGAGAGGAGCGCTCGTCGACGAACGTCGACCTCTCCAGCCGCGACAGGGAGGTGTTGATGGCGCTGTACTCCGGGGTCTCGCCGTTCGAGATCCCGTCGTTCCTCGGGATGGACGTCGACGCCGTCGAGGAGACGTTCGAACGGCTCGTCGAACTCGAAGTGGTCGAGGAGGTGCGCGTGCGCCGCGAGGTGGCGCTCAACTCCCGCGGCCGCAACATCGCCAGCGAGGCGATGAACGAACAGTAGCGGTTCGAGACGCCGCCGGAGCCGTCGAATCACGCTTAAGTCGCGGCCCGACCGAGGACGCGTATGAGCTACGAGGCGGTGTGCTTTGACCTCGATAACACCCTGTACCCGTACGCCCCCTGCAACGAGGCGGGCAAGCGGGCCGCGCTCGAAGCGTTCCGCGAGCGAGGGTACGAGATGGACCGCGAGGCGTTCGACGAGCTGTACGCGACCGCACGACGAGAGGCAAAACGAGAGGTGCGCGGGACCGCCGCGTCTCACAGCCGCCACATCTACTTTTCGCGCGCACTGGAGCGTCACGCCGACGAACACGACGCTGCCGACGCGCTGGCGATCGGCGACGCCTACTGGGAGGGGTACGCGAGCGAGATGTCGCTCTGTGACGGCGTCGAGCGCGTCTTCGACTCACTCGCCGCGGCGGGCGTCGAAGTCGCCGTCGTGACCAACCTCACCACGCGCGTCCAGCTGCAGAAGCTCTCGCGGCTCGCGATCGACGACCGGATCGACCGGCTTGTCACCTCCGAGGCGGTGGGCAGAGAGAAGCCGAGCGCGCTCCCCTTCACGACCGCGCTCGCGGCGTTCGACCGCCGGCCGAGCGAGGCGCTCATGGTCGGGGACAACGCCGACGCCGACGTGGCCGGGGCGAACGCGGTCGGGATGGACACCGCGCTGTTCGTCGCCGACGGCGAGACGCCGGCCCGCGAGGACCTCCCGGACCACCAGCAGCCGGACTACCGGCTCGACGCGTTCGCCGAGCTGACGGAGGTGGCGGCGTGACCCGCGACGACGCGTCGCCCGCCGATCCGGACCTCCTCCGCGACGCCCGCGAGGCCGTGGTGGCGTACGCGCCGGCGCTCGCGGACCTGACGCCCGGCCGGACCGGGAACCTGAGCGTCCGCGATGGTGATCATGTCGCCGTGACTCCCACCGGCGTCCCGTACGACTCCTTCGACGCGACCGACGTGCCGGTCGTCTCGCTGGACGGCGAACGGCTCGCCGGGCGGATGGCGCCGTCGAGCGAGGTGCCGATGCACACGGGTATTTATAAACACGACCGGCCGGGCGCGATCGTCCACACCCACTCGCCGTGGGCGACCACGATGGCGACGCTCCACCAGAAACTCCCCCCGATTCACTACATGATCGCCGCCGTGGGCCGGGAGGTCCCGCTGGCCGACTACGCGCCGTACGGCACCGAAGAACTCGCCGCGAACGTCGTGGCCGCGATGGGCGAGGCGGACGCCGACGCCGCGATCCTCGCCAATCACGGGCTCGTCGTCACCGGGCCGGACGTCGAGACGGCCGTCGAGAACACCCGCCACGTCGAGGACATCTGTCGGCTCTACCTCCGGTCGTCGGCGGTCGGCGAGCCGCACGTCCTCTCGGACGAGCAGATGGCGACCGTCGAAGAGCGGTTCGAGAGCTACGGGCAACAGCCGGGCGACGACGAGAACTGACCGACGACGGGTGGCGGCCCGGCACGGCGACGGCACCCCGCGATCGCCCGCCTCTCGCCCGGTTTTATAAATACCGCGGCGGCTACTGGGTTGGTATGACCGAGACGGAGCCGGCGGTCCCGGTTCGAGAGACCGCCGAATCGATCGCGACGATGGAGATCCGCGGCGCGGCGACCATCGCGGCCGCCGCCGCGGAAGCGCTCGCCGAGCAGGCCCGCGAGGCCGCGGCCGCCGACGGGACCGCAAGCGACCCCGAGGCGTTCCGCGCGTCGATGCGCGCGGCCGGGCGGACCCTCCGCGAGACCCGACCGACGGCCGTCTCGCTGCCGAACGCCCTCCGGTACGTGCTTCAGCGGATGGAGGGAGAGACGGTCGAGGAGCTGCGCCGCAGCGTCGTCGACGCGAGCGAGGCGTTCGTTGACCAGTTAGATCGCGCACAGGACGACTTGGGACAGGTCGGCGCGAACCGCCTCGCCGACGGCGACACGGTGATGACGCACTGTCACTCGACCGACGCCCTGGCGTGTATCGAGGCGGCCGTCGAGCAGGGGAAATCGATATCGGCGGTCGTCAAGGAGACGCGCCCGCGCCAGCAGGGGCACATCACGGCCGAGCAGCTCCGCGACGCCGGGGTGCCGGTCACCCTGATCGTCGACTCCGCCGCGCGGCGGTACCTCGACGAGGTCGACCACGTCGTCGTCGGCGCCGACTCCATCGCCGCTGACGGCGGCGTCATCAACAAGATCGGCACCTCGGGGCTCGCGGTCAACGCCCGCGAGCGCGGCGTCCCGATCATGACCGCGGCCCAGACGATCAAGCTCCACCCGGAGACGCTGACGGGCCACACCGTCGAGATCGAGATGCGCGACGAGGCGGAGGTGATAGCCGCCGCCGACCGCGAGGAGGTCGGCGAGATCGCCGTCGAGAACCCCGCGTTCGACGTGACGCCGCCGCGGTACATGGACGCCATCGTCACCGAGCACGGGCAGTTCCCGCCGGAGAGTATCGTGACGCTGATGCGCGAGCTGTTCGGCGAGGGCGCCGCCGAGCCGTGGGCCGAGCCATGAGCGGTGGCGACGGTGACCCCCCCGACGACTGGGACGAGGAGGTCGCTGAGTGGGACGAGGAGGTCGCTGAGTGGGAGACCGACGGGGAGCGAGACCGGGAGCCGGAGCCGGCCGACGACGACCCCGACATCGAGCCGGACGCCGCGGACCGCGTCCCGAAGGTGGTGTCGGCCGGCCACATCAACTGGGACGTGACGATCCACGTCGGCGAGCTCCCGGAGCCGGACGGCGAGACCCGGATCGACCTGCTCGAACAGTCGGGCGGCGGCAGCGCCGCGAACGTCGCGGTCGGGCTCGTCGGCCTCGGCGGCCAGTCGGTCGTCTACGGGAGCGTCGGCGGCGACGAGTCGGGAGCGTTAGCGCTCCGCGAACTCGCGAGCGCCGGCGTCGATCCGGGGCAAGTCCTCGTCGACGCCGACGAGCCCACGTCGGTGAAGTACGCGATAGTCGACGGGAGCGGAGAGCTGCTCATGCTGGCGAATGACGGCGCAAACGAGTCGTTCACCGCGGCCGAACTCGACCGCGACACGCTGGCGGCGGCCGACCACCTCCACCTCACCGGCCAGCAGCCGGGGACCGCGGCCGCGCTCGCGACCGCCGCGGGCGAGGCGGAGACGACCCGGAGCTTCGATCCGGGGCGCCGCATCGGCGACCGTTCGTTCGAGGCCGCGCTCCACGCCACGGATCTGCTGTTCGTGAACGCCAGGGAGGCGGACGCGCTCGCCGACGCGACCGACATCGACCCGTGGGAGCCCGACGACCGCGTCGTCGCGATCAAACTCGGCGCGGAGGGCGCGACGGTCCGGACGCCGCACGGCGACGTCTCGCATCCGGGGTTCGAGGTCGACGCGGTCGACACGGTCGGCGCGGGCGACGCGTTCGCCGCCGGGTTCCTCGGCGCCGCGCTCAGAGACCCCGAGATCAGCGACGGGGGCTTCTCACACGACCCTCGCGACTACCAGGTGCCGCTGCTCGTCGGCAACGCCTGCGGCGCGATCGCGGCGGAGACGGTGACCGCCCGCGCGGACCTGACGTGGGACCGCGTCCGCTCGATGATGGGCGAGTCGCCCGAGTCGGACCTGCTGGTCGAGATCCGAGTGTGAGCCGGTCTCGGGGCGATATCGTCGATGATCAGATTGCGGACCGACGATCGTCGATGTTCAGAACGAACGCCTAAAACGAGTTTATAAACAATTAAACGGTTTTTGAGGACGTTTTAAAACGTCGGCGGCGGGCGAGAAACGTGGTGAAATCGTCCGAACCCTCGGCGGGCTATATGTGGTCCCCAGTCGTACGGTGAGGTGTCCATGTCAACCCCCGCTTCCACGCCCCTCTCGTCCGGCCGACAGGTCGCCGGACTGATGACCGGCACGGTGAAAGCAGCCGCCTTCTGGGCGGCCATCGCCATCCCGGCGACGTACCCCGTCCTCCTCTACATGGGACTCGAGGGAACCACCGGGCTGTTGTTCGTCGGCCTGCTGGTCGCGAACGTTCTCGCGCTCGCGCTCGGTCACGACCACAAGCGCTGAGTCCGGCGCACAAGCGCTGAGTCCGGCGAAAATCCAACGCATCGCAGTCGACTCCCGCCCTCCACGCCGTTCTCCACTCGCTGTCGTCGCTGTTCGCCCGCCGCGCGCTCTCGAAGCGCTTACCCTCCGGCCGGCCGCACTCGACGTATGACCGACGAGACGCACGTCGAGTGGCGCGACTGGGGCGCCGACGCCTTCGCCGAGGCCGACGAGCGGGGCTGCCCGGTGCTGCTCTCGCTGTCCGCCACGTGGTGTGAGGGGTGTCACGAGATGGACGCGATCACCTACGCGGAGCCGCGGATCGCCGCCAACGTCAACGAGGGGTTCGTCCCCGTCCGCGTCGACGTCGACCGCAACCCACGGGTGCGCGAGCGGTACAACATGGGCGGGTTCCCGACGACCGCCTTCCTCACGCCCGAGGGCGAACTGCTCACCGGCGCGGGCTACCTCGACGTCGACGGGATGCGCCAGGTCCTCGAATCGGTCCGGCAGATGTGGGCCGACAAGGGGCGCTCCGCGGGCCGGATCCCGCGCGCGCTCGACGGCGACCTCCCGCCGAGCGGGACGCTGACCGACGCGGTAGAGAGCCACCTCGCCGGCCAGATCGAGGTGAAGTACGACGAGAACAACGCCGGGTGGGGAACCGACGCGAAGTTCCCGCTCCCCCGAACCGTCGAGTTCGCGCTGAAGCGCGACCGCGACCGCGCCCTCCGGACCCTCGACGCGGTCCGCGACCACCTCGCCGACGACGTGGCGGGCGGGTTCTTCCGATTTGCGGGGACGCCGGACTGGGGCGACGTGGCCTACGAGAAGTCGATCGACACGAACGCGGCCGTCACGAGGGCGTTCGCGAACGCCTACCTCTACACCGGCGACGAGGCGTACCTCGAACCGGCGACCGACGCGGTGGCGTTCCTTACCGACGACCTCTGGACCGGCTACGGCGTCGGCGGCAGCGTCGGGCCGGGCCTCGGCAGGGCCTACTACGCGGCCGCCGCCGCGGACCGCGACGACCTCGACGCGCCGCGCCGGGACCTCACCGTCTTCGCCGGCGGGAACGCGCTCGCGGCCGACGCCCTGCTCGCGGTCGCCGCCTACACCGACGCCGAGCGCGCCCGCGAGTACGCAGAGCGGATCCTCGGCGAGTTGGAACGCGATCTGATCGACGTCGACTCCGGAGCGGTGACGCACTACCGCGGGAGCGACGCGGACGGCGAGACGGACCTGTTGGCCGACGCCGCTCGCGTGGTGGGTGCGTACACCCGCGCCGCGGGCGTGCTCGGAGAGGGAGCCGCCGTCGCCCGCGCGGTCGCCGACCGGGCGATCGATCGGCTGCACGTCGACGGCTCCTTCGTCGACGGCCCGCGTTCGGGCGCGGGACTGCTGGATCGCCCGTTCAGGCCGCTCGACGGCAACGTCGAGATGGCGACCGCGCTCCTCGATCTGGCGGCGCTGACGGGCGAGGAGCGGTACGAGGCCGTCGCCCGCGAGACCGCCGAGTCGTTCGCCGGCGCGACCGAGCGCCTGAGCGTGCAGGTCGCGGGGTACGGCAGCCTCGTCGGCCGACTGCTTCGCGGCACCACCGTGGTCGCCGTCGGCGACGAGCCGGGGAGCGACCTGCACCGCGCCGCGTGGCGAGTCGCCGACCACGAGAAGGTCGTCGTGCCGAACGCGCACCGAGCGGACGCGCCCGCGCCGCGGTCGGTCCCCGCGGGCTCGGCCGTGGTGCTCGCCGGAGACGCCGTCTCCGAGCCCGCAGAAACACCCGCCGAGTTGATGACGCGGGTCGAGACGACGATCCAATAGCGGGGTTGTCGTCGCAGTTCGCCGCACTCAGTCGGCATCGTCTGGCGATTTTTTCGGGTAACGACCGACGGCTCGGGGAGTCCACCGCCGAGGCGTGTAAACCGGCGGTGTGTTTATACGGGTGCCGGCGGATCCCCCGGTATGGCATCTCTCCGCGACCTGGGCCTGTCCGAGTACGAGGCCCGCGCGTACCGCGCGCTCTTACGGACCGGGCCGACCACGGCGAAGGACCTCTCGCGAGCGAGCGAGGTCCCGATGGGCCGGGT
This sequence comes from Halorubrum sp. PV6, assembly GCF_003990725.2. Taxonomy (NCBI): domain Archaea; kingdom Methanobacteriati; phylum Methanobacteriota; class Halobacteria; order Halobacteriales; family Haloferacaceae; genus Halorubrum; species Halorubrum sp. PV6. The sequence continues at coordinate 2,294,333 of NZ_CP030064.1, forward strand.
GTACGACGTGCTCAACAGTTTAGAACAGCACAACCTCGTTCGGAGCCAGGCCGCCAGCCGGCCGAAAAAGTACGTCGCGGTGGAGCCGGACGCCGCCCTCGACCGGCTGTTAGAGGAGAAGAAGGCGGAGTTAGAGACGCAGGCGGAGCAGTACGAGGCCGTCGTCGAGGACCTCTCGACGGAGCTCGACGCGGGCGAGCCGGTCGACGGGCAGTTCTGGACCGCGGCCGTCGGCGCGGAGGACGCCACCGACCTCCTCTTAGAGCGTATCGCGGCCGCCGAGCGGCGGATGGTCGTCGTCGCCGGCGCGCCCGCGACCGGGTTCGACCTCGGGACGATCGGCGAGCAGGTGACCGACGAGTTGGAGGCGGCCTTAGACCGCGGCGTCGAGATACGCGTGCTGTTGTCGCCGGGGACCGTGGACGCGCTGCCGCGCAGCGTCGGACGCCGATACACCGCGGATCTCTCCGACATGCCGGGGTTCGAAGTGCGCACCACCGCCGGCGTCGACGGGACCTTCTCCGTGTTCGACGGCGTCGAGGTGTGCATCGAGGTGCCACACCCCCTCTCCGGGGACGAGCCGTTCGCGATGATCGACGTGAAGGACGCGGAGTTCGCGGCGAGCGTCAAAGACCAGTTCGAGCCGCAGTGGGAGGACGCCGAGCCGCTGACGTTCGGGTGAGCCGGCTCGCCGCTCCGTGTCGAAAGCAAACAGCCCGGCCGGGCGACGCTCGCGCGACCGGTCGACGGGTCCGTACCGCCCTCAGTGCTCGGCGTTCAGTTCGTCTCGCAGGTCGCCCATCGTGACCTCGCGCTCGGCGTGGGCGTTGTGCTGGTGGATCGACTCGTCGTTCGACTGTTTCATGTGGATCACGGCGTCGTCCGGGAGGTGATCGAACTCCTCGACGGTGCCCTCGGCCAGCGCGCGGACGCAGTCCTCGACGAACTTCGCGTCGGCGTGTGCCTCGTAGGTCATGTGGTCTTCGTCCGGGCGCTTCGCCATGTTGTAGATCCGCGCGCTCATCGAGTCGCGAGCGACGTCGATCAGGTCGCGGAGGTCGATGTCGGGGTGGCCGTCGGTGGTGACGGTGAGCGTCGCGTGGCCGCGCTGTGAGTGGCCCGGCTGCGGGACGGCGTCTAAGAACTCTTCCGTCGTCTCGTCGTCGACGCCGAGTTCGGCGAGTTTGTCGCGGGCGCGGGACTCGCTCATCCCCTGCGAGCAGGGACAGACCGTCATACCGGTGACCTCGGCGCCGATCTCCTCGCGGGTGCCCGCGTCCGTCGCCGTGGCGCTGGCCACGATGGTCGCCGTGCTCTGGGTCTCGATTTCGGACGCCGGCGTGTCCTCGCGGGTGACGAGCTCGGCCGACATCGACACCTCGGCGGTGGTCGTGTAGTCGTGTTTCTCTAAGAGTCGCTCGGCGGCGTCGCCACAGACGTCTTCGACGCGATACGCCTCCTCGCGGGTGATGTCTTCGAGGATCTCGTCGACCGTCGCGAGGTTCCGCGACATGTCGATCCCCTTGCGGCCGCCGGGGAGATCGACGAACACCTCGAACTCGGCCATGAGGACGATGGGGCGTTTGTCGCCGCGAGCGAGTTTGACGAGTTTCTCGACGCCGGTGACGCCCACCTGCGACAGCCCGACAGAGACGTCCGGCGCCGACGCCTGAACGTCTGGCAGCTGATGACTCATTACAAATAGCGTAGGGTTTCAGGGGATTATCCCTTTCGAAAGGGGGAGTCGCGTCGGGTACTTTCGCGGGTCGACTGCGGGGCCGATCGGGTCGCTCACGGCCGGGCGACGACGCCGCGAGCCGACCGCGCCGGTGTGGTACCGGATCTCGGTCGAGAGGCGTAACGCACCATTTATAACCGCGGCAGCGGAAGAAGGCGCAAGACCATGCCGAGTTCCAATGGCCCCCAGAAGGCGACTCGCGACAAGCTCTCGAATAAACCCCGCGACCGCGGCACGTCGCCGCCGCAGCGAGCGATCCAGGAGTTCGACGAGGGGTCGCAGGTCCACCTCAAGATCGACCCCAGCGTCCAGAAGGGTCGCTTCCACCCCCGCTTCGACGGCCGCACCGGCACGGTGGTCGGCAAGCAGGGCGCCGCGTTCAAAGTCGAAATCTCGGACGGCGGGAAGGCGAAGACGCTCATCGTCGCCGCCGCCCACATGAGCGCACAGCAGAACTGAACCGCAATGACGATATTCAAAGAGAAGCTCGACGAGGAGTACGTCACCACCTCCGAAGCGAAGGAGATCCTCGTGGATATCGAGGCGGAGCGCGCGGACGACGAGGACCGTGACCTCCGCTACGAGCTCGCCCGCGCGATCGAACACGTCAACCGGTTCGCCCACCTCGACGCCGAGGAGTCCCGCGAACTCGTCGAGGAGCTGACCGAACTCGACCAGATCGACGTGCCGACCGCGGTGAAGATCGCCGACCTCCTCCCCGAGGACCGAACCGAACTGCGCTCGGTGTTCGCACAGGAGCGCTACTCGCTCGACGGCGACGAACTCGACGACGTACTCGACATCGTCGCGAAGTACGCCTGAGGCGGGGCCGTCCGGCGACTCGCTCGCGTTTTTCCGTCACATCGGATCGAGGCGCTCGACGCGGAGCCGTCGGCTCGGCGGGACCCCGGAACCCCTTTGCGTCGGGGCGACGACCGTTGGGGTATGATCGACGAGACGGTCGCCGAGATCCGGGCGATGCGGACCCACAGCACCTCGGCGGTGGCTGTGAAGGCGACGCGGTCGCTCACGGAGCTGCTCGAACGGGAGTACGTGACGGTCGACGAGTTCGAGCGCGACCTCGAACACAACGCGGGGGTGTTGCGGCGGTCGAACCCCTCACACGCCGCGCTCCACAACGCCATGCGCGAGGTCGAACGCTCCATCGTCGGCGAGGCGACGAGCGTCGAGGACGGGAAACAGCGGCTCGAAGACACCATCGAGCGCGTCACCGACGACATCGAGACGGCGAAAGGCGAGGCGGCCGCCAACGCCGCCGAACACATCGACGACGGCGACACGCTGTTGGTCCACGACTACTCGACGACGGTCCTCGAATCCATCGAGAACGCCGCCCGCGACGGCGCCCACCTGACGGTGTACGTCACCGAGGCGCGTCCGCGAACCCTCGGACGGAAGACGGTCCGCGCGCTCGCCGGGATGGCGCGCGTCGACGCCCGGATGGTGGTCGACAGCGCGATGGGCTACGCCCTCCGCGACTGCGACCGCGTCATGCTCGGGATCACCTGCATGACCGGCGGGACGTACTACAACCGCATCGGAACCTTCCCGGTCGTCGTCACCGCCCGCGAACTCGGCGTCCCGGTGACGGCGGTCGGCTCCGGCGCGAAACAGATCGAGGAGTTCCGGTTCGAAAACGAGTTCCGCGACGCGGTCGAGGTGATGCGCGAGCCCGTCGAGGACGTGACGATAGAGAACCCGAGCTACGACGCGACCCCGATCGGGATGATAGACACCGTGATCACCGACGACGGCGTCGTCGAGTAGCCGGACCGGCTCGGAGTGCACGGAAACCGGCTCACCGGCTCGTTCGGGAAACCGTCGCGTCCGTCCCTGAGATTCGCCACAAGCGCTTTGTACGTGTGCCGTGTTAGCGCATACAATGAGCGTAGGACAGGTGTCGGCGGGGGCGCTCCGGCTGCGGGACACGGCGCCCGCGACGGAGTGTGCCGGCTGGTCCTGTGACCTCGTCTCGGCCGCGACCGATCCGGCCGTACTCGCCGCGGTGGGGCTCGTCGGCGTCGCCGCGTTCGTCGCGCTGGCGTACGTCCGGGACGCCAAGGCGGCGTGCCGGAGCGAGCGGCGGCGAGTCCTCGACGAGCGCGAGGCGTTCGAGGAGTTCGCCGTCGCCGTTGCTCGGCTCGACACGGCCCCCGTCCCGGCGACCGTGTCGTCGCTCGACGGGCCGGCGGCGACGGTCCGAACGGGCGCACCGTTCGGCGGCGAGCACGCGACCGGCGGCGACGTCCGGCTCCGGCGGGTGCTGGCGTCGTACCGGGACACGGTGATGTCGGTCCCCCACTACCGCGAGGAGTACGACGAGTCGGTCGCGGAGAGCCTCGCCGCCGAACTCGGCCCCGACACGACCGCGGCGTTGGCCTCGAACGGCACGCTTTCGCCCGGCGCGCAGTCGGCGCTGGTGCGGCGCAGTCGGCGGGCGGCCGACGCCCGCTCGTCGCTGGCCGACGCCATCGCGGCGGAGGAAGACGCCCTCGCCCGGTACGAGACCGATCTGGAGCGCGTCGACCGGCGGCGGCGACGGCTCGTCGAACACCTCGACGGCGTGCGAAGCGACCGGACGGGGGCGGCGATCGACGTGTGGGAGCGGCTCGGCGACCTCGAACCCGAGTGTGACGCGATCGCCGAGGAGCGCCAGCGGAGCCTCGGGGACCCGCCGATGCGGCCCGCGGGGGCCGGACCCGGATCCGGGGACGACGACGGTCGCTCCTTTTATCAGTACCTGTACGGGCCGGTCGACGGGCCCGGTCACCCCGTGTTGGCACAGGTGGTCGCGATCACGGAGCGGGTTCGGCGCGACCGCGACCGGGTCGCGAGTCGGATCGCCGGCGGGAACTGACCGGAGTCGATGACGGGCCCCGACGCGAACCGCGGTCGGCCGCACGCCAACGCCGGCTTCCGACGGCTGTTCGACGGCGACGGGCTCACGGTCGGCCTCGGCTTCCCCCTGACTGGGGTGCGGCGCGAGACCCCGGATCCGACCGAGGAGCTGCGCCTCGCGGAACGCGCCGAGGCGCTCGGCTTCGACGCGCTGTGGGCGCGGGACGTGCCGACCTACTGGCCGCGGTTCGGCGACGCCGGCGGCGCGTTCGACCCGTGGGCGCTGCTCTCGCACGCGGCCGCCCGCACCGAGACGATCGCGCTCGGCACGTCGAGCGTCGTCCTCCCGCTCCGGCACCCGATCCACCTCGCGAAGTCCGCGGCGACCGTCGACCGCCTCTCCGACGGGCGGGTCGTCCTCGGCGTCGCGTCCGGGGATCGCGACCCGGAGTACCCGGCGTTCGGCGTCGACCCCGAGCGCCGGGGCGAGATGGTCCGCGACCGGATCGCAGCGATGCGCGCCTGCTGGAGCGAGTCGTTCCCCGAAGTCGACGGCGAGTGGGGCGACCTCGACGGCGACCTCGACGTGCTCCCGAAGCCGACGACCGAGACGCTCCCGGTGTTGCCGACGGGGAACGCCAGGCAGTCGACGGAGTGGATCGCCGACCACGGCGACGGCTGGCTGTTCTATCACCTCCCGGACGAGACGCTCCGGAGCTACGTCGCGGAGTGGCGCGAACTGGCCGGCGAAAAGCCGTTCTGTATCGCCCTCGGCGTCGAGTTCGCCGACGACCCGGCCGCCGAACCCGAACAGCTCCACCTCGGCTACCGCGCCGGCGCCGACTGGTTCCGCGACTACTTCGGGCGCCTCGAATCGGTCGGCGTCGACCACGTCATCGTCGGCCTGCGCGGCGACGACCCCGAGGCGGCGATGGAGCGGTTCGCGACGTCGGTCGCCGGTGAGTGGTAACAGGGTGCGCGGTCGGCTTGGTCAGTCGCCGCAAGCGCTCCATCGCGGGAGGTTTATACCCGCCGACGGCCACGCTGGAGACGGTGGCCATGACGACGTGTTACCCCCACTGAGCCCCTTGTGATGAGGGTTTTCCACCGAGCCACCACTTAAAAATCGCGAGCGACGGCGTCGGCGGTTCGGCCGGTACGCGCCCGTCGCGACCGACCGCGGTGAAAGTTGTGTACGTGTCGCAGACCCCGCCGCAGTCCGGCGGTCTCGAAGAGAAACGAGCGGGTCGGCGGCTCAGTACGACGCGGCGCGTTTGTCCAGGCCGGCGGCCTCGATGTCGTCGCCGTCGACGGAGGTGCGGAGCACGTCCATCCCGTCGTCGCGGTCGATGTCGAAGTTGCGCGCGTACAGCTCGTCGACGCGCTCGTACTCGGCGTCGGAGAGGGCGGGCACGTCGCTCGCGGCGCTCCACTCGGCGATGTCGTCGGCGTCGCGGAACGTCGGCGTGACAGAGGCGACCTCGTCGTGGGCGAGCAGCCAGCGGATCGCGGCCTGCGCCATCGTGCGCGTCCCCTCGGCGTGGTCGGGTGACTCGAGGAACCGGAGCGCCTCGACTTTCTCCCAGCCGGTCTCGTACCACTCTTTGGGTCGGTGCGAGCGGTGGTCGCCGTCTTCGAGGACGGTTTCGGGCGTCACCTGCTCGTTGAGGAGGCCGGAGGAGTGCGGGACGCGGGCGATGACGGAGGTGTCGGCGCCGGACTCGCGGATAGTGTCGACGAAGTGGCGGCCGGGCTCCTGCTCGAAGACGTTGAACACGGTCTGGACCGCGTCGAACTCCTCGTACTCGACGGTCGCGTCGCCCTCGGCGAGCCAGCCGATGGAGGGGCCGAGCGCCCAGCCGAGCGCGCGGACGCGACCGTCGGCCTTCCACTCGCGGAGGAGGTCCCGAACCTCGGGGGTGACCTCGTCGACGTTGGCGTTGTGGAGCTGGAGCACGTCGACGTAGTCGGTGTCGAGCCGGTCCAGCGAGGCCTCGAACGCCTCGGTGAGGTACTCGCGGTTCAGCTCCTTCGGCAGTTCGCCGTGGCCCGCCTGCGGGTTGTCGTAGAAGTCGTAGCCGATCTTCGTCGACAGCGTCACCTCGTCGCGGCGGCCGTCGATCGCTTTCCCGATGATCGTCTCGCTGTCGCCGTGGCCGTACACGTCGCCGGTGTCGACGTACGTGACGCCCGCGTCGAGCGCCGTCTCGACCATCTCGATCGCCTGTTCGTCCGAGCGGTCGCCCCACCAGTCCGTGCCGACGACCCACGCGCCGAAGCCGATCTCCGAGACCTCGACGCCGGAGTTCCCGAGTTCGCGGTGCTGCATGCCCGGTGATTAGCGGTCGGGACACTTATCGGGCGCGGTCGATCCCACGGTTGCAGAACAGAAGCGGTGATCGGCAGTCCGACGGCGACCGCTCCGTTGGATTTTTGACGACCGACTCTCTTCGTGGCTCGCATGGAGAAGTCCCTCCGCCGGCGGCTCGACGCCGTCGTTGCGCTGCTCGCGGTCGTCGCCGTCGCCTCGGTCACCGCCCTGTGGTTATCGTTCGGCAGCGCCGGAATCGTCACGGCCGTCGTCATGGCCGTCGGCGTGTCGTTCGTCGGCGTCATCGTCGCCCTGTTCGTCAACGCCGAACTCCGCTGACCGGCGTCCGCGCGTCGCGTTCGCACAACCGAATCCCTTTGAGGGACGGCGACGAAAGAGGGGCGATGACAAAGCGACACGTGTCCCTGCCCGACGACGCGGCGGCCGGGGTCCGAGGATTCATCGACGAGGTGGACGAGCGGCTCTCCTCGGAGGAGGACACCTGCGAAGTCGTCCGGGACACGCTGATCGACCTCCACGGCGACCGAGAGCGCTGGGAGGCGTGGCAGGACGGCGAGTCGGTATCGAAAGCCGAGCGCGTCCGCTTACAGGGGTACGACCCGTGTAACGCGACGCTGGAGTCGGAGTACTACGCCGAAAAGGACGAGGAGCAGTTCCAGCGCTCGAAACACCTCCAGTGGCTCTGGCGCCAGTTCGACGCCACGCCGATGGCCGACAACGTCGACTTCGCGCTCCGGTTCCGCCAGATGCTCGGGAATCACCTCTTTGCCGAGTGCGGCGACAACTGTCGCTTTTTTAAGGGAATCTCCGTCACCTACGGGCACAACATCGAAGTCGGGGACAACGTCGTCATCCACGACGGCGTCCACCTCGACGACCGAGGGAAGCTGACGATCGGCGACCGGGCGTCCATCTCCGACGGCGTCCACCTGTACAGCCACGACCACGACCTCGTCGACCAGACCGAGGTGCGGAACTTCCACACGATAGTCGAGGACGACGCCCGCGTCACCTACGACGCGATGGTCCGGGCGGGCTGTCGCGTCGGCGAGAACAGCGTCGTCGGCGCGCGCTCGGTCGTGCAGGGCGACGTGCCGGCCCACCACGTCGTCGTCGGCTCGCCCGCCAGGAGCGTCCGCGTGAAGCCCGGATGGGAGACGGTCGCGGACGACCTCGAAGACGGGCGGCTCCCCGACCGACAGGACGACCGCGAGATCGAGTACGACCTCCCGGACGACGTCGAGCCGTTCGACGAGTTCCAGCGCGACCTCCGGCCGCCCGAGCCGCCTCAGTAGGGAGAACGGGCGCTGCGCCGCCGCTCCGACGTGAGACCCATTCTTAAGTCCCGGTCGCACCCACGTGCTGTATGCACGTCGACCTCGGCAACGCGTTAGACACGACACCGGGACTCACGGAGGAGACGCTTGAGCGTCTCGACGACCGGGTCGCGGACGCACACGACCGGATCGCCGCGGGGATGGCCGACGACGAGTTCGGGTACGCGGCGCTGAACCTTCCGGAGACGACCGACGCGGCGGCGATCCGCGCGGCGACCGACCGCTTCGACCGCCCCGAGGCCGTCCTGACGGTCGGCATCGGCGGGAGCGCGCTCGGCGCGGCGACGCTCGCGAACGCCCTCGAAAGCGACGTGGACGCCTACTTCCTCGACAACGTCGACCCCGACGCCAGCGACGCGCTCCTCGACTCGCTCCCGCTCGACGACACCGTCGTCAACGTCGTCTCCAAGTCCGGGACGACCGCGGAGACGCTCGCGAACTTCCTCGTCGTCCGCGAGGCGATGGACGAGGCGGGCGTCGACTGGACCGAGCGGACCCTCGTCACCACCGGCGAAGCGGGGAACCTCCGCGCGCTCGCCGACGCCCACGACCTCCCCGCGCTCGACGTGCCGGACGGGGTGCCCGGTCGCTTCTCCGCGCTCTCGACGGTCGGGCTCGCGGTGCCGGCGCTGCAGGGCCACGACATCGAGGCCGTCCTCGCGGGCGGGCGCGACGGGATGGCGAGCCTGTCGGGGTCGCTGTTCGAGACGCCGGCGTACGCCTACGGCGCGGCGACGTACGCGCTCGCCGAGCGCGGCGCGCTCACGAACGCCGTGATGCCGTACGCGGAGTCGCTGGAGACGTTCGCGGAGTGGTTCGCTCAGTTGTGGGCCGAGAGCCTCGGGAAGGACGGCCTCGGCCAGACGCCGGCGCGGGCGCTCGGCGCGACCGACCAGCACTCACAGCTCCAGCTGTACCGCGCCGGCCCGCCGGACAAACTCGTGTCGCTGATCCGCCCGACCGAGCGCGCCGAGACGGCGATTCCGGAGACCGACCTCGACGGGCTCTCGTACCTCGGCGGCTCGTCGCTCGGCGACCTCCTGGACGCCGAGTTCGAGGCGACGGAGGCGAGCCTCGCGGCCGCGGGCGTCCCGAACCTGCGCGTGGAACTGGACCGGATCGACGAGCGCGGCCTCGGCGAACTCCTCTACGGCATGGAGGCGGCCTGCGTCCTGTACGGCGAACTCGCGAGCGTCTCGACGTTCACGCAGCCGGCGGTCGAGTGGGGGAAGAAGGCCGCGCGCGGACTGCTCGGGGGCGGCGAGTTCAGCGAGGCGGACGCCGTCGCCGACAAGCGCGAACTACGTATCGAGCGCTCGTAGGGAGTCTCGCGCGTCGCCCGCGGCTTGCGCCCGTCCCCTTCCGGTGGCGATAAACCCCCGCGAGCCGTACGGCCGACGATGAGCGAGACGCCCCCCGAACCGGTGAACAAGATCCTCCGCGTGACGAGCGCGGCGTTCGCGGTCGTTTTCGCGCTGTTCGTCGCGAGCGCGCTGACTCTGCCGACCGCCAGGGCAGCGACGTCGCTCGGCCTCGTGAGCGAGGGGACGACCGGGCTGCAAGTGCTACAGACCCTGCTGCAGTTCGGCTGGTTCCTGGTCGCTATCGTCGGCTACCTGGCCATCTCCGACCAGCGGAACCTCGTTCGGATCGCTCGACCGACCCCCCGCGACGCGGCGCTAATCTTCGTCGGCGGGCTCGGCCTGTTCGCGTTCCAGTACGGCGCGCTCGTGGTGTTAGGCGAACTCGGGCTCACGACCGGGCAGAACCAAGCCGTCGTGCCCGACGGCAACCCGGTGACCTACTACGCGCTCATGGTCGCCGTGTCGCTGCTCGTGGTCGGCCCGGTCGAGGAGGCGCTGTTCCGCGGGGTCGTCCAGGGCGGCCTCCGCCGGGCGTTCAACGCCGTCCCGTCGATCCTGATGGCGAGCGCGATGTTCGGATTAGTCCACCTGGTCGCGGTCTCCGGGACGCCGGGCGAGCGGTGGGCGTACGTCGCCGTCGCCGTCGTGCTCGGCGCGGTCCTCGGGCTGCTGTACGAGCACACGGACAACGTGCTCGTCCCCGGCCTCGCACACGGCATGTACAACGCCGTGATCTACGTCGAACTCCTCAGACAGTCGCTGTAGCGGCGGCGGGCTATCGGTCGAGCGCCACCGCGGCGTTCGGAGCGCGACTCCCCGCCTAGGCGGCCGGCGTTCCGGGAGCTATTTCTGCCGACTCGTGCGAGTCACGCCATGAACGCCCGCGAGAAGTCGACGCTCGTCGCCACCGCCGCACTAGCGCTCGTGGTCCTCGTCGCCGTGCGGACGTTCACCGATCTCGGCGTCGTAGCGAGATTGGCGGTCGTCACCGTCACGGTCGTCGTCGCCCAGTCGGTCGTCGCGCGAGCGCTCCAGTAACCCGCGCAGTCCACACGCTGCGGTCGATCAGCGACCGACCGAGGAGCGTATGATCCGATCGGTGAACCGAGATCAGGCGCCGAATAAATACATAAGAAACAATATAAGAGCAGTAGTAATACAGATAGTTGAAACGATTTCGAGAGTAGATCGCAGACGCGAGTCCGCAAAGAGGAGAGAAGACGTGAGTGCCTCCACGGAGAACCGTACAGTGGCAATACGGCGGCTAAGACGGGAGAATATTCGATCGAATCGTTCGCGGCCGACTCGGGGAGTGAGCGATCGACGCGTGGACCGATGACGGATATGTAGAGATCGGTGACGGCGCGTGAAACTCACGGTATGCTTTTTAATTGCTTTTAAACTGCATTTAATTCAGTTTAACGCCAGTCCAGTACGGAGAACACGGCGATTCCAACCGATCGGTGTACAACGTCTCGATGCAGCCGACAAACTCGGGTTTTGGCGTACATATCAAATTCAAGTATATAACTACGCAATAGTAGTTTGCTAATCATGGGAGCGCCGTCTGACAGCGACGGTGCCCGCAGGCGAGTCCGCCGGTCGGCCCCAGAAGACTATTGATGCCGGTGGCCGTGCGTAACGCATGGCCGATACAGGCGATGCGAGCGACGGCGGTGGCGGTCGCCGGACGAAGGTGGCCCGGCTGATAGACGAGTACGGGCTCACGGGGCTCGGTTCCGAGATGGAGCGCCGGTGGACCGCGGACGGCGACGACAGGCTGAGCCTGCGCGCGCTCGCCGACCACTTCAACCGCCGGCTGCTCGAAGCGAAGATGACCGACGCGGGGATGCAGCCACTCGCCGGCGCGGTGGAGAACACCTACCGACTGCTGACGGACGACGACGTCGGGAGCGCCGACGAGACGCGGACTCGCCGGCGGCTCGAACGCGAGGGCGTCGACGTCGAGGCGGTGTTAGACGACTTCGTGACCTACCAAGCCGTGCGAACGTATTTAAAAGGCCACCGGGGGGCCGAACACGCCACCGACGACCGGCCGCGGACGGTCGTCGAACGCGAGAACATCCAGCGACTGCGCGGGCGGACCAAGACGGTCACCGAAGGCCGACTCGAACAGCTGCGGACCGGCGACCACGTCACGCTCGGCGAGTTTCGCGTGTTCGCGGAGATCAACGTCCTCTGTGAGGACTGCGGCGCGCGGTACGACGTCGAGACGCTGCTCGAACGCGGAGGGTGTGACTGCGGCGAGTGACCCCGCGTCGGCCGCGACGGGCACGGTAGTGACAGCGATCAAAGCGGTGACAGCGGGGGAGTCAGGCAGGGGCGGTACCGACCGAAAACGGCGGCACCTCAAGACTTATTTCCTTACCGAGAACACGTTCGTGCAATGGAACTCGGACAGCCGGTAAGCGATCACGCCACGCTCCAAGCGACGAACGTCGGCGGGATTCGGGAGACGACGGTCGAGTTTTCGCCCGGCGTCACGCTGCTCGTCGGGCGAAACGCCACGAATCGAACCTCCTTCCTCCAGGCGGTGATGGCCGTTCTCGGCAGCAGAAACGCCTCGATCAGGGGCGACGCCGACGAGGCCGCGGTCGAACTCACGCTCGGCGACGAGACGTACACGCGGCGGCTCAGCCGAGAGGCGGGCGGCGTCGTGACCGCCGGCGACCCGTATCTCGACGACCCCGACGTGGCGGACCTGTTCGCGTTCCTGCTCGAATCGAACGAGGCGCGCCGCGCCGTGGCCGTCGACGCCGACCTCAGGGAGCTCATCATGCGGCCCGTCGACACCGACGAGATTCAGGCCGAGATCGATCGGCTCGTCGAGAAGCGGGACGGCCTCCAGTCGGAGCTCGACGAACTCGACGAACTGAAGGGGAAACTCCCAGCGCTCGAAGCGGAACGGAAGGACCTGAAATCGCAGATCGAAGCGACGAAACAGGACCTCGAAGCGACGGAGGCGGAGCTCGCGGCCGCCGACGCGGACATCGACGAGAGCCGCGAGGAGACGTCCGCGCTCGACGAGACGCTCGAACGGCTCCGGTCGAAGCGGTCGACGCTCGACGATGTCCGGTACGAACTGGAGACGGAACAGGAGAGCCTGGAAGCGACCGCTCGCGACCAGCGGGAACTCGAAGCGACGCTGGCCGACCTCCCCGACGTGCCCGAGGGGGCCGTCGACGAACGCGACGCCGAGATCCGCCGCCTCCGCAAGGAGCACCAGCGCGTCGAAAGCGAGGTGAACGAACTGCAGAGCGTTATCAGTTTCAACGAAGAGATGCTCGACGAGACCGGAACGGGCGCGTTCGAGGGGGTGGCCGGCGCGAACGAGGGCGCGGACGCCGACGACGTGACCGGGCGGCTGCTCGGCGACGACGCGGTGACCTGTTGGACCTGTGGCAGCAGCGTCGACGAGGCCCAGATCGAGGCCACCCTCGCGCAGTTGCGAGACCGCAGCCAGGAGACGGTGAGTCGGGCGAACGAACTCGAAGCCGAGATCGAGTCGGTCCGCGAGGAGAAGGCGGAGTACGAGGAGGCGAAACGCGAGCGCGACCGCCTCGAAGAGCGCTTGGAGACGGTGGCACGCGAACAGGAGCAGGCCGAAGAGCGGATCGCGACGCTCCGGGAGCGCCGCGCGCGACTGACCGAGGAGATCGAATCGCTCCAGGCCGACGTGGACGCGCGCGAGCGCGACGAGTACGGCGCGGTACTCGAGTTACACACGGAGGCGAACGAACTCGAGTACGAACTCGGAGCCTTAGAGACCGAGTTCGAGCGCGTCGACGAGAACGTCCGCCAGATAGAGTCCCGGATCGCAGAGCAGGACGACATCGAACGTCAGCGCGAGGCGGTCGCAGACGAGATAGCGTCGCTCCGGACGAAGATCGAACGCATCGAACAGACCGCGATAGACGAGTTCAACGAGCACATGGACAGCGTGTTACAGATCCTCGACTACGCGAACTTAGAGCGGATCTGGATCGAGCGGGTCCAGCGAGACGTGCGAGACGGGCGGCGAACGGTCACGGAGAACGCGTTCGAGCTCCACGTCGTCCGCACGTCGGCGTCGGGTGCCGCCTACGAGGACACGGTCGATCACCTCTCGGAGAGCGAGCGCGAAGTGACGGGACTGATCTTCGCGCTCGCCGGCTACCTCGCCCACGACGTGTACGAGACGGTGCCGTTCGTCCTACTCGACTCGCTGGAAGCCATCGACTCCGAGCGGATCGCCGCGCTCGTCGACTACCTCGACGACTACGCCGGGTACCTGCTCGTCGCGCTGCTTCCCGAGGACGCCGCCGCGCTCGACGACGGGTACGAACGAGTGACCGAGATCTAAGCCCATAACACCCGTACAGTTGTTATGACCTGAGCGGGCGACCGTTCGACACCGGGTCTTGCTGACGCGTTTTACGCGACCAGTTTGAAATATTGTACAACACCACGTACACAACAGATTTCGTATGATTACACCGCCGCTACGTGTTGTGTTTTCAGTATTTAAAAGTAGAAAATAAATATGGTAATTATCTATATAAATAGCGGCCGACGACGCGCACACCGCCAACAGCGCGCCCGTGTGCCACCGTCGCGACGCGGGAGCGGTTCCGGTCGAGGCCGCGGGGTTCGAGGGGGCGACGCCTCGATGACCGGTACGTATTTCATCTCCGATACGGAAGCAGGGGCGTATGCCCGGCAGCGACTCACCGCTCGAATCGGTGGTACTCGACGACGTGGCCCCCGAGACGATACCGACGGACGAGATCCGTGCAGCGCTCGAATCGGAGCGCTCGTTGGTCCGGCAGCGGGGCGCACACGTCTGCGTGGCGCTCGCCGAGGACGACCCGGCCGAGATCCGACCGTTCGTCGAGGCGCTCGGCGCCGCGTTGCACGACGACAACGCGGGCGTCGTCCAGACCGCCGCCTCCGCACTCCAGTCGCTCGTCGACGACGACGCGAGCGCGCTCGCCGATATTGTCGACGACATCGCCCTGCTCACGGGGGCTCCCCTCCCCGACCTTCGACTGGCGGGCGCCGAACTCCTGGCCGGCGTCGCCCGGTCGCGACCGGCGGACTGCGCCCCGGTCGTCGGCGACCTCCTCGACCGTCTCGGCGAGCCGCGAGCGACGGCCGACACCGACTCGTTCGGCGCTCACGCCGCGAACCGAGAGACGAAGGAGGCGATCCAACAGCGCGACCGGGAGGGACGCGAGTACGGGCGCCGGGCTCGGCAACTCCTGTCGAACGTCGTCGTCGCCGTCGCCGAGGAGCGGCCCGCCGTCGTCGGCGACCACGTCGAGACGCTCGGGGAGTTAGCGGCCACCGACGACGAGATCGTTCGCGGGGCGGCGCTTGACGCCCTCCACGCGGGAGCACAGGAGTCGCCGGAGACCGTTCGGCCCGTCGCAGAAACCGCGGTGTCGGCGCTCGACGCCGACGCGAGCGTCGTCAGAGCGCGAGCGATCCGGCTGCTCGGGGTCATCGGCGACGAGGGGTACGTCGAGGCGCTCGAAGCGGTCGCCGCGACCGACGAAGACGACGAGATCGCGGCGTTCGCCGAGGAGACGGCGGCGTTTCTGCGAGCCTGACGACCGGCGGTAGTTTACATCGCTCGGCGCGTGCAGAGCCAGTACGCGCCGCCGAAGACGACGAGCGCACCGACGACCAAGATCGCGTCGATCAGCGCGATGACGTAGGCGGCGGTGCCGGGTTCGAGGAACAGAAGCGAGAAGCCGAGGAGGACCCCCATCACGATGACGACGGCCAGCATGAGCGGCAGCTGGTTTCGCTGCTCGCAGACCACGTCGAGGAACGACTCTCTGAGAGACATACCTGTGGCTCTGCCCGGACGGGCATTAACGTCTCGGTCACCGACGAAACCGGGCAGCCGTGAGCCGCCGACTGCGCCGGTAATTTTTATATCCAGAAGGGAGTTGCATCGAGTATGGAACGTGGGCTCGTGAGCCTCAGAGAGTCGGCTGCACATCGTGACCTGCTCGCCGAGGCGGTGAGTTGTGCCGCGGGCAGCGACGGTGACCTCGCGGTCTTGTGGCACTTAGACGACGACCAGTACGAGGAGGACGTACAGACCCTAGAGGCGGTCGGGCGGATCGAGAACGTCGAGTACGACCACTCGACTATCGTCGAGGGAGCCGCCGAGGACGCGCAGGCGTTCGTCGAGTCCGTGGCGGGCGAGGCGGACCTCGACGTGCGGATAATCGTCGGCGTGGGCTCCGAGACGGCCCAGGCCGAACAGATACTGGAGACGGCCGACGAGTACGGCTGCGACCACGTGTTCGTCGTCGGCAACGCTCGGTCGCCGACCGGGAAGGCCGTCTTCGGCGACACCGCACAGCAGGTCATTCTCGGCTTCGACGGCTTCACGACGACGAAACTGGCGGAGTGAGCGGCGGGAGCCGACGCGAGCCGGAGTCGCCGAGTCAGGCGTGGTCGTCGACGACGGCGGCCGCGTGTTCGAGCGTCTCGTACGAGTCGGCGCCGTCTTCGGCCTCGTAGATGAGCCACTCGACGCCGTGTTCGGAGACCGCGTCGACGGTTCGCGCCAACGGGAGGTCGCCGGTACCGACGGTGACGGTCTCGCCGCTCGCAGCGTCGTAGTCTTTGAGATGGACGAGCGAGATGCGGTCCGCGTGCGCCGAGAGGTACGCGAGCGGGTCCTGGCCGGCCGCACCGGCCCACCCTACGTCCAGTTCCAAGCCGACGCCGTCGGCCGCCTCGATGAGGTGTGTCAGCGCGGGTCGCCCGTCGAGTTCAACGAACTCCTGATCGTGGTTGTGGTAGTGAACGCGGATGTCGTGGGACGCGAGCGCGTCGGCCGCGGCGGTGAGTCGGTCGGCGGCCGCCTCGACCGCGGTGACCGACGCGAAGTGTTCGGGGTCGAGCCACGGGACCACCACGTCGCGACAGCCGAGTTCGCGGGCGGTCGCCGCGACCCCCTCTGGGTCGGCCTCGATGGCGTCGAGGCCGACGTGCATCCCGGCACACGACAGGTCGGCGTCCGCGAGCGTCGTCGCGAGCGCGGCCGGGTCGGCGTCGTCGAGGCCGGCGAACTCGACGCCGGCAAACGGCGTGGCGCCGACACGGTCGAGGACCGCCGGGAGGGAGTCGTCGACGTCGCGTAAACTGTAAAGCTGGAAGCCGAATTGCGTCATAGCTGACGATCAGCCCACCGGACCATAATTCATCCGACTGGTCGCCGTCCGCGGTAGCGGGCGGTCGGCGAACCGCCGCTCAGGCGAGGTCGTCGACGAACGCCGCCGTCGCGTCCCGCCACGCCGAGACGACCGCGTCGTACTCGGGGTCCGCGTCCCACGCCGTGACCGCGTCGTCGGCCTCGAGCCGCGCGACGGTCCGGGACACCCCTTCTTCCCAAGAGACGGTCTGTCGGTAGCCGAGGTCGCGTTCGGCCTTCGTCGTGTCGAACACCGTCGAAAACTGGAAGTGGTCGGCGAGCGGCGCCGTCCGGTCGGGAAGCGCCTCGCGGAGCGCGTCGGTGGGGACGTGGACGAGGTCCGGCTCCGGCGCGTCCAGCGCCCTCGCGGCGCGCCGATGGTACTGGTTCCAGGTCATCGGCTCGGTCGCCGTCACGTGGTAGGCCTCGCCGACGGCCTCCTGATTGCCGACCGCCGCGACGAACGCGCCGGCGACATCGTCGCGATGGCACGGCCCCCACACCGAGGTGCCGTCACCGTGAACCACGATCGGCTTCCCCTTCCTGAGCCGGTCGACGTACGTCTCGGTGGAGAGCGTGTCGATGAGCCCCCCGCTGCCGCCGTAGGTGTGCCACGGGCGGATGATCGTCGCCGGGAAGCCGCGCGTCCGGGCGGCCTCGAACAGTCGGTCCTCGCAGGCCGCCTTCTCCGCGCCGTACTCGCTCACCGGGGGGGCGCGGGCGGCGCGCTCGCGGATCGGCATCGTCGCGACCGGCCGGTGGTAGACGTCGACTGTGCTACAGAAGACGTACTGGTCGACGCGGCCGGCGAACACGTCGATGGCCGTCTCGACGTCCGCGGGGTCGAACCCGACCATGTCGATCACACAGCCGAGCGCGAGTTCGTCGCGAGCGCGCTCCAGCGCGGCGCGGTCCGTGCGGTCTCCCGTCAGGCGGTCGACCGACGCCGGGAGGTCGGCCTCGGTCTCGCCGCGGGTGAACACCGTCACGTCGTGGCCGGCCGCGACCGCCTGTCGGGTGATTGCCGTGCTGATGAGCCCCGTCCCGCCGACGATGAGTACCTGCATATGCCACGCCGACGGACGCCCGCGGTATATCTGTATGGCATTCCCCGTTCGAAAGGACTTTGCCCCGGTTTATCATGGGTATTCGTAACTCGTGACGACACACACCGTTGCCGTCATCGGCGCTGGACCGGACCCGGAGAACCCGTCCGTCGACGGGTACGCGATGGGGTATCGACACGCGGAGGCGTTCGAGAGCGACCCCCGATGCGAACTCGTCGGCGTCGCCGACATCGTCCCGGAAAACGGCGCTGCGTTCGCGGACGCGTTCGAACTCCCGGACGGGGCCGTCTACGAGTCGGCCGAAGCGCTGCTCGCCGGGCTTGCTCCCGACATCGTCACCGTCGCGGTACCCCCGGCGGTGCACCACGACGTGGTGGTCGACTGCGCCCGGAGCGGCGCGGTGACCGCGATCCACTGCGAGAAGCCGATGGCCACCTCGTGGACCGACGCTCAGTCGATGGTCCAGGAGTGCTGGCGGCGCGACGTACAGCTCACGTTCAACCGACAGCGGCGGTTCGGGAAGCCGTTCGTGGAGGCCAAGCGACTGCTCGACGAGGGGGAGATAGGCGACCTGCGACGAGTCGAGATTACGTGGGGCGACTTCTACGACACGGGCGCTCACACGATCGATCTGGCCGGGATGTTCAACGACGACCGGGGCGCCGAGTGGGTGCTGGCCGCACTGGAGTACGGCGACGAGGACGTGCGGTTCGGCACGCATCAGGAGAACCAGATGTGGGCGCAGTGGCGATACGAGAACGGCGTCTACGGCGTCCTCTCCGGCGGCGAGGGCAGCGACATCGCCGACGCCTCGTTCGTCCTTCGCGGCACCGGCGGGGAGATCCGAATCGACGTCGACGACGGCCCGATGCTCGCGGTCAGCCACGGCGGCGAGCGCCGGACCGTCGACGTCGACGGCGAGACGATGCACGCGACCGGCGACGAGGGGGACCGATACGGGTCGGCGTTCCACGACCGGGCGGCCACCGAGGTCGTCGACGCGCTCGAAGCGGGCCGCGAGCCGACCATCAGCGGCCGGACCGGGCTCAACACGACGGAGGTCATCTTCGGCGGGTACGAGTCGGTCCGGCGGACCGGCCGCGTCGACTTTCCGGTCGACGTGCCGGACCACCCGCTGGAGGCGATGGTGGAGTCGGGTCGGCTCACCCCGTCACCGACCGACGAGTAAGCGGACGAAGCGGGCGGCGGGCGGCGCGGCGACCTCCCCTACTCGTGTCCGATGATCGGCTGCGGCTCGTACGGCGCTTCGAGGTACGCCATGTCGGAGTCGGAGATGTCGATTTCGACCGCCTCGGCCGCCTCTTCGAGGTGTTCGACGCTCGTGGTGCCGACGATGGGCGCGGTCACCCAGTCTTTGTGGAGGAGCCACGCCAGCGACAACTGGGCCATCGAGACGCCGTAGTCGGCGGCCAGTTCCTGGAGGCGCTCGTTGACCTCGCGCCCGCCGCCCGCGCCGTACTCGGGCGTCGGGTTGTGGTGGTTCTCGGGGTCGCCGCGGGTGGTCGACTGCAGGTCGTCGAGCGGCCGGGTGAGGTACCCCTGGCCGAGCGGCCCCCACGGGATGACGCCGATGTTCTCCTTCTCACAGAGCGGGAGCATCTCTCGTTCCTCCTCGCGGTAGGCCAGGTGGTAGTGGTTCTGCATCGTCGCGAACTGTTCGAGCCCGTTCGCGCGCGCCGTCTCCTGTGCCCGCGCGAGCTGGTGTGCCCACATCGAGGAGGCGCCGATGTTGCGGACCTCGCCGCGACGGACCGCGTCGTCGAGCGTCCGAAGCGTCTCCTCGATCGGGGTTTCGTCGTCCCAGCGGTGGATCTGCAGGAGGTCGACGGCGTCCATCCCGAGGCGGTCCAGCGAGTCGGCCAGTTCCTGTTCGATGGCCTTCCGCGAGAGCCCGCTTCGGTTCGGTCCCTCCTCGACGGGGAAAAACACCTTCGTGGCGACGGCCTGCTCGGCCCGGTCGCGCTCGTCGAGCGCCCGGCCGAGGATCTCCTCGCTGTCGCCGGCGGAGTACGCGTTCGCCGTATCGAAAAAGTTGATCCCCAACTCGACCGCCCGGTCGATGATCTCGCGGGAGTCCGCCTCGTCGAGCATCCACGGCTCCTCGTCGCCGAAACTCATGCAGCCGAGACCGATGCGACTCACTTCCGTTCCGGTCGCTCCTAAGGTCGTGTACTCCATACGCAAGACTCGCGTGGCGGCCGGCAAAAAGCCACCGACCTCGCGGTCAGGGCGCGTCGAAGTCGGGGCCGTCGACGGCCGACTCGCTCCGCCAACTGTGGCTCGGCGCCCAGTCGAGCAGCGCCGCCGACTTCGCCATCGAGAACGCGGCGTCGTCGCCCGACAGCGAACACGGTTCGGGGACCGACCCCAGAAGCGCCGCGAACAGGTCGGCCGTGTCCTCGCCGAGGTAGTTCTCCGCCGCGTGACAGTGGACGGCCTCGTGGCCGTCGATGTCGACTTCGAGGGTCCTCGCGATCTGGTCGGCGAGGTCGCGAACGTCGACGTACGACCAGTAGTTGCCGGGGCCGCCGCCGACCGCGCCCTCGGGGTCCGCCCGCAGCGCCGCGA
Organism: Halorubrum sp. PV6; assembly: GCF_003990725.2. Taxonomy (NCBI): domain Archaea; kingdom Methanobacteriati; phylum Methanobacteriota; class Halobacteria; order Halobacteriales; family Haloferacaceae; genus Halorubrum; species Halorubrum sp. PV6. The sequence continues at coordinate 2,314,835 of NZ_CP030064.1, forward strand.
GGTCGAACGACTCCCGGAGGTCGGTGACGAAGTACTCGCCGGGGTACTGGACCCACGACGGGCGGATCGAGACGACGGAGATGCCGTCGCGCCGGACGACGGCCTTCGCGGTCTCCTCCCCGGTGACCTTCGAGAGCCCGTACGGGTCCGCGGGACGGAGCGGATGCGTCTCCTCGACCGGCAGGGCGTCCGGGGCCCGTACCTCCTCGGCGAACGGGAAGCCGTAGGCCGACTCGCTGGAGGTCCACGTCACGTCGGCGCCGACCCGACCGGCCGCGTTCAACACGTTGTACGTGCTGAGCACGTTGTTCCGGTAGACGCGTTCCCCGGCGTGGTTCAGGGGGTCCGGGATCGCGGCGAGGTGGACGACCGCGTCCGGGTCGACGGAGAGCATGAGGTCGGTGGTCTCGCCGGCGTCGACGAGGTCGACGGCGCGGAAGTCCACGCCGTCCGGGGGCGTCCCGACCGGCAGTTCGCGGTCGACGGCGACGATGTCGAACGATTCCGCCGCGAGTCGGTCGACGACCCATCGGCCGGCCCCGCCGAGCGCGCCGGTGACGACGAGCGTCGCTGTGTCTGATCCCATACGAATTTCTCGACGACGACGGAAAAAAAGGTGGCGTTGCGGCCCTCAGTCTTCGAGGACCGGGCTGTCCCAGTACTCGTGGTCCGGATCGCCGCGGAAGCAGGCGCTCTTGTGGCCCCCCTCCGGCCCGCGCAGCGCTGGTGCGGCCGCCTGGCACGCCTCGCGCGCCTCCGGACAGCGCGTGTGGAACCGACAGCCGCTCGGCGGGTTGACCGGGTCGGGGATGTCGATTTTCCGCATGGGCGGTTCGCTCGCGCCGGCGGAGTCGAGCGCGAGGTCCGGCGTCGCCCACCGGAGGACGTTCGTGTACGGGTGGCCCGGATTCTCGATGAGGTCCTCGGCCGGGCCGACCTCCACGAGCTCGCCGAGGTACATCACGCCGATGCGCCCGTCGCCGTGCTCGGCGAAGTACCGCGCGTTCGAGAGGTCGTGCGAGATGAACACGAAGGAGGTGTTGAAATCCTCCTGTAGATCCAGCATGAGGTCCATCATCTCCACGCGCAACGAGACGTCGAGCGCGCTGATGGCCTCGTCCGCGAGGATCAGGTCGGGGTTCATCAACAGGGCGCGAGAGAGCGCGACCCGCTGTTTCTCGCCGCCGCTGAGCTGGTGCGGATACCGGTCGGCGAAGTCGGACGCCGGGTTCATCCCGACGCGTTCGAGCAGCGAGAAGATCCGCTCTCGCCGCTCGCTGAGACCGACCTCCGGGTGCGTCAGCTTGATCGGTTGCGAGAGGATCTCGACTATCTTCTGGTTCGGATTCAGCGAGCTACCGGGATCCTGGTGGATGATCTGGAGCGACGACCGGATCTCGTCGAACGGGATGTCGACGTCACCGCGCCCGTCTTTGGCCTCCCAGATGTCCTGTCCCCGGTAGCGGACGGAGCCGCCGGTGGGGCGCTGGAGGCCGATGCTCGTCTTGCCGAGGGTGGACTTCCCGCACCCGCTCTCGCCGACGAGGGCGATCACGTCGTTCTCCTCGATGTCGAGCGAGATGCCGTCGACGGCTCTCACGACGTCCGGCTCCTCGAAGAACTCGAAGACCCCCTGTTCTTTCTCGAAGTGGACCTCGACGTTGTCGAGCGAGACGAGCGGCTCCTCGTCTTGGGCGGTGGCCGCCGCCTCGCGCGTGTCGGGGTGGCTCATCGATCGCCCTCCGAGCCGGCGCCGGTGGCCGTCGGGTCCTTCGCCTCGAAGTTGAGCGTGATCGACTCGCGCGCCTCCTCCCAGCGGTGACAGGCCGTGCTGTGGCCCGCCCCGGTGTCGTAGAAGTCGGGGTCGACGTCGCGGCACTCCTCGGTCGCGAGCGGACAGCGCGGGGCGTACGAACAGCCCGAGGGCACGTTGATCGGCGCCGGGCTCTGCCCCTCGATGGCGCGCATCTCTTCGAGCGGCGCGTCGAGGTTCGGCGTGGAGTTGAGCAACGCACGCGTGTACGGGTGCCCCGAGTTGCCGATGAGCTGGTCGCGCGGCGCGACCTCGATGAGGTCGAAGGCGTACATCACCGCCATCCGGTCGGCCAGCGCGGCCACCAGCGGCAGGTCGTGCGTGATGAACACCATCGTCAGGTCGTACTTCTCCTGTAGCTCCTGGAGGAGCATCAAGATGGACCGCTGCATCAACAGGTCGAGCGCGGCCGTCGGCTCGTCCATCACGAGCACGTCCGGTTCGAGGACGAGCGAGAGGGCGATGAGCGCCCGCTGGGTCATCCCGCCCGAAAGCTCGTGCGGGTACGAGTCGAGCACCCGGTCCGGGTCGAGATACAGGTCTGAGAGCAGCTCGCGGGCGAACTCTAACCCCTCGGTGACGTGGGCGTCGTGGGCCTTCAGCGTCTCCTTGAAGTGCCCCCCGATCTTCATCGTCGGGTTGAACGAGCTCATCGCACCCTGGAACACCATTGCGACCTCCTCCCAGCGGAACTGTCGCAGCTCCTCGTCGCTGAGCTCTAAGACGTCGATGGTCGTCCCGTCCGGGCGGTGATACAGCACCTCACCGGAGAGCCGTCCGGGGTCGGGAATCGCGTCGAGCATCGCCGAGGCGAGCATCGACTTCCCGCTCCCGCTCTCGCCGACGACGCCGACGACCTCGTTGCGCTCTATCGAGACGCTCACGTCGTCTAAGACGTACGACTCGCCGTTGTCGTAGGTGACTTTGGCGTTTCGCATCTCGATTATCGGATCGGTCGCCGTCGACGGGTCGCCGTACTCTCTGTCCATTGTCGTGTTCTGCGCCATTTACAGCACCTCCGTCACAGTGTCTTCGTCGTCTTCGGCCGTCGATTTCGACTCGCCGGCCATCCGCGTCCGGACGCGGGGGTTGAACACGCGGTCTAACCCCTGTCCGAGCAGGATGAGTCCGAGCGAGAGCCCCATGATCGCGGCCATCGGGGCCAAGAGCCAGTGGGCGGCCTCCAACGAGAAGAGCGCCCCGCCGCTGTACGCGAAGTTGAGCGTCACCCCCCAGTTTTGCGTCGAGTAGGGCAACACGCCGAGGAAGTAGAGCCCGACCGACGCGAACATGACGTAGCGCGCGGCGAACACGAAGTTGACCGTCACGTACGGCATCAGGTTCGGGATGACGTCTTTGATGATGATGCGCGGCGTGCTGATACCCATCGTCCGAGAGGCTTCGACGTAGTTGTTCTCCCGGATCGTGAGCACCTGCGACCGGAGCGACCGACCGAGGCCGGCCCAGTAGCTAATGTTGATGATGACGCCCAACAGAACCGGGTTCTCGGGATTGAGCGTCACCGCGAGGATGATGACGAGCGGCAGCCCCGGAATCGCCATCACGAGGTCCGAGAAGGACATGAGCCCGCGGTCGACGCTGCCGCCCTTGTACCCGGCGACCGTGCCGATGATGACCGCGATGACCGTCGCCCAGACCGCGCCCGCGGTGATCATGATGAGGATGCTCGGCGTCGAGTGGATGATGAGCGCCATCAGGTCGGTCCCCGAGGCCGTCGTCCCCAGCGGGTAGTTCATGTTCTCGAACAGCGTGAGGTAGCGGGGCGCCTGGCTCGTCGACGGCTCTCGCCACAGTCCGAGGACCGCGACGAGCCCCATCAGGATGTACACGCCGATGATCAACAGCCCGAAGCGCGTCCGCCAGTCGGACCACGCGATCACGGCGGGCGTCCGTATCTGGGCCTCGTAGATCTCTTTGAGCCGCTCTTTCCGCGTGACGTCGGCCGACGAACCGCTGTCGCTTCGCCAGTCGACGCTCGTCGTTTCCGTTTCAGTAGGCTTCATCTGACTCACCTGCGCTGATCCGCGGGTCGATCCGGCTGTACGTCAGGTCGGCGATGAACACGCCCACGACGAGCGCCACGGTGATGACGAGGAACGTCCCCATCATCAGCGGGTAGTCGTTGGCGTTGAGCGCCGTGATCATGTAGTAGCCGAGCCCGGTGTACGAGAAGATCTGCTCTAAGATGACGGTCCCGCCGAGACGGAAGCCGAGCAGGAGCAGGAACCCCGTGTACATCGGGAGGATGGCGTTCCGCGCGACGTATCGCGTCGCGATACGGCGGTCGGAGAGCCCGCGGAGCCGCGCCACCTGTACGTAGTCGTTGCCCAGTACCTGGATGCTGTTCCCGCGCATCGCGAGCGCCTGACCGCCGGCGGCGCCCAGCGTGTACGAGACGATGGGCAGGATGCTGTGTTTCAGCGCGCTGACGAGGAACGGCACCCCGAGGCTGCGTTCGACGCTGTTGCTGACCGTGCCCGCCGTCGGGAGCCACCCGAGCTGGTAGGCGAAGATGTACAGCGCGATGACCGCGACGACGTAGAACGGGAGCGACATCAGCGAGATGGAGACGCCGGTGACCAGCTGGTCGAAGCGGCTCCCCTCCCAGTACGCCTGCAGCGACCCGATGAAGATGCCGATGACGAAGACCAGAATCGTCGAGACGAGCACGACGAACACGGTCCACGGCGCGGCCTTGGCTATCACCGCCACCACGGGCTCACCGAGCGAGATGGACTCGCCGAGGTTGCCCTGGAACAGCGCGAGCATGTAGTCGATGTACTGCTGCCACAGCGGTTCGTTGGGCCGGATGTTCTGGAGGTTCGCGATTCTCGCGTCGACCTCGTCGGCCGGCACCCCCTGTCGCAGCAGTTGCGCGCGCAGCAGCGTGAACGGACCGCCGGGCAGGAGCCGAACTAGCCCGAACGTCAGCGACGCTACGAGGAAGACCGTGACGAACACTCTGGCGGTCCGCCGCACGTAGTAGTTGACCATTGCGTATTCGAGCTCGTGTGATTACTGCTTTGCGCCCAGCTTGCCCTGCTTCGGGAGCCAGTGCGAGGGCCACTTGACGCCGCGAGCGGGGTCGTCTTCGCCGGCGACGTTCCACTCGGCGTCGGTGAGCCACGACTGGTCGACCTTGGCGACGAGGCTCAACACCGGGATGTTCTGGTTGTGGTGCCACGCGACGCGCTTGACCGTCTCTTCGACGGCCGCCTCGTCCTGCGACGTTGCGACCGAGGTGATCTCTTCGAGGGGGTCGAGCGTCATCTCGCCGGAGCCGTCCATCGCGGGGACGGTGTGTTCGCCCTCGGGGAAGTTGTGGCCGCCGTCGATGTCCGGGATCTTCATCTGCCAGCGCAGCGGGAAGTACGGGAACGACGAGCGGGCGCCGCCGGGAAGCCAGTAGAAGGCGCCCATCGTGAAGTTGGACTCGATGTAGGCGCCGAAGTAGTCGCCCTGCGGGAGCGAGTTGATCTCGAAGTCGAACCCGAAGGAGTTGAGCTGGTCGACGACCGTGTTGGTCGCCGTCGTCCAGTCGGTCCAGCCGGCCGGGGTGATGTAGCTGCCGCCGAGCGCGTTGCCGTCGCCGTCTTGCCACGTGCCGTCGGACTTGGTGTAGCCGGCCTCGCGGAGCAGCGAGGCGGCCTTCTCTGTGTTGGACGCGTTCGGACCGTACCCCTCGAAGCTGTCGAGGTCGTCGCCGAGCCACGTCTCCTGGTCTTCCGGCGGGATGCCGGTGACCTTCGGTGCGGGGGTTTTCGTCCGCGGCCCCGAGTTGTCGGCGACCTGCTGGCGGTTGATCACGTGTGCGATAGCCTGTCGAACCTTCCGTTTGCCGAAGTCCTCGTCGTCGTGGTTGAAAATGGCGCCGTACCCCCACTTGGCCGGGAGCTGAACCTCCTCGACGCGGTCCGGGAAGTTGGCGACGATGGTCGGCGGGGTAAACAGACTGGAGACGACGTCGAGTTCACCGCCCAGCAGTCCCTGCTGGAGCGCGGTGTTGTCGGTGCGGGTGAGCAGCTCGTACGTGTTGTAATTGACGTTGTCGGCGGCGTGGAAGTTCTCGTTGCGGCGCAGCGTCCAGCCCTGATCGCTTTTCGACTCGAACGAGAACGGGCCGTTGCCGTGGATGTCTTCTTCCCACTTGAACTGCTGGACGGCCGAGGCCTCCTGATCGAGGAACTTCTCGTAAACCGGCTGATACGCGTGAATCCGGAGGTCGCCGTTCGCCAGCGTGTGTTTGATGATCTGCGGGTTCGTCGGATCGCTCAGGTTCAACACGACCGTCTTGTCGTCGTCGCCCTGCTCGACGCTCTCGACGTAGTCCCAGAGCGTGGCGCCCGTCTTCTGCATCAGCTTGAACTGCGTGATGACGTCGCCGGCCGTCACGTCGTCGCCGGTGTCCCACGCGAGGTCGTCGCGCAGCGTGAGCGTCACGGTCGTCCCGTCGAACGACCAGTCGGAGAGGCCCGCAAGTTCGAACTCCTGCGTCGTGAAGTTGTACGCGGCGAAGCGCTCGAAGAGGTGGTTCCCGGCGATCCAGTCGTAGTTCTGGGTCGCCATCGGGTTCACGTGCATGTTCGTCGGAACCCCGTTGTTGGTCGCCCCGACGAGGGTCGTGTCGACGACGCCCGATCCACCGGTGCCGTCGCTCCCGTCGCTTCCGTCGCTCCCGTCGCTTCCGTCGCCACCGCCACCGCCGCTGCTGTCGGTACAGCCGGCGAGGGCTGCGGCACCCGACGCGCCGGTGAGCGTCACGAAGTGCCGTCGGCTAATCATATCGCTATAGTTGTCGGTAGGGTCTGACATTGAACAGTGAAATCGTTCTCTCATCTATTATTAAATGTTATGGTAAATGGTCTATCATCGCAGACACAGCCACCTGTACGACGAGACGAGAGGGCAGCGTAGACGGGGGATCGCGCTCTCGCGCCGGAGATCGGTCGCAACAAAAGAATTAACCCGTGAGATTCGGTATCATGAATAATGCGATCAGATAAGCCGCAGGACCTTCCTCGCCGGAGTTTCGTCCGCGCCGCCGTCGCCATCGGCGGGACGAGCGCCCTTTCGGCGTGCCTCGAAACGGAGCAGGACCAACTCGGTGAGGTCGGTGGCGCCGCCGAGACGACGGCGGCGGACGCCGACGGCCCGACGTTTCCCAGAGGCGACCTGTCGGCCGTCCCGGCCGGCCAGCACCGGTGGGGAGAGTGGCTGGTGCGCGACGCACACGGGAACACCGTGCCGCCACAACAGCTCGTGGCGATCGGTCTCACCTACGAGGGGTCGGCCCCGCCGACCGACGACGAGCGAGCCGGCGTCGAAGCGTCCCTGCAACTGCTCGAACGGGCGTTCCAGTGGGGGACTGGCGGGAACGCCGGCGCGAGTTTCCACCGCGGGCTCCTGTTTATGCTCGGCTACGCGCCGTCGTACTTCGACCGGGTCGGCGACGTGCCCGAGGGGCTCCCGACGCCGGAGTCGGTCTTGGAGGCCCTCGGCGAGGACCCCGCACGCGCGGACGACTACGACGCGGTGTTGATCCTCACGAGCGACATCGGCTCCATCCTCCTCTCGGCGGAGGAGGCGCTTTTCGGCGGGCTCGACGAACTCAACGGGCTGCCGGTCGAGTCGACGTTCGAGGGAGTCTTCTCGAAGGCGGGCCGGCACGTCGGCTACGTCGGCAAGGGGCTGCCGGCGGACAAGCTCGACCACGAGGGGATTCCGGAGAACGCCCCGCTGTCGATGGGGTATAAATCCGGGTTCCGCGACAACCTCCCGAGCGAGGACCGCGTCACCATCGACGAGGGACCGATGGCCGGCGGGACGACCATCGCCTCCTCGACGCTCCGGATCGATCTGGACCGCTGGTACGAGCAAGGTCAGGAGGAACGGACCGCGGAGATGTTCTGTCCGGCACACGACCCGGACGACATCGGGACGACCGGCGACAAGCTCGGCGGGGACAGCGGCGTCACCGAGGCGGACGTCGAGAACATCGACCGCCACGCCGAGGAGTACGACCGCGTCGGCCACACCCAGAAGGTCGCTCGCGCACGCGACGACGACTTCGAGGCCCGGATCCTCCGCCGGACCGAGGGGGTCGCCGACACCGTCCGCGACGGGGCCGGCTTCCAGTTCAACTCGGTCCAGAAGTCGATGACCGACTTCGTCGAGACGCGGAAAGCGATGGACCCGGAGGAGTACGACCACGACGTGGCGGCCGACGCCCACGGCATCGACGACTACCTGGAGACGCTCCGCCGCGGCAGTTACCTCGCGCCGCCGCGCGAGAAGCGCGCGCTCCCGGTGATCTGAGATGCGGGACGGTGGACGCGCCGTCCTCGTGGCCCTGCTCCTCGTCCTCGCCGGCTGTTCGGCGGGGGGCGCGTTCGGGACGGGCGGCGACGACGCGGGCCGGGAGCCGGCCCGACTGCAGTTCGAAGACGCGACGGCGGCGTCGGGGCTCTCGTACGAGGCGACCGGCACCGGCGTCGGCAGCGGGAACTCGGGCGTCTACGTCGCCGACGTGAACCGCGACTCGTGGCCGGACATCCTCGCCACCGGCGGGGCGGAGCCGGCGCTGTTCGTCAACGACGGCGGGACGTTCACACGGCGGGAGGCGCTGCCGGGCGTCCCCGGCGAGATCAAAAGCGCCGCGTTCGTCGACGTCGAGGGCGACGGCTGGCCCGACCTGCTTCTGTTCGGCAAAGACGGGACGGTCCGGGCGTACCACAACGACGAGGGGACCTTCGAGCCGACCGACTACGGCATCGGGACCCTCTCGTACCCGCTCGGCGCGACGGCCGCCGACTACGACGGCGACGGCGACCAGGACCTGTTCGTCTACCAGTCGGGGTCCTGGCGCGAGTCGAAGCCGGCGGGCTACTTCAACCTCAACACGACCGTCGACACCGACAACGGGCACCCGAACTACCTCTACGAGAACGTCAACGGGTCGTTCGAGCGCGTCCGGACGGACGACATCGGAGGCGACCACTGGAGCCTGGCGGCGAGTTTCGCCGACCTGACCGGCGACGGCCGCCCCGACATCCACGTCGCCAATGACTACAACGACGACACGCTCTACGTCAACCGCGGCGGCGGGTCGTTCGAGCGCCGGTCGCTCGGCGGGTCGACGGCGCGGAACGGGATGGCCTCCGAGGTGGCCGACGTGACGGGCGACGGGCGGCCGGACGTGTTCGTCTCGAACATCTGGTTCCCGGATTTACAGGCGAACATGGAGCCCGAGCGCTACGACCGGCTGAAACGGCTCTTGGAGTTCGTGATCCACTCCAGCCGGACGAAGGGGAACACGCTGCTCGTCGGGCAGGGCGACGGCACGTTCACTGATCAGGCCGACGGCCTCGGCGTCCGCCGGGGCGGGTGGGGGTGGGCCGCGAGCATGACCGACTTCGACAACGACGGCGACCGCGACCTGGTCCACACGACCCAACACGTCATCAGAGTCGACCGGGAGGACCCCGTCTACACCTACCCAATGGCGTTCCAGTCGAACCGGAGCGCCGCCGGCGACGACGGCGCGTTCACGCGCGTGAACAAGACGGTAAACGGGATGCGAGAGACCGACGGCCGGGGGTTAGCCACCCTCGATTACGACCGCGACGGGGCACAGGAGCTCGTCGTCGCGACGTACGACGACCCGTTCGTCGTCTACGACAACGCCGGGACCGGCGACCGCAACAGCGTCCAGTTCCGCGTCGTCGACGACGCCGGCGCGACCGCGCTCGGCGCCGAGGTGACCGTGACGGCCGACGGCGAGCAGACGGGAGAACAGAAGATCCACCAGACGGACAACACGGACTACCTCTCGCAGGACTCGCGGGTCGAACACGTCGGCGTCGGCGACGCGGAGACGGTGTCGCTGCGCGTCGTCTGGCCCGACGGCACCGAACGCCGGTTCGAGGACGTCGACGCGAACCAGCGGTTCCGGATAGCCGAGTCCGGGATCGTCGCGGTGTCGTCCACGGCGGCCGAGGGGTCGGCCGATCCCGACTCATCATAAATTATAAATCGCCTTAGCGGTCTTCTTTCGGTATGCAGTCGAGTAGCAAGCAGCCGCTATATAAAGACGATACTGTCACTCTCACGAAGCGCGTCGACGACCTTCTGGAGAGGATGACACTCGAAGAGAAGGCCGGGCAGCTCGTCGGGACGTGGGCCGGGCAGCTCAGCGAGTTCAAGTCGGTCGACGACGTCGCCGACGAGGTCCGGGAACACGGGGTCGGCGCCGTCGCGTCGTTCGGGTGGGGCGGTGCGGTCGACATGCGGCTGGACGACATCGTGGAGAACGTAAACCGGCTCCAGGAGGTCGCCCTCTCGGAGACCCGCCTCGGGATTCCGCTGCTGTTCAACGTCGACGCCGTCCACGGTCACGCCTACGTGGCCGAGGGGACGGCGTTCCCGAACGGGCTCGGCGTCGGCGCGACGTGGGACGCGGACAGGGCGGAACAGGCCGCCGCCGTCACCGCGACCGAGGTCCGGCGATCCGGCGCACACCAGAACTACTCGCCGACCTGTGACGTGGCCCGCGACCCCCGGTGGGGGCGCGCGTTCGAGACGTTCGGCGAGAGCCCGTACCTCTGCGGGAAGCTGGCGGCGGGGAAGGTACGCGGGTATCAGGGAGACGGCATCGAGGAGCGAGACTCGGTCATCGCGACGGCGAAGCACTTCCCGGCGTACAGCGAGCCCGCGCGCGGCGAGGACGCCGCGCCGGTCGAGGTGTCCGAGTACGTGCTGCGGAACGTCTTCCTCCCGTCGTTCTTCGAGGCGCTCGACGAGGACGTCGAGTCGGTGATGCCGTGTTACAACGCCATCGACGGCGAACCGGCGCACGGCTCGCGCCGGTACCTCACCGACCTGCTCCGGGGGACGCTCGGCTTCGACGGGACCATCGTCTCCGACTGGAGCGGCGTCCAGATGCTCCACGGCGACCACAAGATAACCGAGGACCACCGCGGCTCGGTCCGACAGACGCGCGATGCGGGACTCGACATCGCGTCCGTGGACGCGGTCGACCACGCCGAGCATCTCGTGTCCTTAGTCGAGGAGGGCGAGCTCGCCGAGGCGACCGTCGACGAGAGCGTCAGGCGCGTCCTCGAACAGAAGTTCCGTCTCGGCCTGTTCGAAGACGCCTTCGTCGACCTCACCGAGGCGCGCGACGTCGTCGGCGCGGACCCGCACCGCGAGGCGTCGCTCGACGCGGCCCGCGAGTCGATGACGCTCCTGAAGAACGACGACCTGCTCCCGCTCGACGGCGACGAGGACGTGTTGGTCGCCGGCCCGAACGCCGACGAACCGGTCCACCAGCTCGGCGGGTGGAGCGTCCCCGACGCCGAGGGCACGGACATCGTGACGGTGCGCGACGGCATCGGCGCGGTCACGGACGGCGAGGTCGTCTACGAACGGGGCGCGACCATGAACGACGAGCTCGACGTCGACGCAGCCGTGGAGGCGGCCGCCGACGTCGACGTGGCCGTCGTCGCGGTCGGCGAGCCGTGGTACCTCCACGAGTTCGGCCCGTCGGTGGACACCGGCACCGAACCCGACGAGTTCCCCAACCGCCACTCGCTCGCGCTCCCCGACGCGCAGCGCGACCTCGTTGAGGCCATCCACGAGACGGGGACGCCCGTCGTCGGCGTGTTGGTCACCGGCCGGCCGCTCATCCTCGACTGGATGGCCGAGCACGTGCCGGCGCTGCTCATGGCGTACTACCCCGGAACGATGGGCGGGCGGGCCGTCGCCGAGACGCTGTTCGGCGAGAACGAGCCCGGCGGCCGGCTCCCGATTTCGATTCCGAGATCCGAGGGCCACCTGCCGACCCGGTTCAACCACTTCCCGCACCCGACACCGATCGGGCAGGACGAACACCCCTCGTCGTACGACCCCCTCTTCGAGTTCGGACACGGACTCAGCTACGCCGAGTTCGAGTACGGCGAGGCGACGCTCGACGCCTCGACCATCGGCCCTCACGAGACGACGACCCTGCAGGTCCCGGTCGAGAACGTGAGCGACCGAGCCGGCACCGAGGTCGTCCAGGTGTACGTCACCGACCACGCCAGCGCCACGGTGACCCCGGTCCGCGAGCTCCGCGGCTTCGAGCGCGTCTCGCTCGACGCCGGGGAAGCGACCACGGTGGAGGTCAAGCTCGACGCGGCGTCGTTCGGCCGGGTTGACGACGACGGCGTCCGCCAGACGGACGCCGGCGAGTACACGGTTCGCGTCGGCGAGCAGACGGTCGAGCTGCGCGTCGAAACGACCTACAACTGAGCGTCGCCGTCGAAGGCGATCGCTTCGAGCGTTATCTTCTGCGCTTCGAGGTCCTCGAAGACGGCCCCCCAGCCGCCGACGGACAGCTCTTCGGAGCCCGTGTCCAGCCACACGATGGAGTACGTCGAGAGCCGTTCGAGCGACGGGGTGTGGTTCGTGAAGATGTCCGGGTAGTAGACGTTCGTGACCGTGCCGGTGACGGTTCGGAAGGCCCTCGTCTCCACGTCGAGCCCGTCGATGGTCACGGCGATGCTCGCGCCGGCGTGGTACAGCGCGCTCACGTCGCGGATGAACTCCTTCAGGCTGATGTACGTCTTCGGCAGCTGCTGGTTCGACGACAGCGGCTCCCACGAGTACCAGAGGCAGGTCTGAAAGTACCAGTGGTTGATAAAGGAGAGAATGTTGTCGTGGATCAGAATGCCGTAGTTCTCCTCGGCGCGCGAGTTCGGCGCGAAGTAGGTGCGGCTCCGGTCGAGGACGGCGAGGAACGGCCCCGGAATCTTGACGACGCGCATCTCCAAGTTCGGCCCCGAAAGCTCCCACTCCGCGCTCCGCTCGGCGATGTCTGGCTCGTAGTAGACGGCGACGTGAACGATCACGTCGCGGTCGGCGGCCGCCTGCAGGTCGGCTCGGAGCGACTCGAACTGGTCTGCGGTCAAGGCGAGCTCGACGGCCACGTCGGCCTCGCGGACCTGCGTTCGGACGTGCTCTAACACCGTTTCGGCGTGTTTGACGACCCCGACGCGGTGGTCTTTGAGATCCGGCTGCTCCCACCGCTCTTCGAGTTCCTCGGCGGCGTCGGTAAAGAGGTTGCCGCGCTCCCGCAGGTGCGAGAGGATGTCGACCGGGTCGGACGGCTCCGCGTGCAGTCGGTCTTGATCGATGGTCTCGACGAACCCCTTGGTCTCTAACGACCGAAGCGTCTCGTACACCTGTGAGGTCGGGACGCTGGACTTCTTGGCCACGTCGACGGCCGGCAGACGCCCGTGGTCGACGAGCGTCAGGTACGCATCGGCCTCGTACCCCGTGAGGTCGGCGTTTTCCAGCGCCCGTTTGAGTGTGTCCCGGTCCATACACACGCCTCGGACGCATCGTATGAATTTCTATCGCACTATCGCAAGAACACATATGAATTCGTATATGAACTATCGAAGGAAGTAGCCGGCTACTAACAAAGTAGTTGACGTGATGGTATTCAACGGTAAACTGCGCTCAAGCGACTCCAGAGGGCTTCAAAGTGGTAAAAAGAAATAGCCGGTAGTAGACAAACACAAAATCCGACACGAAGCGATGAGTATGTAGACACCGAATAAATATATTCTACAGAAAGTCAAGGCCCGAGACACGCCGGTAGCGCGGGTCTCCTCGCCGGTTTGGGTCGGCAGACAGAACGCCTCGCACGTCGCAGCGGTGTCTCGTAACCATAACAACAGTACGTCTGTTATGTTTACTCCGAACGGCGACGCGCGGATTCGTCGAGTTGGCGGCTGTAGTAACGCGGTTCGTGATGAGTTCGGTTATTAAATTCACCCGACTATTTCAATATTATACTAGAAAAAATATGTTTTAAATAGGCGAGTAACCGACAGCACCGTCGAAGTCGGTTGTACGCGTTATACGGATGAATGGTGACTCTAAGCCGATACTCGGTCCGATCGACCCGAATCAAATCGTTCATCCAATGTAGTCAAAGAAAGCAGCAATAAAACATATTTGAGGGCATAGTATGTGTAGAAGCAAACAAAATAACACACTTATTTAAATTTATGCAGCATATATCTGATTCTTCTTGGCTCAAAAAGCCGATCGCAAGTTCGAAGACTCATCTGATTTGAATACATATCAGAATGAGTAAAATATCGATGCTACACGGCGACGACTCCGACACGCGACCCCGGCGATAGCGTCCTCACTAGATCGAGCGAGCGCGACGCGCGGTCGGCGACGAGCGCGGTCGTCTCCCGAGTCGCGAGATGCGACCGGGGCTGTCGCCGGTCTCAGTACCGCTCTTTGTCCCAGCGGAGGTCGTCGTACGTCGCCTGCTGGTCGCTGTCGAACCGCTCTTCGAACTTCCGGCGGAGCGCGGCCTTTTCGGTGGCGGCGATGCGCGCCAGTTCGTCCGCCTTCGCGACCGCTTCCGGCGGGCCGCGAGTCGTCGCGACTTCGGCGAGCAGCTGCCGGGTGAGCCGGTCGCGTGTCTCGCCGTCGCGCGTGAACGCGTACGGGGCTTCGAGCTTGTAGGTCACGTCGGTCCGCGGGTCGTACACGACCGCGAAGGTGGGCTCGTACAGTTCGGGGGCCAACTCGCGGTCGATCCCCAGCGCGTCGCCGTCGGCCGCCATCGTCGCGTCGGCGCCGCCGCGGCTGTGGAACCACGTCGTGAAGGTGAGCGCGTCGTCGAGGCGGTCGCCGCGCCGGGGCGTACGGGGCTGCTCGGCCGGGTCGTCGGCCTCCCGGTCCGGCGGCTCGCGTCGCTCCAAGAGCCGGGTGAACAGCGCGGTGTCGTCGGGCCACGGCGGCTCGACGCCCTTGTTCGCCAGCGAGCGCACGATCGTGCCGCTGGAGGGGTTCTTCACGAAGCCGGCGAGGGGAACGTCGCGCTCGACGAACCGCTCGACGAGGCGGACGTACTTCTCGACGACGGCGCGGGGTTTCGCCTCGCGGGCGAGCGCGCCGAGTTCGGGGTTGCGATCCTCCCACGTGAACAGCTCCTTCGGGTATATCGGGCCGTCGAGGACGAGCAGGTCGTCCACCCGGTCGGCGTGGTCGAGCGCGTGGGTTCCCTCGGCGAGGTAGAGCGCGAGCGCGTGGACGACTCCTTCGGCGTACCGGTTGACGCGGGGCGCGTGCAGCACGCGCTGGCGGGTGTGACCGTCGTCGCGCCGCCGCCAGTCGCCGTCGAAGCTCGCCGTCGAGTCGCCGGCGTGGACGGTCGCGACGATG
Source organism: Halorubrum sp. PV6 (assembly GCF_003990725.2). Taxonomy (NCBI): domain Archaea; kingdom Methanobacteriati; phylum Methanobacteriota; class Halobacteria; order Halobacteriales; family Haloferacaceae; genus Halorubrum; species Halorubrum sp. PV6. The sequence goes on from NZ_CP030064.1 coordinate 2,329,899, forward strand.
GTGCGGTCGCGGTGTAAGTCCAGGTCGCTCGGCTCGCTCGCCATCGCGGCGTGGGCCACGTCGACGACGAGCCCATTTTTAAACGTCGTCGGGTTGATCGTGCCCGAGTCGAGCCCGTGAACCGTCTCGAACGGGCGCTCGGTGAGCGCGGCGTCGTCGATGGGGGCGACCCGTCGCTCGTGGTCGCCGACGGGCTCGATCACGACGCGGCCGTCACGGCGGAGCTCGGGGAGCCAGTCGTGCCAGACCCGCTCTGCGAGGTCGTCGTGATCGGTCGTGTCCACGTCGTTCGCGATACCGTACGCGAGCTGCGCGATGTTCTCGACGTGGATCGGATCGAGTGTCACGGCCGTATCGCGGTCCGGAGCGGTATAAAACGCGTCGGCTCGCTGAACGCGCGTCGCCCCGGAGCGAGGTGGTCGAGCGAGCAGACGACCACACCGCGGGGCCGTGACGCGGTCACACACCACGCTGATCGCGGGAAAACGGAACGCTCGCGGCTATCAGACGCAATATTTGGAGCCGGTGTTATTATATGAGCCACCGCGATGTCGAACCATGACGGAATCAACGGTAGGGGCTGCGTCCGGCGCGTCGGAGGCGTCCGGCATCGGCCAGAAGATCCGGGAGGTGGTCAGGTACATCCCCGACGGCAAGTCGATGCCCGAGGAGATGTGGGGCGGTCGGCACCGAAACATTCTGATCGCCATCGTGGTACAGGTGCCGTTCCTGGTGGCGCTCGGGCTGTACAGCGGGACCGAATCGTTCACCGGCGCGCAGATCCCCGCGACGCCGGCGTGGATGCTCGGGATGTTCGTCAGCGTCATCATCGCGACCAGCGCCTTGGCGAACGTGTCTCGGTTCGGCCGGCGGAATCGGTCTATCCTCGCCGCGTTCAGCCTGATGACGGCCTCGATGGCGCTGGTGAAACTCTCCGGCGGGTACATCGAGGCGCACTTCAGTTTCTTCGTGTTCGTCGCGGTGCTCGCCTTGTACGAGGACTGGGTGCCGTTCGCCGTCGGGGTCGCGTACGTCGCCATCGGCCACGGCGCGTTCAGCCTGATCGATTCGAGCCTCGTCTACAACCACGCCGCGGCGATCGAGAACCCGGTCATCTGGGGCGGCATCCACGCGGCCTTCGTCCTCATGCTCGTGGGCGCGCTCATGATCAACTGGTACTCGATCGAGAAGTCGCGCGAGGAGGCCCAGCGCCAGCTCGACCTCGTCGCCGAGCAGAAGGCGGAAATTCAGGATGTTGAGGAGGCGAAGGCGGAAGTCGAGAAGCGACGCGAGGAGGTCGAGTCGCTGAACGACCACCTCGAAGCGAAGGCCGACGCCTACAGCGCGGCGATGGACCGCGCGGCCGACGGTGACCTCACCGTGCGGCTGGACGCCGAAAGCGAGAGCGAAGCCATGGAGCAGATCGGCGCCGCGTTCAACGCGATGCTCGACGACATCGAGACGACGGTACAGAACGTCCAGTCGTTCGCGGGCGAGGTGTCTGCGGCCAGCGAGAAGACGGTCGCCGGCGTCGACACCGCCGAGGCGCGCAGCGAGGACGTGCGCCAGTCGATAGAGGAGATAGCCGAGGGCGCCGCGGACCAGCGCGAGATGCTCGAACAGGTCTCCGGGGAGATGAACAACCTCTCCGCGACCATCGAGGAGGTCGCGTCCTCGACGGAGAGCGTCGCGGACACCGCCCAGCAGACGGCGACGATCGCCGACGAGGGCGAAGCGACCGCGGAGGAGGCGATGGAAAGCGTCAGGGAGTCGCAGGGCGCGATAGACGAGACGGCGGAGAAGGTCCGCGTCCTCGACGAGCGGATGGAGGACATCGGCGAGATCGTCGACCTCATCAGCGACATCGCGGAGCAGACGAACCTGCTCGCGCTCAACGCCAACATCGAGGCCGCCCGCGCCGGCGGCGGAAGCGGCGGGAGCGACGGGTTCGCCGTCGTCGCCGACGAGGTCAAACAGCTCGCCGAGGAGACCCAGGAGGCCGCCGGGGAGATCGAGGAGCTCATCGCCGGCACGCAGGCGCAGACGCAGGCGACCGTCGAGGAGGTCCGGACCGCGGAAGAGCACATGGAGGCCGGCGCCGACGCGGTCGAAGACGCCGCCGACGCGTTCGAAAACGTGGCGGCCAACGCGGGCGCGACCGACGACGGCATCCGCGAGATCAGCAAGGCCACCGACGATCAGGCGGCCAGCACCGAGGAGGCGGTGTCGATGGCCGAGGAGGTCGCGGAGATCAGCCGATCGACCGCCGACGAGGCCGACGAGGTCGGCGTGGCCGCCGACGAGCAGCTCGACGCGATGTCGCAGGCGACCGCCGAGGCCAGCTCGGTCTCCGAACGGACCGAACGGCTCGGAACGCTGCTCCGGAAGTTCGACGTGTCTGGGGGGTCGGTCGGCGACCGCTCTGCGACGGGCGCGAGCGACGTGGCCGTCGGCGACGGCGGGAAGCCCGAGACGAACTGACCGGCGAGCGGCGTTACTCGCCGTTTTTCTCGGACTCGACGAGCGCTTCGAACACCGAGAGCGCCCGCTTTACCTGCGCGCCGTCCTCGACGAACACCAGCGTCCGCGGCGGGTGGACCGCCTTCGGTCGGACGCGGAGGCCGGCGTCGTCGGCTGCGGCGGCCACGAGGGCGGGCGCGTCGGGTTCGTCGGCCGCCTGCTCGCCGTCGGGCGCGTCGCGATCCGCGACGAATTCGAGCTGGAGCCGGTCCGGCTGGACGTAGGCCTCGGCGACGAGGGCCCCGTCCCGAACCACGTCGTACGCGAACGCGCCGTCGGGGGTCGGCTCGACCTCGGGGTCGGCGTCGGAAAGCGAGAACGCCCGCAGCCGCCCCTCGTTGCCGGCGATCTCCGAGGCGAGCAGTTGGCCGATCCGGACGCCGCTGGTCAGTTTATCGGCGACCATCACTCGGCCTCCGAGGGGGCGGTAGAGTCGGTCACGTCGCCGGGGTCGGTCGCGTCGGGTGCGGCCGTCAGCTCCTCGCGAACGTCGGCGGCGAGCCGGTCGACCGCGGCGCCGTGCGTCTTCGCGACGAGGACGGCGGCGGCCTCGATGCTGATCGCCAGCGCGCGCTGGCGCTCGTTTATCGCCGCCACCGCGCGCTGTTTCTCCACGCCGGCGGCGACGATGGCGTCGAGCGCCGTCTCGAAGGTGGACTGCTCGCGGAGGATGGACTCGTCCGGGACGAACCCCTCCGGGACGGTCACCGTCGCGGGGTCGAACTGCGCCCGGAGGTCGCCGTCCTCCTCGGCGACGAGCCCGCGGCCGACCGCGACGTCGACGAGGCGCTTCGCCTGGTCCGGAGAGAACCACTCCCGATCGAGCGACAGCGCGACGACGAACTCCCCTTCGCCCAACTGCTCCGTCGCGCGCTGTTTAAAAGGCGCGGCGACGGCGACCTCAAGACTCATGTGCGAATCGGGAGGCGTCGACGGCGGTAAACCTACCGGACCGGTCGTCAGTCGCTCGTGGATCGCCCGTCAGTCGCTCGTCGCGTTCGGCTTCTCGGCGGCGGGCGCTGCGGCCGCGGCCGGTGTCGCGTCAAGCGAGTACCCCGTCGCCGCCATCGCGAACAGCACGAGCGGCGAGAGGAACGCGAACAGGTAGTACGGGGCGTACTCCAGCGTCGGGACGCCGGTGACACCCGCCATGTAGACGGCGCCGGCGTGCCACGGGAACAGCGCGCCGGTCGGCGTCCCGGCGGCCTCGACCGCGCGGGACAACTGGTCGGTGTCGAGGCCGAACTCGTCGTAGGTGTTCCGGAGCGTGACGCTCGGGAGGACGATGCTCATGTACTGCTGAGCGGTGAGCGCGTTGATGACGATCGCGGAGACGCCGGTGCCGGCGACGAGCGCACCGGGGCTCCGCACGGCCGCGGTGAACTCGTGGGCGATCACCGCCAGCACGCCGGTGCGCTCCAAGATGCCGCCGAGCGCGAGCGCGGCGACGACGACCGTGATCGTCCACGCCGAGCCGGTGAGCCCGCCCGTCGCGAGCAGGTCGTTCACCAGGTCGGAGCCCGATTCCGGCGCGGTGCCGTACATGAACGTCTCCCACGCGGCGACGAAGCCGACTCCCTGGACGAGCAGGGTCGTGAGGACGCCGGCGAACACGCCGGCGACGAGGGTCGGGAGCGCGGCGTACCCGCGCAACGCGAGCCCGAAGGTGACGACGAGCGGGACGAAGGCGAGCAGCGTGATCGCGTACGTCTCGCCGAGCGCGCCCTGGATGTCGGCGATCCGACCCGCCGGAATCGCGCCGTTCGCGCGGAGTCCGAGCGCGAGAAATCCGAGCACCGCGAGCCCGAAGGCGAGCAGCGTGCCGGCCCGCATCCGCCGGATGTGCGCGTACAGGTCGGTGTTGGTGACGCCGGCGGCGAGGTTCGTGGTGTCGGAGAGCGGCGACTGCTTGTCGCCGGCGTACGCCCCCGAGAGGACGGCGCCGACCGTCATCGGTGCGGGAACGCCGAGCCCCGCGCCGATGCCGACGAAGGCGACGCCGAGGGTACCGACGGTGGTCCACGACGAGCCGATGGCGAACGCGACGACGGCGGCGACGACCGCGGCCGCCGGGAGGAACGTCGTCGGCGAGAGGACCTCCAACCCGTAGTACATCAGCGAGGGAATCGTGCCGGCGCTGACCCACGTCGCGATCAGCCCGTAGATGGTGAAGATGATCAGGATGGCCTGCAGGCCCATCACCAGGCCGTTGGCGATGCCGTCGAACAGCGCGTCCCAGTCGTAGCCGAGCCAGAGGCCGAAGGCGCCGACGAACGCGATACTCCAGAGGAGCGGCGGGTGCGGGTCTAAGCCGAGAACGGCCGAGCCGACGCCGAGGAACGCCACGACGGCGAAGATGGGGATCAGCGCCGCGGCGAAACTCGGGCGACGGTCCGGGTCAAGGTCCTCGTACGTGGTTGGCGTGAAGGATCGGGTCACGCCGCAGAATATTCTTTAGAGACATAAATATGGCCCGAATTATGCACAAAGAAGATAACAATCGATCATCGTCGTTCGCGAGGAGGGAAAGTCGGACGAGACAGCGAGCGCGGGATGGCTTTGGATTCGGTGTCGTCGCCATCCGGCGCGTCCGACCGTGTGCCGCCGTGTCGCGCGGATCGCCGAACGGACGGTCTTATACGCGTCGGTGGGTAAGGGGGGTCAACATGATATTTGAGGGCCTCCCGACGACCCCCCGCTCGGAGGAACTCGTCGACAAGGCGTTCTCGCGGGCGGCGCGCGCGGGGCGCGCCAAGCGCGGACACGAGGCGCAGGAGTCGATGCTGCGGACCGCCGGCAACGTGCTCTCGGACAACCTAGAGAACGTCGTCGTGTCGTGGCCGGACTTCGGCTTCGACGTGGACCCGTTCTACTACGAGCTCGCCGACGCCATCGTCGACGTCGACCGGCTTCGACAGGCGCTCTCACAGGTGATGTGGGCCAGCCGGCAGATAGAGAGCCTCCGCGACGAGTACACGACGAAAGTGCGTAGCTCCGACGTCGACACCGCCAGAAAACACCGCAAGCAGGCGTTCGCGCGCATGGCCGACGTGATGGACCAGATCGAGTCGGATCTGCGGTACATCGGCGACTCCCGCGACCAGTTGAAGACGCTCCCGGACATCCGCCCCGACGAGCCCGCCATCGTCATCGCCGGCTACCCCAACGTCGGGAAGTCGTCGTTCGTCAACCGCGTCACCCGCGCCTCGAACCAGATCGCGGAGTACCCGTTCACCACGAAAGACGTCCAAATCGGGCACTTCGAGCGCGACCACGTCCGGTACCAGATCGTCGACACGCCGGGCCTGCTCGACCGGCCGGAGGACGAGCGCAACGACATCGAGCGACAGGCGGTCAGCGCCCTCGAACACCTCGCTGACGTGGTCGTCTTCGTCTTGGACCCCTCCGGCGACTGCGGCTACCCCCTCGACGTCCAACTCGAACTGCGCGAGGAGGTCCGCGCGCTGTTCGGCGAGGCGGTCCCGTTCCTCACCGTCGCGAACAAACACGACCGTTTCGAGGCCGTCAAAGCGAAGGCCGTCGACGCGACGATGAGCGTCACCGAGGACGAGAACGTCGAAGCCGTCCTCGACATGGCCGTCGAGGCGGCCGCGTTCGAGCCCGACCTGCCGACGCGCGACGGCGAAGAGTAAGCGGCCGGAGGCGACCCGGCGCTGTTTTACGGAAGTCGTTCGTGGGGCGGTCTCTCAGGCCTGCGTGGCCGCGTAGACCACGTTGACCGTGACCCGCACGCGCACGTCGCCGGTCTCGATGCCGGTGGCGGCGCCGTCCGCACCGCCGCTTTCGGCGGCCATGGCGGCGTCGGAGACCCGGTACGGGCGCACGCCCGCGTTGGCGGTCGAGACGCTGTACGCGCCGGAAAGGTCCAGCCCGCTGGAGTTCGCGAGCACGGTGGCGTCGCCCTCGGCGTTGGCCATCGCGTTCTCGATGGCGGCCTCGCGGACCTCCCGTTCGCGCTCGTCGCTCAGGCCGAACTCGATCCGCCGGACCTCGTCGGCGCCGGCGTCGACGGCGACGTCGATGACCTCGCCGACCGCGTCGACGTCGTCGACGGTGATGGCGTAACTGTGGACGCCCTGGTAGCGCGAGCGGTTGGGGTTCTCGCGCGTCTCGTAGGACTCCCGCACGTCGTACCGGTCGGTCCGGATGTCGTCCTCGTCGAGACCCCACTCGGTGAGCGCCCTCCGGAGCGCGTCGTTGCGGTTGGCCAACTCGTCGCGGACCGTCGCCGAGTCCGCGCCGGTGGCGGTCACCGCGACCCTGAGCGTCGCGCGGTCCGGCTCGGCCGTCGCCTCGCCGGTCGCCGTCACCTCGACGTTCTGTTCGAGCGCCGATTCGTCGCCCGGTCCGGCGCCGCCGGCGTCGGTCGAGCCGACGGCCCCCGAACAGCCCGCGAGCGCGACGAGTAACACGGCACCGATGGCAGTCACCAGTTTTCGGTTCATACCTGCCACAACGTCTGGGGACGGCATATAACGTACAGAAAGCACAAAGAACCGTTTGTGTTATCCGCTTACCGAGGATCGCGGTCCGCCCCGTGACCGGACTCGTCGTCGGTGTCCGGGTCGGTCGGGTCGTCCCCCGCTTCGTCGGGGTCGTCCTCCGCTTCGGGATCGTCTCCCTCTTCGGGGTCGTCGTGGTCGGTGATCACCGCCGGCTCCGAGGGCAGATCGTCGGCCGGTTCGTCGTCGCTCGTCTCGCGACCGGCGTCCGCGTCGGCCTCGTGGCCGTCGGCCTCGCCGTCCGCGCCCGCGTCGAGCGCGTCGGCGGCTTCGTCGGCCGACCGGTCGATCTTCGCCCCGTTCGACGCGTCGGGGTCGCGCTCGACGCCCCCGTCCGTCGGCCCGGACACCCGGCGCCCGGAGCCGAAGAGTCGCTGCCTGAGCGTCCGGCGGCTGGGTCGCTCCGCGAGCAGCAGCGAGCACTCCACGTCGTGGACCACGTCGAGGTGCAGGGAGTTGGAGACGAGCCGCGAGAGCAGCCCCTTCTCCGTCGCGCCGATGATGACGAGCGTGCTGTCCGCGGCCTCCCTGGCGATGGCACCTTCGACGTTGCCGGTGTCGTCGACGACCCGCTCTGCGGCGGCGAGGTCGTTTTCGTCGGCCCACGCCGCGAGGAACCGCTCGCCGTCGTCCCGGTTCTCCGGCCCGTCGACGACGTGGAGCAGGCGCACCTCCGCGTCCGCGGTCCGCGAGAGGACGCTCGCGACCTCCGCGCCGAGCGTCGAGTCGGGCCCCCCGGAGGTGGGGATCAGGACCCGCGAGGTGTCGAGGTCGCTCTCGCTCAGGATGAGGAAGTCGCAGGGGAGCTGGTTCGTCAGCTCGTCGATCGGTCGCTCGGCGCGGGCCGCGCTCCAGAGCTGGTCTTCGCCCCACCCCATCAACACGGCGTCCGGGCGCGTCCGGCGAGCCATGTTGAACACCTCCTCGAAGGAGCGGTGCGAGACCACGGTCGAGGTGGAGACGTCGATGTCGTACGCTTCCGCGGTCTCTCGGAGCCCGGACATGCCCGCCTCGGACACGTCGGCGATCCGGCCCGCCCCGGCCGCAAGCGACATCCGCTCGGGCGCCTGCACGACGTGGACGATGTGGACGAGGCCGTCCTCGTGGTCGCTCGCGACCCGGCTCGCGAGGTCGACGATGGGGCCGTCGGTCCGCGGGTTGGTGATCGGCACCATCACGCGGTACCCCTCGTTGGCGAACAGCGTCGCCTCGGTGGCGTCTAAGATCGGGACGTACGAGCGCCCGGCGGCGCGGCCCAGGACCCACTCGGGCACCGTGAGCCGGCGGTTCATCCCCTCGAAGCGCGCCTCCTCTAAGCGCTCCTCGCTGGTCTGGAAGTAGTTCACGAGCGTCACCAGGACGATGCCGCCGATGGTGTTGCCGAGGAGGACCGGGAGGACGAACCCGACGAGTCCGGAGTAGAGGCTGATCTCCGCGCCGTACAGCGGAATACTGTACTCGAAGAACAGGTAGAGCACCTCGGTGAAGGAGACGACCACGTGGAACAGGTCGCCGAGCGGAATCGCGAGGAAGGCGAGGTAGACCACGAGCATCCGGCTCATGGAGTCGGTGGAGGCGAAGCTCACCCAGACGACGCCCGCGACGATCAGCCCGGCCATCGCCGCCTTGAAGAAGAGCGGGACGGCGCCGACGGCGAAGCCGCCCTCGGAGATGTACCTCGCCGCGGCGACGGTGTCGCCGGTGAAGACGCCGCCGTACGACAACACGAGCGCGCCGAGGCCGCCGCCGACGAAGTTGCCCGCGAGCACGATAGACCAGTGCCGGAGGAGCGTCGGGAGGCTCGCGAGCCGCTCTAAGGTCAGCGCGACCGGCGGCAGCGTGTTCTCTGTGTACAGCTGGTAGCCGCCGATGATGATGTAGATGAACCCGAGCGGGTAGAGGAGCACGCTCAGTATCGGGTGGGAGTCGGTCGCCGCCGTCAGCGAGGCGTACAGCATGAAGGTGATCGTGATCGCCAGCCCCGCCGCGAGCCCGCTGAAGAAGAGCTCGCGGCTCCCGGAGGTAACCTCCTCGTCTGCGGCGGCGATGATCCGCTGGAACACCTCGTCGGACGAGAAGCGGTCCCGGACGGCCTCGCCGACCGCGGGCGCGCCGCTCCGCGAGCGCTCGACGACGTCGCGCATCGAGTCGTCGGGTGGTGGTGAGTCGGTCACTGCCGGTACACTCTCGGCGCGATTTAAAAGGAATTGCTCTTTGCGGTCGCTCAGGCCCGGTCGACGGTCACGAGTCGCACCTCGACGGCGGTCTCCGCCCCGATTTCGGCTTCGATCCGCCGGTCGAGCGCGTCGGCGACCCCCTCGATCCCGCCGTTACCGGGTGGCGCGCCGACGGTGACGACGACGCGCTCGGTGTCGAACGGAGGGAGCGTGCCCCGCCGGTCGACGTGGAGTTCGAGCAGCTCGAAGTCGGGGTCGAGCGCGGCGAGCTCGTCGCCGGCGGCGGTCCGGATGTCGGCCTCGGTGGTCGAGGCGACGTACGACTCGTAGGTGACGCCGCCGAGGAAGAGCGACAGCACGGCGATGGCGACCGCGAGGACCGCGACGCGTTTTATAAACGCGGCGCGCGCGTCGTCCTCGCGGAACCAGCGCCGCGGCCGGTACCCCTCGTACCAGAGGACGACCAGCGCGGAGAGGTTGATAGAGAGGACGTTCACGGCGACGATCACGCTCGCGCCCAACACGAGCCGGGGGACCCAGAAGGCGATGCCGATGCCGACGGCTGCCGCGGGCGGGATGAGCGCCACCGCGATCATCACGCCGACGAGCGTCGCGGAGACGCCCGTCATCAGCGAGACGATCCCGGCGACGCCGGCGCCGATGGCGACGACGAGGACGAGGACGTTCGGGGCGAGTCGCTCCGAGACTTCGGCGAGCGCCAGCGGGTCGGTTCCGGGCGGGACGAGCGCGAGGTTGCGCACCGCGAACGCGAACAGCGTCGCGGCCGCGACCGCGACGACGACCCCGATCACCTGCATCCGCACGCCGCGTCGGAACATGGCCTCGTCGTCGACGACGGTGCCGACCGCGGCCGACATCGCCGGCCCAATGAGCGGGGCGATCACCATCGAGCCGACCACCGTCGCCGGGGAGTCGAGGAGCAGGCCGGCGGTCGCGATCACGGCCGAGAGCACCGTCATCAGCACGTACGTCCCGAGCCCCGAGGCGAGGTCGTCGGCCTTCGCCTGTAGCTCCTCACGCGAGATCCGGTTCGCGCCGCCCTCCGCATCCTCCTCGTAGGCGTCTTCGAGCGCTTCGAACCGCCGGGAGATCACCGTCTCGGCCGCGACGATGACGGTGTAGGTGTTCTCGTTTATCCCCGCCTCGCGGAGCCGTTCCAAGACCGGCTCGACGGCGGCGGTCGGGAGCGGGAACGTCGCGACCGCGGTGTACTCGCGGCCGCTCGTCTCGTCGGTGACGACGTAGTCGATCCCCTCGTCGTCGAGCGCGCGGACCACGGCCGCGCGCTTGCCCGCCGGAATCATGACCTGAACGAGTCGCACGGTCGGTGGTCTCGCCGGTGCAACTTATAAAGATGCGGTGGCCCGCCGGACGGCCCGTACGCGGGGCGGTGGTTCGGTCGCGGCGAACGGTCCGCGACGGGGCGTCGTCCCGCGCGAAACGGAACTTTAATGCGCGAATCGCTCGGAGCCTTAGCCAAGTATGCTCGCGCCGCTGTTCATCGACACGTTCCTGCTCGATTACCACCTCGGGCACGTCATACTGTTCGGGTTCGCCCTCTCGCTTCTGGCGGCCGTGCCCCTGAAATCCCAGAAGGTGATCGCGTCCATCTTCGCCGGGTTCGGGACGATCTTCCTCGCCGGCCCGTACACGACGATGCCGAAGACGTACATCCTGATCGGGATCCCGATGGTCCTGATCGGCTCCCTGCTGTGGACGATGGCCGGTAACTGAGCTGGACCGCTCGCGCGTTCGATTCGCTGTTCTCACCTGTGTCTCGCTGACCGAGCGCCGCCGCCGTCGCGCTCGGCGGGCCGGTTCCCGCGTCCCGGTGTTCGATCCCGCCTCTTTTTGCACCCCGAGCGAAACTCCCCGCCATGGTAACGGTACGGGCACCCGCCACGAGCGCGAACCTCGGCAGCGGGTTCGACGTGTTCGGCGCGGCCCTCACGCGACCGGCGGACGTCGTCACCGTCGAGAAGGCGGCGGAGACGACGATCGAGGTCACCGGCGTCGGAGCGCAGTACATCCCCGAAGACCCCGAGAAGAACACGGTCGGCGCCGTCGTGGACGCGCTCGACGCCCCCGCCCGCATCCACATTGATAAGGGCGTCCGCCCGGCGTCCGGACTCGGCTCCTCGGCGGCCAGCGCCGCCGGCGCGGCCGTCGCGCTCAACAAACTGTACGACCGGGGGCTCTCCCGGTCCGAACTCGTCCCCATCGCCGCCGAGGGCGAGGCGGTCGTCTCCGGGGTCGCCCACTCCGACAACGTCGCCCCGTCGATCCTCGGCGGGTTCACGGTGACGACGAGCGAGGGCACACACGCCGTCGACGCCTCGATCCCCCTCGTGGTCTGTCTCCCCGACGTGGCCGTCTCGACGCGCGACGCGCGCCGGGTCGTCCCCGAGACGGCCGCGATGGGCGACCTCGTCGAGACGGTCGGCAACGCCGCCACGCTCGCGATCGGGATGTGTCGGTCCGACCCCGACCTCGTCGGCGCCGGCATGAGCGACCCGGTCGTCACCCCCGAGCGCGCCCGCCTGATAACGGGGTACGACGAGGTGCGCTCGGCCGCCTTCGGAGCCGGCGCGACGGGCGTCACCGTCAGCGGCGCCGGCCCCGCGATCCTGGCCGTCTGTCGCGAGGAGGCGCAGCGCGGCGTCGCCGCCGCGATGCTCGACGCCTTCAGCGAGGCCGGCATCGACGCCCGCGCCTACCAGAGCCGGATCGGTGCGGGGTCGACGATACTGGACGAGTGAGGACGTGCGGCGGTGCGGATTCGCTTAAAAAGGTAGCCCGGCGTGTCCGCGGCGCGACGACGCGCGAGTCAGGGCGCGCGGGCGACCACGGCGAACGTCTCTGTGCGCTCGGACGCGGTGAGTACGTCGAACCCCGCCGCCTCCAGCGCGTCGGCGGCGTCGCTCGCGGCGAACCGCTCGTCGGCCGGCGGGCCGTGCGCGCCGTCGCCCGCGGCCGACCAGTCGAAGAGCGCGAGGCGCCCGCCGGGGCGAATCACGCGCGCCAGCGCCGCGAGCGCCTCGTCGCTCGCGAACTCGTGGTACGTCATCGTCGAGAACGCGGCGTCGAGGGCGTCGTCCGCGAACGGTAGGTCGGACACGTCGCTCTCGACGAGGCCGACGTTCTCGGGGACGCCCTTGTCGCGGTAGAACGCGTGCATCTCGGCTTGCACGTCGACGCCGTGGACGCGCTCGACGTGCGGCGCGACCGCGTCGGTATAAAAGCCGGTGCCGCTGCCGAGGTCGGCGACCGTCGCCGCGGCGCGGTCGTCGCCGTCGGCGGTCAACGCGCCGAGAAGCTCCTCGGCGGACACCCATCGGTACCGGTCGGGGCGTTCGAGCTCTGCGGCCTTCTCGGCGTCAAACGTGTGAAAACCCATGCGCGGTCTTGTACGCGAGTCACTAAAACGAGTCCGATCGAGCGCTCACCACTCGGCGGCGAGCGCGTCGACGAGCCGGTCGATCTCCGACTCGGTGGAGACCGCGTGGACCGACGCGCGGACCCCGTTCGGGTGCGGCAGCGAGCGGACGACGATTCCCTCGTCGGCGAGGCGATCGACCGTCGACTCGGGGTCGTCGACGTCGATCGTGACGAGGCCGGACTCGTACTCGCGGGGGCTCAGCAGGCGCTCGTCGGGGACGCCGTCCTTGAGCCGGTCCGTGAGCGACGCGATCCGGGCCTCGATCGTCTCGATGCCGACCGCGTCGATGGCGTCGAGCGCCTCGACCAGCCCGACGTGGGCGGCCGGGGTCGTCGTGCCGACCTCGAAGCGCTTCGCGCCGGGCTTGAACTCGATGTCGTCGCCGGTCGGGTCGGTGACGCTCCGGTACCCGACCGCGCGCGGCGACAGCTCGGCGGCGGCCTCGCCGTCGACGTAGAGGAACCCGGCGCCCCACGGGCCGAGCGTCCACTTGTGGCCGGCCATCGCCACGGCGTCGGCGCCCCACGCCGCCACGTCCACGGCGACCTGGCCGGGCGACTGGACCGCGTCGACGAGCGTGAACGCGCCCGCCTCGTTCGCGACGTCGACGAGGTCGGCGACGGGGAGCCGCGTCCCGTGGGTCCACGTGATGGCGCTGAAACAGACGAGCCGCGCGTCGGCGACCGCCTCGGCGTACTCGTCGCGGTCGACGCGCCCGTCCTCGGTCTCTACGACGCGCACCTCGACGCCCTCGTCTTCGAGCCGCTTCCAGGGGAGGACGCCGGCCGGGTGTTCCAGATCGGTCCGGACGACCACGTCGCCGGGCTCCCAGTCGATCGCGCCGGCGACGCGCCCGATGCCGTCGCTCGTGCTCTCGGTGAGCGCGATCTCGTTGGTCTCGGCCCCGACGAACGCGGCGATCCGCTCGCGAACCGTCTCGTACGTCTCGAAGGCGCGGGTGTACGGGTCAGTCGTCGCCGAGCCGTACTCGTGGTCGGCGAGGAGCTCGGACGCGGCGTCGACGACGTACTCGGGGCTCGGGCCGTGCGCCCCGAAGTTGAAATACGCGGCCTCGCCGAGCGCCGGCACGTCCGCGCGGAGTTCGCGCGGGGTCATCCCGCCGTCGGCCTCTGGCCCCGTCATTCAGGCGGTGTGGGCCTCGACCGCGCTGGTGAGGGCGTCCTCCATCTGCGCGCCGACCATCCGGTTCGCGAGTTCGCCGTCGGCGAACACGAGCAGCGTCGGAATGCCCTGCACACCGTACTCGCCGGCGAGCGCCTGGTGCTGGTCGACGTCGACCTTGAGCACGGCCGCGTCCGTGTCGTTCGCGACCGACTCGATGGCGGGCTCCATCATCTGACACGGGCCGCACCAGTCGGCGTAGAAGTCGACGAGAAGCACGTCGTGGTCGGCGATGTAGTCGTCGAAGTCGGCGGCGGCGTCGAGGTGGATCGGTTCTGTCGGGACGGCGTCGGTTGAACTCATCGGCTCGTCGTACGCGCTCGACGCGGATAATGGTTTTGGATAGATTCCACAATACCATGCAGCAATCGGTGCCGGAAACTCGGGGGCACCGCCGTCCCGGACGCTCGGCCGCCGGCGGTGGGCTCACGCCCCGCTCGCGACCGGCGGCGGCGCGGGCCGAGGATTCAAACCGGCCGCCGCCGAACCTCGCGACATGTACGCGGTCGTCGGCTGCAACGAGTGTGCGGCGATGTGGCTCCTCACGGACCCCCAGGCGAGCGACAGCGCGCGATGTCCCCGCTGCGGAAAGACCCACCGGACGGCGAAGCTCAAGCGGTTCTTCGAGTCGGAAGACCGGGACGCGGCGCGGCAGGCGCGGGCGGCGCTGCTCGCGAAGAAGCGCGGCGAGAGCGAGGCGTTCGCCGAGGTCGACCACGTCTCCGACCTCGAACGCGCCGTCGACGAGGCGGGGATCGACGACCGGGAGTACCTCGAAGCGTCCGGGATCGACGCCGACGCGGTCGACGAGGCGGCCGCCCGCGCCGAGGGGGGCAGTCGGGGACGCGCAGTCGGACCGAGATCGTCCGCGACGCGGTGACGGCCGTCGACGAGCCGACCGAGGCGAACGTCGTCGCGCACGCGAGCGAGCGCGGCGTTCCCCCCGAGACGGCCAGAGAGATACTGACGCGGCTCGCGCGCCGGGGAGAGCTCTCCGAGTCGGGCGGCCGCTACCGGGCGCTGTAGCCCGCCCGAACCAGCGGCCAGTGGCCCCGCCCTGACAAAGCACTTATACGACCGTTGTCACGGATCGCGTATGGACACGCGAACTGCCCTCCTAGCGGCCGCCGCCGCGCTCTTGCTCGCGGGTGCGGTCGGCGCCGTCGCCGCGCCGGACGCGATCGTCGACCCGCGCGAGGTCAACGAGCGGTCCGGCGACGTCCGCATCGTCGACACGGTCGTCTCGCCGGGCGAGGTGCGCGGCGAGACCGCGACGCTCCGGCTCGGCGTCGACCTCCGACACCGGGGCCCGGCCGTGGAGAACGTCACGGTCCGGCACCGCGCCATCGGCGTCGACTCCGGACTGCTCGTCGACGAGACGACGGTCGACGCCGGCACCGTCGACGGCGGCGGCGAACGCACCGTCAACGGCACCGTCGACGTGGAGCGCGCTGGCGGCTACCGGATCGAGACGGTCGTCTTCGCCGACGGCGAGCGCCGCGCGGTCCAGACGACCCGAGTCGGCGGCGTCGAGGCGCTCACCCCCGACTACGCCGACTCCCGCGTCGGCTTCACGGAGAGCAACGTCTGGCCGACCGTCGCGGTCAGCGTGCGCGAGGCGGACAACGAGACGGCGACGCTGTCGGTGTCGCTGTCGGTGACGAACCGCGGCGACGACGCCTCGGAGTCGCTCGACCTCCGCGTCCTCGTTCGGCAGGCGGAGTCGAACGTCATCGCCGACGAGGCGAGCGCCACCGTCAGCGAGGTCCGGCCCGGCCGGACCGACACCGTGACGACGACCGTCGAGGTGCCCGCGGACTACAACTACTACGTCGACGCCGCGCTGTGGAGCGACGACGTCCTCATCGACGAGACGCAGGGCGTCGCCAACCTGAACCCCCGCGAGACGATCAGCGCGGACGAGACGGTCGAGGACGTCGAGTTCGCCGTCGAGGATTTCAGCCGAGACGAGGGCGCCGTCGACGACGGCCCCGACGACGCCGGCGCGGACGGCGCGAGCCGCACCGGCGACGGAACGCCCGGCTTCGGCCCCGTCGTCGCGCTCGTCGCGCTCGTCGGCGCGGCGCTCGCGGCACGGAGGCGGCGATGACGGACGACCCCGACCGAGCGGCGTCGCACCGCGAGGACGACACCACCGACGAACCCACCACACCCACCGAACACATGAGCGACACCGACATCGACGACGCCGGCGGTCACACGCCGAGTTCGACCGACGCCGGCCGTGACGCGACCGAATCGGACAGCGCGAGCGACGGCGGGTTTCGGCCCCTCTCGACCGACCGCCTCCGCGGTATCATCGACCGCGTGGGGCTGGTGGCGCTGCTGCTGCTCGCGCTGATCGCCGGCTGGGGGTTCTACACGCAAGCAGGCCGGGCGATTCGCACGTGGCTCGACCCGGCGTACCAACCCATCGCGCTCGCGGCGTTCAACCTCGTCGTGCTGCTCGTCGCGCTGGCCGGCGTCGCCCACCAGCTCTACCGGATCCGCCGGAGCGAACGGGGCGGCGACGCGTAGCTACTCGTCCGGGAGGTCGTCGGTGCTGGCCGGGATCTGTTCGACCTGACCGGCGAGCGTCGCCGCGTCGCCCGCGACCGTCGAGGCGTCGACGCCCGCCTCGCCCGCGACGAGCCTGACGTGTGCGGCCAAGAGCGCGAGCGCCCGAAGCCCCTCGCCGTCCGCGTCGCCGTGGCTCCGTTGGGCGAACGTGGTGTCGACCTCGCCGTCGCGGACGACGCCGACGTGGAGCGCCTCGATGTCCTCGCCGTCGAGCAGCGCTCGGGCGCGGTCGATCTCCGCGGCGAACGCGTCGTCGACGGCGTCGTCGGTCGTCGATTCGTCTGCGGGGGCCTCGTCGTCGCTCATACACTCGCGTACGGAAAGCGGGGAGAAAAACGCGGCGCCCCTGCGGGCGCGGTTTCGGCGGTTACTCGTCCGGGCGCGGCCGGGCGATGAACAGGGACTCTTCGAGGGTAAAGGGGTCGTACACCGACTGGTGACAGACGCAGTAGGTCCCGTTCTCGGCGTCGTACCGGGCCGACTCCTCCAGCACCTTGTAGTCGGGGATACAACAGAAGTGCGTACAGACGTTGAGGTACGCGATGAACCCCTGATCGGTGGAGGCCTCGAGCCACGGGTCGTCGGAGTTCTCGACGGCCTCCTCGATTCGGGGCGAGCGGATGACGATCGCGTTCAGGGTGGTGTCGGAGTCCTGCGACCGCCACGTGACCGACGCCGGCTTCCCGACGCCGTCGTCGCCGATGCCGTTGCCCCACTCGTCGTAGTCGTCGAAGTCGTCGACGTGTATCTGGTCGCCCGCCTCGTACGTCTCGTCCTGCCAGTCGTACTTGCCGGGGGCCGCGCGGAACAGGTTATCCGACTCGAAGGCCGGGGAGATGTTCTCCTGTGACTCGACGCCGCAGTACTGGAACCACGCGCCGGAGTAGGTCTTGCCGCCGATCTCTTCTTGTGCGACCTGGATCTCCTGTCCTTCCTGCGTGATGGTCTGCGTTTCGGGCCAGATCCCGCGGATAAACCCGTCGTCTGTGACTTCGATCGGGATCTGCGGGAGACCGCGCGGCGCCGGACCGCCCGTCTTGGCGATGGACATCGCGACGGTCGACCCGCCGCCGACACCGCCGGAGGTCGTCAGCGTGTTCACCGTCGCCGACCCCATCGCGCCGACCCCCGCGAGGGCCGCGCCGCCGACGACGCCCTTCACGAAGCGGCGCCGACCGGACTCGGCCGGATACTTGTCGGACTCACTCATACACGCCGTTCGGGTTGGCCCGGTAAAAAGGGTGACGAACCCTCCAGCGGCGCGGGAACCATCGGTCGACGGGCGGTTCGAGCGCTGACCGCGTCCGGCGCGCCAATCGCGAACGATCGATCGAGAGGTTTACTCGAAACTGAGGCAAACGTTCGTTCGGACACCGCCTTTAACCCGCCCGGTCGGCTGTAACTGTGGTATGGTGTTGCACAACCGAGACGTGCGGACAGACGTGCGAGAGCTCGGCGCGCTCGTGGGAGACGTCCTCGCTGCACAGGCCTCCACCGACGCGTACGAGACGGTCGAAGACCTCCGCAACGCGGCGATCGGCTACCGGCGCGGCGACGCGACGAGCCGAGACGAGCTTCACGAGTCCGTCGAGACGCTGTCGACGGACCGCGAGGAGATCGTCGCTCGCGCGTTCACGACCTACTTCGAACTCATCAACTTGGCCGAAGAGCGCGAGCGAGTCCGCGCCATCCGGGACGCCGACGAGGACGGCGCGCTCCACGACTCGTTCGACGCCACGATAAGCGAGTTCGCCGACGCCGGGGTCGAGGCCGACGAGCTGCGAGAGCTGCTCGCCGACGTCCTCATCGAGCCGACGTTCACCGCCCACCCCACCGAGGCCCGACGAGCCACGGTGAAAGCGAAGCTCCGGTCGATCGGGAACCACCTGGAGGCGCTCGACGAGCGCAACCTCACGGCGCGCGAGCGCAACGCGATCTGGCGCGACGTCACCGCCGAGGTGACCAGCCTCTGGGGCACGCGACAGGTGCGCCAGCGCAGCCCGGAGCCGGAAGACGAGGCGCGAAACGTCCAGTGGTACTTGGAGAACACGCTCTTCGACGTGGTGGGCGACGCCTACGAGGAGTTCGAGGAGACCATCTCACAGGAGTACGACGACGTCGAGTGCCCGAAGCTCTTCGAGTTCCGCTCGTGGGCCGGCTCCGACCGCGACGGCAACCCGTTCGTCACGCCCGAAGTCACCGACGAGACGCTGGCGAGACAGCGCGAGGTCGCCATCGAGAAGTACCGCGACCAGTGTAAGCGGCTCTCCGCCGTGTTGAGCCAGGACGGCGACCGCTACGCGGTCGACGACCGGCTCGCCGACTCGCTGGCGTCGGACGCCGAGCGGTTCCCGACGGTCGTCGAGGAGGCGCGCGAGCGCTACCCGGACGAGCCGTACCGGCAGAAGCTCCGGCTGATGCGGGAGCGACTCGACCGCGTCGACGACGTGCGACCCGGCGAGTACCCCGACGGCGACGCCTTCCTCGGGGACCTGAACGTGATCGCCGACTCGCTCGCGGCCGACGGGCAGGACGCGGTCCGCGAGTCGTTCGTCGAGCCCCTCCGGCGACAGGTCGACACGTTCGAGTTCACGCTCGCCTCGTTAGACCTCCGTGACCACCGCGAGAACCACACCGAGGCCGTCGCCGAGGCGGTCGCCACCGAGGGCGTCGACTACCGGGCGATGGACGAGGACGCCAGACAGGAGTTCCTCACCGAGGCCATCCTCCAGACCGACCCCGTCATCGACGCCGACGATCCGGGAGCGGTCTCGGAGACCACCGAGCGGGTGTTACGCCGGTTCGAGGAGTTCGCCGAGTGGCAAGACGAGTACGGCGCACAGGCCATCGACACCTACTGTATCTCGATGACTGAGGAGCCGAGCCACGTGCTCGAAGTCCTCTTCCTGGCCGATCAGGTCGGCGTCGTCTCGCTGCCGGACCACTGCGGGCTCGACGTCGTTCCCCTGTTAGAGACCGAGTCCGCGCTCAACGGCGCCGAGCGAATCCTCGGCGAGCTGTTCGACAACGAGGCGTACGCGACCGCGCTCTCGATCCGGGGCGAAGTCCAGGAAGTGATGCTCGGCTACTCCGACTCAAACAAGGAGAACGGCTTCCTCGCCGCGAACTGGGATCTGTACGAGAACCAGCGCCGGATCGCGCAGTTCTGCCGCGAAGAGGAGGTCACGCTGCGGCTGTTCCACGGGCGGGGCGGCTCCATCTCGCGGGGCGGCGGCCCGATGAACGAGGCGCTGCTCGCGCTCCCCAACGAGACCGTCACGGGCCAGGTGAAGTTCACCGAGCAGGGCGAGGCCATCGCCGAGAAGTACGCCAACCCGCGGATCGCCGAGCGGGAGCTGGAGCAGATGCTCGACGCGCAGATCCGCGCTCGCCACGAGGCGAACGAGGAGCCGACCGAGGTCGTCCCCGAGGACTGGGTGGACGCGATGCGGACGATGGCGCCGGCCGCACGCGAAACGTACCGCAATCTGTTGAACACCGACGGGTTCGTCGATTACTTCGGCCAGGCGACGCCCATCTCCGTCGTCGAGGACCTCAACCTCGGCTCGCGACCCGCCTCGCGCTCCGGCGAGCGCACCGTCGAGGACCTGCGCGCGATCCCGTGGGTGTTCTCGTGGACCCAGACCCGGCTCATCCTGCCGGGCTGGTACTCGCTCCCGTCCGGCCTCGACGCCTACCTTGACGAGGTCGGCGAGGAGGAGGGCTTAGAGACGCTCAAAGAGATGTACGAGGAGTGGCCCTTCTTCCGGACCACCCTCGACAACGCCGCGCTGGCGTTGGCCCGCACCGAGCCCGAGATCGCCGCCGAGTACGCCGACCTCGCGGACGACGACCTCCGCGAGCGGTTCTTCCCCGAGCTGATCGGCGAGTACGAGCGCGGGCGCGAACTGGTCTTAGAGATCAGCGGCCGCGACGACCTGATCCGACGCGAGTGGCTCGAAGAGAGCCTCGATCGCCGAAACCCCTACGTCGACCCGCTGAACCTGCTCCAGGCCGACCTGCTCGGCCGTACCCACCGAACCGACGCGGAGGAGCGAACGCTCAGGCTCACGGTCAACGGCATCGCCGCCGGGATGAAAAACACCGGATAGGCGGCCTCTCGACGCGGCTGGCGGCTTTTTTAATGTAACCCCGTTCCGGACCGGCGGCGACGCTCGTGGCCCCTCCGACAGCGACCACTACCGAGAATTCGCCGCGATGGTAGATTTGGTATAGCGATATACAGTATATTGTCGGGCGACGGGGCACACGGTGAACGCGATGCTACCTCTTCGTCGTACCCGAAAAGTGGGGAGCCGCTCGGGGAAAGCGGCGGCTCACGCGGAGAAGCGACGACTGAAAAGCGAACTGCGGATCTACGCGTACCGTTCGAGTTCCGGCCGGTCGAGGTCCTCGAAGACCTCGGTGGCGACCTCGGAGAGGAACGCCTCGCCCTCGTCGGAGAGTCGGCGACCCTCGCCGGCGGCGGTCGTCACGAGTCCGTCGTCTTCGAGCGCCTGCAGCGACGTGCGGATGAGGTTGCGGGAGCCGCCCTCGTGTTCGCCGGGACGGACGGAGTAGCGGTTCGAGCCGCGCTTCTTCGAGCCGTACTCGGTGGCGAGTCGCTCGATGCCGATCGGTTCGTTCTGGGCGACCTTCCGGAGGAGGCTCGCGGAGCGAACGTACCAGAAGTCTTCCTGTTCCGGCGGGAGCTCCTTGCCGGCGCCGCTCTTGGCGAACTCGACCCAGTCGGGCTCGTCGATTCGGTCTTCGAGTCGCGCGGCGACCGCCTCGATGAGGGCGTCGGCCGGCACGTCGTAGATGGTTACCATTGCAGTGATTTTCAGCCTAACGTCGTTTAAACCCATCGTATTCGAGAAGCGTCGTGTGACCGGTTTTCACGGGACAGCGGACTCACAGGAAGGGAACCCGCGGGAGAATCGGCCGTCGATTCGCGACCGATAGACTACTCGATGTACTCGTACTTCCGCTCGTTCATCCGGCCCCACCCGGTGAAGACGAACTCCGCGTCCGGCTGGGTGAACTCCTCGATTTCGCGCTCGACGTCCATGTCGTACTCGTGAACGTCGTGGACGTCCTCGTACTCCTCCCACGTGAGGTCGTAGCGCTCGGCGAGTTGGGCGTCGATGTCGAGCCCCTCGATCTCAGCGCGCCACCCCTCACGGACCGTCTCGGCGTGGATCTCGGCCTGCGCACCGGAGCCGTACGAGGCGACGAGCAGCGTGTCGTCGACGAGCGACCGGTCGCGGGCGATAGCGTCGCGCAGCGCGCTGATACGGGCGATGTGGACGGAACTCGTGTACCAGTTGCCGACCTCACGCGAGAGGCCGAGCGTCGGCTCGACGGCGGTGTCGTACCACGTCTGGTACTGCTCCGTGGTCTTCAGCTCGTCCATGTAGTCGCTGATGGCCGCCTCGTACGCCTCGCGGTCGGCGAAGTCCGCCTCGCGGGGCTGGCGACCGATCTCCTCGGCCAGGTCGTCTTCGTGCTCCGTGCCGCGGATGACGTGTCGGTACGCCAGCAGCGCCGCCTTCCGGACCATACCGGGGAACGGGGTGTGGAACGGGGCGTACGCGAAGTCGTCGAGTTCGATGTCGTCGGTGACGGACTCGTAGTCCTCCAAGGCTTCGCGCATCCGGGACAGATACACCTGCACGGAGCGTTTCCCGTCGACGCTCGGGAACTGCTGGTTGGGCTTTAAAAAGTCCGTCTCGTCCTTCGAGCCGTAGCCCTGGTCCGTCGAGAGCGCGACGACGGACGGATCCTCGTCGATCAGCATCGCGACGGCACCGGCGCCCTGCGTCGCTTCGCCGGGGTCGCCGCGGGCGTAGAGCGCGGTGTCCGTCGTGATGACGAGCGCGGGACGGTCGCGGTTCCGCCCGGCGCGGATCCAGTTGTACGCGTCGTCGATGGCCTGCGTCCCCGCCAGACAGGCGAACTTGCGCTCGCCTTTGTTGGCGTGGGTGAAGTCGCCGTCGTACACCTGTTCGAGGCAGCCGGCGATGTACGTCGACACCGGCTTCGAGTGGTCGAACGCCGACTCGGTGGCGACGTCGATGCGGCCGATATCCTCGGGTTCGAGGCCCTTGCGGTCCATCAGGCCCTTCGCGGCGTTGGCGCCCATCGTAACGATATCCTCGTACACGTCCGGGAACGAGGAGTTGTTGAGTCCGAGTCCCTTCGTGTACTTTTCCGGGTCGTCGCCCTTCTCGGGCGCGAACGTGCCCGGTAAGTCGAGTTTGAGCTTTCCGGTCCAGATTTCGACGGCGTCGATGCCGACTTCGGTCATACACGGTCGTTCATCAGGCCGGCATATGGTTTTGTCGATGGGTGTTTACGTCGATTGTGGAACTATCCGTCGCCCGACTCGATCGTTGGCTCAGGCTCGAACTCGGTGTCGGTCGTCGTGACCGTTCCACTGTCGCTTGCGATCCGGATACTCCCGTTATCAGGGGAGAAAAAGAGAAACTCCCCAGCGGACGCGTCAAAGAAACCTCCACTTACGTCGACATCACTTTGGGCCTCAAAAGTAATGTCACCTGCGTCTGTGAAGATGATTCCTGTCGCCCTAACGATAGCGCCAGCCGCGCTGATGTCGCCGCCAGACCGTACCGTGACATCGCCTGCATCCGCCAAGATTCCCCCCGATGATGTGTCGAGCGTTGATCCCGCGAGCGAGACGCGGTCTCGGCCGGTCAGGTCGATCGATCCCGCCTCAAGCGTAACGCCGTCCTCAACGGTGATGCGGTCGGCGGCGATAGACACAGGGCCGCCGATCGCCGCGTTGTCGAAAACGACCAAATGCCCCTCGACGTCGCGCGGGAACGCCAGGTCCCCGGCGGTGTAGGTTTCTTCGGCGTCGCCGTCGCCGTCGCGGTCGAGGTACGCGACCGCATCGGTCTCGCGCACGTCGACAGTCGCCCGCGCGGTGTCGTCCTCGCTCGCGACCGTGAGTTCGGTCACGCCCACGTCGGTCGGGAGCGTCTGCCAGCGCAGCGAAACGGTCCGATTCTCTCCGGGATCGAGCGCGACCTCGGCCGAGTCGACCGCTTCTCCTCCGACGCGAAGTTCGACCGTCTCCGTTCCCCGCTCGTCGCCGAGGTTCTCGACCGTCGCGTTCACTACGACCGGGTCGCCCGCGTCGGCCGTCGCGTCGACGCCAGCGATTTCGACGTCGAACGCAGCCGGTTCGAGCGGGTCAAGCTGGAGGTCGACGGTCGTCGTCTCGTTTGCTGTGACGGAGGCGGTGGCTGTCGCGACACCGAACCCTGCCGCGGTCGCAGACACCTCGTAGCTGCCGGGTGAGAGACCATCGACTCGGTAGCCGCCGTCGGCGGTCGTGGTCGCTTCGGTAACGCTTTGCGAGCCCTCGATGGTGACCGTGACTCCCGCAATCGGAGCGAGCGAGCGGCGGAGAATAAAGGCGGCTCCAGAGCCCCTAAGCGTCGCAGCCTCGTCCCCCGTGACCGTACCCTCGATAGCGCCGGTTTCGGCCGGCTCGTCTGTCGCCCGCACCGTCCCCTCGTCGAGGATTGCTCCGGAGGGGAGATGGACCAGTTTGACGTCGGTGGTCGTCCCCGGCGAGAGCACATCCTCGAACTCGCGTTCGTCCCCCAGCGCGAACCGTTCGTCCGGGGGGCCGAGTCCGAGACGAGTGGTGGTGCCATCGGCGTCAACGATCACGGTGAGTTCACCGTTGGGGGCGGCGTCACCGCCCACGTGACGCAGCGTGAGGTCCGTTCCGTTAGCCTCGAATTCGGCCGACATCAGGGGTCTGTCGTCGGTTTCGACGTTGTCGACAACCGCGAGGCCGACCACGGTCGCAGTGACGAGAAACACCGCGACGAGGGTGACCACGCCGACGGTGTTCGACTGCGCACGGCTCTGAGTGGGGAACATCGGTGGGAACGGGGGTCGCTACGTCGAAGTAAACCATCGTCGCGTATCAGTATTACGTGTGCGAATAGTAAATATCAAATATAAATATAATTGATGTTTTACTTTCTTCGCGTGCTTCTTGCGGTATATCGCGGGCAAACGCGCCCAGCACGAGTTAAACTTTCCAGACAGATTCGACGGCTCCGGTGCCTAATTCTGTCATACACAGTCGTTCATCCGACCGTCATGTGGTTGTCGATGGAGGATTTATGTCGATTGTGGAACCAATATGATGTTTAAGTTGAATAAATTTGCCCTATAATACCTTGTGTTATAACTGATATTACAATTGGGCAGTGTTGACATTTATTATGGAGTTACAACATCAAAAACCACTGTTGCTGCTATACTAAGGGTATGGGTTACTCTGCTGAGCCTCAATAGACCCATCGCTCGAATAAAGAATAACTTGGATTTCATCCGCTTGATTTGCTCCTTTTACTGTTACTGTCTGTGGTTGTGTACTCTCAACCGGCACTCGGGTACTATCCTCCTGAACATTATTTTTTAGAGACCTTACTTCGACCTCTGCAGCGCTATCTGTTGTACTGATATCCACTTCTACATCAATATTGTTCCCCGTTCCGGCTGCTGATGATTGGATACTTACAATATCGTATGTGTCACCCCCATTACCACCGTCACCGCTGCTATCAGCGACTGCAGCGTTCGCATTTTGTTTCGGGTCGCTTGGTACTTCCTGTACCCCAACAGTATCGACAGTCAGGTTAGCAGTAGACGTGCTGAGCGTCAAGTTGTAGATGTTCGAGTCGTCGATACCAAGATTGTCACCTGTGTCCGTAACGCTATCATAAGCAGCGCTATCGGTTAGATCGGTTTTGCTCTCCCAGTCGCTCTCACTCAACCGCGTCGGAATCGTAACTGTAAGATCGTCGCCTTCAGGGAGCGTCTCACTAATATTCTCTGCTGGGCGGAGTTCGATTGTCACTCGACCAGTCCCGCTTTTATACAACTCATTCTGGAGAGCCACAATCTGTACCTTTCCTTCAGAAGTAACAAGCTCTTGGCCCTCGATTACTGCGAGTCCACCGCCTGAGTTGCTACCGTCGGCGTAAAGCACAGAGGCGTCGTACCATATCGGCGATTGATCAATCTCGTGGTACCCGGGCTGATACTGGATGAACCGAGTGGGGATAGTGACTGTCCCTTCAGGTGTCCCGCTGCCGTTTGAGATAGTGATTGGGGGGGCCTCAACGGTCTGTATTGTCCCGGCTGGGTCTGGCGGATTTATGCCGAGAACCCTGGTCGAGTAGCTGGTACCCAGTCGAACCGTCTGGTACTGCGGCCGGTCAGTACTGCCGGCTTGCAGAATCCCGGCCCTAAGCTCAACGAGATCGTTTTGGACATCTCCAAAATGCTGAAACTCGACCTGTCCGTTCTGCTGTGGGACCACCTGCACCTGATACAGCGAGAGCGCGGCGATCAGGAAGCCGAAGATGATCACGGTCCCGATCACGACCGACTGGCCCCGACGGTCGCGACTGAAGTTCATTGCCCGGTAGAGGGTCCGGGCGCGTATAAAAGCCTCCGCCCGGCGTCTCAGTCGCGATAACCGTGCGACTGGGCGCTCAGGCGTCGCCCGCGCCCCGCCGCGCCGTCAGCCACGCCGACGCGACGGCGACGGAACCGGCAAAGCCACCGAGCAACACGGCTTGCGTCCAGTTGAAGCCGAGGAGCGTTCCTGCGACCGGCGTGACGATGAGGAACGTGACGGCGAGCGCACCGACCGTCGAGGCGAGCGAGGGCGAACCACCGGCGTCGGTCATACCCGGATCTGCGGCCGTCGGGCGATAAGCCGGTCGATCGGTGCGACGGCGCAGAGCGGGCGGAATCGGTCGACAATCCGCTTATAAATCGTATGCTGCGATATCAAATTGGCTTCGCGGCTCCCTCTCCGCCCGCCGACCGGTCCGTTTTTGCGCGCGGCGGGTGTCTCGGCGCGTATGGCGAAACAGCCGCACCTGCTGGTCGAGGAGGGCGACGTCCACGAAATCGCGATCATTCCGGGCGACCCCGGCCGCGTCGACCGCATCGCCGACCTGTGTGACGAGAGCGAACTCGTCGCGCAGAACCGCGAGTACAAGATCGTCAACGCGAGCTACGAGGGCACCGACCTCACCATCTGCTCGACCGGGATCGGCTGCCCGTCGGCCGCCATCGCGGTGGAGGAGCTCTCGCGTGTCGGCGTCGAGACGTTCCTCCGGTGTGGCACCTGCGGCGCGTTACAGGCCGACATGGAGGTCGGCGACATGGTGGTCGCGACGGGCGCGGCCAAAGAGGAGGGGACGAGCAAGCGCTACGAGTCGGCGAACTACCCCGCGGTCCCGGACTACGACGCGCTCACCGAGCTCGTCGGCGCCGCAGAGGACAACGGCGAGGAGATCCACGTCGGGCCGATCGTCTCGGACGACGCCTTCTACAACGAGAGCGACGCGTACGTCGACGACTGGAACGACGCGAACCTGCTCGCGATCGAGATGGAGGCCGCGACCGTCTTCTCGCTGGCGCGACGCAAGGGGCTCCGCGCCGGCGCCATCTGCACCGTCGACGGCAACCTCGTCGCGGGCTCACAGAAGGGCGCAGACTCCGATGACGAACTGCCGGAAAAGGCGAAAGACAACGTCGAACGCGCGATCTTGATCACGCTGAACGCGGTCACGGCCCTGTAGGCGGCGGTCGAGACGCCTCCTTACTCTTCGGCGCGGAACTCCACCAGCGTCAGGTCCCGGTCGAGCGCGCAGGTGTCGTGGGGCGGCTCGCCGAGCACCTGGTCGATCACGCGCTCGTCGTCGAAGTCGGCGCCGTCGGGGACGCAGTACCCGTGGCTCGGGCACTCGGTGTGAGGACACGGCCCCGCAAGCGACACCCTGCTGCCGGCGTACGCCTGCCGCGACGGGACGTTCGCGGGGACGGGCGCGGGCTCGACTTCGACCGCGCGGACGCCGGCGTCGTGGACGGCGCAGTCGAGCGTCTGCGCGTTCTCGCGGATTCCCGTCACGCGGTACCGCGTCCCCTCGGAGAGGTTGAGACACTGACTCCGGTAGGGACACCCCTCACAGTCGGGCGACTCTCCCTGATAGACGAACTCGCGGCCCGTGTCGGCGAGCCGCGTTCCGATGAGCGTGACCGTGGTCATAGACGGGGTGAGGCTCCGCGCCGCCGTAAGCCTCCCGCCTCGCGCGGAGCGCGTCGCAACGCGCCGCTCCGACCCTGTCGGGGCGCGGAGAGGGCAAGACACATCCGCGCGCCCCGGAAACGGAGACCAAAGATGATCGCGACGCTGGCGCGAGACGCGAAGCGGGCGGCCGAGCGGGCGAACGAGCGACGCGTCCTCGTGTTCGCCGGCGACCGCGACCGCGGCTTCGACGCGGCCTACGACGCGATCGAAGCCGTCGTCGACGACGGAGCGGGCGACGCCGACGACTCGCCCGCGGTGTCGGTCGTCTCCACGCGAGAGGGGTTCCGCTTCGAGGAACACCGCCCGCGGAGCGCCGACGATCTCCTCGGTCGCACCCGCGAGGTCGTCGTCGTCGACTGCCACGAGCAGTTCGTCCCGAACGCGCTCGGTCGGACCGTCGGCGCGGTCGACGGCGGCGGGCTCCTCGTCCTGTTGACGCCCGACCTCGACGCGTGGCCCGAGGTTCGCGACCGGTTCGACGACTCGCTCGCGGTGCCGCCGTTTACAATCGAGGACGTGACCGGCCGGTTCCGAGAGCGCTTCGTCGGGACCCTCCGGTCGCATCCGGGGATCGCCGTCGTCTCGCTCGGCGGAGCCGACGGGCACCCGAGCGTCGAGCGCGACGGCGGCGTCGGCCGAGCGCCCGACGCGGAGGCGGCGGGAACCGAGCCGGAGAGCGAGCCGAGGGCGGAGTCGCCGCCTCACCCCCCGAACGCGACGTTCCCGCCCGCCGCCTACGACGCGTGTCTCACGGGCGACCAGGTGCGGGCGGTGAGGGCCTTCGAGTCGCTCTCGACGCCGGGACACGCGGTCGTCGTCGAGGCTGATCGCGGGCGCGGCAAATCGAGCGCGGCGGGGCTCGCGGCCGGCTCGCTCGCGCTCGCCGGCAAGGACGTGGTAGTCACGGCGCCGGCGTTTCGCAACGCGGCCGAACTGTTCGCGCGCGCGTCGGAGCTGATCGGAGCGAGCGTCGACGCGGAGCGGCGCCGGATCGACGCGCCCGACGGCGGCTGCGTTCGGTACCTGCCGCCCGCCGCGGCCGCCGACCTGCCCGCGGCCCCGGACGCGGTGCTCGTCGACGAGGCGGCGGCGCTCCCCGTGCGCCTGCTGGAGCGGTACCTCGACGCACCCGCCGTCGCGTTCTGCACGACGGTGCACGGCTACGAGGGCGCCGGTCGCGGGTTCGCGATCCGGTTTAAATCCCGCCTGCGCGACAGCCGGTTCGCGGTCCGGGAGGTCCGCCTCGACGAGCCGATCCGGTACGCCCGGAACGACCCGGTGGAGGCGTGGGCGTCGCGCGCGCTCTTACTCGACGCGCGGCCGGCGGTGGACGCGGCTGTCGCGGACAGCACGGTCGAGACGGCGACGTATCGGGCGGTCGCGCCGGACGACCTGCTCGCCGACGAGGCGCTGCTCCGCGAGGCGTTCGGGCTGCTCGTCGCCGCCCACTACCGCACCGAGCCGAACGACCTCGCGCGGCTGCTCGACGCGCCGAACCTCACCGCGAGAGCCCTCGTCGACGACGGACGAGTGGTCGCGGTCGCCATGCTCGCTCGCGAGGGCGGCCTCGACGCCGACACCCGCCGGAAGATGTACGAGGGCGAGCGCGTCCGCGGCAACATGGTCCCGGACGTGCTCACGAGCCAGCTCCGCGACGTGGACGCGGCCGAGCCGCGCGGGCTCCGGACGGTCCGGATAGCGACCCACCACGCCTGCAGAGACGAGGGGTTCGGCTCGCGGCTGCTCGACGAGATACACGGGGAGTTCGGTCGGGGTCGAGGCGGCGAGGAGGCCGGCGCGGTCGACTACTTCTCCGTCGGGTACGGCGCCACCCCGCGCCTGCTCCGCTTCTGGCGGCGGGCCGGCTACCGGACGGTCCACCTCTCGACGTCGCGCAACGACGCCTCCGGCGAACACTCCGCGATCATGGTACGGCCCGTCGGCGAGGGGGCCGGCCGGGCGCTGCTCGACCGCAACGCGACCGCCTTCCGCGACCGCGAGCGCGACGGGCTCTCGGACGCCCACCGGGACGTGGACCCCGATGTGGTCGCCGGCGCGCTCCGCGCCTGCTCGGCCGAGGTGCCGATCGATCTCACCCGGCGGGAGTGGCGCTCGGTCGTCGGCGCGTCGTTCGGCCCGGGGATGTACGACAGCGCGCCCGGCGCGTTCCGGGACCTCGCGCTCGCGGCGCTGATCGAGGGCGTTCCGGCGCTCGACGGGCGCGAGGCGCGCCTGCTCGTCCGGAAGGTGTTACAGGGCCGCCCGTGGGAGTCGGTCGCCGAGGAGCTCGGCTACGTCTCGACGGCCGCCTGTATGCGCGCGCTCGGCGACGCCTACGAGCCGCTCGTCGAACGGTACGGGAGCGAGTTCGCCCGGCGCGAGCGGGAGCGGTTTCGCGGTGACTGAGCGGGATTTATAAGTAGGTCACGCGGCCGGCGGCGCGCTTATAACCGGTTCGCGCGGCCGGGGTCGACGTCGATGGCGTCGACCGGACAGACGTCGACACAGAGCATACAGTCGATACACTGGTCCTCGTCGGCGGGGTTCGCTTTCCGCTCCGACTCGGGGTGGCCGGGCGTGTCGACCCACTCGAACACGTCGACCGGGCAGTCCTCCAGGCACGCGCCGTCGGCGAGACAGATGTCGAAGTCGACCGCGACGTGCGTGCCGCGGATCCCCTGCTTTTCGGGCGGTTCGACCGGCCCCCAGACGGCGACGCCGTCCTCCTCGCCGACCTGTTCCCGGTTCTGTTCGAAGTTCGAGTCGATGGCCATCGTTGCCCTCGTTTCGCCGGTCGCGGGTTTAAACTCCCCGACGACGGGATTCGCTCGGTAAAAGGGCGGCCGCGACGCCGCGGCCGGCCGGACCGCGTTCGCCTACGGGTGCGCGTAGTACGCCAGCAGGTCCTCGGAGCCGTCCGGACCGTCGTCCTCGTCGGTCGCCTCGGGGTCGAACGCGTCGATGCGAGCGAAGCCGACGCGCTCGAACTGGACGACGGTGTCGGGCTCGACGTCGGCTATCGCGGGCTCGGCGTAGCCGACCACGTCGCCGGAGACCGTCCGCAGGCGGGTCGCGAGCCCCTCGTCGGCCGGCGCCCAGTGGATCACGTCCACGTCGCCGTCGCGGACCACGTCGATGTCGGCGTCGACGAAGACCAGTTCGTCGCCCTCGTCGCGCACGCAGCCGTACCCCTTGAGCCAGACGCGTTCGCCCTCGGGCGGACGGTCGGACGACTCGACGACGACCCGACCGGCGGGCACCTCCCGGTCGCCGCGGTCCGGGAAGTCGGGGTGGAAGGGCGGGTGGCCGGCCGCGGGCGCGGGCGCTCCGCCGTCGACGACCGGTAGTTCGACCGCCGGGTCGTCCTCGCGGTCGCGGACGAGGAAGAAGCGGTCGGCCTCGTCGTCGACGATGTCCCGGTTGTTCGCGTACACCGACGACATCGCCAGATCGACGTCGGAGGTGGACATCCCCAGCGCCGTCATCGAGTCGACGAGCGCCTGTCCCTGGATTCCGCGGCGGCGCATGGACCGAATCGTCGGCGCGCGCGGGTCGTCCCAGCCCGTCAACTCGCCGTCTTCGATGAGGCCTTTGATCGTCGACGTCGAGAGTTTCACGTCGTACTCGTCGACCTGCACGTGGCCCCAGTGGAGGACCTCGGGGTACTCCCAGTCGAAGTAGTCGTAGACGAACCGCTGGCGCTTCGCGGAGTCCTGGAGGTCGATGCCGCGGATGATGTGGGTGACGCCCGTGAGGTGGTCGTCGACGCCGGA
Organism: Halorubrum sp. PV6; assembly: GCF_003990725.2. Lineage (NCBI taxonomy): Archaea > Methanobacteriati > Methanobacteriota > Halobacteria > Halobacteriales > Haloferacaceae > Halorubrum > Halorubrum sp. PV6. Next base: position 2,361,272 of record NZ_CP030064.1, read on the forward strand.
CTGGAAGTCGAGCATGGGCCAGCAGCGGTAGTCCGCGGCCGCCTCGCGCGGGTGCGGCGTGTCGATCATTCGGAAGGCCACCCAGTCGCGCAGCGCGGGGTTTTTGTGCTCGATGTCGGTCTTCACGCGGAGGACCATCTCGCCGGAGTCGTACTCCCCGTCGACCATCGCGGCGAACTCCTCGTGGACCGTCTCGGCGTCCTTCTCGCGGTGCGGACAGGGCTCGGCGTCGTTTTTCAGCGACGAGAAGGTCTCGCCGGAACACGAGCAGGTGTACGCGCCGCCGAGGTCGATCAGGTCGCGGGCGTGGTCGTAGTACGTCTCCAGCCGGTCGGAGGCTTTCAGCACGCGGTCGGCCTCGAAGCCGAGGTACGCGATGTCCTCCAAGATGGCGTCGTACGCGTCCAGATCGGGTCGTTTCGTCTCCGGGTCGGTGTCGTCGAACCGGCAGATGAGCTCGCCGTCGTACCGCTCCTTGTACGTCCCGATGACGGCGGGCATGCGCGCGTGGCCGACGTGCCACGGACCGTTCGGGTTCGGGGCGGCGCGCATCACGACTGCGCCGTCCTCGGCGTTCGGCAGCTCGGGGAGGACGTGGTCGTCCGTCTCGTCGTCGGCCTCCAGCGCCGCGAGGCGGTCGGGCGCGAGTTCGCCGAGGCGGTCGCGACGCTCGGCTTCGTCCATGTCGGCGACCCGGTTCACGACCGGCGCGACGACGCCGGGGATCTCGTCGCCGTGCGGTCGGAAGTCGGGGTTCTCGCCCATGAGCGGGCCCATGATGGCGCCCACGTCCGGGTCGTTGCCGTGTTTGAGCGCGTTAAACAGCGCGGCGGTCTCGGCGGCCGCCTCGGCGCGCTCGCGGAGTTCGTCGTCCATGCCGGTCGGTTGTCGGGGTCGGCTCAAAAACGCCGCGGAACGGCGGTCGCGGAGGCGGCTCGCGGGGGCGCGAGCGCCGCGGGGCCGCGGGTAGGGGTATCGAAGCCGTGGCGCCGGACCCACCTAAATCGTCGAGACCGTTCACGCCGCGAGGACCGCCGCGTCGCCGTGAACGGTCGAGAGGCTTATTACCGCTCGATAACGTAGATATGCGATCTGCTAGCAAGACAACCTCTGAGGCCGCCGTGCGCCGGCTCCGCCGGGTTGATATCGGGGCGAACCGTTGTGCGGCTATGGACACGGGAGCGACCGACGGCCGGGCGCGGCAGACGAGGGGGTCGACGTGGTAGGACCGATAACCGAATCGGAGCGCGACGCCGGCAACCGGCGAATAAAACTCGTTATTCTGCTCATCGTGGCGACGTCGCCGCCGCTCATCTCGCTCCAGTTCGACCCCTCCCCGCTCGAACTCCTCGCGGCGCTCGGCGCCGGAACGGCGCTGGGGCTCGTCGTCGTGTGGTACCTCAGTCGGTTGGGAACGGAGTTCGCCGGCAGTTCGCGCCGACCGGACCGGCGACGGTGAGCGGAGCGTAACCGGCTGTCTCGGCGTCAGTCCTGTTCGATCCGCGAACTCGCGGACGCGCCCGACTCCGGAGCGGTGACCACCTCGCCGGCGCGGTCGCCGGTGATCGACCGGGACGACGACAGCGGCGAGATGCTCACTTCGCCCTCAATCACCGCGAGCCGGTCCGAGCCGGGGTCGTCGGCCACGTCGCCGCGGAGGAACTCCCGCCAGAAGCGGTCGCGGAGCTCCATGCCCATCTCGCCGCGCCGCTCGTTGACCGACCAGCCCTCGGGGACGTTCTCGGGTTCCGACGGCGCGTCGCCGGGGTGGAACTCGATGACGTCGAAGCCGCGCGCGGGCTCGGTCAGCCGGTAGGTGGGGTCGGCGGCCGTCTCGTCGCCGGCCGCGGGGACGTTGACGTTCAACACGTCGGCCCCGAAGGGGAGGACGAGGCCGTCGTCGCCGCGCTCCGCGCGCTCGATCAGGTCGACAACGACGCGCGCGGCGACCGCGAAGTCGCTGTGGTCGAGCGTCGGCGGGACGGGGAGGTTCCCGCGGTCGTACAGCGACACCGCGATCGCCGGGGTCCCGAGGAACGACGCCTCCATCGCGGCGCCGACCGTGCCGGACTGCCCGAGGATGTGCGCGCCGATGTTCGGGCCGTGGTTACAGCCGGAGACGACCACGTCTGGGTCGAGGCCGAGCGCCACCTCCGCGACGGCGACGCAGTCGGCGGGCGTGCCCTCGACCGCGTAGCCCGCGTCGGTCTCCGTGTACTCGACGGTCGTGTCCCACCACGAGCGCGCGCCGCCGACACCGGACTGGTTGCTCTTGGGGGCGACCACCGTCACGTCGTACTCGCGACCGAGCGCGTCGGCCAGCGCCCGGATCCCGACGGCGTCGATACCGTCGTCGTTGGTGAGGAGGATCTCCGTCGTCATGATCGACACTGCGAGCGGACGGGAGAAAACGTCGCCGGTCGCAGACGAGCGACGGTAGCGGCGAAAAACGGGGGTCGCGGGCGTCGTCCGGGTGGTACTCGCGGATGGTCAGCCGGAGGGCGGAGTCCGTCGGCGGGCGCTCAGTCGGCCGAGACGGGCGGGGCGGACCGCGCCAACTCCAGCACCTCGTCGAAGAAGCCGAGGGAGTCGTGCGGGCCGGGGTTTGCTTCGGGGTGGTACTGGCGGGTGATGACGTCGAGTTCGGCGCTGTCGAGGCCCTCGACCGTGTCGTCGTTGACGTTCACCTGCGTCACCTCAAGCGGGCCGGTGTCGGCGACGGTGTAGCCGTGGTTCTGCGTCGTCATCACGACCTGGCCGCTGCGGAGGTCCTTGACCGGCTGGTTGACGCCGCGGTGGCCGAACATCATCTTCTCCGTCGAACCGCCGAGCGCGCTCGTGATGACCTGCTGGCCGAGACAGATGCCGGCCATCGGCAGGTCGCCGGCGAAGGCGTCGACGACGGCCTGCGCCGCGACGAAGTTCTCCGGGTCGCCGGGGCCGTTCGAGACGAAGAGGATGTCGGGGTCGATGTCGGCCACGTCCTCGGGCGAGGCGTCGTACGGCAGGACGTGGACGTCCGCGCCGCGCTCGGTGAGCGAGGTGATGATAGAGCCCTTGGCGCCGCAGTCGATGAGCGCCACGTCGGCGACGCCGTCGCCCTCGTGGACGGTCGGCTCGGACACCGACACCTGCGCGCCGATGTCGACGTGGTCGCTCATCGGCTCGCACGTCTCCATCTCCGCGACCGCGTCCTCGGGGGTGACGTCGGGGCCGGCGGCGATCCCGCAGGCCATCGCGCCCTCCTCGCGGACGGTCGTGACGATTTCGCGGGTGTCGACGTGGTCGACCGCGGGCACGTCTTCGCCGTCGAGCCAGTCGGCCACGTCGTCGGTCAGCTCGCGGGCGATGGCCGCGCGGGGCTGGACCGACTCGGACTCGAACCGTTCAGTTCGGACGCCGTAGTTCCCGATCAGCGGGTACGAGAAGGTGAGGATCTGTTCGGCGTAGGAGGGGTCGGTAAGCGACTCCTCGTAGCCGGTGTACGCGGTCGTAAACACCAGTTCGCCGCGGGTGCGCCCCGGCGAGCGAGCGCGCGCTTCGAGCACGCGACCGTCAGCCAGCGCGATATAGGCGTCCGACATTACGAGAAACGTACGTGTATAGGGTAATAAATGCGTCGTTCGTAGATACGTTACGATATTCGTAACGAGTAAGTCGGCGGAGCGAGACGAAGAGGTATGGACGATCTCGATCGCCGGATCCTCTCGATACTGCGGCGGGACGCGCGAACCCCCTACACGGAGATCGCGGACCGCGTCGGCACCTCCGAGGGGACGGTGCGCAACCGCGTCGACCGCATGACGGAGGAGGGCGTGATCGAGCGGTTCACCGTCACGACCCGCACCGGCAACGTGAAGGCGATGATCGAGATCTCGGTGGAGATGAACGTCGACACCGCGGCCGTCGGCGAGCGGATGGTCGACTGGGAGGAGGTGGATTTCGTCTGGCAGGTGTCCGGCGAGGACGACGTGGTCTTAGTCGTCGACGCCGTGGACACCCGCGCCGTCAACGAACTCATCTCGCAGGCCCGCGAGATGGACGAGGTCAAATCGACGAAGACGCGGCTCATTCTGGACGAGCGGTTGGGCTGAGCGACTCGGCGTGCCGACGCGAGGAGCGCTGGTCCTATTTAAATAAAACCGCGAAGTCGATGAGCGCACAGCGGACGAAACACGGCGAGCGACGCTTACGCCGACTCTGACTCGCCGGCGAGGGTCGCACCCGCGTCGCTGCCTCCGTCGCGGTCGGCCGCTCGCCGGTTCCGGAGGGCGAACAGCGCGAACAGCACGAATCCGATCCCGCGCAGGGCCAGATCCAACAGGAGCGCGTTGACCGAGACCGAGGCGCCGAGGAGCCCGAGGATGTCGAAGACGGGGTCCGAGAGCATCCCCGGCGCCATCAACAGCAGGGCGCTGAGCGCGAACACCGCTCGGGCGGGTCGGCTGACTCGGGTGTACAGCGTCCCGATGACGGTGGCGCCGAGCGCGATCACCCCGAGGAACACCCCGACGACGGGAATGAGTATCTCGGGGATCGAGTAGGACAGCTCGGCGAGGTCGGAGAAGCCGACCACCTGATACTGCTTGCCGTCCGTCATGCCCGGAATCTCTCTGAGCAGGACGATCCCCGGCGCGAACACGAACGCGAAGGGAACGATCGCCTTGTTTAGCGACAGCGAGAACGCCTGAACGCCGGTTTGGAACGGATCGGATTTGGCAACCCCGCTCGCCGCGTACGCCGCAACCGCGACCGGCGGCGTGATGTCGGCGACGACGCCGAAGTAGAGGATGTAGAGGTGGGCGGCGAGCAGCGGAATCCCGAACTGGACGAGCGGCGTCGCCAGCATCGAGATGAGGATGATGTAGGTGACCGTCGTCGGCATCCCCATCCCGAGGATGATGCTCGCGATGGCCGTCACGAGCAGCATGATCACCTTCGAGCCGCCGGAGAGCGCCAACAGCAGCGACGTGAGGTTCGGTCCGAGGCCGGAGACGCTGATGACGCCGGGGATGATCCCCGCGGCCGCGACCGCGATCACGACCGGAACCGCGGTTCGCGCGCCCTCGTCCATCGATTTGACGACGAAGGTTCCGAGCTTGAACGGCTGGCTGTCACCCAGGTCTCGCCCGGTTCGCTCGCCGAGGTCTTCCGCGGTCTCGCGGATCTCGGGGTTGAGTTCGAGCAGCGACGCGTCCAGATTCGGCCGCGAGAGCAGCGTCACCACGCCTGCCAACATCACGTACCACTCGGTGCCGGCCGTGACGGCGGTCGCGGCCTCCACGAGTGAGAGTCCCTCGCCGCCGGCGCCGGTCACGAGCCCGAGGACGGGCACGCCCGCGACGACGTAACTCGCCAGTTCGACGCCCACGATGGCCGAGAGGACGCCGAAGAGCCGGAGCCGCGTCTCCTTGCTGTACGCGGCGATGAAGGCGATGAGCGCGACGAGCGCCACCAGCGTGAACCACGCCGACCGGGAGACGGAGAGCCGCTCGACGATGAGGTAGTACAGGAGGAGCCCGATCGGAACGAGGTAGAACCAGCCGTATTTGAGGTGTTCGACGAGGCCGACCGTGTCCTCGGCGGCCACGCCCCCGATGTCCTGCTCGACCGCCTTGAGGTGAACCATCACCCACACGCCGAAGAAGAAGACGACCGCCGGAATCGTCGAGAGGATGATGATCTCCGCGAACGGCGTCGCGGTGTACTGCACCATCAGGAAGGCGGCCGCGCCCATCACGGGCGGGAGGATCTGTCCACCGGAGGAGGCGGACGACTCGACGGCGCCGGAGAACTCGGGCGAGTAGCCCGACCGCTTCATCAGCGGGATGGTGAACGCGCCGGTCGTGACCGTGTTAGCGATCGAGGAGCCGGAGATGGTCCCCATGAAGCCGCTGGCGAGGATGCTCGCTTTCGCCGGGCCGCCCTTGCGGCGCCCGGTGAGCGCGTACGCGAGGTCGATGAACCACTGGCCGGCCCCGCTCATCTCGAGGAACGAGCCGAAGAGGATGAAGATGTAGATGAAGCTCACCGAGACGGTGACCGGTATCCCGAAGACACCGTTTTCGGTGTTATACCAGAGGTTCTGCACGATGTCCGGCCAGGTGAGTTCCGGAATCGCGAGCAGCCCGAGGAAGGGCGTGCTCCCGCTGATGAGGTACCCCCACCGGGCGTAGACGATGAACGTGGCGACGATGATCATCAGCGGGACCCCGAGAGTGCGACGCGTGGCCTCCAAGACGAGCAACACGCCGATGGCGCCGAGCGCCATCGCGTACGAGTACTCGCTCACGAACGGCACGCCGCCGAGGAGCGGCTGCAGGAAGGCGTACACCTCGGTAATCGGGCGCCCCGAGTCGATCCCGAAGACGCGCATGTTCTGGATCTCCGCGAACTCGGTGAGGAAGTACAGCGCCGACAGGATCGCCGCCGCGATACACACGAGGTCGAACGGCGTCACCCGCTGGCGGTCCGGATCGAGGAACGCCCATCGGAAGACCGACCGGACGCCGGCGGCCAGCCGCGTGATCGGGCTGTTCGAACCGAGCCGCTGGGCGAGCCCCGGCACGACGCGGCCGAGGTTCCTCGCGACGAACCCGTCGCCCATGCTCCCCGGAAACAGCAGGAACGTGAGCACGAGCGCGAAGGAGACGTGGATCGCGTTCGCCTGGAGGAGCTGGAGCGACACCCGCACCGGCGACAGCGAGAGTCCGGCGATCTCGACGGTGGGCAGCCACACCGTGAAGGTGAAACTGCGGGCGGCGAGGAACAGCTGGAACACCGAAAACAGGATGCCGATGGCCGCGACCGCCACCGCCGCGGCGCCCTGGAGCGAGCGGCGGCGCTCGATCTCGTCTATCAGTTCGTCGGCCTCCTCGCGGGAGATGGCCTCGTCGTCCGGCGGCGCGTCCGTGCCGGGAGCGGCGGGCCCACCGGGGTCTCGCGGGCCGCCATCGTTCGGGTCGTCGGTGCCGCCGTCGGTTCGGTGAGTCGTAGTCATAGGGTCATCTCAAGGATCGAGCGTCGTTCGATGTGAAGCGTGACGTCGTTACCGTTGCTGACCGCGACGAGGTCGTGTTCCCGCCCGTCGACGATCAGCGTGTGACCGGCTATCCGGCCGGGCGAGACAGAGAGGCGTTCGAGTTCCGTGATCGGCTCCGCGGGGTCGTACACCAGGGTCCCGTTGACGTTCGTGACGTTGACGCGCGCGGGGAGCCCCCACCCGTACGACTCGAACTCCATCCGCGTGTTCACGAGCGTCTCGCCGTCGACGCGGTACTCGTCGTACACGCGCGACTTCTCGACGCTGTGGGTGTACTCCAGCGCGACGGTGCTCCCGGAGTCGACCGGCTCCGAGAGGTACTGTTCACCCGTCTCGGTGTCCTCGACGACGAGGACGTCTCCCGCCGGCGCCGTCGCCGCCACGCCGACGACGAGCACCACGGCTGCGAGGAGCGCGGCGCCCGCGACCGAGCGAGAAAGGTGACCCATGGTTTCGGGTGATTGTGGTGTGATCGAGTTTGAAACGGTTGCGAAACGACCCGCGACGAGACGGCGGGTCGAGTCAGCTCACGACGGCGTGAGTTAGGCGTCGAAGTATGCCGCAGCGCCCTCGTGCAGTTCGATCGACATCCCGTCCTGCGCGCTGTCGGCGGTGATGAAGTCGGTCTTGATCGAGAGGTCGCCCACGTTGTCGAAGATGGCCGCCGTGACCGTCTCGACGGTGTCGGCCGGAACGTCGGCGTTCGTCGCGATCATCGCCTGCACGGCGACGGTCTCGACGGCCTCGTCGACGCCGCTGTACGTGCCCGCCGGGATGGTGTCGTTGGCGAACCAGGAGGCGTCGGACTTGACGGCCTCGCGGTTGTCGCCGGCGATCGGAACGATCTGGATGTCGTTCGTGTTCGCGAGGTCCTCGATGGCACCGACCGGCCAGCCGCCGACGACGAAGGCCGCGTCGATGTCGCCGTTCGCGAGCTGTTCGGACGCCTGCGAGAAGCCGGCGTTCTGCTCGCTGTAGTCGGAGATGCCGAGCGACTCCAGGATCTGGTTCGCGTTGACCTGCGTCCCCGAGCCGAGGTCGCCGGTGTTGATCGTGGCGCCGCTGAGGTCGCCGACCGAGGAGATGTCGTTCTCGGCGAGCGTGACGAGCGTGATGGTCTCCGGGTACAGCGTCGCGACGCCCTGGAGGCTCTCGATCGGTTCGTCCTGGAAGGCGTCGATGCCGGTCCCGTTCTTCGCGAACGAGGCGACGTCGTTCTGGATCAGCGCGAAGTCGGCGGAGCCGTCCGCGAGGCTCCCGACGTTCTCCACGCTGGCGCCCGTCGACTGGACGTTGAGCGAGAAGTCGGTGTTGGCCTCGACGACCGTCTTGAACTCGTTCGAGAGCGGGTAGTAGGTGCCGCCGGTACCGCCGGCGTGCCAGCTCAGACGGTTCGAGTCGCCACCGTCGCCGCCGTCCCCGCCGTCGCCGCCGTTTCCGCTACAGCCGGCCAGTGCGGCCACGCCAGCGACGCCCGTCGCTTTCAGGAACTTCCGTCGTGTTCGGTGTGAAGACATACGATAGTCAAATGCGAGTACGAACATAAATACCTGAGGATATTACAAAAGATCGTTCGTGATCGACCACCGAGACGGTACTGCGAAACACAGGTGCGTATTTTACCGAAAGGTGTGAAATCGCGCTCGATAGTCGAGCTCACAGTAACTCGCGACGGTCGATCCGCCGGACGGTCGCTCGGCCGGGCGGGCCGACGAGTGGGCAGTGGTGACATGTCTGGGGGCAGAGCGAATCGGGTCAGAGACGGCTCCGGAGACGGCGCGGAAAAATACCCAGCGTGTCGGAGACCGCGCTCAGGCGAGGTCGTCGACGTTCTCGGAAACGAAAGATTTCCGAGCGCTCGAAGGGCGGTCTACGACAGTTGTTCGATGTTCTCGACGACGGCGTCGGCGAACTCGCTGGTCGCGAGCTTCTCGCCGCCCTCGATCTGTCGGTGGAGGTCGTAGGTGACCTGACCCGAGGAGATGGTCTCTTCGACGGCGTCGCGCACGAGGTCCGCGGCGTCGGACCAGCCGAGGTAATCGAGCATCTCGCGGCCGGAGAGGATCATGGCGGTGGGGTTGACCTTGTCCTCGCCGGCGTACTTGGGCGCGGAGCCGTGGACCGGCTCGGCGAGACAGCGACCGTGGCCGCGGTTGATACCGGGTGCGATGCCGAGGCCGCCGATCTGTGCGCCGGCGGCGTCGGACATGTAGTCGCCGTTGAGGTTCATCGTCGCGATGACGGAGTACTCGTCGGTGCGGGTCAACAGCTGCTGGAGCATGTTGTCCGCGATGCGGTCTTTCACGACGAGCGTGCCCTCGGGCTGTTCGCCGTCGTGCTCCTCCCAGAGCTGGTCTTCGGTGATGACGTCGTCGCCGTACTCCTCTTCTGCGACCTCGTAGCCCCAGTCACGGAACGCGCCCTCGGTGAACTTCATGATGTTCCCCTTGTGGACGAGCGTGACCGAGTCGCGGTCGTTCGCGAGCGCGTAGTCGACCGCCTCGCGGATGAGGCGCTTCGAGCCGAACTCGGAGATGGGTTTGACGCCGATGCCGACCGGTCCGTCGTGGATCACGTCGGCGACATCCATATCCTGTTCTAAGAAGTCGCGTACCTCCTCGGACTCGTCGGTGCCGGCCTCCCACTCGATGCCGGCGTACACGTCTTCCGTGTTCTCGCGGAAGGTGATCATGTCCATCGCCTCGGGGTTTTTGACGGGCGACGGGACGCCGTCGAGGTGGTAGGTCGGGCGGACGTTCGCGTACAGGTCGAGCGTCTTGCGGAGCGCGACGTTCAGCGAGCGGAACCCGGCGCCGACGGGGGTCGTCAGCGGGCCCTTGATCGCGACGCGGTGGTCGCGGATGGCCGAGACGGTGTCCTCGGGGAGGTTCTCGTCGTACATCTCGCGGGCGCTGGAGCCGGCGTAGACGCGCATCCACGCGATGGAGCGGCCGGTCGCCTCTGCGGCCGCGTCGAGTACCTTCTGTGCGGCCGGTCCGACGTCGGTACCGATCCCGTCGCCGTGAATGATCGGGATGATCGGGTTCTCGGGGACGTTCAGCTCGCCGGTTTCCTCGTCGGCGAGCGTGATGGCCTCGCCGTCGTCGGGGACGTCGACTTTATCGTAGCTCATGAACGTCCGTGCGTTGACGGACCCGCGTAAAGTGCCTGCCGCTTTGTTTGTAGCCGCCGTATCAACGGGAATCCGCCGGTAGCAGCGATATCACACGGGAAGTACTTCCACGTCGAACAGCGAGCGCCATCGGTAGCGGCGGCCACCCCAGACGAAGGTCCGCCGAGCGAGCGCGTACGCGAGCAGCGGCGGCGAGACGAGGACCGACGGGAACGCGAGCAGGAACGTCGCCCGGCGAACCCCGAACCGGGCGTACACGGCGGCCGCGATGGCGGTGACGAGCCCGGCCCCGACCACCGGCGCGAGCAGACACAGGACGGCGGACGAGACGGCGAAGGCGACGTCGAACGCGGCCGCGCGAGGGGCGTGGAACCGGACGATCCGGAAGAACCGGACGAACCGCTCGACCGAGCCCCGGATCGAGCCGCCCGCGGGGACGGTCCGCGTCCGGTCTGCGGCCGTCACGTCGAGGTACTCGGTGAGCGTCCCGTCGTCGCTGACGGTCCGCCTGAGGTCGGCGAGGAGCGCCGCCTCCGGACCGGCGGCGGCCGCGGCGGCGTCGGAGACCGATTCGGGGCGAGCGAGGTCGTCGCGCTCGAAGACCACCGCGCCGCCCCAGGCGATGCCGCCGGCGAACACCGCGGCGGTCCCGCCGATCGCGTACGCAGGCTCGAAGAGTCTGGAGAGCGGGTCCTTTCCGACGAAGACGGGGACTTCCGTCGTCGGTCCGCGTCGCTCGTAGTCGGCGTTGAGCGTCGCGAGCCAGTCGTCCGGGTGCGCGAAGTCGTCGTCCGTCCAGACGATACGATCGTGGGCGGCCGCCTCCATCCCCGCCGCGATGGCGTTCGCCTTCCCGGAACAGCCCTCGGGCTCGGCGGCGAGGACGATCCGGACGCCGTCCGGCGTCGTCCCGCGGCGGTCCGCGACCGGGTCGTCGTCGGTGTCACAGAGGACAAGCAGTTCGTCCCGCGCGCCGAGTTGGCCGGCCACCTCGTCGCAGGCGCCGGTCCAGCGCACGGTCGGGAGGAGGACGGATATCGGCGGGCGATCCTGGTCCGTGGCAGTCACGTCGACCGATTCGGGCGGGGGGTTGATAAGTGTCGGTCGGCGGCGCGGCGTGCTCGCCCGAGAGAGTCACCGACACCGTCGCGCGCCGAGGTCGCGGCGGTCGACCACTCGGCGAGTGTCGGGGTCGAATTCGACGACGGAGAGCGTCACCGACGACGCCGCGCCGGCGGGCCCTGTCGCGCGATCACAGAGGTGCGCGAGGGTCGCGTCGACGCGCTCGGCGTCGGCCGTCGCGAGCAGCGAGACGTGCTTCCGCCAGCGAGCGGTGGGGTAGCCCCGAGCGTCGGAGGGGGGCCGGTCCGCCGCGACCGCGTCGCCGTACAGCGCGTCGATCCGGTCGCCGTCCGCGGTCGTCGCCGTCGCGAGGACGCGGGCGTCGGTCGACGGCGGCTCCGGCGCGAACATGTCCCAGTCGCTTTCGGCCGGGTCCGACACCGCCGCGACCGGCTCCGGCGCGTCGACGAGCCCGAGCCCCGTGGCCGTCCACGCGAGCAGCGCGACGAGGAGGACCGCGGCGACGGCGTCGAGGACCCGGCCGCGAGTCGCTCGGTCCGGGAGCGCTTTTAAACCGGGGCGGGCCGCGGCCGTGGCGCCGACCGCCGACGCGAGCCCGCGCTCGGCCGTCGACCGACACCGCTCGATGGCCGGCGCCGCCGCCGCTTCGATCCGGTCCCAGACGGGGGGCGGGAAGAACGCCACCAGCGCGGTCGCCGACACCAGCGGGAAGACGCCGATCTGCAGCGCGGGCGCCATCGACAGGTGAGCGGCGACGAGGGCGCCGGCGAGCGTCGTCCGAACGCGCCCGGTGGCCGCGACGAGCAGCGGGGAGGCGAGGAGGAGCGCGAGCCAGCCGTAGGTGGCGGCCGTAAGCAGCGCCGGGCTCTTGGGGACGAGCCCCCCGAGCGGGCCGTGGAGGTACGTGAGCCGGAAGACGGTCCCGACCGCCTCGCCCGCGGGCCACGCCTCGCCGCGGAGCTTCACGACCGCGTTCGAGACGTAGACGACGAGGACGACGATCAGGAGCAGGGCCGACCGAGGGCCGGCGAACCGGCGCGCCTCCGGGTTCCTCGCGGTCGTCGACCGGGCGTTCCGGACCGCGTCGACCGACCACCGAGCGCCGAGCGGACACAGCAGGCCCACCCCGAGCAGCTGCCAGAAGAGCGTGTCGCCGGCGTTGAGCACGAACGGGTTCCGCGCCTGCAGCGACGCCAGGAGGACGAACGAGACGGCGGCCGCGACCCGCGTCCGATAGCCGACCGCGAGCGCGACGGCGGCGACCGCGGCGAGGAGGAACAGCGCGGCGACAGCCCACGGCTCGCCCGAGCGCGCGTACAGCGAGGCTCCCGCGAGCGGGTACGACTCGACGAGCAGCGCGCGCGGGAGGACGCCGGCGTCGGTATAAAAGGCGGTCAGGTTCCGGGAGCGCAGCGCGAGGTCGACGAGGAGGAGGACGCCGAGCGCGATCCGGACGACGGCGAGCGCGCGCACGTCGATTCCGAGGCGGCGTCGGACCGCGGCACCGAGCGCGGGTGAGCGTCCGCGCGAACCGTCGGCCGCGCCCGCCGACGCCGACGCTGTCGGGGGTCGCGCGTCGTCGTCGTCGTCGTCTCGGCGGTCGGTCACGTGGTGACGACTCTCCGAGCGGCGTGCATACCTCTTTCGGGGACCGACGCGGTCGAGGGGCCCGCTTTCCGCGCGCTTATCCGGGCGCCGCGACACGTCGGCGTATGCGCGTCATCGCTCACGGCGGCGCCGGCGGGCGCCCGGACGAACCGAAGGCCAGGCGGGCGACGCTCGACGAAGCGACCCGGTGCGGCGTCGACGCCGACACGCCCCTCGACGCGGTCGAGGCGGCGCTCGGCGTGCTCGAATCGGACCCGCGGTTCAACGCCGGCGTCGGCGGCGCGGTCCAGACCGACGGGGTCGTCCGCACGGACGCCGGCGTGATGACGGCCGACCGCGAGGTCGGGGCGGCCTGCTCGATGCCCGGCGTGGAACACGCGGCCAGCGTCGCGCGCGTGGTTCACGCGGAGACGCCGCACGTCCTCGTTTCCGGTTCCCACGCCGTCGCCCTCGCCGACGAGTTCGGGATCGAAACCGGGGTCGACCTCCTCACCGACGAGAAGCGGGAGCGATACGAGCAAGCGGACCCGCCGGATGGCGGGCCGCGGGCGCACCTCGACTGGCTCGCGACGCGGTTCGGGTCGGGCGGCGATCAGGCGGGCGGGCGCTCGGAGCGCGACGCGCCCGATCACGACACGGTCGGCGCGGTCGCGACCGACGGCGAGACGTTCGCCGCGGCGACGTCGACGGGCGGTCGCTCGTTCGCGCTCGCTGGGCGCGTCGGCGACGTGCCGCAGGTTGGCTCGGGCTTCTTCTGTACCGAGGCGGGCGGCGCGAGCGCGACGGGCGCCGGCGAGGACATCGCCCGCGTGACGCTCTCGCGGCGGGCCGTGGGACACCTCGAAGACGGGCTGGACGCGCAGGCGGCGGCCGAGCGAGCCATCGACGAGTTCGAGGAGATCACCGGATCGGGCGCCGGCGTCATCGTTCTCGGAGCGGACGAGGCCGGGGGCGCGTTCAACACCGACGCGATGCAGACGAGTATCGCTTATAAGTAATCGGCGGCGCGGCGGCGGTTATTGATACGCAGCTCCGCTCGGGGCACGCCGGGCCGCCCCGACGCCCGCGGAGCCGAGGATACAAACCCGCCGGCCGCCTTGCCCGCGTATGGTTACGTTCCTCGCCGGCGGGACGGGAACGCCGAAACTCCTCGACGGGGCGACCCGCGTGTGGGACCCCTCGGAGATCGCGGTCGTCGCCAACACGGGCGACGACGTCGAACTCGGCGGCCACCTCGTCTGCCCCGACGTCGACACCGTGCTGTTCGCCGGCGGCGGCGTCCTCGACCGCGACCTGTGGTGGGGGATCGAAGGCGACACGACGGCGACCCACGACGAACTCCGGCGGCTCGCGGACGCGGTCGACGCCGAAACCGGTCCCCGGTACCTCGACGACGAGGCGCAGACCGCGGGACGCGAGATCGCTCGCTGGCGGCGCTTCTCTGGCGTCGGCGAGTTCATGGAGATCGGCGACCGCGACCGCGCGGTCCACGTCACGCGGACGAGCCTCCTCGACGAGGGGCGCACGCTGACCGAGGCGATCCGGACGCTCGCGGCCGCGTTCGACCTCGACGTCGACCTCCTCCCGATGTCCGACGACCCGGTCGCGACGCTGATACACACGACGGACGGCGACACGATGCACTTCCAGGAGTTCTGGGTCGCCCACCGGGCCGAACCGGCGGTCGCCGACGTCGAGTTCCGGGGCGCCGAGGCCGCGACGCCGACCCCGGCGGTCGAGGCCGCGCTCGACGCGCCCGTCGTGATCGGCCCCTCGAACCCCGTGACGAGCATCGGCCCGCTGCTGGCGCTGCCGGGCGTCGAGGCGGCGCTGTCGGCGACCCCCGTCGTCGCCGTCTCGCCGTTCGTGGGCGACGAGGTGTTCTCCGGGCCCGCCGCCGACCTCATGGCCGGCGTCGGTCGCGACCCCTCGACCGCGGGCGTCGCCGAGGCGTACCCGTTCGCCGACGCATTCGTCCTCGACGACGACGATCCGACCGCCCTCCCCGACCGCCACGTCGAACGCACCGACACGCGTATCGACGACGCCGACGACGCCGAGCGCGTCGCGCTGGCGTGCGAGCGCGCGCTGGCCGCGGTGACGGGCTCCGACGCGGGGGTGACGGAGTGACCCCGACCGAGGGGGCGGAGCCGGCCCCGTTCCTCGTCGCCGCCAGCCTCAGCGGGGCGGCCGACGCCGACTGGGCGCGGGCCGCGGCCCCCCACGTCGACGCCGCGCTGCTCGGGGGGATCGCGCTCGACCCGGCCAGCCGGGCCGCCGCGCGCGACCTCGTCGCCCGCGACCGCTCGGAGTTCCTCCCCGAAGAGCCGCTCGCGTGGATCGACCGGCAGCTCGACCGGCTCGCCGCGGTCCCGGTCCGTCCCGGCGTCAACGTCCGGAGCGCGACCGTCGCCTCGATCCGCGAGGCGGCGGCGCGCTGTGCCGAGCGCGACGCGATCTGCGAGGTGAACGCCCACTGCCGACAGCCCGAACTCCGCGCGGTCGGCTGCGGCGAGTCGCTGCTCCGCGACCCGGACCGACTCGGAGAGTACGTGGCCGCCGCGAGCGAGACGGGGGCGACGACGAGCGTCAAGGTGCGCGCCGAGGTGCCCGGCGTCGACCTCGTCGCCGTCGCGGACGCGGTCGCCGATGCGGGCGCCGACTGGCTCCACGTCGACGCGATGGACTCGGAGGCGGTCGTCTCGGCGATAACTGCGGGGCGGGCGGCCGACGGTTCCGATCGACCGCGGGACGGGCTCACGGTGATAGCGAACAACGGGGTCCGGGGGGCGGAGACCGTCGCCGAGTACGCCGCGTACGGCGCGGACGCCGTGAGCGTCGGGCGGCCGAGCGACCGCCCGGCGGCCCTCTCGCGGATCGCCGACGCCGTGGCCGCGTGGCGCGAGGGGACGTTGCCAGCCCCGGCGGACCGGCCCCGGTCGGAGGCGCGGCCGTGACCTCCGACTCGACCCAGACGGGGACCGAGGAACTCGGGCGGCGGGCCGTCGACGACGCGACCCTCGCGCTCTTACTCGAAGTGGCCGGGACGCCGAAGCCCGGTAACGTCGACCGGAACCGAGACCTCGCGGACCTCCGCTTCGAGACGTTCCTCGGCGGGGCGGTCGGCGCCCGCGAGGGGCTGGAACTGGCCGCCGAGCGCGACGGTGCGGCCCGGATCGGTCGGGCCTTCGAGCGCGCCGTCGCCGGGATGGCGGCGCGGGCGGGGACGAACGCCCAGTTCGGCTGTCTCCTCCTGCTCGCCCCGCTGGTGCGCGCGAGCGTCGAGGCCGGGGCGACGGGCGACGATCTCTCCCCGGAGCGCGTCGAGAGGGTGACCGAGGCGACGACCGTCGAGGACGCCGTCGACTTCTACCGCGCCTTCGAGCACGTCGGCGTCGCGGTCGAGGCACCGCCGCCGGGCGCCGCCGACCTCGACGTGCGGCGCGGAAGCGACGCGGCCCCCGCGCTCCGCGAGCGAGGGGCGACGCTCCGGGACGTGATGGCGCTGTCGGCCGATCCGGCGAGCGCGGCCGACCCCGACGAGTCCGGCGAGGCCACCGCCGACGACCGCGTCCCCGACCGCAACGCCCGAGAGTGGGTCGAGGGGTTCCCGCGGACGTTCCGGGCGGCCGGGTGGATCGAGCGCGACGCGGGCCCGCTGACCGACCGGGCGGCCCGCGCGTTCCTCGGCTTGCTCGCGGCCGAACCGGACACGCTCGTGGCGACGACGCACGACCCGGCGGTCGCGCGCGAAGCCAGCGAGCGGGCGGCTGAGTTGCTCGGGGGACCGGACGAGCGCGTGGAGGCGCTGTCCGGGGTTGGAGCCATCGACGACGCCGCGGTCCACGAGGCCGACCTCGACGCCGCCGAGTCGGTGGCGGCCGACTTCGTCGACACGGGGATAAACCCCGGTACCACCGCGGACATCACCTGTGCGGCGCTGTACGTCGCCCTCCGGCGCGGGGCGGAGGTGGCGCCGTGAGCGAGCGCGACGACGGAGCTCTCACGCTCCCCGGCTGGCCGGTCGGTCTCCGCGGCGTCACCGAGTCCGTCGTGACGACGCTCGGGCCGAACGACCGGTGGAACGTCGCGGCGCTCGGGCTCCACGCTCCGGACGGCCCGAGTGATCCCGTCACCGCGCGGACGTACGGGCGCACGCGGACCTGGCGGAACTTCGAGGCGCGCGGCGAGGGCGTCGTCCAGTTCACGAGCGATCCCCGGACGTTCGTCGACGCCGCGCTGACGGTCCGCGAGGTCGACGACCCCGTGCTCCCGACCGCCGACGCGTGGGTCGAGGTGACCGTCGAGGCGGTCGACAGCGAACGCGAGGGCGACACCACGATCCGGACGTGGGCGCTCGACCCGGCCGAGCACGCGGTCGTGAGCGAGCGGGTGCCGACGGTGAACCGCGGGTTCGGCGCGGTCGTCGACGCCACGGTGGCGGCCTCCCGGCTCGACGTGCCGGGGTTCGAGACGGCGGCGCTGCTGGACCGACTGCGATACTTCGGGGAGGTCGTCGAGCGGTGTGGCGGCCCGGCCGAGCGCGAGGCGTTCGCCCGGATCGACGAGGCGACGGGATGGCGAGAGCGAGCGAGCGACGGGCGGACGGCCGAACGCGACAGCGACGAGACGACGTGACCGTCGCGGACGCGCCTGCGGGCCGCTCGCGGCGTAACGAACCCTTTTAGTTCGGGCCGGCGGTATCGCTCGATATGGCCATCAAGCCCAAGTACATCAAGCAGCTCGGGAACGTCCTGCTTGAGCGGTACCCCGATTCGTTCAACACGGACTTCGAGACGAACAAGGAGAGCGTCACCACGCTGACGACCGTCGAGTCGAAGGGCGTCCGGAACCGGATCGCCGGCTACGTCACCCAGAAGAAGTCGCAGGCGGCCCAGAAGGCGTAACCGCAGTTTCTGCCGGTTCGTTTCGTCGCCGCCGAGCCGCGGGGTTCGCGCCCGCACGCCCGCAGCGGTGCGCCGCCCGACGTTTAAATGCGGAGCCGCGGCCACCTCGTCTCGATGGACGCACTGGTCCGCCCGGTCGTGGAGCCGGGGTTCGCGGCGGCCGCGCTGGCGTGTCTGTTCGGCGGCGTCGCCCTCGGCACCGCGAGCGGGCTCGTGCCGGGGCTCCACGCCAACAACTTCGCGCTGCTTTTGGCCGGTCTCGCCCCCTCCGCGCCCGGCGACCCGCTGCTCGTCGGGGTCGCGATGCTCGGCGCGGGCGTCGTCCACTCGTTTCTCGACATCGTGCCCGCGCTCGCGCTCGGCGTGCCCGACGCCGCGACCGCGGTGGCGGCGCTGCCGGGACACCGGCTCGTCGTGGCCGGGCGAGGCCGCGAGGCGGTCCGGCTGTCGGCCGTCGGGTCGGGCGTGGCCGTCGCGCTCGCGGTACCGCTCGCGGTGCCGATCACGTTCGTCATGGTCCGCGGGTACCCCGTCGTCAGCGACCACCTGCCGCTGGTTTTGAGCGTCGTCGTCGCGTTCTTGGTTCTCACTGAGTCGTCGAAGGAGGCCGCGGTCGCCGGCTGCTGCGCCTTCCTCGCGAGCGCCGCGCTCGGGCTGGCGACCCTCGACGTCGACCCCGCGGCCCCGCTCGACGCCGGCGGCGTCCTCGCGCCGCTTTTCGCCGGCCTGTTCGGCGCGCCGGTGCTCGTCGACGCCCTCGGGGGCGAGGGCGTGCCGCCGCAGGCCGACGCGCGGATCGCGATGAGTCGCCGCGGGCTCGGCGTGAGCGCGGGTGGCGGGTCGCTCGCGGGCGCGGTGGTCGGGTACGTGCCGGGCGTCTCCGCGGCGATCGCGGCGGTCGCAGCGATGCCCGCGGTCCCGCGAGAGGAGTCGGACCGCGGGTTCGTCGTGGCCACGAGCGGCGCGAACACGGCGAACACGATCTTCGCGCTGTTCGCGCTCGTCGCGCTCGGGACGCCGCGAACGGGCGTGACCGTCGCGATCGACCGCGCCGAGGTCCCCTTCGCGCTCCCGATCCTCCTCGTCGCGGCCGCGACCGCCGCGGCGTGTGGGTTCGCGCTCGTGTTGCTGGTCGGCGACACGTACCTCCGCGTCGTCGGGAACGCGGATTACACGCGGCTGTCGATCGGCGTGTTGGGGCTGCTCGTGACGATCTCCTGGCTGTTTGCGGGCTGGTTCGGCGTCGCGATATTCGTCGTCGCCGGCGCGCTGGGGCTCGTCCCGCCGCGGGTCGGCGCCCGACGCGTGCACCTGATGGGCGTGTTGATCGGGCCGCTCATCCTGGGGTGAGCCGCGGTATCTCGTCGCAATCGGCCACGGAGTACGCGGGGCAAAGAACAACGGTTAAAAGTCGCGCGGTGGTGATTTGCTGTATGAGCGAGAGTGAAACGCAGGGCACCCGGCAGTGTGTCTCCTGTGGCATTCAGGTGGCCGGAATGAACGCAGCGCGGTTCTCCTGTCCCGACTGCGGAGAGACGATCCACCGATGCGCGAAATGCCGGAAGCAGAGCAACCTCTATGAGTGTCCCGACTGCGGCTTCCGAGGGCCCTAACAATGGGAGACGTCGCCGCGAAGATCAAGGTCATGCCGGACAGCCCCGACATCGACCTCGACGACCTCCAGGACCGACTCGAAGAGTCGCTGCCGCAGGGCGCGAAGATTCGCGGGTTCCAGCGCGACGACGTCGCGTTCGGGCTCGTCGCGCTGCTCCCGACCGTCATCGTCCCCGACGGAGCGGGCGGCACCGAGGCCGTCGAAGAGGCGTTCAACGACGTCGACGGCGTCGAGTCCGTCGCCGTCGAGAACGTCGGCCGACTGTAGTCGCCGGCGACCGTTTCGCCGACTGCAGACGCGATTTTCGAACGAAGGAGTCCGGGTAGCGTGCCGTGTGGTCGGTCACCCCGCGGGGCGTCCGGCGAACGGCGAACAGACGAGTGTTACGCGGCGTCGGCGAGGGAGTCGGTGATCCACGCGCCGAGGTCGTCGCCCGGAATGAACCCCTCCGCCCGGCGCGCGACCGGCTCCCCGTCGACGAACAACACGAAGAGCGGGACGCTTCGCACGTCGAACCGCTCGACGAGCGGCGGGTCGTCGCGGGGGTTCACGGTGGCCACGGCCACGTCCAACTCGCGGGCGACGTTGCCGAGAACCGGCTCCATGCTCGCGCAGATACCGCAGCCGTCCGTGTAGAACTCGACCACGGCGGCCTCCGCGTCCGCGACGAACGCGTCGAGGGCGGACGCGTCGTCGAGGGGCTTCGGGCGGTTGACTTCCGCGGAAGCGCCGCTCGCGTCCGCGTCGTCTCCTGGCGCAGTCTTGGAATCCATACACATTATTGTCGGCCGGCGATTATAAATGCTCGCACCGGATCGCGGCCGCGGCGAGCGCGGCGCCAACTCGCGTGGGCCGCTTCGGCCGGCGACGTGTTTTTATATGTCCGGTGAAGCAGATACGCCAACACGATGCCACGCGAACAGTACCAAACGAAACTGGAGGGGCTCCGCGACGACGTACTTTATATGAGCGAGGTCGTCGCCGACCAGCTCCGCATGGGACTCAACGCCTTGGAGCGGCAGGACGGCGAACTCGGCGAGAAAGTTATCGCCGGCGACGCCGAGATCAACGAGCTGTACCTCGAGTTGGAAGGGCAGTGTACGGACCTCATCGCGCTCCAGCAGCCGGTCGCGGGCGACCTGCGATTCATCGCCGCGTCGTTTAAGATCATCACCGATCTGGAGCGCATCGCCGACCTCGCGACGAACCTCGGCGAGTACGCCAAACAGCCCGACCGAGAGGTGTTCCCGGACGTCAACGTACAGCGTATCGGCGACGACACGCTGACGATGCTCGACGACGCGATGGCCGCCTACGCCGAGTCGGACTCCGACCGCTGCTTCGCGGTCGCCGAGGCCGACGACGAGGTCGACGCCGCCTGTGAAGCCGCGAGCGACCTCGTCGTCCGCGACCTCATCGAGCGCGACGAACTGCGCGAGACGGGAGACACGGAGGAGACCTTACAGCACGTCTCCCGGCTGCTGCTCACGATTCGCGACCTGGAGCGCGTCGGCGACCACGCGGTCAACATCGCGGCGCGCTCGCTGTACATGATCGAAAACGACGACGAACTGTTGTACTGACGCTCGCGCGGCGAGGCGCCGCGGCGACCCGACGGTAGTCGATCCGGTCGCTTCGGTCGATCCGATCGATCCGGTCGCTTCGGTCGATCCGATCGATCCGGTCGCTTCGGTCGATTCGGTGTGTGTGATCTGAATCGCCGTCCGGACGATCCCGACGGCTACATACGGCGTCCCGACGAGCACCCGCCGTGAGCACATACACTACAGAGATCGACGTTCGCTTTCGTGATATCGACGCGATGGGCCACGTCAACAACGCCGTGTACGCGACGTACATCGAACAGGCGCGCACCAACTACTTCCGCGACGTGCTCGGCGACGACATCTCCACGATACCGACGGTGTTGGCGTCGGTGTCCATCGACTTCCGGCGCCCCGTCAAGCTGACCGACGGGAGCGTTACGGTGGAGATATCGATAGCGAACATCGGCACGTCCAGCGTGACGATGGACCACGAGATTCGCACCGGCGGCGAGGTCGTCGCCGAGGCGGAGGCGACGCTCGTGAGTCTCGACGCGAGCGGCGATCCCGTCCCGATTCCGGAGAAACACCGATCGGCCATCGAGTCGTTCCACGACCTCTGAGCGGGGAGACCGGGGCGTCGTCGCCGCGCCGCGTCGGCGACACCGTACCTTCTTGCCGACGCGCGCCGACACGTGCTGTATGACTGTACGGTTGTACGCACTGGAGGGGTGTCCCTACTGTGAGACGGTTTCGGACGCGCTCGACGACGCTGGAGTCGCGTACGAGACGGAGTGGGTCGACGGCGTACACTCCTTGCGGGACGAGGTGAAGCGAGTCAGCGGACAGCGCGCCGTCCCGGTGCTGGTGGACGAAGCGCGCGGCGTGACCATGGCCGAGAGCGCGAACATCGTCGAGTACGTCGAACGGAGCCTCGCGTGACCATCTACACCGGACGCGGCGACGAGGGCGACACCGACCTCCGAGACATGAGCCGGGTGTCGAAGTCGAGCCCGCGGATCGAGGCGTACGGGACCGTCGACGAGGCGAACGCGCTGATCGGGACGATACGCCCGACCGGCCACGACGACCTCGACGACCTGCTCGCCACCGTCCAGAACCACCTGCACGTCGTGCAGGCCGACCTCGCGAACCCGGACCCCGACCCCGACGACCCCGCGGTCGAACCCGCCCACGTCGAGGTCCTCGAAGACCAGATCGACGCGCTCGACGAGGAGTTGGAGCCGCTTCGGTCGTTTATCCTCCCCGGCGGCAGCGAGGCGGGGGCCGGGCTTCACCACGCGCGCACGGTGACCCGCCGCGCCGAGCGCCGGGTCGTCGAACTCGCCGGCTCGGAGCCGATAAACGAGACGGTCGTCACCTACATCAATCGGCTCTCCGACCTGCTCTTTACCCTCGGACGCGTCGCCAACGCGCGCGACGGCGAGCCCGAGGAGTCGCCGACGTACTGACGCGCCGACGTACTGACGCGGGGGCGGCGAGGCAGCATTCTGTTGCCGGCCTATCGCCACAAAGGATATATCGGTCGGCTGTGAAAGGACAGATATGAGCAAACACTTCGAAGACGCGCGGTACTACCTCGGTCGAGCGGCCGAGCACGCGAAGGCGGGCGTCAAAGAGGAGTTAGAGCCCATCGAGGCCCGTGTGAAGGACCTGGTCGGCATCGAAGCCGAAGCGGAGGAACCGGAGCCGTCGCGACTCGACCGGCTGCAGGCCGATTTAAAAGCGCTCGAAGAGCGCGCCGAGGGCGAGGCCCGCGAGGCGGTGGCGTCAGCCCGAGCGCGCGTCAAGGAGTACCGCGGCCACGACGCCGCCGCGGAGTAACGACTCAGTTTTCGGAGGCGCCCTCGGGCGCGACGCGTCCGTCGGCGGGGACCACGGCGTACTCGATCCCCTCCCGTTCGAACAGCGCGCGGGTCCGCTCGATGCCGGTTTCCGCGTCGACGTCTGTCGCCCGGTAGTGACGGATCGGGTGGCGGATCCACGAGGGCTCCCAGTGGGCGTACACGTCGGTCGTCGTGCGGTCTGGGCCGACGAAGAGCGCGAGGTGGAGCTGTGAGTCGCTGGCGAGTGCCCCCTCCGGATACCGGACCCAACTCGCGACCGACGTCTCGGGGGGCATCGCGTAGTCGCGGAACTTCAGCGAGGAGACGAGGTTGCGGACGAACCCCAGTCGATGCAGTTGGGCCTCGACTGACGGATACGGCTCGTGGAGCGTGAGCGCGTACTGGTCGCGGGGGGTCTCCCGTTCGGCGTAGAGCCCGACCGCCGACAGCGGGAGGTGCAGCAGGCTCGTGACGCCCTGACGCGCTCGTTCGAGGAACCGGAGTTCGTGAGTCACAGCGTGACGTGGAGCGCGCGGCTGATGAATCCCCGCGACAAAGTAACCCTTAAGTCCCGACATCAGGTAGCAGAAGGCGAGCGGGTTGGTGGTCTAGCCAGGTTATGACGGCTCCTTCACACGGAGCAGGTCGGCGGTTCGAATCCGCCCCAACCCATACGCGCTGCGCGCTTTTGTGAAGTAGCAAACCGCATGACGGGGAGGCTATACCCTTCCACCCCCTCAGCAATTCACTAAGTCACCGGCTACTTTTGTCCCAAATCGCCATACGTGGCGGGGTTCACCGAAAAGTAGTATATCCAATTACAAATAACCACCTGCTATCGATAAATAAAATATAGGCCCTATTGAAGCTCTATTTGTCAGACACGGCCGAGGAGACGTATCCCGCACTTGATTCTAAAACATGAATTAAATATTAATATACTGAAATGTTAAAATTAAATTGAGGATTTTATGACAAGACAGAGGAGTTAACTATTCAAAGAGATACGTTCACTTCGTGAGCCGTATCAACTCCAGCCAGGAACGTACAATACTATTCAAAAGGAATCGTGATCAATAATGCGTAACCTTTTGACTCGAACATCATTGTCTGTAGGAGAGTTATTGCTAGCGGTAGCGATTCTCATCGGAGCTGTTGGCGTGCTTGTGTACTTACTCCCAACTCCGATTCTGGTGTTAGGCGGGGCAATTATTCTGTTGTCAATCCTCATCTATTCAATTGGTTTTTTGAGCATCATACGCCAATACAGATTCTTGTATCGATTGAACCGAGTGCCGATCTTGGTGGTCTTTCTGGCTCCAGTAATTCTCACATTTATTTTCATACATGTATTTGATCTGTCTCTCTCGATTGCAAACTGGGTAATTTTGATTGCGCTTCTGTTGTCCCTGGCGACATACTGGTTAATCGTCCCGGCTGCTCTTTATGAACAACTACGAGAGCAGCAGGAAGAGACCGCGATCGAGGATTGGCCCAGTGTATGTGTACTTGTACCAGCATATAACGAGGAGGGATATGTTGGAGAGTGTATTGAATCTCTCTTGGCTATTGAGTATCCAACAGAATTGCTTGATATTGTTGTTATTGACGATGGAAGTACCGATAACACCTATCAAGAGGCAGCTAACTACGAGAGTGACGGAATACGTATTCTTCAGAAAGAGAACGCCGGGAAACATTCTGCTCTCAACTACGGTATGGAACGGACGAGTTCTGAATTTATCGTCTGTATCGATGCTGACTCTGTTGTTGATACAAAGGCGGTAAAAGAGCTCATACGTACCTATAGAACGTCGTCAAACCCAGGTGCGATCGCTGGCAATGTAGAGGTCGCAAATGCAGATTCATTCATAACACGAATACAAGCTCTTGAGTACATAATCGGGATTAATATGTTCCGGCGAGCGCTCAGTTTGCTTGGGCTTGTAAAAGTGGTCCCCGGTTGCCTTGGCATGTTTGACCGTAAGCTTGTCAATGAGATTGGTGGGTATTCAGGAGACACCGTTACTGAAGACTTTGACCTCACAATAGATATTCTCAAAGGAGGCCATAGAATCTACCACAGTAGTAATGCTGTCGCCCAGACAGAGGTTCCAGACACATGGCTTGATTTATATCGTCAACGCATCCGCTGGTTCCGTGGAAATGTACAGACAGTCCTCAAACACTGGCAAATTTTCAAAAATACCGATTTTGGAATCTTACATGTGGTGATGGCACCATACTTAATACTTTCAATGGTTATTATTCCTGGGTTAGGATTTGTGATCTCCGCTTACATTATTTGGATGCTCTTTTCTGGGGCCATAATCCAGTTGATTGGATTACTAGTGCTGTTCACACTCCTTCAATTACTGTTTTGTACACTTGCTATCCTAATCGAAGATGACGATCTGTCGCTTGTAAAGTATGCCCCGCTAACGGTTATCGGCTACAAACAGTTCCTGGATGTTATATTAGCAAAAGGGACACTGGATGTTATATTGAAAGACAGTTTCAGTTGGACGAGAGCTCAACGCATTCGACAGCGAGAGACCACTGAAAAAACAACTAATCAAGATGATTAAACCATAATAGTATTTATAAATAATAGATCCACAGTGGTTGGTCTCCCGAAGAGAGACTTCGGTCTGTACCCAGCCCGTAATCTATATTAAATATATTCCATATGTGATAGTTCTCTATAGTGTCACAACCAGAGTCGCCGGAGTTTAATCAGAGTGAGTTTCACTCAATGGTATCCCTTCGTTAAGTCTGTCTCCAAGTCTGACGATAGACAACGTTCGGGCTCGCCTCAATGAAACAATCCACCGAGCCTTCAGCCAGGATGGAACCACCCTCGTTGAAGCTCTCCCTGCGATGGGAAAGAGCTACGATGCTGTCGAGTGGGCTGAGAGTACGGGTAATCCACTAACAATCTTCACTTCTCGGCGAGAATTGTACGGACAGTACGAGAAGTGGTGTGAGGAACAAGGATTAGACTACCTCGTACTACCGGCGTTTCAACATGAGTGCGAAACCATCGGAGAGGATCATCCCATTGAGGCGAGAGTCAATGAGCTGTATGAGTCCGGCATTTCGGGAGCAGAAATTCACAGAGAAGCACAGCGGTACTTTGGGAGAGATCTCCCCTGCCAACTTGACGGCCCCTGTAGGTACATGGAGAAGCGGGAGTTCAATCCAGAAGAGTACGACGTACTGATCGGCCACTACCTCCAAGCTCACAATAGAGACTATCTCGAAGACCGCTATGTCGCGATTGACGAGTTCCCTGGTGACTCTTACTTCTTTGAGCCGACTCATAACGACGCAACAAGAGCGGTGAGTAACTACCTGAAAAGTGAGGATGGTCTCCCATTCAAGAACTGGAAAGATCTCCATCGTCGGCATGATAACGAAGAACACGAGCAAGTTGTCTCCGAGTGGAAGGAGGACTTAGGATTCTATTCCCACCGGGATACACGAGTTGTCCTCCAGCAGAGTCCCAACTTCCACGCCCATGCTCCGCTTCTAACCCACGCCGCTATCGAGTTTGAACTCTTGGAGAACGAGTGGGAATCTGCCCAACTCGGCTCCGGTCGAGTAGCAGTCAGAAGTCCCGAAGACGAGTGGACTGTTCTAATTCCTCCACCATTCTACGCCGCAGAGAGCGTCGTCGCTCTGGATGGAACTCCTACTATCTCGAAGTGGCGGATGGCCCTTGGAGAGAACTGGATAGAGCATGAAGAAGTCTTAGGTTCGGACGACAAGAAGCGTGAATACCTCCGAGACGTTCTCGGTCTCAAAATAAAGCAGACAAACGCTGGAGCGAAGCCGTATCAGAGTGGCTCTCACGTCAATGTCGATTCTGACGGCGCACTCTTGGAGAGCATCCACGAGAAAGAAGGATCACGTCCAGCTGTCATCACCTCAAAACAAGCGAAGGAACAGTACGAATCGACTGAGGTAGAACAACACATTGAGGTCGCGGAGCATTACGGGAACCTCAAAGGGAGTAATAAGTTCGCAGAAACTCGCCTTGGAGCGATCATCGGAAGTCCACATCCTCCTGAGGGAGAAGCAGTCATTCGATGGGGAGCGATTGATGGTGTAGCAATTTCACGAAAAGAGGACGAGAACGGTCGCGTCACGAAGGGTATGAACTTGGACTTCGGTAGATACGGGAACGCACTCTTCCGAGATGTTGTCGAGAAGGAAGTCCTCCAAGCGATCATGCGCTTTGGTCGGACCCCGAGTGAAGACGAGCATGGAGCGACAGTGTATGCTCACACCTCCCGTCTTCCGTATTGGGTGGAAGCTGACGAACGCTTGGAGGTCAACACGTGGTCTAAAGGGATGGTCGAAGTTGTGAACGCGATCCGTAACTCGGAGAAGTGGCCCGATGGTGAGTGGAAGAACGACGAGATTGCCGCGGATACCTCAGTCGGAGATCGACAGGTGGGCAAGCTGATGAAGGAATTGGACGAAGAGGGATACGTCACTCATCGTCGCGGCGGGCGCGGGAACGCGTATCATTGGTCGAATAAGCGGCTTGACGAGTTCTCGCGATACGGGCGCGTGGTGTAGGGTTATCGAACTCTGACGTACCATATTTATACGTGAAACCTCAGAAATAGTCGTTCGCGGAGTAGTAACGCATGGAGTCGGCACTATTCTCTTCCGTGTCCGTCACCGATTTTGACTATAGGACATAACTACCATACTTACATAATATAAATAATTCTGATATGTTGGCAGATACTCATCAGATCATCTTCGTTCGCAGTTGACAGTCATACACGCATGTTTCATCAATGTGAATTAGTAACATGCAATCTCTCGTAGGTCTGATCCTTTGAGTCAGGGTACTGTTCGGAGCTTGATTGTACAGTTTATTGGGTAATAGTAATGGTAATAGTAATACAGCACAGCAGACCGCACACAACGCGCGCTACAGCACAGCAACGCAACAACAGCGCCCGCACACGTACGTACAACAACAGCACAGCAACAGATACAGCATAATAGTAACAGTCAACCCAAACCCTCCCCCTCAATGTGTTGTTACGTACGATTAATCCATACGCAAATACAAGATGGGTGTTGACCTACAAGATCGAGACGCGATTGCTCGGATGTACGTGATGGAAGGCGAGGAAGTGCCATATAATTCAGCGCGCTTCTAAGGCCGCTGGCAGTATCGCAGTCAAATCTCTCCGGTGTCCGAATGGTTCTGTTCATTTCCGTACGAAAACGTCGTGTGAGTCTTCTGAGCGTTTCGCCTTGCGAGAGTAACAGGAATAATACTAATATTTCTTATGCTACTACATTCATACCATATATCTTATACTACAGTTGGAACATTCGTCGATCTGTTGAGCGCGTCGATAGGTGACTCTCTCTCAGAGATTTTCGGTCTGAGGCCAAGAAATACGGGTCACAATAAGTCAAATTCTGTGGATACAGAGGTTCAGGAATGAGAGTGCATGGGAGATATTAAAAAACTTTATAGTATTAACAAATCATGAATGACACTGCGACTCAATCCCATCGGACACCGGAGAGGGGTATATAAACCCTTTACCATTAATAGTAGTGTAGGGGGACAGAGACAAATCCCGCCTCCTATATCTATTATGCGAGAAACAACTATCAGCGTCAGCCATGCCGAAAAGGACGCACTCGACGATGCGCGACTTGCAATGTACAATACTGACGAAGTACCCTACGGAGCTGTAATTGACGAACTTGCTGGCCGGATAACTGGCGACAAGGAATAGCGACAGCTGCTGAATTTCAGATCTTATGTCGATTTCTAAATCTAACGAGCAGAATCCATATTGTATCGGTGAATCAGATAATGAGCAGTCCTGTTACTTTTGGACTCAAGACGACCGAGATTATTTCAAGGAACCTGGAGGTGAGATGTTGAATCTCTCACGACTGACAGCCTACGCAGAATATGGTGAGAAAGTCCACGAACTCGAAGTTCATCATGAAATTCCAGCCATCAAAGCAGACATACCCGAGTTCTTGGACCCGGTACCTCTTGGAGAACATAGACCGTCTCACTCTGGTCATCCGGTAGTCGAGGAAGACGGTATACCGCTACTTCGTGTTGACAGCTGACGGTAGCCGAGACGACTATGGCGGACACCACGAAACCGAACCAGGCGATCCGTCAAACCCAAACCACGCGGCACGTCGAAGGTTACCACTCGCACCATCATCGGTCAAGGTAGAACGACTACCAGACCCACTCACAGAGTTCGGAGAGCCACTATCCATTGAGGAAGCACGAGAGGCGTACCTACGTACTCAACGAGCCTCATGGAACTCTGATAATCGTACATCGAAGTACGAGCGCCATCGGTATAGTCTCTATCCGAGAATCCTCGATGCCGACCGACATTTTCAGTCAGAGTTCGATGGGCTGACTACAGCGATGCTATCCCGACGGCTTTCACCCATTGACGAGGCAGGGAACTGGCTCACTCCCTGGGAATGTAACGAAATGCTACATGGAGGGAGTATTCATCGCTCGGTTCGAGAAGCCGTAGACTACCAACTTGACAGGTTCTCATACGAATGGGTTGCCGTGACAGCGCCAACTCAAAGTGCTGGTACTCCGCATGAACACGTCTACTTCTGGATTGACGATCCTGACAACAAGGTGATGACAGAGTACTTCGAGACTGGGCTTGAGAGACACTTGGACCACTGTGTCAACGCCTACCAGAAACATCACCAGTATCGGACTGACGGATCAGGTGGAGCGATGACAGTTCAACATAGTCCGGAAGTTGTCAAAGAAGCGCCGGATAAGGTTCATGAGATTCTCGAAGAGAGTTCACCACGACCGAACACGCAAGGATCACAGTATCTCGCTTCTCAGCTTGCTCATCTTCCTGTGGGGGACGTCTACGATGGGGGTAAAGAGAATCCCCCAGAGGCTCTGATCGAAGGGGCGGCTCTCTCATGGGCAAGTCCACGGAACTGGTTCCGAGCGAGTCGGGGAGTACCGTAGTTGTAGAGTTTCCGTTGGGTAGGCCATAGTCATCTCCTAAAGATTGGTCCGATTAGTTACACTGAAAATCTTTGAGTTACATCATTTGATAATTATTCCACAAATTATAATCAATATGGGTTTTGTGTCATTCATATGGATACTCCCGAAACGATAGAAGAAATATATGACTCATGGAATCCAGATAATGGAGGATTTGAAAGTGCTTGTTCAAAATGTCCCGTTAGGGATGAACGGGGTTGCCGTTCGCCATTCTATGGTCTTGGGACTTTTGACGATCGTGGTGAAGTAGATGTAATGCTGATTGGAGAATCTCCTGGAACAGCGAACCAGGAAGACGGTGCTAATCCATCAGTTTCCGAAATTCCAAAATTTCCAGAATTTTTCACGAAGAAGATATCGGATGGTTTCGGAGAAAATAGCCCACACTTACATCCATTTACTAATGAGCTACAAGAAAAAAACCATGTTTATTACACAAATTTGCTGAAGTGCAACAAGTTGGCTGTCCCCGATGATGGAGATTCTTGGTTACCCGTTAGGATCTTGAACGAACAATCTGAGCCTACAGGTCGCCATTCTGATCTAAATGATCGTGCGAAGAGAATCTGTATGAATTACCTTATTACTGAGATAATCCGGTTGAATCCTGACGTGATTGTTCCGTTTGGAGGAAATAAGATGGTTAAAGAAGTATACGACCTTTTTGGAGTGTCAGTCCCCAATTTAAAAAAGGCGATTAATAATAGGAAGACATATTCGGTCAACCTTGCCTCCGATACCCACTCAAAGACATATTCAGGTACAGTTGTCCCATCTTATCATTTTTCTGAGAACCATTTCAAAAGTAGAGTAACGAATATTTCTGGCGTCTCGGGCGACTCGGTGGATGAAGTGCGAGGCCAGTATTGGCCTATAATTACCCAGATGATAGAACAAGAGCTGTAATTTGCCAACGCGAAGTTCTTCGCCCAACGTTTGATGGACGAGAGCGAGAATAAGCTGAGTCCACAACCTGCTGATCCTGTTCATTTGGAGTCTGTGAGCCGGGTGTGTTCCAGATTGGCTCGCCATAGTTCTATTACGGTGACAAGACCGATAAAACCGGTTACAGAGAGCCACGGAATCACCGCCAGATCATAGTTGACGTATTCAAACTACCATGGCTAAGCCGTTTTCCGTGGAATAGCTCATAGTCGTCTCCAAACTGATAAGAACCTGAACTATTCTATACACTACCAATATTGCCCCTCCAAGATTAGCTGTTATCCAGCCAAATTGTAAGCTACCCGAATAGTTATACAGTTATCATGTGTTGTCTGTGAGCGGATGGCACCCCAGACACAGACGATAACTGTAGACCGCATGAGTAACAGCGGTAACGCCATCGCTCACCAGCAACATGCTGGTAAAACCGTCCTCGTTCCTGCTGGAGAGGTCGGTGTAGAATACGACGTGCGATTGGTCGATCAGGGGTCTCACTTCGAGGCGCGACTGGTTGACCGTACTGAGCAGACTCAACCCTCGCAACCAAGCATTAGTCCCGACACGAGTAACGTCGGCAAGGGACGCGGGTCAGACTCTCACTCTCATAAGATTCAGTCGTCACCAGCTGGTGGCCGACTGCGTGGGACTCCTGGTGGGTCTGGGAAGGCGCAACGTCGACGTATGTCTCAACGGAAGAAGTAGAGACTGCGAGCGGAGCGATTATTTTTTAGTTCATTTCTGACGCCGAGATACAGCTGAAACTACATCGCCTCAAAGGATTGATTCTCCGGAGAGGTTCCTCCCAAATCGGCTGTCCAAAGACAAAGACCGGTCTTTAATTCTTTATATCAATAATCTTATATATCTGTAGATACTATGATCAAACACGAATGACAGACGAAAATGCCGGACGTCAGCAGGTCGAACAAGACGATATTGATCTCACAGAGTGGGTCCTTGGATTCGAAATTCGAGTGGACGGGGACATGGTGGGAGCTATCGAAGGAGAACCAGGAACTATCGAGTATTTCACGGTCATTCCAAACCCCAAGTATGAGCATCTCAAGCAAGCCGCGCTCAACGAGTTCATCGAAGAAAGCCGGAATCACGGTGCTACCGAGATCGTTACGAGCGGTCTGATGGAGCCTTCGGTTATCCCAACGCTTGAAGCAGAAGGATTCGAAGAGCGAAGCGACGAGATTGGTTGGGTAAAAGAAATCTGAGGACGATTGACCCTCAGCTCATTCGAACAAGTCTACCGATTCTGGATCGACCACATGAGAGCCGGAATTAGCAGATACTGATACTTCTGAAGCGGGAGTGTATTCATCATCATACTGGCTCAGAACAGCTTCATTCTGGGCGATGATCCTCTCGACGGTACGGACCATTGAGTCGATCTGGGAGGTCGGTTGGCTGTCCATCTGCCAGGTCTTTCAGATGTGGCGGCCTCAATGCACCGAAACTCGATCCCACCCCTCAGCTGTTACTCGAAATCCCTCCGATTTACCGACTCACCCGCAGTGAAATCTTTCCATGCCTCGGGGTTCTGGTAACCCATCATGTCAGTCATGCTAACTCCGATGCCTCCAGCACCGAAAGCAAAAATCGGGATTGAGTGTAAGTACGCTCCAAGGAGTGCGATACATGGGAATATGAGAACGCCTCCAGCAGTTGCCTTGACCTGTCGATTACTCATTTCGTGTGGTGTTCGAAAGTCCACCTGAGTCGGGATCCTAAACCAATATCGAGAGAAGAACGTACTTCCTCCGAATATACGCCCGAATAGAAAATGGACTAACTCATGAGCAAATAGACCAGCAGCAGACAGTCCAAGTATGACAGCCACGTCCTGAATAAGTCCGAGATTCATTGGCCGCTTCGTACAACGGACTCTCTCGTCTAATACCTAAGGCTATTAGATATAGATCTGTTCTTTGAACAATACCTCAAGGTATTCTGGACAATGTTGGCTCAAATCATTCGAATCGGAACCTAAAATATACATATTATCAAGTAGAACTGTTTAGAAAGTGGATCGACAAATATTGCTCACGGCGATTATTGCAGTTGCAAGTGTTCTAAGCCTCATGATTTCGACGTTGGCTGGGATTCCAGAAATTGTCAGATATTACCCAAGTGCTATAACAGGTCTTTTAGAGATTATCCCTCTCGATCTGGTGTCTGTATGGGGTGAAAGGATTGGTTTGCTTTTGCTAGGTCTATCTCTCGGCTGGCTTGCTCATATTAGATACATATCAGACTCATCAAAATCTGTTGACAAGATAGAGGGATGTGTTAAATTGAGAGGTGTCCTGTGGAAGGGGACAGCAAAGATAAATAATGGTCATTTTGTTGATATTAGTGTCCCTAATAAACCGTTGTGTTCTGAATGTCAGTCACCTATGAACAGCTCTGAAACAGGGAGTGGGTTCAACCAAGATTTTTTCTGGAAATGTCCCAGTTCAGCTCATGAAAACATAGTAGAGCGAGATTTTGATCGAGAAGACGAAGCAGTAAATCTGTTCTCGAAACATTTTGGTCGCATTGTTGAATCTGAAGATGAGGAATATTCACTTGATTCGCTAGTTGAGAGTATTAAAAATAGGGGTGGCAAAATCACCAGTAGAGCAATCTGGATCGAATACGTGGGAGTTGTAGACGATCCAGACATATCTGTAGATTGTTTTTAAACCCTAACAGTATACTATATTACGAAGTGTTGGCTACTGAGAATTTCAACAGAATCAGTTCTCATATATTGTGCTGCCCTTCCTTTCGTTGCAGCTCCTCCTCAACACGTTCTAACACAGAGGATGCATAACTTCGACCCTCAGAGTCTCGGTCCTTTGAGTTGACTATCTTCTCCATTTCATGCTCAAGGAAGACAAGCTGGCGGAGAGTGAGATCCACATAAAGAATAGGGACCGTGAGTTTATAAAAGACGGTGAGGCTATTCCATATCGAACATCTCTCGCCGTAAGTCTCGCTTCTCTGATTCAGTCCGAGCGTCGTAGTGTTTGTCCAGCGTTGGTATGCTGACGTTCATCCGGTCGCTGATCAGCTCCTTCCGGTGCCCTTCGTTAAGCCAATGGGTGATAGCTCCTCGCCGAATAGCGTGGGGCTTGTGAGAGCCGGGACATTGCGCGGCCTTGTTGTACTCCTGCACGGCGACACACTCTGACTTTTCTCGATCGTGGGGACACTCTCCGGTGTAGTGGCACGGACGGGTGAGTCGGCGGATGTGTGTCCGGAGATTAGACAACGCCATACGACCATACTTTGAGGCGAAGAGAGGGTTCCGACCGTAGTCGTCCTCCACCTCGATGTGATTCATCCGTAGATAATCGTCGAGGATTTCGCACGTCCAATCGTGGAGATTTACTTCTCGTTCGGCAGGCTCCTTGTTTTTCTGTGGAGTACCTTCGTCGGGATCGTGAGACACCTCAATGTATTTCTCTTCGGGATAGTAGTCGTCAACGTCTAACGACCGAGCGTTTCCGAGACGCATACCAGTATCCCATAAGAGGGCAAAGAGGGCGTGCCGTCTCGTTGCATACTCAAAGTCGTCTAAGTATTCGAGAATCTGGTCAGCTATCTCCGGTTCAATCTTCTCGGAGCGAACCTTCTCGTCGGGGTCATTGAGGACCATGTTCTCCACGACCCACGACTCAATGAGTCCCATCGAATTGGACCACTTGAGGAAGCTTCGGAGTGAGCAGAGGTCGTTGTAGAGGGTCATTTCATTGACCTCGCCAACTTCTCGCCGCCGTTTCTTGAAGTCGGAGATGTGGAAGCCGTCTATCTCACAGATGTTGTCGAGGTCAATTCCCTCGCAGAAGTCGAGGAACAGTCCAAGGGATGAGGCGTTGTTGTAGTACGTAGAGTCAGCCCATTCGGGTTTCTTGTCGGTCAGGTAGCGTTCAATCGCACGTTCCGGCTTCATTTGTGTTCGAGATTCGGACATGGTTGAGTCGAACCCCGGTACGGTGAAGCGAGTTATACCGCAGGTTCACACTCCTGCGGTGCGGTAGCCGGAGCGCGTGCGGATTCGCGCGACGGCGGGCAGGTCGGCGGTTCGAATCCGCCCCAACCCATACGTTTTCCTGCCGCGCTTGAAGGAGTGACGGAGTCGGCCGATTAGGCCCCTGCCTGGTCTACCCAGTCGGGCTCCTCGACCGTGGTCGAACCGACGCCGGTGAGCGAGAACTCCCACGCGCCGCTCACCTCTTGATCGTCCGCTCGCCCGGAGAACTGCCACGATTCGTGGCGCGAGAGGCCGTTTTCGTCGACCAAGACGGCGTACTCGAAGTTCGTCACCTCGAAGTTGCCGGGTTCGCCTTGCGCGGAGACCGATCCGGCCCGAATCAGCGCTTCGTCGGTGGCGGACAGCTCGTATCGATCCACGGTGACACCGTCGAACGTCTCGGTCCCGGCGGACACCAGATCGTCGTCGGCGCCGTACGCGCGGGCCTGAGACAGCGCGATGGCGGTGCCGAGCACCTCCGAGGACCCCTCCTGTGACGACACGAACGCGTCGTCGCCGGTCCCAAAGCGGACGTACGTCACGCCGCCGTCGACGAACTGCTCGATGTTGCCGCCGTCCGCCTGCCCGTCGGTTGCGGACGTAGTACGGGTGTACGATCGCTCGGCCTCGAGGTCGGCGTAGAACTCGCGGGTGACCTCGATCTCTGCCCCGCTCGCGTCGACACCGCTGTACGACCACGTGACGGTGAAACTCCCCGCATCGCGGAGCAGGCGCTCGGGATCGCCCAGATCGAACGCGTCGCTGCCGCTCGCGCCGTCGCCGGTCGCTCCGTCGCCGGTCGCACCGTCGCCGGTCTCGGCCGATCCGCCCGCGGAGTCGGCGCCATCGGCGCTTGGCATACCACCGCCGCCGGCACAACCCGCGAGGACGACGAGCAACACCACGACGAAGAGATGGATGCGACGCGAATGCATGACAGCGATACGCCGAGCAGCAGCATAAGTAGATACGGAACACGCCACGAACGCCGACCTACTCGATCGGCGAGTCCGTCGGGCCTCAGTTGACTTCGAGGATTTCGACGTCGAACGTCAGCGTCTCGCCGGCGAGGCGGGGGTTAAAATCGACGCGGACGACATCCTCGTCGACGTGGACGACTTCGCCCTGGCTCCCGTTTTGCGCCTCTAGATAAGCGCCCTCCTCGGGCGTCTGGCCGCCGAGCATCTCTTCGAGTTCCGCGGTGTCGAACGCCTGAATCTGGTCGTCGCTGGGCTCGCCGTAGGCCTTCTCGGGCGGGATCTCCAGCGTCTCTTCCTCGCCGGCCGCCAAGCCGATCAGCCCCTCCTCCATCCCCTGGATGACCTGCTCGTCACCAACCTCGACCGTCAGCGGTGCGTACTCGCGGTCGGGTTGGGCTTCGGCGAGACCCGTCTCCTCCGCGACGGAGCGTCGGGACGTATCGAACACGGTGCCATCGTCGAGGCGCCCTGTGTACTCGAGGGTCACAGAGTCGCCTGTGGTTATCGACATACCGAGGGGAGACGCGCCACAGGGGAAAGGCCGTCGTACGAGGACGGCGAGAGACCGAGCGTCGATAGCGGCGCGTCAGCCACCGGACGCGGTCGCGTCGTCCCCGTACTCGGTACATCTCGACTCAGCCAACGAGGCCCCGAACCGCGTCAGGGACGTCAGTTCGGTCGATCTCGCCGACCTCCGGGTCGTCGTCGCCGGGCGTCCCGTACTTGTACCCCGACCCGGTCAAGATCACGGCGACGTCCTCGTCGGGCGCGAGTTCGCCGGCCGCCGTGAGATCGCGGACGGCCGCGGTCGCCACGGCGCAGGACGGTTCGACCGATATCCCGGCGTCGGCCGCGAGCCGATCCGTCTCGGCCAGCAACGCCTCCTCCGGGACGGACACGACCGCCCCGTCGGTGTCGCGGGCCGCCGCCAGCGCCCGGTTCCCGCTCGGCGGATCGGCGTTGTTGATCGAGACGGCGGCCGTCGGCTCGCCTCGAACGGCGTCGACGTTCGTCGCGCCGCGTTCGAACGCCTGCGCGATCGGGTCACAGCGCGCGGCCTGCGCGAGGTAGATCCGCGGTACGGCGTCGATCAGCCCCGCCGCGTGCAGCTCTCGAAGCGCCTTCCAGACGCCGCTCGCCTGCCCGCCGCTGCTGACGGGTAGGACGATCGCGTCGGGGACCGCCGGGCGGAACGCCTCGCAGATCTCGTACGCGACGGTCTTCTGTCCGGCGACCCGCAGGGGGCTGTCGGAGTTCAGAAAGGCGACGCCCAGATCGTGTTCGAGGGTGTCGTAGTACAGCCGACCGTACTCGCCGCGAACCCTGAACAGGTGCGGGTCGTGCTGGGCGATCATCGCCAGCCGGGAGTCGGGCGTGTCTTCGGCGACGAGGATCACCGCCTCGCGGTCGTCCGCCGCCGCGTGCGCGGCGACGCTCAGGGCCATGTTCCCGTGCGAGACGGTCCCGACCGGGCCGTCGAGGCGGCTGAGCCCGACGGCCGTTCCCCGGTCTTTGAAACTGCCGGTCGGGTTGGTGCCCTCGAGTTTGAGGTGGATTCGCGGCCCGTCCGACGGTTCGATCGCCGGGGCTCGCAGGAGGGGCGTGCCGCCTGCCGCCGCGCCGAGGCCGACGGGCGTCGTCGCGGGGAGGGCGGACTCGTAGCGCCAGAGGCCGCGCCGCCCGGCGACCGCGTCGGGAGTTGCGCCGGTGGTCGCGTCGCCGGATTTCGCGCCGGCGTCGGGCCAGGAGACGGCCGCAGCGTCGATGTCGAACCAGAGCGGCTCGCCGCAGGAACAGCGGTCGGCGTCGCCGAACGGGTACGTCTCGCCGCAGTCGTAACACGTCAGTCGGTTCATGGCCGCCGATCGCGGCCTTGCCTAAAGGGTTGCCCGATACCTCGCGCCACCGGGGACCGGGAGTCGCGTCAGACCTCGCGTTCGAACGCCGGGTCGAACATCTGTGCCGACATCGGTGCCGGATCGCCCTCGGTGAGGTTGTACGCCGAGAAGTCGGTGACGCCGGCCTCGCGGAGCAGGTCCTCATCGTAGAAGCTGTTGCCCGTGCAACTCGCGGGGTCGCGGGAGAGGATTTCGAGCGCCGCGTCGGAGACGATCTCCGGGGTGCGCCAGTCGTCCTCGGTGCCGAGCCCGAAGTACCGGGTCGCGCGGGTGTCGATGGCGGTCACCGGCCAGAAGGTGTTACAGCCGACGTCGGCGCTGTTCAGCTCCTTGGCGAGCGAGAGCGTGATAAACGACATCCCGAGTTTGGACCACGCGTACGGCGCCTTCCCCGGAGAGCGGTCGGTCACGACCGGCGGCGAGTTCGACAGGAGCCACGCCTCGTCGAGTTCGGCGAGGTGGTCGGCGAACGCGTGTGCGACGAGGTGGGTACCCCGGACGTTCACGTCGGTCAGCAGGTCGAATCGGTTCGCCGGCAGGTCGGCGACGTTGGCCAGTTGGATGGCGCTCGCGTTGTTGATGACGATGTCGACCTCGCCGAAGTGGTCTATCGCCTCCTCGACGACCGCCTCAACGCGGTCCTCGTCGCGGAGGTCGAGTTCGAGCGCGAGCGCCTCGACGCCGCGGTCGCGAACCTCGCGGGCCGTCTGCTCTATGGTGCCGTCGAGTTCGGCCTCGTCGTCGTCGGTCGTCTTGCCCGTCGAGACGACGTTACAGCCGCAGTCGGCGAGCGCGAGGGCGAGCTGTTTGCCGATACCGCGGGTCGTGCCCGTGATGAAGGCCGTCGAGCCCGAAAGATCGGGGGGCGTAAGTGCCATACCGGCCGTTCGGCGGGCCGACGTATAGAAGTCGGTGTGTCGGCGGGAGGCGACCTTACGTCGGCGAGACGCGCCACGTCGTCGCGCCGGTGTACGACCACTTTTCGATCTCGATACCCTGTACCGAGTCCTGTAGCTGCACTATCAGGGCGCCGATCTCCTTCGGCGAGAGGTCCACGTCGTCGGCGATAAACTTCGCTTTGAGGTACGTCTCGCCGTCGGCGGCCTCCTCGCGGAGGAACGCCGCGAGCCGGTCTGCCTTTTCGGTGGTCGATTCGCTGGACTGTGCGGTCGTCTGCGCGCTGGTGTGTGTGGTACTCATTGGGTTGAAGCGTCAGCGGGGGTGGTGTGTTCGTGACCGACGACGACGCACGCCGCGTGTGCGGCGATGAGCGCGAGCGTGCTCCAGCCGTTGTCGAATCCCAGCAGGCCGTACGCCGCGGGGAGGTACGCGAGCGGGAGGAGCACCGCCGCCCAGAACGCGGCGGCGCGAACGCCCGCGACGGCTTTGTCTCGGCAGGCGGCCGAGAGGCTGGACCCGATCCGAAGTGGCGTCCGAACGGACGAGGAGGACGTTTGGCTTGACATGTGGAACACCGTCGTCGCTCATCGCTCGGAGCGCCGACTGCATATAAGGGGCAGAGCGTTGACGCGTTTTCAGCCGGATTATCGACGCCTACGGTGAGTTTCAGACCGTTCAGCGACTGGGAGGCATCGTTTTAAACGGTTCGAAAAACGCTTAAAAGATTTATTCTGCTCGTTGAGCGGTTAAAATCGGAACGGGGGCTGAGCGCGACGGTGCCGGAGTGTGCCGGCTCCGACCGGGCGAACTTCGCCGTGAGTAAGTCATATTACCGTCAGGCGGCTACCACGCGACATGACGAGGACTCGACGACGTGGCTCGCCCGGGGGCGCTCGACCGTGAGCCACCGACTCGACGAGATAGACCGACAGATCGTCCACGCGCTGATGTCGGACGCGAGGAACACCTCCGCGCCGATGATCGCGGAGGAGATGAACGTGTCCGCGGGGACGGTCCGCAACCGGATCGAGCGGTTAGAGGAGGCGGGCGTGATCCGCGGCTACACCGCAATCGTCGACTTCGAGCAGGCCGACGGGCGGCTCACGTCGGTCTTTATGTGCACCGTCCCGGCGGACGAGCGCGAGCGGCTGGCGCTCGCGGCCCGGTCGATTCCGGGCGTCATCAACGTGCGCGTGCTGATGGCGGGACGCCGCGACCTGCAGGTGGTCGCGGTCGGCGAGGAGACGAGCGACCTCCGCGAGATTGCGCGCGCGCTCTCGGGACTCGACATCCGCATCGAGGACGAGGAACTGCTCCAGTCCGAGCTACACACGCCGTACTCGCGGTTCCTCAGCGACGACAGCAGGAAGTCGGTCGTCACGGACACCGTCACCCTCGCGGACGGGAGCGCCGTGATCGAGGTGTGCGTCACCGACGACGCGCCGATCGTGGGACAGTCGCCCGCGGCGGCCCGGTCCGAGGGCCTCCTCCCGAGCACGACCGTCGTGACGTCCATCGAGCGCGACGGCTCCATCATCCACCCGGTCGACGACACGGCCATCCAACCGAACGACGTGGTGACCGTGCTGCCGAAAGAGTCGTCCGACGAGGCCGTCCTCGACGCGTTCCTCGCGGACGACGCCGCGACGCTGTCGACGTAAGATCGAAGCGGCGAGCCGGTCGGTCGATCGGCCGTTTATTGTTCCGGACGCCCAACGGTACGGTATGGTAGACACGATCCTCGTTCCGATCGAACTTCCCGATCCCGAGCCGTTGTCGCCGGTTCTCGTGGACGACCTCTCGTCGCTTGAGGTGGTGCTCCTCGGTCACTACGGGCTCCCGGAGCAGACGCCGGCGGCGTCCGCGCGCGACCAGTTCGGCGCGGACGCGCAGGCGACGCTCGACGAGGTGGCCGAGCGCTTCGCCGAGGCGGGCGCCGCCGTCCGGACGCGACTCGTGTTCGGCAAGGACCGGGCGGCCGCCATCCAGGAGGTGGCCGCCGAAGAGGACTGCGTGGCCGAACTCGACCCCGCCCCGACCGACGGCATCGAGCGGATCCTCGTCCCGCTTCCGGACGTCGCCGAGGTCGACCGCCTGCCGACGTTCATCCGGATCCTCTGTGAGGACTCGACCGGACAGATCACCCTCTTCCACGTCGTCGAGGGCGAGGAGCGGCGCGAGCAGGGGGAAGCGGTGGTCACGGAGACGCGCGAACAGCTGATCGCGGACGGATTCGACCCCGACGAGGTCGACACGCGGGTCGTGGAGGGCGAGGAACACGACGAGGAGATTCTCAGGGTCGCCGCCGAGTACGACGCCGTCGTGATGTACGAGGCCGAGTCGCGGCTGGGCGACCGACTCTTCGGAACCCTCCCCGACCGGATCGCGAATCAGACCGGCGACCCGGTGATCGTCGTCAACCGAGACTACTGACCGCGGACGGCCGAGACGCGGGCCGACACGCTCCGAACTGAATCGATGGTAGTGAACCGCAGGCGGGCTGAGTCTCGGGATACGCGGCCGCGCTCTCGCGGTTACTCGTCGTCGGTCTGCTTGTCGTCGGTCTGCTTGTCGTCGGTCTGCTTGTCGTCGACCGTCTCTTCGACCTTCTTGTCGACGGTCTCCTCTACCTTCTCGTCGACCTTCTCGTCTACCGTCTTCTCGACCGTCTCCTCGACTTTTTCGCCGACCGTCTCCTCGACCGTCTTCTCGACTGTTTCGCCGACTGTCTCCTCGACGGTCTCTTCTACTTTCTCGCCGACCGTCTCGTCTACCGTCTCCTCAACCGTCTTCTCGACCGTTTCGCCGACGGTCTCCTCGACTTTCTCGCCGACCGTCTCGTCTACCGTCTTCTCGACCGTTTCGCCGACTGTCTCTTCGACTTTCTCGCCGACTGTCTCTTCGACTTTCTCGCCGACCGTCTCTTCGACCGTCTTCTCGACTGTTTCGCCGACCGTCTTCTCGACCGTCTCGCCGACGGTCTCCTCTACCTTCTCACCGACGGTCTCCTCTACCTTCTCGCCGACGGTCTCCTCTACCTTCTCGCCGACGGTCTTCTCGACCGTCTCGCCCACGCTCTTTTCGACCTCCTTGCTCACCGTGTCGCCGACCGTCTTCTCCACCTCTTTGCTCACGGTCTCGCCCACGCTCTTCTCGACCTCTTTGCTCACCGTATCGCCGACCGTCTTCTCCACCTCCTTGCTCACGGTCTCGCCCACGCTCTTTTCGACCTCCTTGCTCACCGTGTCACCGACCGTCTTCTCGACTTCCTTGTTGACCGTCTCGCCCACGCTCTTCTCGACTTCCTTGTTGACCGTCTCGCCCACGCTCTTTTCCACCTCTTTGCCGACTTGATCGGCGACCTCGCGGGTCATCCAGTCGGGGTCGAACCGGGCCATCTTCCAGACGACGTGAACGACGTAAGAGGCGAACACGCCGATCCCGAACGCCACGCCGATGTTGTTCGCGTTGAGCGTCGCGATGAGGACGATCGAGAGGATGATCAGCGCACCGTAGGCGATGTCGGTGATCGCGTCGACGCGGGCGGGGCTTACCATCGCCGATCCGCCTCCGCGAGCGCGACGCGTCCGTGACTCGCTCCGTCTCCGCGATCGTCTCGTCTGTTCCACGTGAAACTCATTCGTACCTTCCCTTTCCGCGCTGACGGGCTAAATCTCCCGCTTCGCGTCGCCGGCGCTTGTTCCCAATTGACGAGGCGGACGGCGCCGGTTCGGGGCGTCACGGTACGGCGCGCGGAGCGGGCCGCTTTTGTGGCGGATGACCGAACGCGAGGCATGGACATCGAGGAGGGCGGTCTCACCGTTTCCGTTCCGGAGGCCCGCGACGGCGCCAGCGAGGGCACCGGCGGCGGCGTCTTTTTTAACCCCACCCAAGAGCTGAACCGCGACATCACCGTCGCGGTGCTGCGCGCGTACCGCGACCGCGAGCCGCGAGCGGCCTCGTATCTCGACGCGATGGCGGCCTCCGGCGTCCGGGGCGTCCGCGCCGCCGCCGAGGGGTACGACGTGACGTGCGCGGACGTGGACCCGGACGCGGTCGAACTGGCCGCCGAGAACCTCGCCGCGAACGACCTCGACGGCGACACCGTCCACCGCGACGTCAACGCGCTGTTGTACGAGAACGTCTTCGACGTCGTCGACCTGGACCCGTACGGGACGCCGATCCCCTTCGCCGACGCCGCGCTGGCGAACGCGCGCAACCTCGTCTGCGTCA
This sequence comes from Halorubrum sp. PV6, assembly GCF_003990725.2. Classification (NCBI taxonomy): domain Archaea; kingdom Methanobacteriati; phylum Methanobacteriota; class Halobacteria; order Halobacteriales; family Haloferacaceae; genus Halorubrum; species Halorubrum sp. PV6. The sequence continues at coordinate 2,404,103 of NZ_CP030064.1, forward strand.
CGGCGACCGACACCGCCCCCCTCTGTGGCGCCCACTTACAGAGCGGCATCCGCAAGTACGGCGCGGTCCCGCGGAACACCGATTACCACCCCGAGATGGGGCTTCGGACGCTGATCTCCGCGCTGGTCCGGACCGCCGCGCGCTACGACAAGGCGGCGCGACCGATCGTGTCGCACGTCTCGCGACACTACGCGCGGACCTACCTCGAACTGGACTCCGGCGCGCAGGCGGCCGACGCCTGCATCGACGAACTCGGCTACGTCGACCACTGCGAGGACTGCCTCTGGCGCGAGGCGACCCGCGGGCTGATCGCGGACCCCGTCGAGCGCTGTCCCGTCTGTGACGGCGACCGCGTGCTCACCGCCGGACCGCTCTGGCTCGGCCCCGTCGCAGACCCCGACTTCACCCGCGCCGTCCGCGGACACGTCACCGACGACATGGGGGAGGCGAAGCGCGCCCGGAAGCTGCTCGGAACCGTCGCCCGCGAACTCGACACGCCCACCCACTACGACCAGCACCGACTGTACAAGGCGTGGGGCGAGGCGGCCATCGGGATGGACGAGTTCGTCGAGCGCCTCCGGGGCGCGGGCCACGAGGCGAGCCGCGCGCACTACCGCGGGACCGCGGTCAAAAGCGGCGCGTCGATCCCAGAGATGCGCGCGGCGGTCCTCGACGACTGAGCCGCGCGAGCGACCCGCGTCACCCGCCCCCCTTTTGTCGCCGTCGCTCGAACCCGCGGCCGTGTCCCGTCGCATGACCACCGCCGCCGGAACCGCTCGCCGCGTCGTCGACACCGCGCTCGACCGCCGCGTGACGTTTCTCGCGGCCGCCATCGCCTACTACGCGTTCGTCTCGCTCATCCCCGCGCTGCTCCTGCTCGTCGTCGTCGCCAGCGTGGCGTTCGGAGAGTCGATAGCCGCGGAGTTGGTCGCCGCGACCGGCGACTTCCTGACGCCGGCCGGCGAGGAGGCCGTCGCCGCGGCCGTCTCCAGCGCCGGCGGGCGGACCGGCGCGAGCCTGCTCGGGGTGGCGGTGCTGCTCTGGTCGACGCTCAAGGTGTTCCGCGGGCTCGACACGGCGTTCGTCGAGCTGTACGGCGTCGAAGAGGCGCCGGGGTTCGTCAAGCAGGTCACGAACGCCGCCTCCGTCGTCCTCGGCGTCGGTCTCGGTATCGGGGTGATGGTCGCCGTCGGCGCGTTCGTCGCGGCCGCCGACGCGGTCCCGCTGGTGGAGGCCGCGAGCGTGTTCGCGCTGCCGGTCGTCCTCGCCGTCGTCTTCTTCCCGATGTACTACCTCGTGCCGCAGTTGACCATCGGCGTCCGCGAGGCGGTTCCCGGAGCCGTCTTCGCGGCCGTCGGGTGGACGCTGTTACAGGCCGGCTTCCAAGTGTACGCCGCGGGCGCCGGGCAGTACCAGGTGTACGGAGTGATCGGCGGCGTCCTCCTCCTCGTCACGTGGCTGTACCTCGCGGCCGTCGTCGTCGTGGTCGGCGGCGTGGTCAACGTCGTGCTGTCGGGACGGGGCGGTGGCGCCGTCGCCCGCGACCACGACGCGGACCGGCAGTTACAACACGACCGCGGCCGACCCACGGGTATGAACGGTGAGTCGGACGGCGCGGCCGACGCCGGCGACGAGGAGCGCCCGGCGGGGGCGCCGGACGTGGCGGCGCTACAGGAGGAAGTGAGGCGGCTGCGGACAGAGTTCGACGCGTTCGAGGACGACGTCGAAGAACGCACCGTCGACAAGCCGGCCGTCGAGTCGGAACTCAAGCGATACGTTCGCTCGCGGATGCGCCGCGGTCACGCTCGGGGGTGGGGGCCGTACCTCGTCCTCTTGTACGGGACGGTGCTGATTCTCGGGGCCTTCTCGTTTCTCGACGGGCTCTACGCCATCGCCGCGATGCTCATCCTCGGGCTCTCGACGCTCGGGCTGTACACGCTCTTCATCCTCGTCGGCGTCGGCCTCAACCTGCTCGAAACGCCCGGCAAAGCGCTCGACTACGCCCGCGACCGTGGCGACGACTGACCGCGTGATCGGTCCATGAGCGGCCCCGCTGCGGCTGGCCCCGTCGCGCCGGGACTCGTCTCCGCGGAGCGCGGCGTCGGCGAGATCGCCCTCGTCGACGCGCTCCCGGAGGCCGTCGTCGTCGTCTTCGCCGCCGTGACGCACCTCGCCGACCCGTGGTTCCTGTTCGGCCTCCTGGCCGTCGGCTACTGGTTCGGCGGCGGCCGGGTGGCGGGCTCGCCGCGCCGGGCCGGGGCGACCGCCATCGCCGCCGTCACCTGCGCGTACGCCGCCACCGCGCTCGGAAAGGCGTGGTTCGCGGTTCCCCGGCCGCCCGGCGCGGTCGGCCCCGCTGACGTGCCGGCGTGGCTGCCGGGGCTCCTCTCTGCGTGGTACGAGGGACAGGTCCTCTCCGACGGCTTCGGGTTCCCGAGCGGCCACGCGACCGGCGCGGCGGCCGCGTACCTCGCGCTGGCGCTCGTCTACGACCGCGCGTGGACCCCCGGACGCCGGTACCTCGCGGCCGGGGCCGTCGCCGTCGCGGTCGCGGCCTCCCGAGTCGTGATCGAGGTCCACTACCTCGTCGACGTGCTCGCGGGGTTGGCCGTGGGCGTCGGGGTCGTCCTCGGCGCGCTGTGGCTCGCCGGCGACCCGCGGCTCGGACGGTCCGGCGAGGCGAGCGACGGGGCGACAGACGCGCTCGACCCGACGCTGCCGTTTCTGTCGGCGGCGGTCGTCTCGGCCGGCGCGCTCGCGGTCGCCGTCGCGGGCGGTCACACCGGCGAGGTCGTCGAGGCGGGCATCGGCATCGCCACCGGCGCGGGCGGCGCGATCGGGTGGCGGTTCGTCGACGGCGACGAACCCGCAGTCCCGATCCGGATCGCGCTTCCCGCCCTCGTCGTCACCGGCGGGCTCTGGGTGGGCGCGTACGTGGCCTCGGAGTCGCTCGCGGTCACGCTGGCCGCGACGACCGCCGTCGTCGTCGCCGTCGTCGCGCTCCCGGCGCTCCCGAGCCGGGTCGAGTCGCTGGGCGCGTCGTAAGTAGCGGAAAACGAGAAGAGAGCGAGCCGCCGTTCAGTCGTCTTCGAGCGCCTGCGCGATACGCTGGAGCTGGCGGGTCGCGTCGCGGACCTCGTCGCGGAGCTGTCGGACCTCGCGGACGAGCTCTTCGTTGCCGGCCTGTCCGCCGCGTTCCTCGCCGTGACCGCCCGGACCGCCGCCCATCCCCGGCGGGCCGCCGGCGCCGCCCGGACCGCCGCCGCCGCCCATCATCCCGGACATCATCTGCGCGAAGGGGTTGCCGCCACCGCCGCCACCGCCCATCCCCGGCGGGCCGCCGCCGCCCATCATCTCCTCGGGGTCGGGCCGGTCGCCTTCCTCGCGCTCCTGCTCGCGACGCTCGCGGATCTCCTCGACGCGCTCGCGGAAGGATTTCTCTTCGCCGTCGTCGCCGCCCTCGGCTCCGGCGGCGCTGTCGGCCTGTTCGTCGCCGGCGTCGGTGTCGTCGTCTGCCATGAATCCCGGTTTGGCGTCCCGGCCGAAAAGGGTTGCCGTGCCGACCGCGACGGTGCGTTTATAAGCGATCCGCCGGGGAGCGGGCCGACTGCGGCGGCGAGCGCGTCATCTCGACGGCGACGGCATCATCCGCGACGGCGACGCTACTCGTGGCCCGAGACGCGGACCGGCTCGTACGGCGCTTCGAGCCACTCGATATCCGAGTCGGACAGGTCGATGTCGAGCGCCTCGACGGCGTCTTCGAGGTGTTCGACGCTGGTCGTACCGACGATGGGCGTGTCGACCCACGGCTTGTGGAACAGCCACGCCAGCGCGATCTGGGCCATCTTCACGCCCTTCTCGTCGGCGAGTTCCGCGACGCGCTCGTTGACCGCGGGGCCGCCGCCCTCCTGGTACGGGTGTTCGTACAGGTGTTCTTCGGTCTCCCCGCGGAGCGTCGCGTCCACGTCGTCGTGCGGGCGGGTGAGGTACCCCCGCGCGAGCGGGCTCCATGGCATGACGCCGATCCCTTCCCGCTCGCAGAGCGGGAGCATCTCGCGCTCCTCCTCGCGGTACGCGAGGTTGTAGTGGTTCTGCATGGTGGCGAACCGGTCGTACCCCTCGCGCTCGCTGGCGTGGAGCGCAGCCGCGAACTGATGGGCCCACATCGACGAGGCCCCGATGTGACGAACCTTCCCGCGCCGCACCGCGTCGTCGAGCGCGGCGAGCGTCTCCTCGATTGGCGTCTGGTCGTCCCAGCGGTGGATCTGATACAGATCGATCGTCTCCATCCCGAGCCGGTCGAGGCTGTTCTCCAGTTCCTGTTCGATGGCCTTCCGCGAGAGCCCGCCCGAGTTGGGGTCCGACTCGTCCATCTGGAAGTACGCCTTCGTGGCGACGACGCTCTCCTCGCGATGGCCGTCCAGCGCCTCTCCGAGGACGCGCTCCGACTCGCCGTTCGAGTACATGTTGGCGGTGTCGAAGAAGTTGATACCGAGTTCGAGCGCGCGCTCGACGATGGCCTTCCCTTCGTCTTCGTCGAGGACCCACTCGCGCCAGTCCGGGTCGCCGAAGCTCATACAGCCGAGACAGAGTTTCGAGACGGTCGTCCCGGTGTCGCCGAGCGTCGTGTACTCCATACCGCGAGCAGACACACCGAGTGTAAAAAACTACGCGCGCCGGCGAACGGCGCGAGTCCCTACAGGTCGCGGAACGACGCCGTGTAGACCAGGAACGCACCCGTCAGGATGATAAATGCGAGGAACGTCACCAGCGCGAGCACGTTCGCGACCGGAGAGAGCGGATCGAGGAACGACTGGCCGGTGGAGTCGAGCACGAGGACGGCAAGGAGGGCCGCGATCAACCCGAGAAGCCAGTTCGTGAGGATGTTATCCATACCCGGTCACACATCGAGGCCGTACAAAAAGGATCGTGGTTTCGGTAACGACCGGCCCGTAGAGATACAGTGGCGGCGCTCCTACGGCAACCATGAGCGACAGATCCGTGTGTTGGCTGCTTGGCGATCAGCTCAACCCAGACCTCGACGCGGTCGCCGACGCCGACGAGGTGTTACTGATCGAGGCCCACGAGTTTGCCGACCGGAAGCCGTACCACGCCCACAAGTTGACCCTCGTGTTCTCGGCGATGCGCCACGCGCGCGACACGCTCCGGGAGCGCGGCCACGAGGTGACGTACGTTCAGGCCGACTCGTTCGGCGAGGGCGTGGCCGAGTTTCTCGCAGAGCGCCCCGACGCACGCCTCCGGCTCATGCGACCCGCGAGCCACGGGGCGGCCGACCGGCTGCAGGAACTCGTCACCGACCGCGGCGGCTCGCTGGAACTGCTGGACAACGAACTGTTCTGGACGACGCCGGCCGACTGGCGCGACTGGGCGGGCGAGACGGACGAGGCTGGGCCTCTCGTCGACGACGACGGGAGCGCCGACAGACGCTACCGCCAGGAGAGCTGGTACCGCCACGTCCGCCGCGAGACGGGCGTGCTGATGGACGGCGACGAGCCGGTCGGCGGCGAGTGGAACTACGACGACCTGAACCAGGAGACGCCTCCGGACGACTGGGAGCCGCCGGAGCGGCCGTGCTTCGAGCCGGACGCGCTCACCCGCGAGACCCACGCGTGGGTCCGCGAGCGGTTCGACACGTGGGGTAACGACTCGCTCGACGGGTTCGCGTGGCCGGTCACGCGGGACGAGGCGCAGGCGGCGCTCGACGCGTTCGTCCGCGACCGGCTCCCGTCGTTCGGGCGGTACGAGGACGCGATGGTGACGGGCGAGCCGTTCCTCTCGCACTCGCTGCTCTCGCCGGCTATCAACCTCGGCCTCCTCGACCCGCGCGAGCCCGTTCGGGCGGCGACGGCGGCGTACGAAGAGCGCGGCGTCGAACCGGGCGGGTACGAGCCGGCAGAGGACGCCGCGAGCGGCGCCGCGGCGACGACGCTCGACGCCTTCGCGCCGGACGACACCGACTCGGCGGCCGACCGCGAGCCCGCTCCGGTCCCGCTCAACGCGGTGGAGGGGTTTATCAGGCAGATACTCGGCTGGCGCGAGTTCATGCGACACGTCTACCGCGAGGCGATGCCGGCGCTGGCGTCGGCCAATCAGCTGGAGCAGTCGCGGAACCTCCCGCCCGCCTACTGGGACGGCGACACGGAGATGCGGTGTCTCTCCGAGGCCGTCGACCACGTCCGCGAGTACGGCTACGCCCATCACATCGAGCGACTGATGGTGCTTTCGAACTTCGCGCTGATCTACGGCGCCGACCCGGGCGAAGTGAACGAGTGGTTCCACCTCGGCTTCGTCGACGCCTACCACTGGGTGACGACGCCGAACGTGGTCGCGATGGGGTCGTTCGGGACCGACGTGCTCTCCTCGAAGCCGTACGCGTCGTCGGGGAACTACGTGAACCGCATGAGCGACCACTGCGCCTCGTGTCCGTACGCGGTCTCGCGGACGACGGGCGAGGGCGCGTGCCCGTTCAACGCGCTCTACTGGGACTTCCTGAAGGAAAACGAGGAGACGCTCCGGGGCACCGGCCGGATGGGACTGATGTACTCACACGTCGACAACAAAGACGAGGAGGAGTGGACCGCGATCCGCGAGCGGGCGGCCGCGGTCAGAGAGCTGGCGGCGAACGGGGAGCTGTGACGGCGGGGCGACGGAACTCGATCACTCGCCGGCCGTGAGACGCTGCACGCGGGGAATCACCTGCTCGTAGCCGAGCGCGACGACCCCGACGTACAGCGCGAGCAGGCCCATTCCGACCGCCCACGCGCCGAGGACTAACTCTCCGCCGGAGACCGCATCGAGCCCGATGCGCTCGAGCGTGACGCCGATCGCCGAGGCGGCGCCGGCGCCGACGACGACGGCGAGGAGTTCGAACAGTTCGACGACAACCGCGGGTACGTCGGCCATACCGGCTCGCGACGGCCGGTGAATATGACTCTTTCGGGAGCCGCGTCGCCGTCGCGCACGTTAAACGCCCGAAAACGTCCCCGTGAGCGTTATTTGAGGCCGAACGCCCGCATCGTCGAGTCGGCGATGCCCTTCGCGATCAGTGCGAGACCGGCCAGAAGCACCATGACGCCGCCGCCGACGACCGGGTCGTGGACGGTCAGGATGCCGACCGCGACGAACACGACCGCGACGCCGGCGATGCCTTCGGAACCGAGGGTGTCGCGCATACGCACCGATTACGGCGGTTGCGGGTTAAAAGGCCGTTTCGGCGTTGAGGTTTAAAAGGCCGTTTCCGGACGGAGAGCGGCCCTTTTATTTCAGCGAGCGCGTATCACCGCGTACGCATGAGCAACGGAGACGGCGGTCGGAACGACCTCCGGATGCCCGACGATGACGAGGTGTTCGCCGAGGTCGTCGAGATGCTCGGCGCGAACCGCGTCCGAGTGCGCTGTGCGGACGGGACAGAGCGGACCGTGCGCATCCCCGGACGGATGCAAAAGCGGGTCTGGATCCGCGAAGACGACATCGTCCTCGTCGAGCCGTGGGACTGGCAAGACGAGAAGGGCGACATCACGTGGCGCTACGAGAAGAGCGAGGCCGAACAGCTTCGCGCGGAAGGCCACCTGCAGTAGGCGGGCGTCACGGCGCGCGGTTTTTAAGTCCGAACGGCCCGGAACGGGCGTATGATCCGGCTCGCGATGACGACGGCCGCCGAGACCTTCGAACGGGTGCGCGAGCCGCTCGCCGAGCGCGGCATCGCGGTCGACCACGTGCAGACGAAAGAGCGGGCGCTTCGCGTCTCGGGCGGCGACTCGACCGACGAGTTCGCCGGTTTCGACGCCGGCTTCGTCTACCCCTCCCGGCTCATGGAGGGCGCGGTGGTCGACCGGCGGCTCTCGGTCCCGTGGGTGAACGGGCGAGAGGCCGTCTTGACCTCCCGAAACAAGGCGGGCGTGCTCGCCGCCCTCGACGAGGCCGGCGTCCCGACGCCGCGGACGACGGTCGTCTCGAACCCCGTCGACGAGGCGGTCGTCACCGAGGCCGTCGCCCCGTTCGACTACCCGGTGGTGGTCAAGCCGAACTCCGCGACTCGCGGCGTCGGGGTCGCGACCGCGGCCGACCTGGACTCGCTTTTGGGCGTCGTCGACTACCTGAATCTCGTCCACGACTACCGCGCGACCGGCGACAAGTCGTACCTGATCCAGGAGTTTCTCCCGGAGGCGCGCGACTACCGCGCGATGGTCGTCGACGGCGCGTACGCCGGCGCGGTCGAACGGCGGCTCTCCCCCGACGCGGTCGAGGCGGGACGCTGGAAGCACAACGTCCACCGCGGCGCGACCGCGACCGGAGTCGACCTCCCGGAGCGCGCCCGAACGCTGGCGGAGCGGGCGGCCGCGGTCCTCGACATCGACTACCTCGGCGTCGACATCCTGGCGTCTGACGGGCGGCTGGTCGTCAACGAGACCAACGCGCGACCGACGATCGACGCGGCGACGAAGTACGAGCCGGGGTTTTACGACCGGCTGGCGGCGCTCGTCGAGCGAACCGCGAAGGAAGGATAATCCGGCGCGACGCTACTCTAAGTCGATCGAGGCGGAGTCGTCGTCGCGGTCGAAGGTGACCTCTAACACGCCGTTGTTGAACGTCGCGTTGGCGGAGTGTTCGTCGACCGGGACGGGGAGTTTGACGGTCTCGTCGTACTCGCGCCGGTCGGACGCCGCGGAGATGGTAAGCGACTCACCGTCGCACTGCAGCGAGAGTTCGTCTTTCGAGACGGCCGGGAGGTCAGCAACGAGTCGCACGCCCTCCTCGGTCGTGTACGCGTCCACGTGCGTCGCCGAACCGAAGCCGGCGTCCTCGTTTCCGGGCTCCCCGTTGGCCATCTCGTTCATCATCCGTTCGATCTCCTCGAAGAAGTTACCGAACGGATCGTCACGGTCGTCTCTGTCCATGGTTCACATGACGGCGGTGGCCCCGATAAGCCTTCTGTCCACGTCCGTCTTCGCCGGCGCTCGGAGGGTTTACGGGCTGTGCGTGCGGGGTTCGGCGCCTGTCGGTCGATCTCCAGATCACCCGTCGCTCGGCTCACAGCTCCGCCCGATTCGCGTCGTGGATCGAGCCGGATCGGTCGCCGAGGGGACAGACGCGCCGAGACCGATCGTAACAAAATCGAACGATAGTGACCGTCTCGCGCCAACTCGGTCGGATTTAAGTATCTGGGCTCGCCTTTTTCGAATATGAGTAAATCATACCTAGACGCCGGTGCTGACGTGAGCGACGACGAGGTCGTACGGGTGGGGCTGAACGGGTTCGGACGGATCGGACGGAACGTGTTCCGCGCGGTGTTGGAGTCGCCCCGGATCGAACTCGTCGGCATCAACGACGTGATGGACTTCGACGACATGGCGTATCTCGCGAAGTACGACACCGTCATGGGCCGGCTCGACGGCGTCGAGCGCGACGGCGACACGCTGACGATCGGCGACACCGCCGTCCCGCTGTACAACGTGCAGGACCCCGCCGACCTCCCGTGGGGCGACCTCGACGTCGACGTCGCCTTGGAGTGTACGGGCGTCTTCCGCACCCGCGAGGACGCGAGCGCACACCTCGAGGGCGGCGCGGACACCGTGATCATCTCGGCGCCCCCGAAAGGCGAGGAGCCGGTCAAACAGCTCGTGTACGGCGTCAATCACGACGAGTACGACGGCGACGACGTGATCTCGAACGCCTCCTGTACGACCAACTCCATCACGCCGGTCGCGAAGGTGCTCGACGAGGAGTTCGGCATCGACGCCGGCACCCTCACCACCGTCCATGCGTACACCGGCTCGCAGACGCTCATCGACGGCCCGAAGGCGAAGACGCGCCGCGGTCGAGCGGCCGCCGAGAACATCGTGCCCACCTCGACCGGCGCCGCGGGCGCCGCACAGAAGGTGCTTCCGCAGCTCGAGGGCAAAATCGACGGGATGGCGATGCGCGTGCCCGTTCCGAGCGGCTCGCTCACCGAGTTCGTCGTCACGCTCGACGAGACCGTCACCGAGGAGGACGTGAACTCGGCCTTCCGTGACGCCGCCGACTCCGGCCCGCTCGCCGGCGTCTTAGGGTACACCGACGACGAGGTCGTCTCCTCCGACATCGTCGGCCTCCCCTTCTCCAGTTACGTCGACTTAGAGTCGACGAACGTCATCGCCGGCGGGAAGCTCCTGAAGATCCTCACCTGGTACGACAACGAGTACGGCTTCTCGAACCGGATGCTCGACATGGCCGCCTACGTCCAGGACGAGGCCTGAGCGGTCGACGCGTTCCGCGACATCGCCCCCCGGCGGCAACGTTTCCCCGGAGAGCCACCCCTTAAATATTCCATCGACGACACTCACACAATGGCCGCGTTCGACACCATCGACGACGTTCCAGCAGAGAGCCGCGTCCTCGTTCGACTCGACCTGAACTCCCCGATAGAGGACGGCACGCCCCAAGACAACCGCCGCTTCGAGCGCCACGCGGAGACGGTCCGCGAACTCGCCGAGGCGGGCCACCGCGTCGTGCTGATGGCCCACCAGGGCCGCCCCGGTCGCGACGACTTCACGTCGCTCGCGGGCCACGCCGACATCCTCGCCGGACACGTCGACCGCGAGGTGGCGTTCGTCGAGGACACGTACGGCGACGCGGCGCTCGCCGCGATCGACGGGCTCGACGCGGGCGAGGTCCTCCTGCTGGAGAACACCCGGATGTGCGACGACGAACTCCCCGAGGAGTCGCCGGAGGAGAAGGCGGACACCGAGTTCGTTCGGACGCTCGCGCCGCACTTCGACGCGTACGTCAACGACGCCTACTCGGCGGCCCACCGCAAGCACGCCTCGCTGGTCGGGTTCCCGCTCGCGCTGCCCGCCTACGCCGGCCGCGTGATGGAGACGGAGTACGAGGCGAACACCGCAATCGCGACCCGCGAGTTCGACGGGCCGGTGACGATGGTGGTCGGCGGGACGAAGGCGACCGACGTGATCGGCGTGATGGACGCGTTAGACGACCGGGTCGACCGCTTCCTGCTCGGCGGCGTCGCGGGCGAGCTCTTCTTGCGCGCCGCGGGACACCCCGTCGGCCACGACGTTGGCGAGATGGACCTGTTCGACGAGCAGTGGGAGCGCAACCGCGAGCTGATCGAGTCGGTGCTCGACGAGCGCGGCGACGCGATCCACCTCGCGACGGACCTCGCGTACGCGGGGGCGGACGGCGAGCGCGCGGAGGTCGCCGTCGACGACATCGACGAGAAGACCGAGGGGTACCTCGACGTCGGCTCGGCGACGGTCGCCGACTACGAGCCGCTCATCCGCGAGTCCGACGGCGTGTTCGTGAAGGGTGCGCTCGGCGTCTTCGAGGACGAACGGTTCGCCGACGGGACCGTGGGCGTCCTCGAAGCGATATCCGAGACCGACTGTTTCTCGGTCGTCGGCGGCGGGGACACGTCGCGGGCCATCGAGATGTACGGACTAGACGAGGCCGACTTCTCGCACGTCTCCATCGCGGGCGGCGCGTACATCCGCGCGCTGACGGGCGAGCCGCTGCCGGCGGTCGAGGCGTTGACGGCGGCCGCAGATCGGTAGGCGAACTACTCTTCGTTTAAATCGAGGTCGAACTGCTCGTTTTCGGTGACGGCGTTGAGGACGACGCTCGTGTTCGACTCGCGGATGTCGGCGTCGGTGAGGATCGACTTGATCTGGTCGTTCATCCCGTCGGTGTCGGTGAACTTGCCGATCGCGATCACGTCGTAGTCGCCCGTGACCTCGTAGACGCTCACCATCTGCTTCTCCTGGCGGAGTTTTTCGGTCACGGCCGGGAGCGCGCTCCCCTCCACTTTCAGCTGGAGGACGGCGGTCACGTCGTAGCCGAGTTTGTCGTAGTCGACGATGGGCGTGTACCCGCGGATCACGCCCTCGTCTTCGAGATCGCGGAGGTGGTTCGACACCGTCGTCACGGATACGTCGAGTTCGTCGCCGAGGCTTCTGAGGCTCGCCCGCCCGTTGCTGAGAAGGGAGTTGACGAGTTTCGCGTCGAGGTTTTCGTACGTCATCACAGCTAATCACGCCGTCAGGGGTTTATAATTTTACGAACGTCCAGCATTCTTGCGCGACTGGCGGTTCATGCACCAAGCGATAAGGCCTTTATACTGGCAGATAAGGAAACAAACGTCCAGAACATGACGGACGAACACGCGAAACCAGACGGCGGCCTCACGGCCGAAGAACAGGCAGTACTCGACGAGATCGAGGAGAAAAACGTTGACTTCCTTCGCCTCCAGTTCACCGACATTCTCGGCGTCGTAAAGAACGTCTCCGTGCCGGCCCACCAGGCGGAGAAGGCGTTCACCGAGGGGATCTACTTCGACGGCTCCTCCATCGAGGGGTTCGTTCGCATCCAGGAGTCGGACATGCGTCTCGTCCCCGACCCCGACACGTTCGCGGTGCTCCCGTGGCGCAGCGACGGGGAGGGTGACAGCGGGGCGGCGCGGCTCATCTGTGACATCGTCACCACCGAAGGCGAGCCGTTCGTCGGCGGCCCGCGGCAGGTCTTAAAAAGCGTCCTCGAAGAGGCCGAGGAGATGGGCTACACCGTCTCCATCGGTCCCGAGCCGGAGTTCTTCCTGTTCGAGAAGGACGACGACGGGAATGCGACGACCATCCCCCACGACAACGGTGGCTACTTCGATCTGGCGCCGAAGGACCTCGCGTCCGACGTGCGCAAAGAGATCATCTTCACGCTCGAAAAGATGGGCTTCGAGATCGAAGCCTCCCACCACGAGGTCGCGGAGGGCCAACACGAGATCAACTTCAAGTACGACGACGCGCTCACGACCGCGGACAACATCGCGACGTTCCGCGCGGTCGTCCGCGCGGTCGCCGAGCAGCACGACCTCCACGCGACGTTCATGCCCAAGCCGATCGCCGACATCAACGGCTCGGGGATGCACAGCCACATCTCGCTTTTCGACGAGGACGGCAACGCCTTCGCCGACGACTCCGACGAGTTCAACCTGAGCGAGACGGCCTACCAGTTCATGGGCGGCATCTTAGAGCACGCCCCCGCGTTCACGGCCGTGACGAATCCGACCGTGAACTCCTACAAGCGCCTGGTGCCCGGCTACGAGGCGCCCATCTACGTCGCCTGGTCCGACACGAACCGCTCGGCGCTCGTCCGCGTCCCGGACGCCGCCGGCGTCTCCGCCCGCTTCGAGGTCCGCAGCCCCGACCCGTCCTGTAACCCGTACCTCGGGATGGCGTCGCTCATCGCCGCCGGCCTCGACGGGATCAAGACCGAGGCCGACCCCGGCGACCCGGTCCGCGAGGACATCTACGAGTTCGACGACGAGAAGCGCCAGGAGTACGGCATCGAGACGCTCCCGCCGAACCTCGGCGCCGCCGTCGAGGAGTTGGAGGCCGACGAAGTCATGCAGGAAGCGCTCGGTCCGCACACCTCGGAGAAGTTCGCCGAGGCGAAGTCGCAGGAGTTCAGCGAGTACCTCACCCAGGTCTCGGAGTGGGAAGAGGACCGCTACCTCGAGACGTTCTGAGGACGGCACGACCCGGATTTTTTCGGCTGTCGCGGCTCGGCTCGGTTCGCTCGCGATTTCTCGACCCGCGTAGTTGCACCCCTCGCTCGCGACGGGAACCGACCCGCGTTGACGACCGATAAAAAGAACTGCCGCAGTTGCTGTGACGCCGCGTTACCTCAACACTCCGACCAGCCGCACGACTCGCACGTCTTGCAGCCCTCGGAGTAGTAGAGGTTCATCCCGCCGCACTCGGGACATTCGGGTGACTCGCCGGCCGCGATCAGTTCCTGCGTCGCGTCGTCCGCACCGGCCGCGTCGTCCTTGGCCGCCGGGCCGGGACCGCTCGGCGCGTCGGTCGCCGCGTCGGCGTCGACCGCGCCGCCGTCGGTCTGGCTCGCCGGTTCGGCCGTGCCCTCGACGTCGTCGAGGCTCTGCTGTTGCGGGATGCCCTTGTCTATCTCGTCGTCGAGGTAGCGACGGAGCGCGGTGCCGATGGCGTCCGGGATCGACTGGATCTGCTCGCCTTTGTCCCACGCGACCTTCGGGCTCCGGGTGCCGTGGAGCTCGTCGACGATCTCCTCGGGGTCGACCCCCGAGCGGAGCGCCGTCGAGATAACCTTCGCGAGCGCCTCGGTGAAGGAGTTGGTGTAGCCGCCGGAGTGGCCGATGTTCGCGAACAGCTCGAACGGCCGACCGTGCTCGTCTTCGTTGATGGTGACGTACAGCTTCCCGTAACCGGTCTCGACGCGCTGGGTGACGCCGCTCAGCGAGTCGGGGCGCGGGCTGCGTTCGCTGTAGTCGATCCGGGGCTGCTCGCTGGCTTCGAGCAGATCGGAAATCTCCGCGTCGATCTGCGCCTGCACGTCCTCGTTGTCGAGGAACGACTCGATGCCGCCGAACACCTCGCCGATCTGTTCGACGATGGTCTCGGCCGCCTCGGCCTCGTCGGCGAACTCCGTGTTCTTCGCGCGCGTCGTGAGCACCTGCTTCGAGCGGGTGCCGTCGCGGTAGACGGTGACGCCCTTCCCGCCGTGGTCGTAGATGTAGCGGTACACCTCTTCCATCTCCTCGGCGGTGGCGTCGTTCGGGAAGTTACACGTCTTCGAGATGGCGGAGTCGACGCCCTCCTGACAGGCACACTGGACCGACGCGTGCTGCTTGCCAGAGAGATCGCCGGTGACGACGAACAGTTCGCCGATGGCGTCCGGGACCGTCTCTAACCCGTCCACGCCGTCGAACTCGTTGGTCGCCATCTGGTCTTGGGCCTCCTGTTTGACGGCGTCGACGTCGACGTCGTTCTCCTCTAAGGTGCGGAGGAAGTAGTCGTCGAACTCGACGAGCATCTCGTCGCCCTGCACGTCGTCGGAGACGTTCTTGTAGTAGGCGACGTTGTAGATGGGCTCACAGCCGCCGGTGGTGTTGCCGATCATCGACGTCGTGCCCGTCGGCGCGATGGTCGTCGTGTTGTGGTTGCGGATCGGGAAGCCGTCCGCCCACTCGTCGGCGTCGAGCCCGGTGTAGTGTTCGAACCAGTCGCGGTACTCGGTGGGATTCGCGTACTTCGAGTCCTCCCAGTCGTTGAACGTCCCGCGCTCTTCGGCGAGCTCGTGGGAGGTCTGTTTCGACGCGTGGTTGATGTGGGTCATCAGCTGGCGGGCGACCTCGTTGCCCGGCTCGGTCCCGTACTGGATGCCGAGCTGGATATACAGCTGTGCGAGCCCCATGACGCCGAGCCCGATCTTCCGCATGTCGCGGACCTTCTCCTCGATCTTCTCGACCGGGAAGTCCGACATCGTCACGACGTTCTCCAAGAAGCGGGTGCCGTAGTCGATCCGCTCGTCGAACTCCTCGAAGTCGATCGCCTCCTCTAAGAACGCCGACATCGCGGCCTCCTGTGAGTCGTACTCGTCGGCGTGTTCCGCAGACCAGACGCGCCAGTCCGGTGCGTCCTGCGCCGCGAGCGTCGAGAGGTTGATATGCCCGAGGTTACAGGCCTCGTACTCTTCGAGCGGCTGCTCGCCGCACGGGTTCGTCGCGAGGATCCGGTGGTCCGGGTTTTCTTCCACGTCGAAGGAGTGCTCCTTGTTCACCCGTTCGAGGTAGATGACGCCCGGTTCGCCGTTCTCGTGGGCGCCCTCGATCATGTCGTCCCAGAGCTCCTGTGCCGGGATCGAGAGGACCTCGCCGACCTCAACGTGCTCGCCGAGACCGAACATATCGTAGATCTCTTTCGTCTCGGGGGTCGCGACGTGGGGCTCCTCCGTGCGCGGGTTCGTGAAGGTGAACTCCTCGTCGTTGTACAGCGCCTCCATGAAGTCGTCGGTGACGCCGACGCTGATGTTGAAATTCGAGAGGTGGCCCTCGACCGCGTTCCGGAGGTGCTCGGGGACTTTCCCGTCCTCGTCGATCAGCTCGCGCGCCTCCTCTAAGGCGTCCGCGAAGGAGTTGTGCGTAAAGTCGTCGGGGTCGTTCAGGCGCAGCGAGTGGGCCAGGGAGACGTCTTTGTTCTTCGAGTGGATGAACTGGATGACATCGGGGTGCGAGACGCGCATGACGCCCATCTGTGCGCCGCGGCGCGCGCCGCCCTGCGCGATGGTCTCGCACATCTGGTCGAACGTCCGCATGAAGGTGATCGGGCCGGAGGCGATACCGCCGGTCGAGCCGACGGAGTCGCCGTAGGGGCGGAGCTTCCAGAACGCGTACCCCATGCCGCCGCCGGACTGGAACACCTCGGCCGCCTCCTTGGCGGTCTGGTGGATGTCCGTGATGTCGTCGCCGGGAGAGTCGACGAAGCAGGCGGAGAGCTGCTGGAGCTCGTCGCCCGCGTTCATCAGGGTCGGCGAGTTCGGCATAAAGGAGAGCTGCTCCATCCCGTCGCGGAACCGGTCCGCGGTCGCCTCGACGTGGTCGCGCACGGACTCGGGGAGTTCGGGGACGACGGTGTCGTACGCGAACTTGTTGACGTTGTGCGCGGTGAGCGTCGTCTCCGCGTCGTCGTCGACGGTCGTACCCGCACCGAAGACCTCCGCGGCGAGTTCGTCGCGTCGCGGGTGGTCGGGCTTCAGCTGGTCCGGCGTGACCGTGATCTCGACGTCCTGTTTTTCGGACTCGAAGACCGCCTCCGCGAGCGCGACGTTGCGCGCGACGCGGTCGAACAGCTCCTCGGGGTTCTCTATCGCCTCGCCGTCCGCGTTCTTCCGGAGGTAGCGCGCGGGGAGGATGTTGTTGTAGGCGTTGGCGGTGAGCCGCTCTTCCATCGTCTCGCCCGTGGTTCGTTTGATCGGCAGTTCGAGTTCGTCGGCGGCGACGCCGTCGCTGCTCATTCGACGGCCACCCCGCTCGGTTGACGTGCAATATGGGTCATCTGTAGTGTTGGTGTACTGGCGTGGCGGGCCCTTGTAGGTTCGGATACGAAGACCCGACAGGCGTCTATCTGTTTGCTTCGTTATACAACGGCTGTGCCGCGCGTCTGACGGGAGTTTCGGTACGTCACCAACGGACGGACTCCGTACACATAAGCGTAGCCAGACCGGAGTGAAACTGATCGGCAGCCGAGAAAACCCCGAGAACAGAGGCGTTTCCCACCGGAACAGAAGGGGGGTTCGAGCCGGCGTCGTCCGTCCGGTCGTCCGAGGACGCCGCCGCGCGGGGCGCGGATTCGGGTGATCGATCGTCGGTCTTTCGCCCGTTCCGCTCGGGTAAACTGTCAGAGTTCGAGAACGGATCGCGAGACGCGGCCCATAAGCTTATCAGCGGCCTCGCCGTGAACCGTGACATGACTGCTTCGCTCGCCGCGCTCGCGGCCTCGGTACCGCTGCAGGCCGGCCTCCTCGCCAGCCAGCCCGGACAGCTACTCGTCGCGCTCCTCGCCGTCGCCGTCGTGATCGTCCTCGGGAAGTTCGTGTTGAAGCTGGCGTGGCGGCTCGTCACGATCGGTATCGTCCTCGTCGCGGCGTTCTATCTGCTGACGACGTTCGGCGTTATTTAAAAAAACCGCGGCGGCTCGCGGCTGCGATCCGGACCCTACTGGAAGGCGGGGCCGAGCTCGTCGCCCCGACGATCGACCTCTGACGTCCGGAACTGCTTTTCGATCTCCTCGTAGCGCTCGCGCGTCTCGGGAGTGACGCTCGGGTTCACCTCGTCTAAGGCGTCCTCGAAGTGCTGCATCGTCACGCGGACGTTCCCGACGGACTCGCCCACGTCCTCTCGCGAGACGCTGCCGATGAACTCCCGCGAGGCGTTCATCGATGCCTCGCGAGCGACGGCCTCGATGTCGGCGCCGACGTAGCCCTCGGTCTTCCGGGCGATCGCGTCGAGGTCGACGTCGTCCGCCAGCGGCTTCTCGCGCGTGTGCACCTCCAGGATCTTCCGGCGCGCGTCCTCGTCCGGCACGGGCACGTGGACATGCCGGTCGAGCCGGCCGGGGCGGAGCAGCGCCGAGTCGATCAGGTCCGGCCGGTTCGTCGTCGCGATGACGACCACGTCCTCCAGCGATTCGAGCCCGTCGAGCTCGGTCAGCAGCTGGGAGACGACACGTTCGCCGACGCCGGAGTCGCCGGAGTTCTTCCCGCGCTCGGTGGCGATCGAATCTATCTCGTCGAAGAACACGATCGTCGGCGCGTTCTCGCGGGCCTTACTGAACACCTCGCGGACGCCCTTCTCGGACTCGCCCACGAACTTGTTCAGCAGCTCCGGCCCCTTGATCGAGATGAAGTTCGACTCCGCCTCGTTGGCGACGGCCTTCGCGAGCAGCGTCTTCCCCGTGCCCGGCGGGCCGTACATGAGGACGCCCTTGGCGGCCTGCATGTCGAGCTCCTCGAACACCTCGGGGTACTCGAGGGGCCACTGGATCGTCTCGCGGAGCCGCTCTTTCGTCCCCTCCAGGCCGCCGACCTGGTCCCAGCTCACGTCGGGTACCTCGACGAACACCTCGCGGAGCGCGGAGGGTTCGATCCCCTTTAGCGCCTGTTTGAAGTCGTCTTCGGTGACCTGGATCGAGTTCAACACGTCAGCGTCGATCTCGTCGCTCTCTAAGTCGATCTCGGGGCGGATGCGCCGCAGCGCGTGCATCGCCGACTCCTTCGCCAGCGACTCTAAGTCCGCACCCACGAAGCCGTGGGTGTTCTCCGCGTACTCGTCTAAGTCGATCTCGTCGACGAGCGGCATGTTCCGCGTGTGGACCTGCAGGATCTCCTTGCGACCGTCGCGGTCGGGGACGCCGACTTCGATCTCGCGGTCGAACCGGCCGCCGCGCCGGAGCGCGGGGTCGATGGCGTCGACGCGGTTGGTCGCGCCGATGACGACGACCTCGCCGCGCTCTTCGAGCCCGTCCATCAGCGAGAGCAGCTGGGCCACGACGCGGCGCTCCACGTCGCCGCCGGCCTCCTCGCGTTTGGCCGCGATCGAGTCCAGCTCGTCCATGAAGATGATCGAGGGCGCCTCCTCCGAGGCCTCCTCGAACACGTCACGGAGCTGCTCTTCGGACTCGCCGTAGTACTTCGACATGATCTCCGGGCCGGAGATGGTGTGGAAGCTCGCGTCGATCTCGTTGGCGACGGCCTTCGCGATCAGCGTCTTCCCCGTGCCCGGCGGGCCGTGGAGGAGCACGCCCTTCGGCGGGTCGATGCCGAGCCGCTTGAACAGCTCCGGATGCCGCATCGGGAGCTCGATCATCTCGCGGACCTGTTCGAGTTCGCCGTCGAGCCCGCCGATGTCCTCGTAGGCCACGTCAGGCCCGTCGCCCGCGCCGTCGCCGGGGGCGCTCCGCTCGGTCAGCTCCTCGGCGGGCACCTCGGAGATGGAAATCTCGGTGTCGTCGGTGATGACGACCGTTCCCGACGGGGTCGTCGAGGCGACCTTCATCGGGACCGCCTGCGACTGACCGCCCATCAGGCCGAAGCCCATCGAGGTGCGGATCGTCTGCCCCTCGGTCACGGGCTGTCCGGAGAGCTTGTCGCGGATGAACGGGGCGATCTGCCCGCGGACGCGGAGTTGGCTCGGGAAAGCGATCGTCACCGACTCCGCCCGCGAGACGTCGACGGACTCGACGGTCACGCGGTCGTCGATGCCGACGTTCGCCTCCTGGCGGAGCCGGCCGTCGATGCGGACGACGCCGCTCCCGTCGTCCTCGGGGTAGCCGGGCCAGACGCGCGCGATGGCGGCCCCGTTGGCGCCCTCGACGCGGACGATGTCGCCGCCGGAGAGCCCGAGCTCGTCGGCCGCGACGCGGTCTATCGCCGCGAGGCGACGCCCGGCGTCCTTCTGTTTCAGCGGTCTGACGGTGAGTTTCATCGGCTCCCCTCCACGGTGACCACGCCGTTCTCGACGGCGACCGAGTCGGCCGCGCCCGGCAGTTCGAACTCCGACTCGACGGGGTCGCCGTCCCCTTCGATCACGACGATAGCGGTGGTACCGACGGTGTCGACGGAGACGTTCTCCGTGTCCGCACCCAGATCGGCAGCGACGACCCAGCCGTCCTCGTACTCGTACCGGCGAAACAGCACCTCATCGCCGGTCGAACGGGTCTGTTGTATATCCATGCTAACTACAAGTTAGGCGCGAGAGTATTTAAATATATCGCTGAAAATCGCATGACGTGAGATGTTACAGGCGCATCGGTAGTGTTGCGGTTCGGGGCTCCACGACCCCGAACCCGTCCGGCGATCCCCGTCCGGTGACGGGAGCG
Source organism: Halorubrum sp. PV6 (assembly GCF_003990725.2). NCBI lineage: Archaea > Methanobacteriati > Methanobacteriota > Halobacteria > Halobacteriales > Haloferacaceae > Halorubrum > Halorubrum sp. PV6. The sequence continues at coordinate 2,424,301 of NZ_CP030064.1, forward strand.
TCTTCCGTCGGTCGTCCCGTTCGTGGCAGCGCCGCCGCACCGCCGGATGTTTATAAACTCCCGCGCGGGAGAACGAGCATGAAGCGGGTCACCCACCACGACCGCGACACGGCCTATCGGTTTTCCGACCGCGGCGGCGACGGACCGACGATCTGTTTCGTGCACGGGAGCGGCGGGAGCAAAGACGTCTGGAAGGCGCAAGCGCGCTTGAGCGACCAGTGTCCGGTAGTCACGCTCGATCTGTCGGGACACGGCGACAGCGACGACGTCGACACGCCCGCCGGCCCCGAGACGCTCGACGCGTACGCGGACGACGTGGCCGCCGTGGCAGCGGAAACGGGCGCGACCGTCCTCTGTGGCAACTCGCTGGGCGGCGCCGTCGCCCTGTGGGTCGCCGTGGCGCGTGACCTCCCGCTCGACGGCCTCGTTCTCGCCGGGACGGGAGCGAAACTCGCCGTCGCGGACGCGCTCCGCGAGGCGCTCGCCTCCGACTTCGGCCGCGCGGTCGAGATGCTCCACCAGCCGGACCGGCTGTTCCACGACGCGCCGTCGGAGTACGTCGCCCTGTCGCGCGCCGGGATGCGCGACTGCGGACGAGCGGTCACCGAACGCGACTTCGAGACGTGTCACACCTTCGATGTTCGCGACCGGCTCGACGATATCGCGGTCCCGTCGCTCGCGGTCGTGGGCGAACACGACGCGCTCACGCCCGTGGAGTATCACGACTACCTCGCCGACCGGATCCCCGACTGCGAGCGCGCGGTGATCGAAGGCGCCGCACACCTCGCGATGCTCGAACAGCCGGCCGCGTTCAACGCGGCGCTGACGGCGTTCTGCTCGCGGCTGGCGTCAGAGACGAACTAGCGGAGCTCGCGTCCGCGGTGCTGTCTGGTGCGAAGTAGGCGGTATAGGTCGGTGTGAAGAAGGCGATGTAAGTCGATGCGACGAACGAAACGGTCTGGCGGGTCGCGTCCGGCGAGGGACGCGCGGCCCGCGTCTGGAAGCTGCCTGGACAGAACTCGATACGGTGTGTGGCCGTCGACTGCGGTGGATAACCGTTGTTGATGTTCTCTCTACTCACCTCGTGATACGTGGTACCACACGACACTATTTAAATCGTTCGCCGAGACGCGGCAACGGCCGAACCGGGCGGGAGGGGAACGGCTCCCTTTTCCACACCTTTTTCGCCGCAGCGACCGTACCGGTGAATATGTCAGCGTTACGCGATGCGCTCCGAGACCTCCCGGACGCGGTGTTTGCGGATCTGCTCGAATCCGACGAGGGCTACGTCCTCGTCGTCGACCTCCCCGGTGCCACCGCCGAGACCACCGAGGTCCTCGCGGAGGACGGCCGCATCGTCATCGAGGGACGCCGCGAGAAGTCGATCCCCGAGGGGTTCAGTTACGTGCGCGAGGACCGACCGCTGTTCCTCGACGCGGAACTCCCGCTCCCGAGCGACGCGGACGGGAGCGATGCCGACGCCGAGATCGACCGCGGGGTCCTCGAAGTGACGATCCCCAAGCGAACCGAAAGCACCTCCCGAACGATCCCGGTCGACAAGGCCGGCGACGACGGCACCGAGACCGGCGGCGACGGTCCCGACGAGACCGACGAGTCCGGCGACGCCTGACGGGTGGTTACGCTGGTCAACTTCCGCGCATACTGGCGGTTCGTCGTGGTCATGCGGCAGTTCTCGCCGCTGATCGTCGCCTACTGGCGAGACCGCAAGCGGTACTTCCTGTTCGGCCGCGGTCGCGACGTCGACGCCGAGACCCAGCGCGAGCGCGCCGCCGTCCTCCTCGACATCCTGCTCACGCTCGGACCCACCTTCATCAAGCTCGGGCAGATCCTCTCGACGCGACCGGACATCCTCCCGCCGGCGTACATCGAGGTGTTGGAGGGCCTCCAAGACGACGTGCCGCCGGCCTCGTGGGAGGAGTCGCAGACGGTCATCGAGGAGGACCTCGGGCCGGTCGACGAGATTTTCGACGAGTTCGACAGAGAGCCGATAAGCGGCGCGAGCCTCGGGCAGGTGTACACCGCGCGCTACGAGGGCACCGACGTGGCGGTGAAGATCCGTCGGCCGGGGATCGAGTCGCTGGTCGAGGCCGACCTCCGGACGATCCGCTGGTCGATCCCGCTCGTCCGGCAGTTCACCGGCAGCGGGCGGGCGTTCTCGCTCGAAAACCTCGCCGACGAGTTCGCGAAGACGATCCGCGAGGAGATGGACTACGCCCGCGAGCGCCGGATGCTCGAAGAGATCCGCGACAACTTCGCGGCGGAAGACCGGATCCGGATTCCGACCGCCTTCGAGGCGGTGTCCGGCCCGCGCGTGCTCACGATGGAGTACATCCCCGGAACCAAGATCAGCGACGTCGACGCCCTCGACGACGCGGGGATCGATCGGACCCGGATCGCCGGGACGCTCCAGGACGTGTACCTGCAGATGATCATCGACGACGGCGTGTTCCACGCCGACCCGCACCCCGGAAACCTCGCGGTCGACGAGGACGGGCGGGTGATATTCTACGACTTCGGGATGGCGGGCCGGGTCGACCCGTTCATCCAGGAGAAGATCGTCGACTTCTACGTCGCGGTCGCCCGGCAGGACATCGACGGCATCCTCGACACGCTGATCGCGATGGGAACCCTCTCGCCGGACGCCGACCGGGAGGTGATGGGGAACGTGATGGAGCTGGCCATCGCCGACGCCAGCGGCGAGGACATCGAGCAGTACCAGGTGAACCAGATCATCGAGCAGGTGGAGTCGACCATCTACGAGTTCCCGCTCCGGCTCCCGCCGAACCTCGCGCTGGTGTTGCGCGTCGCCACCGTCGTCGAGGGGGTCTGTGTCACCTTAGACCCCGAGTTCGACTTCATCTCGACCGCGACGGACTACCTCAGAGACGAGGGGTACTACGAGCAGACCGCGCGCGACCTGGCCGAGGACGCCGGGAGGCAGGCGCAGCGAACCGCGGAAGCGCTGTTCACGGTCCCGCCGAAGGCCGATGAGTTCCTCCAGCGGGCGAACCGCGGCGACCTCCACGTCGACGTGACGATCGACGACGGCTCGAAGGTCCTCGACAAACTCGCGATGCGGATCGCCTACTCGGTGCTGCTCGCGGTCGGGGTGCTCTCCTCGACGATCCTCTACTCGTTCGCGCAGTCGTGGCGGCTCGCGGCGGTCGTCCTCCTCCTCGCCGCGCCGCTCGCCGTGGCGCTCTACCGGTCGTTCCGGAAGAACCGCGGGCTCCGCGCGACCCCGCAGTTCACCAGACAGGGGATGAAAAAGCGGCGCGAGGACTGACCGCGCCGGGAGGCGGGCGACGCCACGGAACTCACCCGCGACAGATCCAGACGTCTTCGGCCGGTTCGACGGTGTACCCGCGCTCGACGAGCCACTCGTGGAGGTCGCGTTCGCTCGGCCGTGGGCTCTCACCTCCCGACTGCGTGTCGCCGTCGCGATCACCGGCCTCGTCGTGTACCTCGATGACCAGCAGCGGACGGTACGTCGCGATCGTCTGTGCTGCGCCCCGGAGGACGGCCGCCTCGTGGCCCTCGACATCGACCTTGATCGCGTCGGGAGGCGGGACGGCGTCCGCGATGTCGTCGCCCGCCGCGTGCTTCCCCGTCGCGTCGTCCTCGCCGTCGCTCCCTCGGACGATGTCGTCGAGTCGCAGTATCGGCACCGACTCCACGGCGGCGACCTCGGCGCCCCATCGGGTCGCGCGGTCGCGGTCGAACGCCGAGAGCTTCGAGAACGTCGACCGGTAAAACGAGAGCGTCGCCGTCGCGTCGCCGAGTCCGGCGCGTCTGAGGTCGATCGCGTCGGCGGAGCCGCCGCCGGATGCGGGGTCGCCGCCGGTCACTCTCAGGCCGTTCCGCCGCGCGTTGCGGGCGAGTCGGTCGGCGCTCTCGCCGTTCGGCTCGAAGGCGATCACGTGCCGGTCGGTGTCGAGCGCGAGCGGGATGGCGTGTTCGCCGACGTGCGCCCCGGCGTCGACGATCGTCGCGTCGGCCGGGAGCGCTTCGAGGGCGGCGAGCCCCGGATCGTCCCCGTGGGGATCGGTCGGCTCGTAGCTCCAGTACGTCCCGGCGACGCCGCGTTTGGGCGTTGCGATCCCGACGGCGTACGTCAGATCCGCGAGCCGATAGCGCAGGCGGAACCCGGCCCGTTCGATCCGATTGGGGAGCGAGATCATCGGCTCAGGCGCTGACGACTTCGATCGGAACGAGGAGGAAACAGAGGGCCCCGACGGCGAACGTCGCGAGCCCGACCGCGACGCGCGCCCACCCGACTCGCTCCTCGTCGACGGGGTTCGCGGGGCCGTTGAAGGCGATCACGAGCGAGAACACGCCCCAGAACGTCCACAGCCCGACCGACTGGTCGATGCCGAACCCGCGCCAGAAGTAGAGGTACGCGGCGATCGACAGCAGGGCGCCGGGGACCAGCGCCGCGACGGTCTCCTGTCGCGGGCCGAGCATCGCGCGGACCATGTGGCCCCCGTCGAGTTGGCCGACCGGCAGCAGGTTGAGGAGAGTGAAGAACATCCCGACCCAGCCGCCGATCACCACCGGGTGTGCGGTGAGTCCCGGATCGTCGTACGTCGTCGGTTGCCCGAGGAGGTCGGCGATGAGCCCCAGGAGCGGTGGGTTGTTGAAGCGGATCATCGTCCCGGACGTGCTCGTGACCTCGGCCGGGATCCGAATCGGGTCGAGCGAGAGGCCGATGGCCGTGACGACGACCGTCGCGACCAGTCCGGCGATGGGCCCGGCGACGCCGATGTCGAACAGGGCCTTTCGCGAGGGCATTCGGCCGCGCATGCGGATGATCGCGCCGAGCGTCCCGAAGGGGACGACGAACGGGATGACGTAGGGGAGCGAGACGTCGACGCCGTGGTACCGGCCGGCGACGTAGTGGCCGAGTTCGTGTGTCATCAGCACGCCGAGGACGGCGGCCGTGAACGGCCACGCCCGCAGCAGCGTCAACGGGTTCGCGGTGATCGTCTCCCACCCGATGTAGTACCAGCCGTACGCACCCACGAACAGCGTAGAGATGACCGTCGCCGCGAACATGAGGACGTTGACCCACGGGATTCCAGATCGCCCCTGGGTAAACGGGGTCGCAACGACGACGTGGCCGCCCTCGACCGCCTCCACGTCGACGTCGTAGCCGGCCTCGCGGAACTTCGGGATCAGCTTTCGCGACAGCGTACGCTCCGGGATGTACGACTCGCCGACGTACCTGACGTGGTCGCCGTCTCGTCGGATCTCGTCGACCCGGAAAAACGTCCGGAGCGGCTCCGGACGCGGGACGTCGGGGCCGCACGACGGCTCCCCGCCCTCGTGTGTTGGCATCACCGGTCGTAACTGGTCGGCGAGTATAAACCCCGCGTCGGGACCGCCGGCGGCAGTGACCCGAGAGGGGAACGTGTCAAAGCGGAGAGAGCGGGCGCTGTTGGCGGTGGGGAGACCCGCGTCTGGGCGGTGAAAGAGCGGGGGGACCGGTCCGCGCGGTTTACGGGGAGAGGGTCTGGGTTAAACGCCGTCCGTGACGTTTCTGTGCGGTCGGTGCGTTCGGGGACGCGTGGGAGCGGGCGGTGCGATCCGTGTCAGGCGGGCTCAACGCGCCACGTCGTCGCGCCCGTGTACGACCACTTCTCGACGGTGAGCTCCGTGGCGGAATCGCGGAGCTTCACCATCAGCGCGCCGATCTCTTTCGGCGAGAGGTCGACGTCCTCGGAGATGAACTTCCCTTTGAAGTACATCTCGCCGTCCTCGGCGCGGTCGAGCAGGTACGCCTTCAGCCGCTCTTCCTTGCTGAGGTCGTCGCGTGCGGTCGTCGTGGAGGGGGTTGCAGTCGCGCTCATGGTACACCCAGTGCTTGCTGCCGGACGGTGTTATAAAGGTACGACCGTTGGGGGGCGTTCAGCGCCTTTCAGGGCGTTTCAGGTGAGACGACGGCGCTAAAAGGTGTCAGACGGATCGTTCACAACCGTTTCAGAACCGCTTAGATATTTTATAAGCATTAGAGAGCCCTTCGATATGATCTCGCCTCGACGAACCGCGTCGGAGCGAGCGAGTCGGGAAACGAGCGAATGTTGCCCGTTGTCGGGCCGGGATCGAGTGGAACTGCGGCCGCGCGCGGAGAGAAATCGGTCGTGAGCCGGGCGCGAGGAGCCTCGCCGAAGGCGCTACTCTTGCCGGTGGACCCAGAACTCCGCCGCCTCTGTGGTCTCTTTTTTGAATATCGGCACCTCGTCTTTTAACCGGTCGATCCCGTCTTCCACGGCTCGGAACGCCTCGCGGCGGTGTCCGGCGAGGACGGTGACGAACACGATGTCTTCGCCCGCCTCGATCACCCCCGTCCGGTGGTGCATCCGAACGTCGAACACGCCCGCTCGGTCGGTGAGTTCGGCCGCGATGACGTCCATCCGCTCCGCGGCGACCCCCTCGTACTTCTCGAACGCGAGATGCGTGGTGCGGTCGTCGTCGGGCGCGTCGCGCGCCCGGACACGTCCGGTGAACGTCGCGATGGCGCCGGCGCGGTCCGCGTCCGCGCCGTCCGTCATCCGATCGACGAGCGTCTCGCGGGTGATCCACGGCTCCGCGGCGTCTATCTCCGCGAGGAGCGCCTCGACGTCGACCGCGGCGGGCGCGTCGGCGGCGGCGATGACCGGACCGGGGACGGCCGATTCTTTTAGGTCCTCTCCGAGCAGGACCGTCGGGACGCGGAGGCGGGACTGGCCGAGTGCGATGAGGTACTCGTGGTCGGGTGCGAGGCCGTCGAGGAGGTCGTCGAGGCCGTCGACGCGTCCGCGCCCCGTCCACGAGCCGTCCCCGTCGAGAGCGATCGCCGTGTGTGCGCTCGCGTCGGGCGTCGTGCCGGGCTCCGAGTTCTCGTCGCGAACGCCGACCCCGCCGTCGGTCGCCTCCGGTTCGGCGGCGTCGACGACGGCCACCCGCCCGTCGAGGCGGTCCGCGAGCGACCCGGCGAGGTCGGCGGCTCCCGGACCGACGATCGATATCGGTTGCATACCCGAACGGGGGGTGCGAGCGGCTTATGCGTTTCCCGGCTCGTCGGGCGGGACGCGGCACCGACCCGGTGCGCTTGATAATCCTTAAGACCGCGACAGGGATATTCGACCGTAATGAGAGTCGTCGTTTCTATCGGCGGGAGCGTGCTCGCGCCCGATCTGGACCCCGGCAGGGTGGCCGCGTACGCCGAGGCGATCGAGCGACTCACCGCCGACGGCTGTGAGGTCGGTGTCGTCGTCGGCGGTGGCGGCGTCGCCCGCGAGTATATCGAGACGGCCCGCGAGTTGGGGGCAAACGAGGTCGAACTCGACCAGCTCGGGATCGGGACCACCCGACTCAACGCCCGCCTCCTCATCGCCGCGCTCGAGGGGCAGGCGAACATCTCGCCGGCGACGGACTACGACGGAGCGGCCGCCGCGCTCCGGCGCGGCGAGGTGGCGGTGATGGGGGGTGTAACCCCCGGACAGACCACCGACGCGGTCGCCGCCGCCTTCGCGGAGTCCGTGGACGCGGATCTGCTCGTGTACGCGACGAGCGCGGACGGCGTGTACGACGCGGACCCCAACGCCGACCCGAGCGCGACCCAGTTCGAGTCGATGTCGCCGGCGGAGCTCGTCGACATCGTCCTCCCGATGAGCCGGGACGCCGGCGCCTCCGCGCCGGTCGACCTGCTCGCGGCGAAGCTGATCGACCGGGCGGGGATCCGTTCCCTCGTCCTCGACGGCACGGAGCCGAGCGCCGTCGTCGACGCGGTCCTCCGCGGCGACCACACGGGGACCGACGTGGTGCCGACCGGAAGCGACGAGCCGACCGACTGGGCGGAGGCGAGCGACGCATGAGCGCCGACGACGCGACCGACGCCGGCGAGACGACCGACGCCGCGCGCGACGACTCCCCGCACATTCTCTCCGAGAGGGCGGGCGACCGCGGCGCACCGGATCCCGACGAGGAGCGCGGCGGAGACGGCGGCGAGCGGTTCCGAGCCTTCTGGGCCGACGTGGTGGCCGACGAGATCGAGGCGCGCGACCCCGACGAACCGATCGTGATCAAAGGCGGCGTCTCCCCGTCGGGCGTCGCGCACCTCGGGAACTTCAACGAGATCATGCGCGGCTACTTCGTCGCTGCGGTGCTTCGCGACCGGGGCCACGAGGTCCGGCAGGTGTTCACCTCCGACGACAAGGACCCGCTCCGCAAGATCCCGCGAAAGCTGGCGAACGCCGACGGGGAGATCGTCGGACTCGGCGAGGTGGACGCGGGCGCGCTCGGCCGCAACCTTGGGAAGCCGTACACCGCGATCCCGGATCCGTTCGGCGAGCGCGAGTCGTACGCCGCCCACTTCGCCGCCCTCCTCAAGGCCGACGCCGACCGGCTGTCGATTCCGGTCGAGATGGTCTCGAACACGGAGCTGTACGCCGACGGAGACTTCGACGAGGTGACCCGAACGGTCCTCTCAGATCTCGACGGCGTTCGGGAGGTGCTCTCACAGTACCAGGACAAGGTCGACGGCGACTACGTCCCCTTCAACCCGGTGTGTGCCGAGTGCGGGAAGATCACGGAGACGGTCACGAGCGTCGACCCCGACAGCGAGACCGTCGAGTACGTCTGCACCGACATGGAGGTCGGCGACGAGTCGATCGACGGGTGCGGCCACGAGGGGACCGCGACCTTCCGCGAGGGGAAGCTCCCGTGGCGGCTGGAGTGGCCGGGCCAGTGGGACGTGCTCGGCGTCGACTTCGAGCCGTTTGGAAAAGACCACGCCGAGGGGTCGTGGCCCTCCGGCGTCGACATCGCGCGAAACGTCTTCGGGACCGAGCCGCCGGTGCCGATGGTGTACGAGTGGTTCACGCTCAACGGGGAGCCGCTCTCGTCGTCGGCCGGCAACATCGTCACCGTCCCCGAGCTGCTCGAACTGCTCGAACCCGCGGTGCTTCGGTACTTCTTCGCGCTCCACCCGAAGAAGGCCCGCGACCTGGACATCGAGCGGCTCGACCAGCTCGTCGACCGCTTCGACCGCTTCGAGCGCGCCTACTTCGGCGAGGTCGACGACGAGGAGCTGACCGCCTTCGCCGAGCGCGCGTACCCGTTCGTCGTCGGGCGTGCCGACGACCCGCCGGCGGAGAAGCCCGTCCGGCTCCCGTACACCTTCGCGGCCGTCCTCGGGATGGTCGACGACCCCGCGTTCCGGGAACAGCTCGCGCGCGACGAGGGGCACATCCCCGCGGACGCCTCGGCCGCGACCGTCGACGCCGCGCTGGCCCGCGTCGAGAAGGCGCGCAACTGGGCGGAACGCACCGGCAACGAGTACGACTATCGGCTCCAGACCGACCTGCCGGACGCCGACTTCGACGAGTCGGTCGCGGCCGCCCTCGACAACCTCGCCGACTTCGTCGCCGCCGGCCACGACGGCGAGGCGATCCAGTCGGCGATGTACGAGACCGCGCGCGAACACGACGTGGAGGTGAGCGACTTCTTCGCCGCCGGCTACCGCCTCTTCTTCGACGACACGCAGGGGCCCCGGCTCGGCGAGTTCCTCGGCGAACTGGAACGCGAGTACGTCGTGGCGCGGCTCCGCCGGGAGGCGTAGATGACAGAGGACCGGTCGCTCGACGAGTTCGAGGCGGGTACCGACGACGAGCAGCGCGTCGCCGACGCGACCCCGGTGACGACGACGTGGACCGCGGGCGGCGCCGACTGCGAGCGGTGCGGCGACCGCACCGAGCGCCGCTGGCTCGACGACGGCGACCGGGTCTGTCCCGACTGTAAGTCGTGGTAGCCCGAGTCAAATTTTAAGACGGCACGGGGGGATACGTTAGTTACAGCACCGCTCGCCTGTGGTTTAATGATATATAAATGAAATTAGGACCCGACACCGTCTTCGGTCGCCCCCCGCGCAGTCTCGCTGTCGGGTACTTCTGTCTCGGCTCCGCGCTCGTCGTCGCGACCGACCTCGCACTCGCGTCGATGGCCGGATCGCTCGCGACGTGGACGCCAGTTCGGGCCGCGGTCGGGGTCGCGTTCGTCGCCCTGTCGTCGGTCACGCTCTACGGCGCGACGGCGTATCAAGAGCGCCGCGCGGTCGCCGCACAGAGCGAACTCGACACGTCGAACCAACAGTTACAGGTGTTGAGTCGGGTGTTTCGCCACAACGTTCGGAACGACCTCAACATCATTCAGGGATACGCGGACCTGCTCGACGACCGCGTGGACGACGACCGGAGCCAGGAGTTCCTCCAGACGATCCGCGAGACGACGGACGACGTCGTCGAGATAAGCGAGAAGCTGCGGGTCATCGAGGAGACGTCGGCGGCGCCGCCGACCGGGCGGGTCAACCTCGCCGACTCGGTCCGCGACGCGGCCGCGGGCGTCGACCGGGCGGGCGTCTCGCTCACGATCGACGCGCCCGCCGAGGCGTGGGTCCGCGCGGACGCGTCGATCAAGTACCCGATCCGGGAGGTGTTCGAGAACGCCGTCACGCACAACGACGAGTCGGTGCGGCGCGTCGACGCTCACGTTACGGAGAACGGGACGACCGCGTGCCTGGAGGTCCGCGACAACGGGCCTGGGATCCCCGACGACGAGCAGGCCGTGTTGCGCGCCGAAGAGGAGACGCCGCTCTCACACGCGAGCAGCATCGGGTTGTGGCTCGTCAAGTGGATGTGTGAGACGCAGGGCGGAACCGTCGGCTTCGAGACGAGCGACGACGGGACGACCGTCCGGCTCCGGTTCGACGCGGCCGAGGACCCGCCGTCGACGACGAGCGCCGACCGAAGCGTGGGACGCGACACGAGCGCGGGCCGGCGCGGTGCGGGCGGCGACGAGACGGCCACGACGGAGGTCGTCGCCGACGGCGCCGGCGGCGAAGAAGGGGAATGACCGGGCGGGGGCGCGTCGGTCGATCGAGAACGGCGGGACGGGCCGGATCGGCGCGCGACGCTACTCGAGTTCCGTGATCGTCACGGCGTACACCGCACCGCAGTTCCCACACTCGACGTGGACCCCGCGGCTCGTCTCGCCACGAGTGAACTCGGAGATCTCCTCCGAACACGAACACTCGAACTGAACTTTCATTAACTCGTATCGGAGACGCTGATATTTAAAAGAATCCGTCTCGAAATCGGCGCTGAAAATCGGAGCGACCCCCGGCCGTCGGCCGGTCGCCGGCGTCGGTACGGTCGGTGCCGACGGGTCAGTCGTCGTCGACGATCACTTCGACCGGTTCGTCGCTCGCGTCGTCGTCGTCGATCGTGTCGGCGACGTCACCGGACTGCGTCTGCTGGTAGTAGAGCCCGCCGGCGACCGCGAGGACGATCCAGGAGCGCCAGTTCGCGAGGTTCAGGGTGTAGCCGATGCCGAACGGCTTCTCGACTAACATCCCTTTGCCGGGCTGCCAGTACGACGAGAGCAGTCGGCCGAGGCTCGGCCGCTCGAAGTTGTACGGGATTCCGAGAATCTCTCCCGAGGACGGTTTGTCTGCCATAGGCGTATATCACTCGCCGGGCATATAAAGCGTGGCGCAACTCGCCGTCGGTCGGGGGGCGATGGCGGCGCCGCAGGTCAAGAATCCGCTCGTCACCGATAGCGGCCGCGGCCCTCGATGTCGCGGAGCCGGTCGAGAACCTCGTTGGCTCCGACCTCGGCGTAACCGTCCTCAAACGCCTCGATCAGCGGCGCCGGATCGGCCGCCGTCGCGCGGATCGACCCCTCGAACACGTGAAGGTCCATCGCGTGGTCTTCGACGTGCCCCGTGTGATACGCGAGCCCGAAGTCGATGAGGACGGTTCGGTCGGTCGATGCGGCCGCCGCGCCGCCCGCGGCGTCTGCGCCCACCCGCACGTTTCGCGTCGTCGGGTCGCCGTGGACGACCCCCGCCTCGTGGAGCCGCGCGAGCTGTCTCCCGACCGCCGCCGCGGAGTCGGCGCCGTCGTCGAGGGCGGCGGCGAGGTCGCAGGCGCCGACGTGCTGGAGCGTCAACGTCGCGTTCGGCACGTCGGCGTCCGCCACGAGCGGCGTCGGCACGCCCGCCCGGCGCGCCTCGCTCGTCAGTCGGGCCTCCGCGACGGTTCGGTCGCGCCTGAGCGTCCGGTCGAGTTCGGGGTGTCGATACGCCTTCGGCACGCGGCGCTTGACGACGCGGCGGTCGCCGTCCTCGCCGCTCGTCGTCACCGTCGCCTCCGCGCCCCGTCGGTCTTCGTCCGTCGCGTCGTCGCCACCGGGAGCGCGGGCGCGGGCGATGGACCGCTCGTCTCGCCACGTCACGGGCACCTGATCCGGGCGGAAGTTCGGGTCGATCGCGGAGTCGGCGACGGCGATGGTGTCGCCGGCGCGCGCCATTTTCGCGCCCAACACGGCGATCATCCCGGCGTTGTCGCGCAGAAACCGCGGTTCCGGGGCGTGGAACGCGGCGCCGCGAGCCGCGCACATCGACGAGAGCATCTCGCGGAGGCGGTCGTTCTGGGCGACCCCGCCGCCCAACACGAGTTCGTCGGCGCCCGTAAGCGAGAGGGCCCGCTCAGAGACCTCCGTCAGCATCGCGAACACGTGTTCTTGGAGCGAATAACAGATCTTCTCGACCGGTACGTCGGCGTCGAACGCGTCGTTCGCGGCGGAGCTGATCCCCGAAAAGGAGAAGTCCATCCCCTTGACGACGTAGGGGAGGTCTAAGAGGTCGCCCGGCTCGTCGGAACTGGCAGACTCGGCGGCGTATCGCTTCGCGGCCGCCTCGACTTTCGGGCCGCCGGGGTGATCCCAGCCGACGTGGCGAGTGAACTTGTCTATCGCGTTGCCGACGCCGGCGTCCATCGTCTCTCCGAGGACGCGGTACCGGCCGTCGTGGTAGCCGAGCAGATGCGCGTTCGCGCCGGAGGCGTTGAGACACACCGGGTTCTCGAAGCCGGAGCGGTGGCGTCCGATCTCCAAGTGCGCCACCATGTGGTTGACGCCGACGAGCGGCACGTCGAGCGCCCCCGCAAGCGACCGGGCGGCGGTGCCGACGGTGCGGAGACACGGACCGAGCCCGGGACCCTTCGAGAAGGCGACGGCGTCGACCGCGTCGGGGCCGTGTTCCGCCTCGGCCGCGGTGAGGACGGCGTCGACGACTTCCGGGATCGCCTCGGACATGTGTTCGGCGGCCTCTCGCGGATGAATGCCGCCGCTGTCCGGCTCGTAGGGGTCAGATTCGATGAGAACGGCGTCGGTCTCGGCATCGTACAGGGCGGCGCTCGCACACCACGCGGTCCCTTCGATGCCGAGAACGCGCATTCGGCGCGATTAGGCTTCTTCGGCGTCCGCGTCGCCCTCGCCGCCGATCTTGTTGCGTTCGAGCATGTACTCCTGCTCGACGTCGAGCGCGTCCTCCGCGCTGTCGTACACCTTCGCGTAGCCGACCGTCTTGCGCATGCCGAACTTCGTGTCCAGTTCGTGGACGACGACCTCCTCGGAGGCTTTGTCCAGTTTGGCCGCGAGCGAGTCGCGGACGGAGAGACGGGAGGGGGTCGCCTCCTCGTGGGTCGTCTCGAATCGGATGTCCGTGCGGTGCAACATGGGGTTCTCCTCTTCGGAGATGATATCGACGTCCATAGTTCAGTTAAACGTATATCCCCTCGAAAGCTGTAAAAGGATTTCGAAGCGGGGGTGCCAAAAACCCCGTCAACCGCCGCTTACCGACCGTCGCCGTCCGCAGTCGGCCCGAGGAGGTCGTAGGCGGCTTCGACATCGCCGTCGAGCGCCTCGAACAGTTCCCGGGCCTCCGCGCGGGAGTCCGGCGTGACCGGAACGCGCACCATCCCCTCGCCCGGCTGTCCGTACACGACGCTCGCCCCGTCGGGCGCGGCGACGATCGCGGGCAGCGCGGCGAGGTCCTCCTCGCCAGTCACCTCGATCATGACCGGCTCGCCGGCAGAGAGCGCGTCGGCGAGCGCGGACAACAGGGCCGCCGAGAGCGACGCCGGGGCGTTTTCCACCTCGACCCGACGCACGTCGGCCTCGGCCATCGTAGAGGCGACCTCGGATCTGACCGCCTCGCGCTCCGTCTTTCCGTCCACGATGGCCACATCCGGGACGCGCCCGGCCTGACGGAGATGGTACGTGACGACGTCGCCGACGGCAACGATCGGCGCGTCGCGAGCGATCCGATCGGCGCGGGTCTCCGCCGCGGCCGCGAGGAGGGTCTCCGCGTCGGTCGTCACCAGTCCGAGCGGCTCTTTGAACGCGTCGCGCAGCGAGTCTGGGAGCGTGAGCATTGAGTGAGAGAATCTGAGTCGGCTAATCGTCGGACGGTCGTCCGCTATCGGACCTTCAGCGCGTACGAGCCGGCCTTCGTGACGTTCATCTCCTCGGCGATTTCGCTTTCCTCGGGCCGGGTGATGATGACGTAGCCCGCCCAGTCCTCGGTGAGCGACGAAGACCCGCAGTGTTCACAGGTCTGTGAGTCGGGGTCGTTGACGTGGTGACACTCACGACACGCCAGGCGGTCCTCGGCCATCAGTCGGCCTCCTCACCGGTCTGTTCGCGGTGTTGTCGCTGTCCCTCCAACCACTCGTGTTTTCCGAGGCCCGGCTGCTTCGCGGTGAGCCCGATCTTCGAGTCGCGGGGGTTGCGCTCGTCGATGCTCTTCGTCACCACGCGCACCCTGACGGCGTCGTCGACGCCGAGGGTCTTATCCGAATCCGAGGAGGCGAGCATCTGGTTCGCCCCGTCGAACGTGAGGTACTCGTCGGTGATCTGTGAGACGTGCAGCAGGCCGTCGACCGGCCCGATTCCGACGAACGCGCCGAACTCGACGGTCTCGACGACCGTCCCGTCGGCGACTTCCTGCATGTCGGGGTCGTAGGTCAGCGCGTCGAACTCGGCCTCGTAGTAGACGCCGGGGCGGTTGTGTAACACCGCGCCGTCGCCGATATCGTGGACCTCGATGACACTCACGACGCTCCCCACGTCTTCGTCCATTCGTCCTTCCAGTTTGTCCTGCAGCAGGGCTTTCACCCGCTTGTCGGTGACGTCCGCCAGGTGTTTCGGCGGTACCTCGACCGTATCCTTGAGTCGAACTCGTTTGTACATATTCGTTGGTTGTCCGCGTCCGCTAGGGTTCCGTTATCGCCAGTGTGTTCCGACCCCTTAAACCGATTACTGGTGCGCCCGCCTCCAGCACCCGGTTCGCCAGCGGTCGATCGTTGGTGACGACGCCGTCGACCCGGCCTTCGGTCGCCAGTTCGACGAGCGCGTCGTCGGCGTACGATGCGTCCGTTGCCACCGTCTCCGCCCGCGCCGCGAGGTCCGCACCCACGCTCGCCGCGGTCGCCTCCTTCCCGTTGCCGCCCTGGAGCCCGTCGAGCTCTGAGACGACCGCCGCCGGGACGACGGCCGTGGAGTCGCCGAGGAGCCGATCGAGCTCCTCGAACAGCCGGAGGTCCGCTTCGACCGGCGCCATCAGCGCGCTCGCGTCAAGAGCGACGACGGGGACGCCGTCGCCACCCGCGAGCCCGTCGGTGTGGGCGTCGTCGACCACGTCAGGAGAGCGTCCCGACGCCGATGAGTCGCCACCGTGCGCCGACACGGCGGTTGATGGCGATCTGTGCGCCCTCCTCGGCACAGACCGGGCGTTTGAGGCTCACTTCGCACTCGCCGTCGCGCGCGCTCGTCACCGCGCCGACCGTCGTCGCGGTGCCGACCGTGAGCATCAGCGGCTCGCCGGTAGATATCTCCTCGATGTCGCTCTCGCCGCTCTCGTCGTCCTCCTTGCCGACGACGCGTTCGAGCAGGTCGACCTGCATCTCGAACTCGTTGCGCGTCGGCGGGAGCGTGCCGGGCTCGCCGGCGACCTGGCCCGCGAGCGCGTCGCCTTTCGTGAGACTCGGGTCGAGGCCGGTCCCGATACCGAGGAGCCCGCCGGGATGTGCGGAGTCGACGTCGTTGCTGCCGGCCTGTAGCGAACGCACCGTGGTTTCGAGGGGGCGCCACTCCGTCTGGCCCTCCTCGTCGACCTCGCGGCCGGGGCGGATCTCCAAGCCGTCGCCGACCGACAGCTCGCCGCTGACGAGCGACCCGCCGACGACGCCGCCTTTCAGATCGGCCGCGGTCGCGCCCGGCCGGTTGATGTCGAACGAGCGGGCCGCGTACATGCGTGCGCTCTCGCCCGGATCGCGGTCGGGCGTCGGAATCTCCGTCTCGATCGCGTCGATGAGGAGATCGAGGTTGACCTCCTGCTGTGCGGAGACGGGCACGATCGGCGCGTCCTCCGCGACGGTTCCCTCGACGAACTCCGTGATCTGCTCGTAGTTGTCGACGGCGCGGTCGCGGCTGACCAGATCGACTTTGTTCTGTGCGATGACGATGTTCTCGATGCCGATGAGATCGAGCGCCATCAAGTGCTCTTCCGTCTGGGCCTGCGGGACGTCCTCGGTCGCGCTCACGACCAGCACGGCCCCGTCCATGATCGAGGCGCCGGAGAGCATCGTCGCCATCAGCGTCTCGTGGCCCGGCGCGTCGACGAACGAGACCGTCCGAACGGGCTCGCTCGCGGAGCCGTCTTCGCACTCTTCGTCGACGGTGTAACACTCGGGCGCGTCGAGACCGGGACAGCGACGGAGCGTCGCGTCGGCGTACCCCAGCCGGATCGAGATGCCGCGTTTCATTTCCTCGCTGTGCTGGTCGGTCCACGAGCCGGACAACGCCTGCACGAGCGTCGTCTTCCCGTGGTCGACGTGACCGACGAGACCGATGTTCACCTCCGGTTGTGTGTTGGCTTCAGTCACTGTTGGACCTCCTAACGGAGTAGTCTTACCGGAAATTCGCCCCGTGCGAGTGATAAAGTTGCTGTTATAGTGGCGCCAGCGGTGTCGACGACGGCGGACGCCCGCCCGGCGATCGCGACGGATCGGTATTTAAACGTCCGAGGCGGGAGAGACGCGCGGCCACCGACGTCGTCCGACGCGACTTTACGCCTCACCCGCGTACCGCGAGTCGAGATGGGATACGCGTGTCCGGTGTGTGAGACCCCGCAGCGAGACGGCGAACACCTCGCGCATCACCTCGCGTTCACGGCGATGCTCCACGGCGGCGACCACGAGGCGTGGCTCGACGACCACGCCCCGGACTGGGGCGACCGCGATCCGGCGGGGCTCGCCGCCGAGGTGACGCCCCACGCCGCGGACGCCGAGTATCACGAGGTGTTCGAGGATACGGTCAATCGGGGTCGCCCCGACGTGGACGTGGGCGAACACGACCACGCGGGACACGGCCGCGGCCACGCCGGACACGGGACGCCCGGCGACGCCGGCCTCGTGGACGGAGCCGTCGACGCCGACCCGGAGGTTGCGGCCGCGGTGCGTGCGGCCCGAGAGATGGCACAGAATGCGGCGGAAGACGACGGAGAGACCGACGGGCACCCGGACGACGAGACGGCGGCCGCGGAGAGGCGGTCAGCCGACGCGAGCGACGGCGCCGACGACGCCTCCTGATCCGTTCCGTCCCGTCGAGTGCGACGACGGCACGTGAGCCGACGGCGCCCCGTCGCCGGAGCGGAACGCCCTTTTCAGTCGACGGCGAACGGCCGGTATGGACACCAAAGGCACGTTTGCGCCGGAGACCCGCGCCGAGGCGCTCGAACAGTACGAGGAGGTCGGTCCGGTCGCGCAGGTCGTCGTCCGCGAGGCGACGAAGGCGATGTCGTTCGACGGCGACGAGTACGACGACCGAGTGACGCCGGAAGTGATCCGAACCGCGCGCGACGCGACGTTCGCCGAACTGCTCGCGGTCCACGTCGGCGAGGGGAGCGAGTTCGACGAGTGGCTCGCCGAAAGCGAGTTCGACGAAGACGACGTGGTACGGATGGGGTCGGAGAACGTCGACAACGTCGCGTGGCACCCGGTTCCGTTCGCGGACACCGTGATCGCGGCGACGTATCAGGAGGAACCGGACGCGGCCGTCAGCACCCTCCGCCGGAACGCGTTCGGACGGGTGTACCGCGAGGAGTTCTACGAGTCCGGCCGATAGTCGCTGATAAATAGGGCCGCAGTTCCGCGCGGAGTGGCGGTTACTCGATCGTTCCCTGGGTGACGAGCGTGTCGTCTTCGAGGTAGTGTTCGAGGTGGTGGCCGTGTTCCTCGACGTCTTCGAGGATGTCGCGGAGCTGTTCTTCCGTGTTGTAGTCGCCGAGGTTGTTGGCGAGCTGGATGTGTTCGCGGAGCTGCTCGGTGATGTCGCCGAAGATTTCCAGATCGTTTTCGAGCGACGTTCGGATGTCGTAGGCGTCGGCGTCCTCGGGGCTTACCGGCGCGTGTTCCTCGTAGTTCGCGCCGCCGGAGAGCGGGACGCCGCCGAGCGCTTGCGCGCGCTCGGCGAGCACGTCGGCGCCGGCTTCGAGGTCCTCAGCGACCTCGCCGAGGTACTCGTGGATGCCGAGGAACTCGGCACCCTCGACGAGCCAGTGGTGCTTTTTGACCTGGTGGTAGAGGACGTACGTCGCCGCGAGGTCGCTGTTGAGCGCGTCGACGAGCTGTTCGGCCTTCTCTTCGGGGATGCGGAGCGCTTCGCTTTCGTGAACGTCGCCGTAGCGCTGTCGGGCTGTCTTCTGCGTACTCATATCCTGTTTCCACGTACACGCGCGCGCCACTTAACTGTTCTCACTATAAGAACCTATTTTTAATATCTATAAAATAATTTTTCTGCTTTTATATCAGGCGGCAGGGAGCCGCAGGTCACCGAGCGCGAGCGCCGCCGTCTCGCTCCCGACTGCCGAGTCGCCGGGCCGGGACCGCGCCCGCTTCGCCCGCGAAGGGAAACGTCTTAATGGACTACGCGCGCAGTTCGTGGTGTATGAGCAACGGCGACGACGACCCGGCCGAGGCCTCCGAGGAGGCCGACGCCGCGGACGACGCGGAGGAGGCGGGCGACGCCGGCGAGTCGACGGACGCGGCTGCGCCCACGCTTCCCGACGAAGCGACCGAGGAATCCCTCAACGAGTACCTCGACGAGATCGCAGGCCGGCTCGACGACGCCGAGACCGAGGCCGATCTCGACGACGTCGACGCGCTCCTCGACGACGCGGAGTCGGGAATCGAGGAGGCCGACCTCCCCGAACCGGCCGAGGACGACGAGGACGCCGACGACCCGCGCGGCGACCTCAAAGACCGCGTGGCTGAGCTGCGCGAGGGCGTCGAGGAGGCGCGCGGCCCCTACGCCGACGACGTGGTCGACGCGATCGAGTCGGCCGTGTCGACGCTCGAAGACACCGAGTGGACCGCCGCCGGGCGAGACGACGCCGCGGACGCGGTGGTGGCGTTCGTCGACGCGGCCGCAGACGCGGTCGAAGGCGAGAGCGACGCGACGGACATCGACCCAGACACCGTCGACGCGGACGCGGCCGACGAAGGCGGCGAGACGCTCGACAGCGTCGAAGAATACGTGGAGGCGCTCGAAGCGGTCGCCGGCGCGGTCGCGGACGCCGGCTTCGACCCCGACGACGACGCGGCGGTGATCGCGGCGCTCCTCGAGGCGACCGACGACCTCGAGGCGGGCCTCGACGACGCGGAAGAGTGGGACGATCTGGAAACTCACGAGCAGCTCCGCGCACAGGGCTACTACGACGTGCTCGGCCACTACAAGGATTTCCCGGTGGAGTGGGCCGCGCTCAAGGAGCACGAGGCGCGCGGGAACGTCGACATGATCCTGCTCGCGCTCGACTCGCTGCAGTCCGACTTCATGGAGCGGCACTGCCTCGAAGCGTTCGAGCGCATGGGCAAACGCGGGAAAACCGAGGCCTCCCTGGAGGAGCTGCTCGGCCGCGCCGAAAAGCGCAGCCAGTTTGCGATCCGCATCCTCGGCAAGATGGCGGCCGACGAGGCGACGGAGACGCTCGTCGAGTTCGTCGGTGAAGACTCGAACCCGCAGCTCCAGAAGGTCGTGTTCAAAGCGCTCGGCGAGATCGGCGCGAGCGAGGCGGTCCAGCCGCTCGCGAACGAACTCGACCCCGGAAGCGAGACCGAGGACCTCGTCCGGCCCCACGCCGCTCGCGCGCTCGGACTCATCGGCGACACCCGCGCCGTTGCTCCCCTCGCCGATGCGCTCGCCGAGGACGACTCCGACGACGTCCGCGCTGCCGCCGGGTGGGCGCTCCGACAGATCGGCACGCGCGAGGCGCTCGAAACGGTCGCCGACTACGCCGACGAACACTCGTTCGTCGTCTCCACCGAGGGAGAGAAGGCCGAACGCGCGCTCGACGAGGCGGCCGCCGCCGCCTGACCACGGCCACCGTTCGCCCGACCGTTTTTTCCCGATGCCGCGGGCAGGCCGCCCGTGTCGTCCGCAGTTACTGATACCCCGGATCACTCGGTCGCAAGCGCCGTCGCCGTTGTACTCGGACTGCTCATCTTCGCTGTGACGCCGCCGGTTGCGGCCGCAGGCGCCCCCGAGATGGGCGTACAGGATACGGCCCGTGACGTGACAGACGACGGCGTGACGGTCTCAACCGGCGACCCGCAAAACCAGACGCTCGTCTCTGAGCGACCGTGGATCGTCGAACTGTTCCCGAATCCCACGGCCGCGCAGAACCGCGGCGAGTACCTCGTCGTCAGGCTCCCCGAACGCGGGAACTGGTCGCTCTCCGACGGGTATCACGAGGCCGCGATCCCGGCGAACGCGAGCGGCGTCGTCGCGTTGGCGATGGACCCCGCGAACGCGACCCCGCTGCTCGACGACGAGACCGCGGGCGCGGCCTACGGGGCGACGA
Organism: Halorubrum sp. PV6; assembly: GCF_003990725.2. Taxonomy (NCBI): domain Archaea; kingdom Methanobacteriati; phylum Methanobacteriota; class Halobacteria; order Halobacteriales; family Haloferacaceae; genus Halorubrum; species Halorubrum sp. PV6. The sequence goes on from NZ_CP030064.1 coordinate 2,445,062, forward strand.
GGCTCTACGCGCTCGACGACTACTTCCCGCTGTCGGCGTCCGGCGACCGGGTCGCGCTCCGCCGGAACGGGACCGCGGTGGCCGTCGTCGACTACGACCGTGCGCCCGAGGGACACCGCTGGCGCGCGGCGTGGGGCGAGTGGCGGCCGCGAGGGTACGCCCCGCGGACGGCCATGCGCACCGAGAACGCGACCGTGCGCCCGTTCGTGCTGCCGGACAGTCCGGACGCGCCGGTCGAACCGCTCCGCGGCGCCGACGACCGCCTGTTGCTCGCCGGCTACACGTTCGGGTCGGAGCGGGTCGCCGACCTGCTCGTTCGCGCCGCCGACCGCGGCGTCGACGTGCGGGTGCTCGTCGAGGGGTCGCCCGTCGGTGGGTTCTCCGCCCGGAGCGCGCGACTCCTCGACCGGGTCGCGGCCGCCGGAGTCACGGTTCGCGTCCTCGATTCCGACCCCGAGCGGTTTCGGTTCCACCACGCCAAGTACGCGGTGGCAGACGACCGCGCGGTCGTCCTCACGGAGAACTGGAAGCCGTCGGGAACGGGCGGCCAGACGAACCGCGGCTGGGGGGTCGTCACCGGCCCGCGAGCCGCCAACGAGACCGTCGCGGACGACCTCGCCGCGCTCTTCCGGGCGGACATGGCAGCCGCCGACGCACGGTCGTGGTCCTCGTTTAAAAACGACACCGAGTTCCACGAGTCGGGGAGGGCAAACGAGTCGTACCCGACGCGGTTCGATCCCCCGACAGCGGCGACCGCCGACGTGACGCTTCTGACCGCCCCCGGAAACGCGGCTGACCGCCTGGTCGAACGGATCGACGCGGCCGACGACCGCGTGCTGGCCGTGGTCCCGCGGACGGGCGGGGCGAACGCTCGGCTCGTTCGCGCGCTCCGGCGGGCCGCCGACCGCGGCGTCGACGTCCACCTGCTGGTGTCCGGCGCGTGGTACGACCGCGAGGAGAACCGCGCGCTCGTCGAGACTCTCGCCGACGAGCCGATAGCGGTGACCGTCTCCCAGCCGCGGGGTCGGTTCGGGAAGATCCACGCGAAGGGGGTCGTCGTCGACGACACCGCGGTTGTCGGGAGCCTCAACTGGAACGAGGGCGCGGCGACGGAGAACCGGGAGGTGCTGGTCGCCGTCGAGAACGAGTCGGTCGCGTCGTTCTACGCCCGCGCGTACGCCGCCGACTGGCGCGGCGGCGGCGTCCACCTCCCGGTCGGACTGTTCGGCGGGCTGAGCGTCGCGCTCGCGGGAGCGGGAATCGTCGCGAGAAGGCGCGTCCGGTTCGTGTGAACTGACGGGCCTGCTGGTCGTTAGTCGTCGATGGCGGCCGTCGACGAGAGCGCCTCGTCGATCTCCGCGTCGGCCATCTTCTCGACGAGCGTCTCGATGACGGCGCTTCGGCGCCCTTTCACGAACTTGATCGAGCCGACGACGAGGTGGCCGCCGCCCGAGACGCCGGCCTCCGGGAGCTCCTCGTTGAGTTCGGTGACCATGTTCGGGATGTCGAGCCGCACCCCGTCCGACCGAAGCACGCAGAAGTCGGGGCCGTACCCGATGGTGATGACGGGGTCGCCGGTCTCCGTGACGCGAGTGTCGTGGAGTTCGCCGGTCGTCGTGCCGGGAGCGGGGTAGGTGAACCGGTGGGCGTACTCGTCGAGGTCGATCCGGTAGAGGTGTGCGCCGGACGCGAGCCGCTCGTGTTCCACGTGGTCGTCGACGGCGTCGAGTTGGCGCTGCACGTCGCGGTCGGCGCGGTCGGAGAGGAACTCGACGAGCTCCTCGTGACGGGCCGTATCCTCACAGCCAACGTTGAGCACGTCGTTGACGAGCGTTTTGCCCTCAGAGTAGCGCAGCCAGTGGGCGGCGTAATCGAGGGCGTCGCCGATGTCGAGCAGGTCCGACTCGTCGTACCCGGCGTCGGCCGCGAGCGCGATGTAGTCGTCCATCGACTCCGCCTTCGAGCGGTCGGAGAGCCCGGCGACCGCCGGGACGTGTTCGAGCTCCTCGGTGATCGACGGGTCGATCAGGCGGGCGAGTTCGACGCACATCATCCCGGTCGTGACCCGGTAGTCCTCGCCGTGGAGGTACGGGTTGACGTGGGCGTCGAGCAGCGGCTCGACCGCCTCGGGGTCCGGGTGGTGGTGGTCGACGGCCGCGATGGGAATGTCGTAGTGCGCGAGGTTCTCGTAGGCGGGCACGTCCTCCTCGGTCGACCCGTTGTCGAGCATGAGGAGGAAGGGGAGCTTCTGGCCGTGGCGCGCGCGACCCTCCAGCGCGAAGTTCAGGTCGCGGGTAACGTCTTCCATCTCGTAGTACGGCGCCTTGCTCGGGAGCCGCTTGAACAGGTGGCGGGCGGCGTCCGGGTCCTCGTGAACGTCACAGACGAAGTTCTCCAAGGCGAGTTGGACCGGAATCGCGGCGCACATCCCGTCGCCGTCGGCGTGGTGGCGAACCCGGATGGGGCGGCCGGCGAGGACGGTGCGCCGGAGCAGTCGGGCGAGTTCCCGGAGGTCGTCGTGGATCGGCTCGAACGCGTCCCAGTCGACGAGGGGGTCGACATCGGCGGGTTCGGCGCGCTCGTCGAGGGCCGCCTCGAAGCGGTCGCGGGCCTCGGTCGCCCGGTCCGTGGGGAGCCGTTTCAGCGAGTCGACCTCGAGTTGGAGGGCGTTCTCGCGGGTCTCGATCGCCCCGCTGACGTGGACCATGTCGCCGACCTCGATTTCGGGGTACGCGCGAACGCCGGCCTCCTCGAAGGCGGCACACGAGACGACGCCGGACGCGTCCGCGACGGCGAAGATCGTCGGGCCGCCGGTCTGTTTCGCCTGGACTATCTCCCCCTCGACGGTGACCTCGTCGCCCGGCGTGAGGCCGTGAACGCGCGTGACGGTGGGTTCGTGGGCGATCGTTTCGGTGCGGTAGTCGCCGGGCGACTCGTCGTCGAACGCCACGTCGCCGTTCTCCTTCACCTCGGTCAGTCGGACGACCAGCCGGTCGCCGACGTCGTAACTGCCGTCGAGGTTCGACTCGTGGACGAGCCCCGAGACCGCATCCGAGACGTCGACGAAGATGCCGTAGTCGACGACGCCGTTGACCTCGGCGTGGTACATCGCGTCCACGGTGACGTCTTCGAGCGTGCAGTCCGGTGCCAGATCGTAGACGGTCGGCCGGTCGGCGGCCGCCCCCTCCGCCGCGTCGGCGTCGGGTTCGGGGCTCGAATCGCCCCGCGTGCCGGAATCCCCGGCGGTGTTTTCGCTCATGAAATCGTATCGGGAACGGCCGATGTTAAGCCTGTTCTATTGGGTCTCGGCCGGGAGACGGTCCGTGTCGACGGACGGCGTGGACCGCCGACGGGGCGGCGGTGCCGGCGCGGTCGGTCCCGCGGTCCGGAATCCATATGGGGCGACGGTTCCTCCGCTCGAATATGCGACTGTTCCGCTCGGACGAACTCCTCGGGATCGCCCGAGAGACATTGGAGTTCGTCCTCGAGGCGAGCGAGGAGACCCACCCCAACGAGTACATGGGGTTTCTCCGCACGGACGACGCCCGGACGCTCGGCCTCGACCGGGACGGACAGGTTATCACCGACGTGCTCGTCATTCCGGGGACGACGTCGAACCCGACGAGCGCTACCGTCCGCACCCAGATGAAGCCGAACGACATGCGGTCGGTCGGCTCGGTTCACTCCCACCCGAACGGCGTGCTCCGGCCGAGCGACGCCGACCTCGCGACGTTCGGGCAGGGGCAGGTCCACATCATCGCCGGCGCCCCGTACGGGTGGGGCGACTGGAAGGCCTTCGACAACGAGGGGAATCAGACGACGCTCGACGTGCTCGACGTGGCGGTTCCCGACGAGCACTTCTTCGATTTCACGCAGGAAGACATCGACCGTGAGATCGGCGAGGAGCGACGGGACGACGGCGGCTTCCTCTCGTGGTTTCGATGACGCGGGTCGTCGCGCAGGGGACCTTCGACCTGCTCCACCCCGGCCACGTCCACTACCTGACGGACGCAGCGACGTACGGCGACGAGCTGCACGCCATCGTCGCTCGGCCCACCAACGTCACCCACAAGCCCGCACCCATCCTCGCCGGGGCGCAGCGCCGCGACATGGTCGCCGCCCTCGACGTGGTCGACGAAGCGCACCTCGGCGACCCCGAGGACGTGTTCGTTCCCATCGAGCGGATCGACCCCGACGTGATCGTGTTGGGATTCGACCAGCACCACGACGAGACCGACATCGCGAACGCGCTCGCCGACCGCGGCATCGACTGTCGCGTCGAGCGCGCCACGGGCCGCGAACCCCGCCACGAAGACGAGCTGCTCTCCAGCGGCGACATCGTCGATCGGGTGTTGAAACGGCGCGGCACCGACGGTGAAGGACGGACGGAGTGAGGCGTCGTTCGCCCCCCGCGACGCGAGGCGAACGAGCGGAATACGGCGAAGCGCGGAACCTATATGGGTCGGTGCCTAACGGAAAGCAAGTGACGATACCCGATCGATTCCCCGCGGTTCTCGTGGCGGCGGCGATGGGCGTCTACCTGCTCATCGTCGTCGGCGCGACGACCTCGCTCACCGAGGCGGCGACGGCCTGCGCCGGCTGGCCGGCCTGCGGAGACGGGACCGCGCTGCCCACCGAGAGCGACGGGTGGATAGCGCTCGGTCACCGGCTGCTCGCGGTCGTCGTGGGCGCGCTCGTCGCGCTGTCCGCGGCGCTCGCGTGGCGAGACGGGGCGAGCCGCCGGATCCGAGCCGCACTCACCGGGGCGCTGCTCGTGTACCCGGCACAGGCGGGCGTCGGCGCGCTCGTCGCGGTCGGCGGGCTCCCGGCCGCGCTCGGCTCCGTTCACCTCCTCCTCGGCGTGGCCATCTTCGCGGCCGTCCTCGCCGGGCTCGCGTGGTGGCTGGAGGCCGAGACGGGCGACCCGGACGACGCCCCGGTCGACTTCGAGTCCGGAACCGACGACCTCCCGCCGGTCGAGGACGCCCCGGATCCGGACGTGCCGACGGCCACGGTCCCACGCTTGCGGGCGACGGCCGCGGCGTACTTCCGGCTCATGAAGCCGCGGCTGATGTGGCTCCTCTGTCTCGTCGCCGCCGCCGCGATGGCGCTGGCGGGCGGCAGGGGGTTCACGCCGCCCGTCGTGGCCGCGACGCTCGTCGGCGGCGCGCTCTCCATCGGCGCCTCCGGCACGTTCAACCACGTCCTCGAACGCGACGTGGACAAGCGGATGCAGCGCACGAACGACCGCCCGCTGGCGACCGACCTCGTGCCGGTGCCCAACGCGCTCGCGTTCGGCGGCCTCCTCACGGTCGTCTCGCTGGGGTTGTTCTGGACCGTGAACCCGCTGACGGCGGCGCTCGGACTGGTCGCCATCGTGTTCTACAGCGTCGTGTACACGCTCATCTTGAAGCCGAACACGGTCCAGAACACGGTCATCGGCGGCGCCGCGGGCGCGCTCCCGGCGCTCATCGGGTGGGCCGCGGTGACCGGCGAGGTCGGCGGCGGCGGGCTGCTGCTCGCCTTGGTCATCTTCCTGTGGACGCCCGCGCACTTCTACAACCTCGCGTTGGCCTACAAGGACGACTACGAGCGCGGCGGCTTCCCGATGATGCCCGTCGTGCGCGGCGAGACGACGACGCGCCGGCACATCGTCTGGTACCTCGGCGCGACGCTCGTGGCGGCGGTCGCGCTCGCGGCGGTCGCCGAGCCGCTGGGCGCGCTCTACGCCGTCGTCGGCGTCGCAGTGGGCGCCGTCTTCCTCTGGTACGTCGTTCGGCTCCACTACGAGCAGACCGAGGCGGCGGCGTTCCGCGCGTTCCACGCGTCGAACGCGTACCTCGGCCTCCTGTTGTTCGCCGTCGTCTTCGACGCGCTGGTGGTCTGAGCCCGGTCGGTCCGGAGGGGCCGACCCCCGCGTCCTCGATAACGCACCAGTCGCCCGGTATAAATACCGTTCACCGCGTACGACGGGGTACATGACACGCGTCGAAGTCGAGTACTGCGTCCCGTGCGGCATGTTGAATCGCGCGCAAGCCGTCTCGGAGGCGATCCTCAAACAGTTCGGCGAGCAGGTCGACGAGGTCGCGCTCGTCACCGGCGACGACGGCGTGTTCGTCGTTCGCGCCGACGGCGAGGTCGTCTTCGACAAGACGGAAGACGAGTACGACGTCGACGCCATCGTGCGCGCCGTCAGGCCGTACGTCGGCGCGGCGGCGTAGCGGGCGCTCGGCGACCGAACGACGGCGATTTTCGACGCTATTTATAAACTGAGGCAGTCGACACGCGGCTCGTCACGACTCCTTATAAACGGGCCGCGCGGAGTTCGACACCACGAGGATGCTGCTCGCCGCCATCGCGACCGCCGCGAACAGCGGGTTGAGGACGCCGGAGACCGCCATCGGGATGGCGACCGCGTTGTAGACGAACGCCCAGCCGAGGTTCTGCTTGAGGCGGCGGTTCGTGCCGTGCGTGACCGCGAACAGTTCCGGGATCGCCGAGAGCCGGTCTTCGAGCAGGACGGCGTCCGCGGCGTCCGCGGCCAGGTCTGTCCCGCTGGCGACGGAGATGCCGATGTCGGCCGCGGCGAGCGCGGGGGCGTCGTTGCTCCCGTCGCCGACCATCGCGACGCGCTCGGTGGCGGTCAGCCGGCGGACCGTCTCGGCTTTCGCCTCCGGCGGGACCTCCGCGAACGTCTCGTCGATGGCCGGATGGTCCGCGAACTGCTGGGCCGCCGCGGGGGAGTCGCCGGTGAGGACGACGACGCGCCGCCCGTCCGAGGCGAGGGCCGTGACGACCGGCTCCCAGCCGTCGCGGACCTCGTCGCCGACGACGAGGACGCCCGTGACGACCCCGTTCCAGCCGACGTACACCGGGACGCGACCCGCGTTACGGGCCTCGGTGCCGACGCCTTCGAGCGATTCGGCGACCGTCCACTCCTCGCCGTCGACCAGCGAGCGATGCCCGACGACGACCTCGTCGCCGTCGATCCGCCCGGAGACGCCCTTATCCGTCACCGTCACGTCCGCGACGGAGAGCGAGTCGTCGGGGCCGGCGGTCGGGGCGTCCCCGGTCGCCGCGTTGGCGTCGACCGGTGCTGAGCCGTCGGCCGTCGTCCCGCCGTCGGTCGCCGCGCGGTCGCGCTCCGGCGCGTCCGCCGCGGGTTCGTCTCCGTAGACCCCGGCGACGATCGCCTCCGCGATCGGGTGAACCGAGGCGCGTTCGAGCGCCGCGGCCCGCTTTCTGACGGTCTCCGGGTCCGTTCCGTCGGTCCGGGTGTCGAGAAGGCGCATCTCGCCGTCGGTGAGCGTGCCGGTCTTGTCGAGGACGACCGTGTCCACGTCGGTGGCCTCCTCGAAGACGGCGTCGGAGACGACCACGATCCCCCGCTGCGCCGCGTCGCGGATCCCGGCCGCGACCGCGAGGGGCGTCGCGAGCCCGAGCGCGCAGGGACACGAGACGATGAGCACCGTGAGCCCCACGAGCGCCGCTTCGACGGGCGCGGCGCCGAGCGCGAGGGTCGCTCCGGAGGCGACGACGGCGACGGCGATGACAAGCGGGACGAACACCGTCGCCAGCTTGTCGACGAGCCGCTGGATGCCCGACCGCGAGCTTTGGATCTCCCAGAGCAGCCGCACGAGCGTGTCGAGCGTGCTCTCCGCGTCCTCGCCGACCTCAACGACGACCGGCGCGTCGGTGACGACGGTGCCGCCGCGGACCGCGTCGCCCTCGCGTTTCGTGGCCGGGAGCGACTCGCCGGTGACGAGCGCCTCGTCGACGGCGGCCGTCCCGTCGACGACGGTGCCGTCGAACGGGACGCGCTCGCCGGGGCGCACGAGCAGCCGATCGCCCGGCTCGACGGCGTCGGCGGCGATCGTCTCGCCCGCCTCGGTTCGGACGTCGCGGTCGGTCGCGGTGGTCAGCTCCGAGAGGGCGCCCGTTGCTCGCCGCTTGATCAGCGACTCGTAGTGGTTGCCGGCGGTGACCACGAGGATGACCGCGATCGTCACGTCGAAGTACAGGTCGGTCCGGCCGAGGAACATCGCGAGGGTGCTGTACGAGTAGGAGCTCACCGCCGCGAGCGACACCAACAGATCCATGTTGGGCTGTCTGGCGCGGAGGCTCACGTACGCCCCCCGCAAGATGGGGAAGCCCGTATAAAAGAGGACGATCGAGGCGAACACCCACACCTGCGTGAACAGGTACAGTCCGGAGATGCCGCCCAGATCGAGGAAGGGCTCGTAACCGAAGTAGGTGGGATACAGGAAGACGACGTACCACAGCATCGCCATCATCCCGAAGAAGCCGCCGCCGATCAGGAACCGCACGACGGCGTCGTCGCTCGACCCCTCGGGGTCGGCGCGGCTGCTGGCGGTGTACCCGGCGACCGACAGCCGGTCCGGGAGTTCGTCGGGCGTGACGGCGTCGGGGTCGTAGTCGACCCGGATCGTGTCGGTGGCGTAGCTCGCCTCCGCGGCCGCGACGCCGGGCTGTTCGCCCGCGGTCATTTCGAGGAACGACTCGCAGGTCGCACAGTGCATGCCGTCGACGTGCAGGAACGTCGTCTCGCCGTCGAACGCTTCGTCGGGTTCGGCGGCCGGCCGGCGCTGTTCGACGTCGTCGAGCCCCTCGGCGTCGTCGAGCGAGCGCGAGACGGCGAGACAGCCGCGACAGCAGAACTCGCCGTCGACGTCTGGGGCTGTGTGCGGGTCGTCCCCGGTCGGCAGGTCACAGAGTGTACAGGATGACATGGGTGATCGCGTCCGCACGGGCGGCCGGCACCGCACTACGTGCTGCCCGGTCGTCGGCCGTGTCGAGGTTCGTCGTCGGTCCGGCCGCGCGTCGCCGGTCGACCGGAGCCGTGCACGCTTCGATTACGCCTGTTCGGGGTCGGCCGTCTCGCCGCTGAATCCCGGCAGACTGCCGCCGGTCGCGATCCGGAGGCTGGCCCAGATGAGCAGGACGTTCACTAACGTGATCGCGACGTACAGTTCGGCTCGGTCAGCGATGAACACCGCGGCGGGGACGAGCCCGCCGAGCACGAGGAGAACCGCTTTCTGGATGGAGAAGTTCATGGCGTAACCAACGGTCGCACGAACATATATAAGATCCGTGTTTTCAGGCTCCGAGAACGGGTGTGAATTATATGCCTCCGACCGAATAACGACCTCTATGGGAAGCAACGAGACCGCGCACGCGTCGTCGGAGGACGTGGGCGGAGACACAGAAGAGTTCGACCCGATCGGGACGCTCACGTTGATCGCGATATACTTCGCGATCCTCGTACTCGCGTGGGTGTACATCTACTACATCGAGTTCCTCGGCCGGGATCTGGTCGTCGTGGGGTAATATCGAGATGCACATTCACGCATACGAAAAACTCTGGCTCGCCGCATCGATTCTGCTCATCCTGCTGCTCATCGGTTCGGTCACGTACGGCGCCGTCGGTCCGGGCGTGGCGATGGTCGCCGACAGCGAGCAGCCGATCGACGCCGGCGGGCTCGACGAGGACGAGCGCTTCTCCGAGCCGCGCGTCGAACAGGTCGGTGAGAATCACTACGCCGCGTACGTCGTCGCCTACCAGTTCGGATTCGAGCCGAATCCGATCGTCGTCCCCGAAGATAGCACGGTGACGTTCTACGTCACCTCTCGGGACGTGATCCACGGCTTCGAGGTCGCCGGGACGAACGCGAACACGATGGTGGTCCCCGGCGAGGTCGCCGAGATCACCGTCGAAGTCGACGGGGAACAGGAGTACGGACTCCTCTGTAACGAGTACTGCGGCGCCGGCCACCACGTCATGGAAGGGAAAGTGAACGTCGTCAGCCAGTCGGAGTTCGAATCGCGGAACAGCGGAGGTGAGGACGCATGAGCGAAGCCATCGAAGCCGAACAGTCCTTCGTCGACAAGTTCCCCGACGAGGCGCGCATCGTCCGATCGTCGTTCCTCGGGTCTTTCTTAGCGCTGATCTTGGGTGCCATCTTCGGCATCATCCAGACCCTCCACCGGACCGACGTGGCGCGGATCATCCCGTCGACCGACTACTACACCGTGTTGACCGCTCACGGGGTGTTCCTGGTGATCAGCTTCACCGTCTTCTTCCTCGTGGGCCTGTTCACCTGGGCCATCGTTCGAAGCCTGGATCGACCGCTCGTGAACACCAAAATAACCTGGACGTGGTACCTGATCATGTCGGGCGGGATGACGATGACCGGCATCTCGATTCTCGCCGGCTTCGTCGATTCGATCGACATGAGCGCGGACGTCCTGTACACGTTCTACGCGCCGCTGCAGGCGCACCCGCTGTTTTACACGGGGCTCGCCGTGTTCATCGTCGGGTCGTGGATCGCCGGCGCCGACTGGTTCCGGACGTTCCTCGCGTGGCGGCGCGAACACCCCGACGAGCGCATCCCGCTGCAGACGTTCATGGTGTTGACCACGATGGCGATGTGGTACATCGCGTCCTCGGCGGTGGCAGCCTCCGTGCTCCTCTTCCTCCTGCCGTGGTCGCTCGGCTTCATCGATCAGGTGAATCCGACGCTGACCCGGACGCTGTTCTGGTTCTTCGGTCACCCGGTCGTGTACTTCTGGCTGATGCCGGCGTACATGCTGTGGTACACCGTGCTGCCGAAGATCGCCGGCGGGCGGCTGTTCAGCGACCCGCTCGCGCGCGTCGTGTTCGTGCTGTTCCTCCTGCTTTCGACCCCCGTCGGGATCCACCACCAGTACCTCGATCCGGGGATCGCGGAGGGGTTCAAGTTCATCTCGATGACGAACACGATGTTCCTCCTGCTCCCGAGTCTGCTCACCGCCTTCACCGTCGTGGCGAGCGTCGAGTACGGCGCCCGCCAGCGCGGCGGTAGCGGTCTCCTCGGTTGGCTCACCGATCTCCCGTGGCGGAAACCGGAGTTCACGGGCATGATGCTCGCGGGACTGATGTTCGCCGCCGGCGGCTTCTCCGGCATGGTGAACGCCGGGATGAACATCAACTACATGATCCACAACACCATCTGGGTGCCGGGCCACTTCCACCTCACCGTGGGGACCGCGGTCGCGCTCACGTTCATGGCCGCGACCTACTGGATCTGGCCGCAGATCTCCAACAAGCCGATCTACAGCCGGACCATCGGCTTGGTGCAGGTCGTCGTGTGGTTCATCGGGATGGCGCTGATGTCGAACGCGATGCACGCACAGGGGATCATGGGCGTCCCGCGCCGGACCGCGGAGCCGGAGTACTCCGGGTTCGACTACGCGACGATGTTCGGCGGGTTCGAGGAGCTCAACATCCAGATCGCGATCGGCGGGACGCTGCTTTTCGTCTCGACGATCCTCTTCATCGGGAACCTCCTGTTGACGATGGGGAACCCGAAGGTCTCCGGGCTCGCCGAGTCGCTGCCGCCGGCGCTGTCCGGACCGACCGACTCTCCGGAAGTGCTGGATAACCTCCGTCTGTGGGTGGGCATCGCGCTCACGCTCGTCGTGCTCGCGTACGCGCTCCCGATCGCCGCGATCATCAACCGCGGCGGGCTGCTCGGACCGGGCGTCGGCACGTATCCGGTGTGGCTCACGCCCCTGTTCGACGCGCTCGCGAACAGCGCGACGATCGCGATCGGTGCGGTCGGCGACGCGTCGGCCGCGCTCGTCGAGGTGGTCAAATGAGCGTGGACGTGACCCGCGGCGGGCTCTTCGTGACGCTCGCCATCTTCGGCGTGATCATCTACGAGATGCGGACCGTCCTCGACTTCGTCGGGGTCGAACTCCCGCTGATCCCGTATATGGCCGCGGTCTTCATCCTCGCCGGGCTGACGGTTTGGATCATCACGCTGAAAGGCGGGTGGCGGACCGAGCCCGAGCGCGACAAGCCCGCGTAACGGCCGCCGTCTTTTCCTGCGATTTCGGTTCTCTCGACCGCGCCAGTTATGCCTTCTCGGTACAAGACAGAAGCATGGGCACGACGCGCGTCACGGTTCGGTGTTGCGACTGTTCGTTGACGACGACGCACGACACGCTTCGAGACGCGCGACTCGCCGTCGACGACCACGAGTCGGCGGCCGGCCACGACGTCGCGTGGACCATCGAGTCGCTCGATGCGGGCGTTTCGAAGGCCGGCGCTGACGCCGGCGTCTGCGGTCGACCCGAGTGCGCGAACGACGACTCACCGCTCGTGAACCCGGCGCCGCCGGAGCGAGAGCCGTAGCGCCGCCGGCGTCTGCGCTCGCGGAGCGGCTGAGACGCGCGAAGAACGGACGTAGAGGCGCCTCAGGCGAGAGAGTATATAAATTCGCAGCACTCGTTCTTTATATTGGAATTAACATACAATATTAAATCCGTGGGGCCGAAAGAGTGTACTGTACGCATGTCCACCACCGATATCGAACCCACGGATACCGTCGACGCCCGCGGAGCCGCCTGCCCCGGACCGCTGATGGACCTCATCGGTCGCGTTCGGTCCGCAGGCTCGGGAGACGTGATCCTCCTTTTAAGTGACAACGACCAGTCGCTGACCGACGTCAGAGAGTGGGTCGGCGAGACCGACAACGAACTGCTCGAAGTCGACGAGGCGGACGACCACTACGGCTTCTACGTGGAGGTCGCGTGAGATGACGGACCGAATCGCCATCCTCGGCGGGGGGACCGGCGGGGCGGTGCTCGCGAACAACCTCGCGGAGCGGCTCGCCCCGGAAATCGACGACGGCGACGTCGAGGTGACGCTCCTCAACGACGGTCCGGACCACGTGTACAAGCCCGTGTGGCTGTACGTGCCGTTCGGACAGCGCGAGCCGGCCGACGGCCGCCGACCGCTCGCCGACCTCGTCGACGACCGGATCGACCTCACGATCGACCGCGTGACCGATATCGACGCGGACGCGAAGTCGCTCGCGCTCCGCGACGCCGCCAGCCCGCTCGATTACGACTACCTCGTCGTCGCCACGGGCTCGACGCTCGCCGCCGACGAGATCCCGGGGCTCGCGGAGGGGGGCCACGACTACTACTCGGAGGAGGGCGCGCTCGCGCTCAGAGACGAACTGCTCTCGATGACCGAGGGGCACCTCGTGGTGAGCGTCATCGGAACGCCCCACATGTGTCCGGCGGCGCCGTTGGAGTTCGCGTTCATGGCGGACGACTGGTTCCGCGAGCGCGGGCTCCGCGACGACATCGATATCACCTACACGTACCCGATCAACCGCGTCCACGGAAACCCCCACATCGGCGAGTGGGCGGACCCGATAATGGCGGAGCGGGACATCAACACGGAGACGTTCTTCAACGCCGAGTCGGTCGATCCGGAGGCGAAGACGATCACCTCGATGGAGGGGACCGAACTCGACTACGACCTGTTGGCCGCGATCCCCCCGCACCGCGGGGTCGACGTGGTCGCGGACGCCGACCTCGGCGACCGCGGGTGGGTCGACGTCGACAAACACACCTTGGAGGCCGAGGCGGCCGACGACGTGTACGCGCTCGGCGACGCCGCGACGACGGGCGTCCCGAAGGCCGGCAGCGTCGCCCACTACCAGGCGGGCGTCCTGGCACAGCGGCTCGAAAGCGAGATCCGCGGGCGGCCGGCGACCGCGACCTACGACGGGAAGACGCTCTGTTTCATCGAGACCGGGATGGACGCCGCCTCGTTCGTCGAGTTCGACTACCAGAACCCGCCGTCGCCCGCGCCGCCGTCACAGAAGCTCCACTGGTCGAAGCTGGCGTACAACGAGTCCTACTGGCTCACCGCACGGGGGTTGCTCTGAGATGACGGCCAACAGCACCGAGACGGAAGGCCCCGACGAGTCGGAAGAGGAGCCGCGAAGCGCCGAGGACCTGGACCGCGACGAGCTCGAAGCGATCGTCGCCGAGAACCCCGAGGCGGTCGCGGCGTTCGTCGACCGGCTCGGCGCGGTCAACGAGTTCCTCGACGTGGTCGCGCTCGGCGAGAACGCGCTCACGGACGAGATGGTCGTCGAACTCGCGGGCACGGCCTCGACGCTCGCGGAGTCGGCGGACGGCCTCGCGACGGACGAGACCGTCGCGCTCGCCGAGACCGTGGGAAGCAACGGGACGGAGTTACAGGCGGCGATGGAGACGCTGATCACGCTCCAGCGGAGCGGGACCTTAGACGAACTCGCCGAACTCGCCGAGGTGGGGTCGCTCGCCACCGCCGCGCTCGACGACGAGATGGTTCGCTCGCTGGCGAAGACCGGCTCCGGGCTCGGTGAGGTGGCGGACACGGCCGCGGACGACGACACGCGCGACGGGCTGAAGACGCTGCTTTCCGGGGTCGGTGCCGCCCAACGGAGCGACCCGGAACCGGTGGGCGCGCTCGGGCTGGCGCGCGGCATTCGCGACCCGGAGATCCAGTACGGGCTCGGCTACGTCCTCGCGATTTCGAAAGCGATCGGGAGAGCGCGAACGGACATCGGAGACGAGTCGTAAGGGAGGATCGACAGCACCGACCGCGAGGAGCGCGACCACGAGGCGGACGAACGCGACCACGAGGCGGACGAACGGAACCCGCGTCGGCGAACCACCCGACTTTTTGATCACCCCGAGCGTCGGCAGGAACATGTCACCGACTGACAAGACACTCACGTTCGGCGTCCTCGGGACGGCGAACATCGCGAAGAAGGCCGTCATTCCGGCGATTCGAGCGAGCCAGCACGCGGTCGGCGCCGTCGCCTCTCGTGACGGCGCCCGCGCGGAGCGGTTCGCCGCCGAACACGGGATTCCGCGCAGCTACGGGGCGTACGAGTCGCTGCTCGAAGACGACGGACTCGACGCGGTGTACGTTCCGCTCCCCAACGAACACCACGCCGAGTGGACGAGGCGGGCGGCCGACGCGGGGCTCGACGTGCTCTGTGAGAAGCCCTTGGCCGTCGACGCGGCGGAGGCCCGCGAGGTGGTCGCCCACTGCGAGGACCGCGGAGTCACGCTGATGGAGGGGTTCATGTATCGGTACCACCCCCGGACCGAACGCGTCCTCGAACTGGTCGAGCACGAACTCACCGACGTTCGGACGGTGACCGCCACCTTCCGATTCCCGCTGTACGACCGGCCCGGCGACGTGCGCCTGAACGACAGCCCCGGCGGCGGGTCGCTGATGGACGTCGGGTGTTACCCCATCTCGCTCGTCAGGACGGTTCTCGGAGAGCCCGACCGGGCGTATGCGCACACGAACGACACCCGCGGCGTCGGGGTCGACACCGAGTTGGCGGGCGTCTTGGAGTACGCCGACGGGCGGTCGGCTCGGGTCGCCTCCGGCTTCGACACGCAGTTGATCCAGCGCTACCGGATCGACGCGACCAACGGGTGGATCGTAGTTGAGCAGGCGTTCGACGCTCCCGCGGACGAGCCGGTCGAGGTCACCTACCGGATCGACGGCCGGCGAGGCGTCGAGACGTTCGAGCCGGTCGACCAGTACCGCCGGCAGGTGGAGCATTTCGCCGACCGAGTCGCCGCCGGCGAGGCGCCCCTGACGGACGGGGCGGAGGCGGTCGCGAACATGCGAGTTATCGACGCGTTAGACCGGAGCGCCGAGAGAAATGAGTCGGTCGCGGTCGAGGACGTATAAACCGGGTCAGACGAGCAGTTGGATGTCCGCGTCGACCATGTCTTGGAACGCGGAGGCAGCGCCGACGCCGGTCGTAACGCCGTCGTAGAAGTCGTCCTCGTCGTAGCCGAGGAGGTCGATCGTCATCTGACACGCCTGTAGCTCGACGCCGCTGGCGAGCGAGGTCTCGATGAGTTCTTCGATCGACGCGACGTCGTTGTCGTCGATCTTGTTGCGCATCATGCGCGTGGTCATCCGATCCATGCCGGGGAGCGCGGCGATCGCGTTCGGGACGGGCATGTTCGGGTTCCCCACGGAGCTGAGCTGGAGGTTCTTCGAGTTCTCCTCGTGGAGGATCTCAAGTCCCCAGAACGTGTGGAAGAGGGTGACGTCGTAACCGAACGCGGCGGCGGTGCTCGCGAGGATGAGCGGCGGGTACGCCATGTCGAGCGTGCCCTTGGTGGCGATGATCACCATCTTCTGCGGGCCACTATCGTCGACCTCCGACTGGAGGTCCGACACCTCGGTTTCGAGCGCTTCGATGCGAGCCTGCAGGTCGGCGACGGCTTCGGGGTCGAGGTCGTCGGGAGGCGACGCCGGAGTGTCCGTGCTCATCTCACTCGGTCTTCCGGACGTAGTGTTTGTACACGTCCTGTCCGCCCTCGGTCGCCTCCTGCTGGTCGACGAGCTCGGCGCCCTCGGTCGACTCCGCCCAGCCGCCGATGTCGCTCATGCTTCCGGAGTCGGTGGAGACGATTTCGAGCGTCTCGCCGACGGGAAGGTCGTCGAACGCGCCTTTCGTCTTGATGACGGGCATCGGGCAGTTCTGTCCTTTCACGTCCAGCGTCTCGGATGCGGTTTCAGTACTCATTGGTAGATCCCCCGTGTTGGGGCTAATACACAATACTGGGTCGGCCAGTATAAGTGTGTCGATGCTTGTGGTTGACTTGAAAGACTGAACTATTCACTCACCCACCTATCACTCATGCGAGCGCACAAAGACTCTACCATCTACTGCGAGATATTGATATTGTGTGTATAGTGAATTACTATACAAACCCTTAAGTTGCTCCTCCCGTTACGTGGTACTGTACATGGACCCAGACGAGATGGACTTTCCGACGCCGGACTCGGACGTTGACTCGATCGCCCCGGAAACGCTCAAGAGCCGCATCGACGCCGGGGAGTCGGTGACGCTGCTCGACTCGCGGATGTCGAGCGACTACGACGAGTGGAAGATCGACGGACCGAACGTCGAGTCGATCAACGTCCCCTACTTCAACTTCCTCGACGAGGAGATCGACGAGGCACTCCTCGACCGCGTTCCCGACGACGAACACGTCACCGTCCTCTGTGCGAAGGGTGGCGCCAGCGAGTACGTCGCCGGTGCGCTCGCCGACCGCGGCTACGACGTCGACCACCTCGAAGACGGGATGAACGGCTGGGCGTCGATCTACGAGGCCCACGAGGTGACCGACTACGACGGGCCGGGAACGCTCGTGCAGTACCAGCGCCCCTCCAGCGGCTGCCTCGGGTACCTCCTGTATGACGACGACGAGGCCGCGGTCGTCGACCCCCTGCGCGCGTTCACCGACCGCTACCTCGCGGACGCCGAGGAGCTGGGCGTCGACCTGAAGTACGCCTTCGACACCCACGTCCACGCCGACCACATCTCCGGACTCCGCGAGCTCGCCGACGAGGGCGTCGAAGCGATGCTCCCGTCCGCCGCCGCCGACCGCGGCGTCACCTACACCGACGCGGTCACGCTGGTCGAGGACGGCGACGAGTTCGCCGTGGGCGACGCGACCGTCGAGACGGTGTTCACGCCCGGCCACACGACCGGAATGACCTCCTACCTGCTCGGCGACAGCCTGCTGGCGACGGGCGACGGGCTCTTCATCGAGAGCGTCGCGCGTCCCGACCTCGAAGAGGGCGACGACGGCGCCCCCGAGGCGGCCCGCATGCTGTACGACTCGCTACAGAACCGCGTCCTCGCGTTCGACGACGACGTGCTCGTCGGCGGCGCGCACTTCAGCGACGCCGCGGAGCCGGCGGCAGACGGCACCTACACCGCACCGGTCGGCGAATTGCGCGAGCGGATGGACGCGCTCTCCGCGGACGAAGACGAGTTCGTCGACATCGTCCTCGCGGACATGCCCCCGCGGCCGGCCAACTACGAGGACATCATCGCGACGAACCTCGGGCAGAACGTCGTCGACGACAGCGAGGCGTTCACGCTCGAACTCGGACCGAACAACTGCGCCGCGAGCCAGGATGCGCTCACGAGCGACGACTGATCCGATCGTGAAGACACGCCACGAGCGGCCTCGGACTGCCGGGCGCGCCCGACCGGGAGGTGAGCGGCGGTGATAGACGCCGTCTTCGCCGACCTGCTGGGGAGCCAGACCGTCGAGGCGCTGTTCCCGAACGGGGTCTCGCGATACGCCATCGGCGGCCTCCTGGTGGGGCTCGGGACGGTGATGATCTACCTCGGGACGGGGATCACGGCCGGTGCGAGCACGTTCCTCGAATCGACGCTCTCGTACGTCTCGGGGAAGTCCCGGTTCGCGCAGTACCGCCCGTCTCGTGACTGGCGCGTCGTGTTCACCCTCGGGATCATCGGTGGTGCGGCGATCTACGCGATAATCTACCAGGGCGACCCGTGGTCGATAGCCGGCAGCGGATGGACCACTGACGTGTCCATCTGGCGGCTGTTCGTCGGCGGCATCTTCGTCGGCATCGGGACTCGGGTCGGGAAGGGGTGTACCTCCGGACACGGGATCTGCGGCGTCGGCTCGGTGTCCCGAACCTCGCTGGTCGGCGTGGCGACGTTCCTCGTCGTCGCCATCATCACCGCGAACGCGGTCGCCGCGCTGGGGGTGGGGCTGTGAGCCGACATCCCCTGTTCATGCCGCTGGTGCTCGCCGGGGGGCTCGTCTTCGGCTTCGGCCTCGGCTTCAGCCACATGGCACGCCCGGAGGTCGTCATCGACTTCCTGACCTTCGACGACTTCGGGCTCCTGTTCGTGATGTTCGGCGGGTCGATCGTCGCCGGCCTCGCGTTCTGGACCGTCCCGAAACTGCGCGGGAGCGCGCCCCTCACCGGGCGGCCGTACGGCCGCCGGCTGAAGTCGTTCGACCGCAACGTGTTGATCGGCGGGAGCATCTTCGGCGTCGGCTGGGGGCTCTCGGGCATCTGTCCCGGCGCCGCCTACGCCAGCCTCGGCGTGGGCAACTGGCCGATCCTCTTTGCGATCGGCGGGATGTTCATCGGCGCGTACGCGCAGGGCGCGTGGCGGAGCCGCAGCGTCGACGAGCCGACGGTGGCCCCGAGCGACGACTGAGACGGACGCCGGGCGGACAGCGGTTCGCCTCGCGTCGCCGGCTGTTTTCGATACGACCCATCGACGAGCGAATCCGACCCATCTTATGACACACGACAGGACAGACACACCGAGAGCGGACGACCCGAGCGACGAAATCGACGACCCGAGCGAGCAGTCGCCCGAGCCGGACGGAGAGAGACGTGTTGTCGCCGGCGACGGGCCGACGGTGTCGACGTCACGCGTCGTCGATATCGCGACCTCGCTGCTCGCGATCGACACGCAGAATCCGCCGGGCGACGTGCGCGAGGCGATAGCGTACACGGAGGACCTGCTCTCGACGGCCGGCTTCGCCACCGAACGTGTCACGACCGACCCCGCGAAACCGAACCTGATCGCGACGCTACCGGGTGAGTCCGACCGCACGCTCCTGTACAACGGCCACGTGGACACCGTGCCCGTGGACGCCCAGGCGTGGACGTACGACCCGTTCGGCGAGCGCGACGGCGAGCGCCTCTACGGCCGGGGCGCGACCGACATGAAGGGCCCGCTCGCCGCGATGCTCGCGGCCGGGGAGGCGCTCGCCGCTGCCGACCGCGACCCGCCGGTGTCGCTCGCGTTCGCGGTCGTGAGCGACGAGGAGACCGGCGGCGACGCCGGCGTCGACACCGTCGTCGAGCGCGACGCGCTCGGCACTCTCGCCCCCGACGGATGCGTCATCGGCGAGACGACCTCCGCGGGCGACCGCTACTCCGTCACCGTGGCCGACCGCGGGAGCATCTGGCTGACGCTTCGCGCCACCGGCACCGCGGCGCACGGGTCGCGCCCGTCGCGCGGCGACAACGCCATCGACCGACTGTGGGAGGCGGCGTCGCTAGTGCGGTCGCGGATCGCCGCCCGCGACATCACCCTCGACACGGCGCTGCGACCGATCGTCGAGGAGTCCGTCGCGTTCTACGAGCCGACCCTCGGTGCGGACGCCGCCCGCGACCTCTTCGAACACCCCACCGTGAACCTCGGGACGATCGAAGGCGGCGACGCGGTGAACACGGTGCCCGACTCGGCGACCGCCCGCCTCGACATCCGGCTCACCGCCGGCGTCGACACCGCGGACGTGCTCGCCGACATCCGCGAGTGTCTCGCTGAGTTCCCCGCGATCGCGATCGCCGACGTGAGCTGGTCGGTCGGGAGCCACGAGCCGGTCGAGAGCCCGCTGGTTGAGGCCGTCACGAAGACGGCCGAAGGCGTCGTCGGCGACCGGATCTATCGGCGGAGTGCGACCGGCGGCGGCGACGCGAAGACGTTTCGCCACGCCGGCGTGCCGACCGTCGAGTTCGGGATCGGGACCGACACCGCCCACGCTGTCGACGAGTACACGGCCGTGGAGGCGCTGGCGCGGAACGCGGCGGTGTACGCTCGGCTCCCCGCGGTGTGGGAGTCATTTTTATAAGGGAACGGACGCGCTGCTGGGAAGTCGGCGTGTTTTATAAAAGGGTGAGGAGCGCCGAGAGGGTGTAGCGTACCCTACTCGTTGCCGAACATCTGGCGCATCATCGGATGCATCTCCATTAGCTGCTCTTCGGCGATCTCCTCGTACAGCTTGTACGTGATAGAGACCGCAAGCAGCAGCCCGGTTCCGGAGACGTTACCGATGGTGCCGAGCAGGTTCGCCATGACGGCGAGGAGCCCGACGAGGGCCCCGCCGATGACGGTCACTTGCGGGATGTACCGCTCCATGACCTTCTCGACGACCTGCGGGTTGCGACGGAAGCCGGGGATCTGCATCCCGGAGTTCTGGATCTGTTTCGCCGTCGCCTCCGGGCCCATCCCGGTGGTCTCGACCCAGAAGATGGCGAAGATGGCCCCGCCGACGACCATGAACGTCAGGTCGATGCCGAGCCGAACCGCGATCATCCACGGATCGACCGACGCGGGTATCTCGCCGAGGAACCACATCCAGTCTTCACGACGCTGGATGGGGTTCAAGTAGTAGAACAGCCCGGAGATGGGCTGTCCTTGGTCGCTGTACGTCCCGAGCCATCCCGGCATCCCCGCCCACTGCGAGGAGAGGAGCTGCCCGACGAACTGGATGTTCGCCTGCAGCGCCCGGACGAGGATCATCGGCAGGACGGAGGCGTAGATGAGCTTCACCGGGAAGCGCCCGCGAGCGCCTTTCACCCGTGCGTGTGACAGCGGAATCTCGACGCGGACCGACTCCGCGTACACGACGATCCCGAAGATGAACAGCGTGGTGAAGAGCGCGAGGATGTTACCGGGGTCGAAGAGCAGGTTCTGGAGCCCCTCCGCCGTGAACGGCGACAGCGACACCGGGACGCTCCCGACGATGATGCCGTACCAGTTGGCGAAGAACCCGGACGCGCCGAGCGCCGAGAAGCTGAAGAACCCGCCGACGATCTGCTGGCTCACCGACGCGATGATGAACAGCCCGACGCCGGAGCCGACGCCCCACTTGCTCACGATCTCGTCCATGAACAGGAGGAGGACGCCGCCGATGAAGATCTGCACGAATATCAGCGTCTGTACGCCGAACGTCCCGATGCCGAGGCTCTGTCCGACGGCCGGACTCGCGGGCAGGAAGGAACCGGTGAACACCATCGGGGCCGCCGTCAGGGCGGTGACGATGACCACCAGAAGCTTCTGGAGGCCCTGATAGAGGACCTGGTCGCGCGGGTCGTCGGTATCGAGCCCCAGCAGGTTCGCGCCGCCGAGAAGCTGCAAGACGATCGACGCCGTGACGATCGGTCCGATACCGACCTGCAGCAGCGATCCGGACGAGCCGGCAAGCACCGACCGGAACTGCCCGAAGAAGTCGGAGCCCTGGCCGACCGCCAACCCGAACGGGTTGATGTTCGTCAGGAAGAAGTAGACGACCAGGATACCGGCCGTCCACGTGAGCTTCCGTTTAAACGGAACGTGACCCGCGGGCCGCTCCACGACGGGCATCCGCGTGAGTACCGGTTCGGCGACCTCCTTCCAACTCATTGGTTACGCCTCGTCGTCCTCGTCGTCTGAAGTGTTTTCCGGTTCGTCAGCGGCTTCCTCGGCGCGCTCCGAGAGCGCTGCCTCGCCGCCGGCCTCTTCGATGAGTTCGACCGCGCCGGCAGTGAACGCGTCGGCGGTGACGTGCAGTTCGCGACGAACCTGCCCGCCGCCGAGCACCTTCACGACGTCGGCTTCGTAGCCGTCCTCGACGACGTCGCGCGCGTCGATGACGTACGCGTCGCCGTCTTCCTCGGCGAGGTCGTCCGCGGCGTACAGCGCCGCGTCCTCGTCGAGTTTCTGGACGGTCACTTCGAGGACCTCGGTCTGCGCGCTTTCGGGGCGTTTGAACCCGTACTTGCCGAGCGGACCGTAGTTGTGGAACTCGTGTTTCGCGCGACCGGCCGCACCGCGGCCGCCGCGGTGACCGGCGCCGCGCCGGTTCTTGTGCGTGCCGCCGCCGTGCGTTCGGGAGCCGCGCTGTCTGCGTTTCTTCCCCGTCATCGCATCGCCTCCAGGAGGCCGTCGATGGCCTCCGTGCTGTGTTTGCCGAGTTCGCCGCCCTCGATCACGGGGTGTTTGATGCCCTCGTGACCGCCGCGGGGGGCGTGAAGGCGGAGCGTCGGCGAGAGACCCTCTTCGCGCAGGGTCGTCTCCTCGGCGACGAGCGCCTCCGCCAGCGCCGCCAAGTCGGCGTAGTCGGTGTTGTCGGCGATCCACGCGTCGTCGATGTCGGCGGAGCCCTCGAGGGGCTCGCCGCGTCGCGCGATGGTGTTCACGACAGCGTCGACGCTCGGCTCTCCGAACGCGACGACGTCGTTCACCTTGGTGATCATGCCGCGGTACGAGTCCGTCTCGGGAACGAACGTCGCGTGGTTGACGCGCCCGACGTTCAGCATGTCGAGCGTGTCTTCGACGCCGTACTCGAGGTTCACATCGCCGCGGAGTTGCACGATCGCTTGCATCACTCGCTCACCTCGTCGTAGTGGACTTCGCGGGCGTGCTGCGGCGTGCGAGCCTGCGCCGCGTTCTGCAGCGCGTTGAACGTCGCCTTCGCGAGGTTGACCGTCGTCCGCGTGTTACCGTCGGAGTTCGTCCAGGCGTCCTCGACGCCGGCGAGTTCCAAGATGTTCCGGACCGTCTCTGCCGCCGCCAGCCCGAGCCCCTGCGGGGCGGGCTGAATCTCGACGGTGACCGAGCCGGCCTTCCCCTCAGCCTTGCGGGTGAGAGAGTTCGTGCCGCCGGGCTGGTCCTCCCAGGACCCGGAGCCGCGGTCGACCTCGATGATGTTCAGCTTCGCGACGTCGATGGCCTTCTGGATGGCACCGCCGACCTGATCATCTCGGGCCTGCGCGTAGCCGAGGTAGCCGTCGCGGTTGCCCACGGCGACGACACAGCGGAACTTCACGCGGCGCCCGGAGTCAGTCATGCGCTGGACCATGTTGATGTCCAGCACTTCGTCTTCGAGCCCCGGAAGGAGCTGGTCGACGATCTCCGCCTCCTTCAGCGGGAGGCCGGAGTCGAGTGCCTGTTCCATCGACGAGATGTCGCCGTTCTGCACCTTGCGGCCGAGTCGCGTCCGCGGTTCCCAGCCGTCGTTGTGTCTACTCATGGTCCTCCTGGATTGTCGCGAGCACGTCGTCGAAGTGCTCGGGTAAGTCGACGGCGTCGAACGCCCCGCCGTACAGCGGCTCGTCGAGCTGCTCGTCGTACGCGGCGATGTGCTCGCCTCGCGTACGCGACCAGTCGGCCAGCACGTCGTCGTTGTGCGGGATTTCGAGGCCGGCGTCGATCGCTCCTTCCTGTACTGCGAACGTCTTGTTGCCGGGCGTCGCCGTGTTGAGCCCGATGTCGAGGACGGCCTCGTCGAGGCCGGCGTCGACGGCGCGGGCGCCCGCGAGGTACCCGGTGAGGTACGCGCTCGGAAGGTTCCCCGTAGGGGCCTCCCAGCCGTACTCGCCGAGCTCCTCGCTGGAGGCGGCCGCGTGGGTCTCGTCGCCTTCGGATCCGGGAGTTACCAGCTGCGCCCTGACGTGAGCGTTGCTCACCCGAGCGACCAGGCGAGGCTTGCCCGATTTCAACAGGCGCAACCTCTGGTGGTAATCCGTCCGGACCTCGCGGCGGCGCCGCATCGGCACCTTGTATCGTGGTCCTGTCGCCATTAGTCCGTCACCTCGTAGCCGTACTGCGTCTGGATGTACGCCTCCAGTCGCGCGACGTCCTCGAACTCGCCACCGCTCGCCTTGTTGTAGAGCGTGCGGTATTCGCTGGCGTCGAGCACGTCCTCCTCGTCGCGGAGCGCCTTCAGTCGGGCGCGCTGCGCGCGGATCCGTGCCTTCCAGTCGTCTTTCGTGTTCTGCCGCGCACCGGACTTACCCTTCCGGGTACCGGCGCCCGACTGGTGACCGTACGAGCGCTTCTCGGCGCGCTCGCGGGCTCGACCGCGGGAGTTCGTCTTCGCGTCCTTCGCTTGGATCGTGCCCTGGTCGATGAGTTCGCGGACGTCTTCGCGCGTGATGGCGTCCTCGATCTCCTCCTGTGCCTCGGGGTCGAGCCAGACGCGGCCCTTGCCGACGTCGAGCTCGTCCGCTGCGAGCCGTTTCTGTGCCTTCAGATCACTCATCGTCGACCTCCACTTCGACGTAGGTCGGGTTCAGCACGCGAATCTCGCGCTCTTCCGCCTCGTCTTCGATCAGTTCGCGCTTGCGCCCGCCGACCTTCGAGGCGATCCGAACCGCCTGTTTGTCGCCGTCAACGCCCTCGAGGTCGTCCGTGTTGTGCACACGGACCTCCTCGAAGCCGCTCGGGTGCAGGTCGCGGGACGCCTTCGGGGAGCGGAAGCCCGCCTCGACGACGGGACCTTTCGCTTTCATCCGACGGCGCTGCTTGGAGAGCCCGCCGCGCGGCTTGCGCCACGACGTCGGGATGCGCTTTTTCTTGTGGTAGTCCTGCCGGTTGAACTGCGGTTTCCCCTCGCGGTGCTTCTGTGCGAGCGCGCGAGCGGTATCGTCGTCCAGTTCCGGCGTCTTATCGGCGTGACCGCGGGGGCGAAGCTCCGTCTCGACGTCCTCGTCGGCGTCGGCCTCGTCGGCCTCTTCCTCCTCGTCCGTCTCGTCTTCGATCTCCGCGTCCGCCTCCTCGTCGACCTCCAGCCCGCCGACGTCGGCCTTGATTCGCGCTGCGAGCGCGTTACCGACGCCGTCGACCTCGGAGAGCTCCGACTGGGAGGCGGCCTTCACGTCTTCGACCGTCTCGTAGCCGGCCTC
The DNA here is from genome assembly GCF_003990725.2 of Halorubrum sp. PV6. Classification (NCBI taxonomy): domain Archaea; kingdom Methanobacteriati; phylum Methanobacteriota; class Halobacteria; order Halobacteriales; family Haloferacaceae; genus Halorubrum; species Halorubrum sp. PV6. The sequence goes on from NZ_CP030064.1 coordinate 2,470,191, forward strand.
GCGAAGGGCGTCTGCCTTCGAGGGACCGACACCGCTGATATCTTCCAGTTCGTCTGCCATTGGTTAGGCACCTCCGGTGGGCTTCTCGACGATGTACACGCCGTCTTGGAAGACGCGCGTGTCCTTGTCGGTCACCTTCGTCAGCTGTTCGATGTCGGCGGCGGTCTGCCCAACGGCCTCCTTGTCGGAGCCCGTGAGCGTGACCGTCTCGCCGTCGATCTGTACGTCCGTGTCCCCGCGGATCGGGGTGCGTCGCTGTGCTCGCTCGCCGAGGAAGTTCTCGATGACGACCTCGTCGCCCTCCACGGTCACCTGCATCGGGAAGTGGGCGTAGTACACTTCCATCGTGTACTCCCATCCGTCGGTGACGCCGTGGATCATGTTGGCGACGTGGCTCTCGAAGGTGCCAACCGTGGCGTTCGTCTTCGCGTCCTCGTTCTCGGAAGCGATCGCGACGACACCGTCTTCGACCGTGACCTCGACGTCGGGGTACCAGAGGCGTCGCGTGACGCTTCCGTTGGGACCCTCGACGGTGAGTTCGAGGTGGTCGGTCTCGGCGGAGACGTCGTCCGGAATCTCGATTTCGACTCTGTTCATTGTTAGTAGACGTATGCGATCACTTGGCCGCCGATGCCCGCTTCGCGGGCCTCGTAGTGGCTCATGACGCCGTGGCTCGTCGTGACGATGAGCGTCCCGTAGTCACGGGCGGGGAGGTATCGCTTCTCCCACTTCTCGAACTCGTCTGCACCCGCGGAGTAGCGGGGCTTGACGGCGCCACACTCGTTGATCGCTCCTTTTAGTTCGACCTCGAACTTCCCGGCTTTCCCGTCGTCGACGTACTCGAAGCCGTCGACGTACCCGCGGTCGTAGAGGACCTCGAGGACGGAGCCGATGATGTTGGAGGCGGGCTCAACCGTGTACGACAGGTGGCCAACGCTCTCGGCGTTGTCCATGCCGGCCAGCGCGTTGGTGAATGGATCGTTTCCCGTCATGATCAGCTGTACTTCTCGAATCCCATGTCTCGGGCGACCTCGCGGAAACACTGCCGGCAGAGGTTGATGTCGTACTTGCCGACGAGCCCCTGCTCGCGGTCGCACCGCCGGCACGTGTGCCGGGAGTCGGTGCGGTTCGACGCGTGTTCGCCCGTGTCGTTGTTCGCTTCGCTCATTCCGTTACCTCAACGTCGAAGTTCGTTTCGAGGAACGCAGCCGCGTCCTCGGCGGTCATCCGGTGTTTCTGCGGGATGGAGGCGGTCGCCTTGTCCCGCTTCGACACGCGGTAGCCGGGACGGACGATGGTCGTCGTCACGTCGAGGCCGTAGATACCGATGTTCGGGTCGTACTCCTGGCTCGGGAAGTCGGTGTGGTCTTCGACTCCGAAGCTCAGGTTCCCCGTGTCGTCGAACTGGTTCCGCGAGACGTCAGCGACGTCGAGCGCGGTCGCGAGGAACTCGTGTGCGTCCTCGCTGCGCAGCGTCACCTTGACGCCGATCGGGTCGCCCTTGCGGATCCCGAACTCGGCGATGGTGCGCTTCGAGGTCGTTCGGACCGACTGCTGGCCCGTGATCTCCTCGATGATCTCTTCTGCGTCCGCGAGCGGCTCACCGCCCTGTCCGACGCCCATGTGGACGACGACCTTCTCGAGGTACGGCTCGCGCATCTCGTGAGCGGCGGCTTCGGATTCACTCATCCGAATCACCCGTCTCGTCGTCGCCGGTGAAGTTCTCGTCGATGACGACGAGGTACTCCTCGACCGTCTCGTACCCGTCCTCGTCGTCGCCGACGAAGACCGTGTTCGAGCCGGAACCGAGCGTCACGTCGATGTCCGCCACTTCGCCGATGCGGCCGGCGTGCTGGCCGGCGACGGCGGTGACGAGCGCGCCCTCTTCGTACTCGAAGTGGGCGACGATCTCCTTCGACTCGTTGTCGACGACGATCGAGTCTTTCGTGTCGTACTCGGTGTCCGCGTCCACGAGGACGTTCGTCCCGTCGTGGAGCGTCAGCTGCACGTCGCCACCGGGGACGACGGACTTGTTCGTGATCTTCCCGAGCCGGCTCCCGGCGGCCTCCTCGTCGACGGGGGTCAGCGCGAGCCGACCGCCCTCGTCGGGGAAGACGCGGAAGGACTCCTCTCGCTCCGGGAACGCCAGGATGTCGAACATCCCGATCGGACGCTGCTCGTCCGAAACCGCGTCACCGTTGACGAGAATCGAGTCGTTGTTCAGCGCGTAGCGCGCCTCCTTGGTCGAGTCGACGTAGCCGAGCACGTCCCGCAGCAGGACGACGAGCGGAACGCCCGCCTCACCGTGGGGGCCGGCGCCGGCCTTGACGGTGAACGTGTTCGTCTTCCGCTCGACCGGCCAGGAGTTCGGTACTGCCAGTCGCTTCTGATGTCGCGTCATTCGTTATCCTCCTGGAGCCGCGCCTCCCGGCGCTCGTCTTCCAGGTCCAGTTCGGTCACCCGGACGTTGCTCGCCGGAAGCGGACGGGGAACCTCTTCTCCGTCCGCCTTCTCGACGGTAACGCCCTCGACGGTGATCCGTTCCGCGGACAGGTCGACGGCGACAACGTCTGCCTCCGTCCCGGCCGCGTCGCCGCGAAGCACCTCGACGGTGTCGCCGGCGTTGACGCGGACGTTCCGCTGCCCGTACTCCGCACGGAGGTCGTCCGTGAGGGTGGCTCGAACCTGGCTCTGCCGCTCGTGGAGCGGCGCGGTCTCCGACCGTTTTCGCTGTTTGCGTGGCTGTTTCGTCATGGTTAGACGATCATCGTCGCGGTCGAGGCGATGCTCCCGAATCGTTCGGCGACCTCGCGAGCGACGGGGCCTTTGATCTCCGTGCCCCGCGGCTCCTCGAGGTCGTCGATGATGACGGCCGCGTTGTCCTCGAACTTTACTCGGGTCCCGCTCGGACGGCGGATCGGCTTGCGCTGGCGGACGACGACCGCCTCCAGCACCTGCCGCCGCATCTCCGGGGTCCCTTTGGTGACCGAGACGGTCACCTTGTCGCCGATACCTGCCTTGGGGTGACGGTTCTTCGTGCCGGAGTAGCCGGCCACGGAGATAACCTTCAGCTCACGGGCGCCGGTGTTGTCGGCGCACGTGATGAGCGAGCCCTTCGAGAGCCCTTGCGTGACGTCGGCCTTGAGCGCCTCCATCACAGATCACCCGACAGGTTCTCGACGACGACGTGGGACTTCGTCTTCGAGAGCGGTCGCGTTTCCGCGATTTTTACTTCGTCACCGACTTCGAGCGAGTCGAGCACGCCCGGCACGTGAGCCGGGATGCGCGACCGACGCTTCATGTACCGATCGTATTTCGGTACGAACACGTCGTATTCTCGCTCGACGATGACGGTCTTTTCCATATCCGTCGACACGACCGTTCCCTCACGGGTCTGGCCGCGGACGGAGAGCTGCCCGTAAAAGGGGCACTTCTCGTAGTCGTAATCCTCCGGGTTGTCTGGCTCCGGAGGCGTGGGTACGTCGATTCCTATCGCCATTGTGTGACACCTCGTTCGGTGCGTTCGGCGGGTCGATGCCGTAACCGCTCGCCATCCACCGTCGCGTAGACCACGTCTTTGCACTCGCCGCGTTGGCTCGCCGGACCCGCGTCGTCACCGGCGACGACGGTTGTGGATCCGGACGGGCCAGACTGACGGGGGCGAACCCCCGTAGTATCCGACCCGAGTTGGGACGCAGACCCCGACGACTGGTCGTCGCCGGCGGCTTCATCTGTGCGTGTGGTCGGTCGATCGACGACCGCGAACTCGAACATCGCGCCCGCTTTGGGCACGCGTTTGTCCCCCGACGGGGTTCGGACCACGAGGGTCCCGAACGTCTCCGACAGCACGCGCCCGGCGATACCCACGTGGGCGTCGCTGGCGGCGTCGGCCACCCGAACCGGGAGGCCGACGAGTTCGTGCCGGGAGAGTGTGTCGGGGGAGATCATCGTTATTCGTCGTCGAAGTCGCCTTCTTCCTGCTGGATCGTCTTGATCCGCGCGATCGTCTTTTTCATCTCCTTGACGCGGCCGGGACTCTCCGGCATTCCGCCGGCCGCCCGCTGCGCCTTCGAGTTGAGCAGCTCGGTTTCGAGCTCTTCCAGTTCGACCTGGCGCTCGGCTGCCGTCATGTCGCGGATCTCGTCGGTGTAGAGGATCGCCATTTATTCGTCCCCCTCGTCTTCGTCGGCCGCTTCCATCTCTGCGACGAGGTCGGCCGCCTCCGATTCGATCTCCTCGTCGAGCTCGTCGACATCGTCCGCGTCGGCGTCGCCGACCGGCTCTTCGGCGGCAACGTCGGTCGCGTCCGCAGCCGTGTCCTGCGTCTCCTCGACGACCTCTTCGACGACTTCCTCGTCGATGACGTCGGCGGGGTCCTCGTCGGGCACGTCGACCTCCTCGTCGGCGCCGACGTCCGGCACCTCCTCGGGCTCCTCTTCGAGGAGCGATTCGACGCCCTCGTCGTCACCGACGTCGACGGTCGCCTGCTCGACTTCTGGGACCTCGGCGTCCTCGCGGATGTCGAAGTCGTCCGGGAGCTGTGCGCCCGGCGGGATGATCTTCACGTTGACGCCGATCGTCCCGAGCTTCATCACCGCGACGCCCTGGCCGTGGTCGACGACCTCCTCTGCGGGCTCGCCGTTGTGTTTGATGTAGCCGCGGTTGAACTTCTCGACGCGCGAGCGTGCACCCGTGACCTTCCCGCTCAGGACGATTTCGGCGCCGAGGGCGCCGGCGTCCATGATCCGGTCGATGGTCGTGTGACCGGCCTTCCGGAAGTACCAGCCGCGTTCCAGTGCGTTCGCGAGACGGTCCGCGACGATCTGCGCGTTCAGGTCGGGCTCGTCGACCTCCTGAACGTCGATCTGCGGGTCGTCCATGTCGAAGCGGTCCTCGAGCTCGGTGGTGATCTTGCGGATGTTCTTCCCGCCCTTCCCGATCACCATGCCGGGCTTTTCGGCCTTCAGGACGATCTGCGTGCCCATCGGCGTCTGAGCGACGTCCATGCCGCCGTAGCCGGCGCGGCCGAGCTCGTCCGCGAAGAACTCGTTGATCTGTGAACGGCGCAGGCCGTCCTCGATGAATTGGTGTTCGTCAGCCATTATTCGTCAGCCTCCGGCTCCTCGATGATGAGTTCGACATCGGCGAGGGTGGTATTCCACTGGGTCGCGCCCGCGGCTCGCGGGTTCCGACCGGGTCGTTCGCCGACCTTGTGAGGGGCGACGTGTTTGATGATCATCTCCTCGCCGTCGAACCCCTGTTCGATGGCGTTGTTCTTGACGTTCTCTAAGAGCTTGAGGAAGTCCTTCGAAGCCTTCGCCGGGTAGCGACCCGCGTCCCAGCCGTCGATGTCGGAGCGGTGGCCCGCGCCGGCGTTGTGCTGGCGCATCGGCACCGAGGTCTCCTCGTCGATGACTTCCTGCAGGAACTCCTCGGCGTCGGCGACGGTTTCGCCTTTGATCTCTCGGGAGATCTCCTTGCTGTCCTTCACGCTGATGGGCCGATCGCGGAGCATCCCCTTGGCGGTGGTCTCCGGGTCGGCCTCGACGCTGTAGTTGATTCCCATGGATTACTTGAGGGGCACGAACTTCGAGGACCGGGTCGCGCCGATGCCGGCCTGACCGTGTTCGACGGTGCTTCGAGTCAGGTGGAACTCACCGAGGTAATGACCGATCATCTCGGGTTCGACCTGCACGCGCTCGAAGCTGTGTCCGTTGTACACGGAGAAGGTGACGCCGACGAACTCCGGCAGCACCGGCATATCGCGCAGGTGCGTTCGAATCGGGTTGTCCGCCGTCGTCTCCTTGTCGCGGCTCCGGACCGTCTCCAGCAGCTTCTGCTGTTCGGTGCCGAGGCCGCGAACGATGCTTCGCCGCTGGCGAGCGGGGAGCAGTTCCGCGACTTCCTCTACGTCCATCTCCTGTAGCTCGTCGAGCGAGTGACCGCGGTAGGCGAACTCCTTGCCCTCGCGGCCGGTGCGGTAATCTGAACTCATTTGTTGCCACCTCGTCCGGTGCGCTTGGATGCGATGTCACCGACCTTCCGTCCCGGCGGGGCGTCCCGCGAGACCGACTTCGGCTGGCCGGGGTGTTGGCGACCGCCCCCACCGAAGGGGTGGTCGACGGCGTTCATCGCGACGCCGCGCACGCGCGGGTATTTGGTCCCGCGCGCTTTCATCTTGTGGTGTTTGTTACCGGCCTTGACGAAGGGTTTCTCCGTCCGACCGCCACCGGCGACCACGCCGATCGTGGCGCGGCACTGCGGGTCGAGGCGCTTCACTTCGCCGCTGGGAAGCTGAACGACCGCGACATCGCGGTCGTGGGTGAGAAGCGTCGCGGACACGCCGGAGGCGCGCGCAAACTTCCCGCCGTCGCCGCGGTTACTCTCGACGTTACAGACCGGGACACCCTCGGGGATCTCGGCCAGCGGGAGCGTGTTCCCCGGCTTGATCTCCGCCGAAACGCCGACCTGAATCGTCTCGCCCACGCGCACGCCTTCCGGCGCGAGCACGAGCCGACGGTCGTCGTCCTCGAACTCGATCTCCGCGAGCGGAGCCGAGCGAGCGGGGTCGTGTTCGATCCCGACGATTTCGCCGGTGATCGTGTCCACGTCTTCGAGCTTCTTGTGCGACAGTTCCGCCTTGTAGCGGTGGGAGGGGGCCCGGAACGTCGGGCCGCCGCGTCCACGCCGCTGTCCTTGGATTCGTCGTCCCATCTTAGAACACCCCGATGCGCGATGCGATCTCGGTCGCGTCGTCGTCCGCGGAGAGCGTGACAGTCGCCTTCTTGGCTCCCTGCGGAGTCACCTGCGTGTTCACGTTGGTGACGGAGACGTCGTACCGGTCCTGCACTTCCTCGCGGACCTCGGGTTTGGTCGCGTCGATGTCGACGAGGAACAGCAGCTTGTTCTTAAAGTCCATCTCGTTCATCGCCTGCTCGGTGACTATCGGATGCTCGATGATGGAGTTCATCGGTCAGCCACCTCTTCGATGGCGCTCTCGGTCCACAGCGTGAGTCGGCCCGGATGCGCGCCCGGCGCGAGGTCTTCCGCGTTGACCTCTCGCGCGGTCGCGACGTCGACGCCCGAAAGGTTTCGGGCGGCGCGGGACGGCTCCTCGCTGGTGACGACCAGGACGGACTTCGGCTGGCTGTACTTTCGACCGCGGGTCTTCCCGCGACCGGCTCGGACGGAGCGACCCTCCTCGGCGCGCTCGATGTCGGCGTCGACGCCGACGGCTTCGAGCACGCCCAGGGCCTCCTGGGTCTTGTTGAGGTCCTCGAACTCGTCGCTCACGACGAGCGGGAGGTCGAGGTCCTCGTCGAACGCGTGACCGCGCTCGGCGACTTGCTCGGCGTCGGCGGTGGCCGCGATGGCCGACCGGATGGCGAGCTGTCGCTCCTTGTCGTTGAGGCTCTTCGTCTGGTCTTTCTCGGCCTTCGGCGGGTGCGCGGCGCGGCCCGAGACGGCGCTCGGGACGCGGCGGGCAACGTTCTCGGAGCGGGGGATGTGTGCGAGCCCGCGCCCGGAGCCGAACGACTCCGCGGGGGTTCGCAGCCCAGCGAACTCGTCGGCACCGTAGGCCTGTTTCCGGTTAGCCTGTGCGGCGGAGACTGCCCGACCGATGAGGTCCGGTCGGAACGCGGTCTCGAAGATCGCCGGCAGCTCGATGCTGCCCGCGTCCCCGCCGTCCAGGTCGTGTACTGTTGCGTTCATGTATTATCCCTGGTTGGATGCGGTGGATACGTACCGGACCTCGGGGTCGAGGCGCGGCTGGTCGTTCGGCCGGATGGCCGGGCGGAAGCGAAGCAGGCGCTTGTCCGGACCAGGCAGCGAGCCCTTGATGAGCGCGTAGTCGCCGTCGACCTCGCCGTAGTTGACGAAGCCGCCGTCGACGCTGGCGTCGTCGCCCTCGCCGAAGTCGATGAGGCGCTTGTTGAGCTCGGTGCGCTGGTGGTAGCCGGTCTGCCCCTGCTGGGGAACGGTCGAGCGGACGCGGGATGGGTTCCACGGACCGAGGTTGCCGATCCGGCGCCGCCATCCCTGGCGGGCGTGTTTGCCCTTCCGCTTTTGAACGCCCCATCGCTTGACGGGGCCTTGGGTCCCTTTCCCTTTCGTGATGCCCGAAACGTCGGTGTACTGACCGGCGCGGAAGACGTCACCGAACTCGTGGGCGCCGCCCTCGGCGACCAGATCGAGTCCGAAGTCGACGCGCTCCTCGAGGGAGCCGCCGCCGACGCGCGTCTCCATGACATCGGGCTTCTTCTTGGGAACGTTCTGGAGCTCCGAGGGGACGGTGTGGGTGATGACGCGGACGTCGTCGACCGCGCCCTCGTCTAAAAGCGCACGCAGTTCGTCGGCGTCTTCCTCGAAGGTGTCTTCCGCCGGGAGGTCGAGCGCGCGGTCGAGCTCCTCGTGGAACTCGGTCGCCCATACCTCTTCGACCGGCTTCTTTCCGTACGGCGTCTGTTCGTAGGCGCGCAGGGCGACGGCGTACATCGGCGGCGTCTCGACGACGGTGACGGGAACGGACTCTTCCATTCCCTCACGCGGCGAGTTCGCCTCGTCGTTGACCATAACGACGTGCGTCATACCGGCTTTGTAGCCGGCGAACCCCTGCAGTGCTGGGGCTCCGTCGTCGTCGGGCCACGATCGAATGCGCGGGACCTCTCGGTCTGCGCGGGTACGCGGGCCGTAGCCCAGCGAGCCTTTTCGTGGTCGGCTTGGTTGTGGCATGTGTTTACTCCGTGAGTGTGAGCGAGCCGAGAGTCACGAACAGAGCCTCCTCCGTTCGGACGACCTCGCTCGCCTGTGCCGGGATCGTATTCAGCCAGAGGTCGAACCCCGGATCGGGTTCGACCGAGCGGCCGTCGGAAACGGCCGCCCGAATGTCGTCGGGCGAAAGCCCGAGCATCTCCGGAAGCCCTCGTTCGGGCGCGCCGAAGGCGACGGTGTAGCCGCCGACCTCCCGCGCGTCCGAGACGATGCCGCCGAGCCGCGAGACGGAGAGTTCCTCCCCGTGTCGCGACGTCGCGACGGCCAAGCCGTCGCCGGCGAGCGCTTCCGACAGGTCCGCTTCCACGACCTGGAAACCGTCCTCCGGCTTCCCGGTGATGCGGGCGCGGACCGGTTCTCTCGAAGAGACCCTGATGGTGACGCGCTCCCCCTGCTCGACCTCCATTCCGGAGGGCACGAGCAGGGAGATCGGGTGTTCCCGCAGCGGGGAATTGACCCGGACGCGGCCTTCAGGTCCGACCTCGGTCACGAGTCCCTGTGTTTTCGACTCTTCCCCGCTAGGGGTCGAGCCGGTCCGCCACGGCACGCGGAGCGGCGGGAGCACGCCGGCGTACCGGAGTTCGTCGCGCTCCCCCCAGAGATCCTTTCGGAGCCCCGGAGGGGTCGCGGCGTACCCCAGCACGGTCCGAACGTACTCGCCGCCCCGTCGCCGCTCGCCTTCCCCGTCGGGGAAGACGACCAGTCGATCCGCCCGGAACACCGCCGCCGCACGGGCGACGTAGCCGAGTTTGCGAGTTGCCTCGCGGTCGTCTTCGGCTTCCCGGACGACCGAAGACGGAATACATATCGTGAGTCCGTCTTCGGTACGCATCGTGGCGAGACTGTACCCCTCGATTTCAGACGGCGTCGTAAAAGGATAGCGGTCCCGCTTTCGGGCTGTGGCGCGTTCACACGGGGTCTCGCGGGCGTTTTCGGCTCTCGATCGAGACAGGCGTTCACACGGTCGGCCGTCGCAAGGGGGTACTGCCGACGCGGCCGCCCCACGGCCGTCACAACACGCAAATGGCGGCGAAAAGGGGGACGGGTCGGGCGGTTCCGGTCGGCGCCGAGGGTGCGTCGTCGAGCGTCGTTCGGAACGCTTATACCTCCGACTCGGGCTATGTGAAATTGCGAAGCACGCACCGGTAGTGTAGTGGTATCACGCAACCTTGCCATGGTTGCAACCCGAGTTCAAATCTCGGCCGGTGCATCTTCTCGCTACGCTCGAAGATACACCGGCCTGACTCCCCGCTCGCTGCGCTCGCGGGGAGTCTCGGCCGGTGCTTTTCTCACACAACGTAAGCAATCACCGAGAGAGATTTGAACGCTATCAGTCGCGCGCAGCGGACGAAGCGAGCGAGCACGTCTGATTCTGCGTTCAAATCTCTGCCGGTGCCTCCCTACGGTCGTGTGCCGCCCGGCTTCCCGCTCGCTGCGTCGCCGGCGCTGCGCGCCGGCTGCCAGAGAGACCAGAGGTCTCTCGCTGCTCACGGGAGTCTCGGCCGGTATGATTCATCCATTTAAATGAAAGCGTGAGCCGCCGGCGAGCGAACCGACCGCCACTTCTCCGCGACCGGTAGTTTCAATCGGCGATCCGCCGAACCGGTTGGATATGACCGTTCCAACCAAGACGCTCCCGAGCGGCGCCGAGTTGCCGGCGCTCGGACTCGGGACGTACGACCTCGGCGACCACACGGCAGACAGCGTCCGTGCGGCGCTCGACGCCGGCTACGCCCACATCGACACCGCCGAAGGGTATCACAACGAGGCGGCGATCGGCGAGGCGCTCGCCGAGTACGACCGCGACGAGGTGTTTCTCACCTCGAAGGTGCTCGCGAAGAACCTCAACTACGAGTCGGTGATCGAGTCGTGTGAGGCCTCGCTCGACCGACTCGGCACCGGCTATCTCGATTTATACCTCATCCACTGGCCGAACCCGGCAATCTCGCTGCGCGAGACGCTGCAGGCGATGGCCGAACTCCACGACCGGGGGCTCGTCCGCGACGTCGGCGTCTCGAATTTTAGCGCCTACCAACTCAGCTGCGCGCACCACGTCGCGGACGTGCCGATCGCGGTCAACCAGATCGAGTACCATCCCTGGTTCCAGCGCCCGGATCTCGTCGACTACTGCCACGAGTCGGACACCGTGATCGAGGCCGCGGCCCCGCTCGCGCGGACGGCGGTGTTCGACGACGAGGTCGTCGCCGACCTCGCCGAGACGTACGACAAACACCCCGCGCAGGTCGTGTTGCGGTGGGCGCTCGACAACGACGTGGTCGCGTTACCGCGGTCGGCGACCCCGGAACACGTCCGGGCCAACGCCGACCTCGACTGGGAGCTCGACGCCGCCGACCGGCGGCGACTCGACGGGCGCGACCGCGACGAACCGGTGTACGACACCCCGGCGCGCGACTGGACGAGCGACGTGTACGGGATCGAGCAGTAGCCGACGCCTCTCGCGCCGGCCGCGAGCCTTGCGCTTACGACCGATCCGTATCGAGGTCGACGGGCTCCCCCGTCTCGGCCGACTGATAAATGCCGTCGATAGCGCGCACGTCCGTGAGCGCGTGGTCCCCGTCCGGGTGGAACGGTTCGCCGGCCAGAAGCTGGTGGCCGAAGTAGGCGAACTCCGCTTCGATCTGGTGGACCTGCTCGAAGTCGACGTCGACGCGCGTGCCGTCGCGGACGACGGCGAACCCCCTGTCCTCGCGCTCGTAGAACGCCGGATCGAGGATCAGGCGCCCGTCCGTGCCGGTGACCTCCAGCCGGCTCGCGTGCTCGGCGTTCTGGCTCACCGTACACAGCGCGTCGACGCCGTCGGGGAACGCCAGCCGGAAACTGGCGTGTTCGTCGACGCCCGCGAACGCCTCGTGGCGCGTTCGGGTCCGGCCCGACACCTGCACCGGGTCCTCGTCGAGAACGAATCGGGTCGTGTTGATCGGGTAGACGCCCAGATCCATGAGCGCACAGCCGCCGGACAGTTCGGGGTCGAGCCGCCACTGATCGGTGTCGCCGGCGAGCTCCCCGAGCATCGTCTGGGACATCGTCGCGTGGACGTGAACCACGTCGCCGACGACGCCCGCCGAGCGGAGGTCACGGAGCCGGCGGACGGCGGGGTCGGTCTGCATGCGGTAGCCGACCATCAGCGGCACGTCGGCCTCCCGACAGACATCCACGAGGCGGCGAGCGCGGTCCAGCGTCGATTCCAGCGGCTTCTCGCACAGAATCGCTTTCCCCTGTTTTGCGGCCGCGCGAACGTACCCAAGGTGGGTCGCGTTCGGCGTCGCGACGTACACCGCGTCGTACGCGTCCGCGACGGCGCCCGATCTGAACGCGTCGGGATCCACCTTGGTCACGTCGTGTTCGGCGGCGACCGTCTCCACCGCGTCCGCGTCGATGTCGGTGACGACGGTCGCCTCGGTGTACGCCGACCGGGCGATTCCCGGCAGCGCCCACTCGCGGGCGAACCAGCCGAGGCCGACGACAGCGACTCTCACAGGGTCGGTGACGGCCTCCCGGTCCAGCGTCTCCCAGTCGCGGCGCGTGAACCCATCGAGGTACTCCGCCAGGGCGGTTTCCATGCGTGCCCGTCCGCGTGCGGACGTGAAATAACCCCGGCGACGCGGACGGCCCGAACCCCGGCGACGCGAAACGCGCAAAAATCGACGATGCAGAGCACGCAATCCCCGACGAGGCGAGACTCGACGACACGCGGAGGTGCCGTCGAACGCTCACCACGGCCCGTCGTAGTCCACTCGCGGGCGGTCGACGTCGATGCCGATATCGCGAAGTGCGGCGGTGGCGTTCTGGACGGGCGAGGGCGCCGGGCGGTCGAGCGCGTCGATCGTCGCCTCGGCGAACCGCACCGTCCAGTCGCCGCCGATCACGACGACCGCCCGGCGCGGTATCTGCGAGTGACCCTCCCACGATTCGGCGAGGAGGTCGTACGACTCGGCGACGGTCCCGTGGAAGTCTGAGACAATCGGGAAGGGGAATTCGAACCGGTCGGCGTACGCGAACCCCGCGTACAGCGAGTCGCCGGTGAGGGCGACGACGGCGAGGTCGTCGCGGCCGTGCCAGCCCGCGTCGCGGACACCGGCGAGCGCCGCGGTACAGGTCGGGACGAAGTTCGCGGGCGCGAAACAGCAGACGACCGCATCGTGGCGGTCGACGAGCCGGAACAGCTCCAGTTCCGCGGCGGTCCCGGCGGTGACCGCGGGGGCGATGAAGTCGGGAGCCGTGACGCCGACATCGATCATGGGTGACACGTTTGGTTGCCACTGATAAATACTCACCCCCGGCCTCGTCGGCGTATCCGCGCACCCGAAACGCCGATCGAAGCGCTAAACGGACGGGACGACACCTGCGAGCGTATTTCACGGTGTAAGAGTTTTACGTCCCGACGACCGACTGGTGTCGTGTTCGGTTCTCACGCCGCCACGGCGCTCGCCCTCGTCGACAGCTACGGTGCGATCGCCATTTTCGCGGTCTTCGCGCTCGAAGGCGCGCTCGTCGGGAAGATGCTCCCGGCGCGGACCCTGTTCGTCACCGCCGTGGTCGCCGTCGGCGTCGAGGCGGTCGCGGTGCTGCCGGTGTTCGCCGCGGCGGTGGTCGGCGCGACCGTCGGCCAGTCGGTGGTGTTCGTCGCGGTGCGCCGGTTCGACGCGGACCCCACGTCGCTCAGGCTGGTCCCGGTCGACGAGGGGCAGTTGGAGGGCGTGGGGCGCTGGTTCGACCGATGGGGCCTGCCGGCGGTGGCGGCCTCGAACGCGGTCCCCGGCACCCGCGGCTGGCTCGCCGTCCCAACCGCGAACGCCTCGTCCGTCTCCGCGCCGCGGTTCGCCGCCGCGTCGCTCGTCGGGTCCGTGGCCTACGTCGGCGCGCTGGCCGCCGTCGGCGTCGCCGTGGTGTTCGGGTTCGGTGACGCCCTCGGCGCGTTCGGCGCCGGCGCGGTCGCGTATTTATAACACCGTGCCGTGCTTCTTGTCCGGGAGGTCCTTCTCGACATCCTCGTAGAACGCGAAGCGCGCGGCCAGTTCCTCGCGGAGCGAAGAGGGCGCGACGATCTCGTCGATGACGACCTCGCTGGCCATCCGGTGGATGTCGATATCCTCGCGGTACTCCTCGCGTAGGCGCGCCTCGGTCTCGGCGCGCTCCTCGGGGTCGTCGATCGCGGCGAGCTTCCGGGCGTAGACGGCGTTGATCGCGGCCTCCGGCCCCATGATACCGATCTCGCCGGACGGGAGCCCGATCACGCTCTCGGGGTCGTAGGCGGGGCCGCCCATCGCGTAGATGCCCGCGCCGTACGCCTTCCGGGTGACGACGGTCTGTTTCGGGACCGTCGCCGAGGAGGTGGCGTAGATCATCTTCTTGCCCTTCTCTAAGATCGCGTCCTTCTCGACTCCCGACCCCGCCATGAACCCCGGCGTGTCACAGAGGTACAACAGGGGGATCTCGTAGGCGTCGCAGGTCCAGATGAACTCCGCCGCCTTCTCCGCCGCGTCCGGGAAGATGGCGCCCGAGCGAACCGTGGGGTCGTTGGCGACGACGCCGACAGGCCGGCCGTCGATCCGACAGAACGCCGTGACGATCTCCGAGCCGTACCCCTCCTTCAGCTCGAAGACGGACTCCGCGTCGGCGATCCGGTCGAGGAGGTCGCGGACGTCGTAGGGTCGGTTCGGCGAGGCGGGGATCAGCTCGTCGATCCCCTCGGGCGAGAACTTCGGGGGCTTCGGCTCCCGTTTCGGGGGCTTCTCGCCCGCCTTGTCGGGGAGGTAGCCGACGAGGTCGGCGACGAGTTCGCGGGCGTGCTCCTCGTCGCGGGCGACGAGATCCGCGGAGCCGGACTCCTCGGCGTGGACCCGCGGGCCGCCGAGGTCGTCCATCTCTATCTCCTCGCCGGTGACCATCTTCACCATCCGCGGCGAGGCGATGGCCATCGCCGACATCCCCTCGACCATCACGGTGAAGTCGGCGAAGACGGGCGTGTAGGCGGCGCCGGCGATACAGGGGCCGTACAAGACGCAGATCTGTGGGGCGGCGCCGGAGAGCATCGAGTGGTTGTAGTAGTACTTCCCGATCCCCTCGCGGTTGGCGAAGAAGCCGGTCTGCTGGTCGATCCGACCGCCCGAGGAGTCCATCAGGTAGAGGATCGGCTTCCCGGTTTTCAGCGCGCGCTGTTGCATCCGGAGGAACTTCTCGACGCCCTTCGCCGCCATCGACCCCGCCTTCACGGTGAAGTCGTTGGCCATGAAGTGAACGTCGCGACCCTCGAACTCGGCCGCGCCGGTGAGCAGGCCGTCGCCGGGGAGCCGGTCGTCGGTGGCCGCGTCCTCCTCGTCGCCTGTCGGAGCGTTCGGGTGCCAGTCGTCGAAGGCGGCGAACTTCCCGTCCTCGAAGTGGAGTCCCGCGGGGTCGCCGTCGGTCGCGCTCGCGTCGCCGGCCCCCCGCGTGCCGCCCTCGCCGCCGAACCAGAGGTCGAGCCGGTCGCGGACGAACAGTTTGCCCTGCTCCGGGAGTCGCTGGCGGTACTTCTCCGGACCGCCCTCCAGGATGTCGTCGATCTCCTCCCGGAGCGCGCGCTCGCGGTCCGTCGGGCCGAGGTCGTCGTCGAGCGGGTAGTCGACCGCCGGCGGGTCGGCGCTCGCGGCGGGCTCCGCGCGCTCGCCGACGTGAACGTCGACGCCGACGCCGAGATGTTCGGCGAGCGACTTCGCGATCGCTTCGGCCTCTTCGGGCGTCGCCGCCGCGCCGACGTGGACTTTCATGGACGCAAGATTTGCGGTAGATCCTAAACAGTTTTCCATGCGGGTTCGCGGTCGCCCCGGCGGCTCGAAAAGACGCGCCGCGCTACGCCAGCGCCGCCTGCAGCCGTTCGACCAGTTCCTCGTTGCCGACGTACAGCGGCACGCGGTCGTGGACGCCCTCGGGCTCGACGTCGAGGATGTGTTGTTCGCCGTCGGTCGCCGTCCCGCCCGCCCGCTCGATGATGTACGCGATGGGGTTCGCCTCGAAGGAGAGCCGGAGCTTCCCGTCCGGCGCGTCGACCAGCGCGGGGTACGCGAAGACGCCGCCGTAGGTGAGCACCTGGTTCACGTCGCCGACCATGGCGCCGCCGTACCGGAGTTTCAGTTCGTCCTCGATCTCGCGGGCGTAGGCGGTGAAGTCGGCGGGCCAGTCGGGGACGCGCCCCCCGAACCCGTAGACGAGCGGGTCGTCGGGGAGTCGCAGGTCGGCCTCGACGACGGACCGCTCGACGCCCTCGCCGTCGCCCGCGACCACCTCCTCGCGGACGCCGGACGCGTCGGCGACGACCATCGTCGTGATCGGGCCGTACAGGACGTAGCCGGCGGCGACGAGGTCGCGCCCGGTCGCCGGAAGCGGGGCGTCGTACACGCCGACGACCGTGCCCATCGCGTTGTTCGACCGGAGGTTCGAGGAGCCGTCGAGCGGGTCGATGGCGACCGCGTACGCGCCCTCGCCGACCGCGCCGCCGGCGTCGACGGCGGCCTCGCGCTCCTCGCTGACGAACGAGCCGACGCCGTCGACCGCCGTGATCGCCTCGCCGAGCAGTTCGTCGGCGTAGAGGTCGCCGGCCAGCACGGACTCGCCGGAGGCGTTCTCCGTCCCGCTCTCGACGCGGCGACCGGGGAGCGCGGCGCGGATCTCGGGGGCGGTGGCCGCGACCGCGTCGAAGACCGCCTCGACGGTCGAGTCGGCGCCGCCGTCCGACGCAGGGTCGGCCATCAGTCGTCGCTCTCGGCGATCGCCAGCGCCTCGTCGGGCGCTACCTCTTGGAAGATCACGGCTTCCAGCGCGTCGAGGATGCGTTCGGGGTCGTCACGCTGGAACACGTTCCGCCCCACAGCGACGCCGGTGGCGCCCGCGTCGATGGCGTTCGCGACGTTCCGGAGGAACGCCTTGTCGTCGCGCATCGTCCCGCCGGACATCACCACGTCCGCCGGACCGGCCATCTCGACGGCGTGACCCATCGCCTCGGCGGAGCCGGGGTACTTCACCTTCACCACGTCGGCGCCGAGCTCCAAGCCGAGGCGCGCGCCGTACGAGATCACGTCGGGGCTGCCGTCGTTGCGGAGGCCCTGCCCGCGGGGGTACGACCACATGACGACGCCCATGTCGTGTTCGCGGGCGCCCTCCTGTGCGGTCCGGAACTCCTCGGCCATCTCAATCTCGTGGTTCGAGCCGCCGTAGACCGTGAATCCGATCGCGTCGGCGCCCAACTCGGCCGCGTACTCGGGCGTGCAGTTGACCGCGCTGTTCGGCTCGCCCCGCCAGAGGTTCGAGGTCCCGTTGAGTTTCAAAAGGAGGTTGACGTCGTCCTCGTAGTCGGGGTAGTACGCCTCGGCGAGCCCCTTCTGGACCGCCAGCGAGGTGACCGCCTCGTGCGTGGCGAGTTCGAAGATCCGCTCGGGGTCCGCCGTCTCGGGATTCGGCTCGAAGTCGACCGGCCCGTGTTCGATCCCGTGGTCGTACGCCAAGATGAGCGACTTACCGTCCCGCGAGATGTTGTCGGCGGCGTGTGGGAGCATCGATTCATACTCCCGTTACATCGGTAAAAAACACTATGGTCGGACGGGCGGGCGTAAAGAATTGAATTCGGCCGGTTCCGCGCGTCTTGACGGTTTCTAACGGAGATTGAGAGAGAACATACTTACTACTCAAATAGTTAATTATGGCACGCAGGACGAACGCGCCTCCCGTGGGTGGTCGTCTCGGGCAGGAAGCCGCAATACTTACCACGCCCGGCGCGACAGCGTGCCGCATGCGAGCGTTAGCAGACATCGACGTCGTGGGCGTCGTCGGCGCCGGGACGATGGGCAACGGGATCGCGCAGGTCGCGGCGACGGCCGGCTACGAGGTCACCATGCGCGACATCGAGCCCGAGTACGTCGAGCGCGGGCTCGACAGCATCGACGACAGCCTCGCCCGGCTCGACGAGAAGGGGCGGCTCGACGACG
The DNA here is from genome assembly GCF_003990725.2 of Halorubrum sp. PV6. Taxonomy (NCBI): domain Archaea; kingdom Methanobacteriati; phylum Methanobacteriota; class Halobacteria; order Halobacteriales; family Haloferacaceae; genus Halorubrum; species Halorubrum sp. PV6. The sequence continues at coordinate 2,487,941 of NZ_CP030064.1, forward strand.
CCCCGGAAGCGATCCGGGACCGAATAACGGGCACCACCGACCTCGACGCCCTCGCGGGAGCCGACGTGGTCGTCGAGGCCGCAGTCGAAGATCTTGCGGTGAAACGAGAGATATTCGCCGACCTCGACGCGGTGACCGACGACGACGTGGTCCTCGCGACCAACACCTCGACGCTCTCTATCACGGCCGTCGCGAGCGCCACCGACCGCGCGAGCGACGTGGTCGGCCTCCACTTCATGAACCCGGTCCCGATAATGGACGGCGTGGAGGTCGTCGTGGGCGAACACACGACGGACGCGGTCGTCGACTTCGCGCACGCCTTCGCCGAGGACCTCGGCAAGGAGACGTGGGAGGCGGACGACAAGCCCGGCTTCGTCACGAACCGAATTCTGATGCCGTGGATAAACGAGGGCGTCCGGGCGTACGACGAGGGCGTCGCGGACAAGGAAGATATCGACCGGGGGATGAAACTCGGGACGAACGTCCCGATGGGGCCGCTGGAACTCGCCGACCACATCGGCCTCGACGTGGTGGTCAACGCCAGCGAGACGCTGTACGACGAACTCGGCGACCGGTACAAGCCGGCGTACCTCCTGAAACGGAAGGTAGAGGCGGGCGACCTCGGGAAAAAAACCGGCCGCGGGTTCTACGAGTACGAGTAGAGCGCGTCGAACACCGGCACGGCGAGTTACGAGTCCTTCTCGTCGCCCGCGGTCCACCGGCGCGCGCCGGGGAGCAGCCCGACCAGTTTCGTCACGTAGCCGAACCGGAACAGCCCGACCTGCGAGAGCGCGCCGAGGACGAAGACGGCGAGAAAGAGGGGCGCGGTCACGTCGAACAGCAGCGGCTCGACCGACGTCTGTGCGGTGGCCGCGTCCAGCGTGGCCGGGGTGATCGACCGCGACGCGAACGCCGCGCCGATAAAGGCCGTCGAGACGACGAGCGTCGTCCGGCTCAACACGAACCCGAACAGCGCCCCGACCGCGACGCCGGCCAGCGTCGCGCCGACGAGGAGCAGCGTCCCCTCGATACCGGTCGCGTCGGCCGCGTACATCGGCCCGACGGCGAACCGACCGGCGAAGCCGCCGACCAGTCCGCCGATGGCGACGACCGCGAAGGAGAGCCCGGCGTACGCGAGGAACCCGCCCACCGCGGCGCCGAGCGCGGCGGCCGCGCCGGTGAGGAGGAGGCCGTCGACGGCGATCAGCCCGGCGAGGCTCGGAGCGGCGACGTAGCCGGCGCCGGCGCCGACGAGGACCCCGGTCAGCGTGACGGCGTAGACGGAGACCGCGGCCCCGACGAACGCGAGGAGCAGTCCCGCGAGAACGATCCCGGCCGAGAGTGGCGTGATCATGCCAGCAGGTGGAGCGCGGGCCGACTTAAAAGGTCGCGAGACGAGAGGGCGATGGCGGCGACGGGAGGCAGGTGGCAGCGACGGGAGGCAGATGGCGACGGGAGTCGAGCAGGGCGACCGACGCCCGCGCGAGCCTCAGCGCCCCTGCCGGCCCGACTGCCGGTCGAGGTACCGAGTGTAGCCGCCGACGGCGAGGCCGAAGCCGAGCACGATCAGGACGAGGCCGAGCAGGCGGGTCGTACCGAGCGTCATCACCGCGAGGATCACGCCGAAGACGAACGCGAACACGCCGGCGACGACGACCCCGGCGTCGAGGAGCGGCGAGGGCTGGACGGCCTCACAGTGGGGACAGATCCGCGCGTCGCTCGGGATCGGCTCCCGGCAGTCGACGCAGTGGACGCGGTCGCGGGACACGGCCGCCGGTTCGACCGTCGGCGACTTATAAATATCAGTCCGCCGTCGCCGTCGCCGACTCGCCGCCCGTCTCCAGCGTCTCTTGGACCTGCGTCACGACGGTCACGAGCGCGACGACCGCGAGGCCGGCGCCGGCCGCGAACGGGACGACGAAGCCGAACCCGTAGAGCCAGCCGGAGGCCAGCGGCCCGACCGCGACGCCGAAGCCGAACCCCATCGTGAGCACCGACAGCGTCGTCCCGGACTCGCCCTCCCGCGCGAGGTCGCCAGCAAGCGCGAGCGACGGCGCGAACACGCACGCCACGGCGATCCCCTGTGCCAGCCGCACGAGCGTCATCACCACCGAGTCGGTGACGATCCCCTGGAGGAGCGTCGTGGGGACGAGCAGCACGAACCCGACCAGGAGGAACGGACGACGCCCGATCCGGTCGCTCGCCTGTCCGACCGGCACCTGAAACAGGACGTTGGCGATGGTGACCGCCGCGAACTGGAGTCCGAACCACACCGGCGCCTGATCGAGGCGGGCGTTCACCTGCGTCTGGAGGGTCGCGAACAGCGCGATACAGATCCCCATCGCGACCGTCGCCAGCCCCAGAGCGAACACCGGGTCGAGCAGTCGCCCGTCCCCGCGGACGCGGATCGAGAGGTCGTCGCTCGCCGCGCTCGACTCGGCGGCGTCCCGGACGAGCAGGAAGACGAGCACGAAACTGAGGTACGCGGCCGCACAGGCCGCCACGAACGCGGCGTCGAACCCGTCGAGGACGGGGAGACCGACCGCCGAGAGGTCGTACGGTCCGCGATCGACCACGAGGCCGGCGAGAACCGGGCCGAAGCCGAACCCGATCAGCCGGAAGGTGTTGTACACGCCGAAGTTGCCCCCGCGGTCCGCGTCGCTCGCGGCGTACTCGTTGACCAGCGCGACGGTCGCCGGGATGATGAGCGCCGCGCCGAACCCCTGTGCCGCGCGAAGGGCGATCAGCTGCCAGTAGGCGTCCGCGACGGTGTACAGCCCGCTTGCGGTCCCCAAGAGCAGGATGCCGGCTAGCACGAAGGGGCGACGGGCGCCGGTCCGGTCCGAGAGCCGCCCGGTCAGGGGCTGTGAAAGGCTGTTGAGGAACCCGAAAAGCGAGAGGACGACGCCGATGAGCAGCGGTTCGGTGAGCGTCACCGAGGCCGCGCCGACGCCGACGGCGGACCCGAGGAGCGACTCGATGTCGACCAGATCGCTCGCGATGTACAGCGGCAACACGACGATGAGAAAGGAGTTCCCGGCGGCGCCGACCATCCGGGCGAGCGCGAGGACGATGACCCGCCGATCGGTGTCGAGGACGCCGGAGACGAGGCCCATCTATCCCCGCTTCGGCCGCGACCGCAAAGGCGTTTGTGAACGGGGGGTATCGTTCCGGTTTCGCGCGGGACCGGCGATTACGGCTCCGGGAGCGGCGCGTAGTGTCGTTTGATCCCGCGGATCTCGAAGCGCGCGCCGCCCTCGTCCGACGCGGTCGCCTCGACGGTCCAGCCGTGGGCGCTGGCGATCTCCTGGACGATCGCCAGCCCGAAGCCGGTGTTCCCCTCGGCGCTGCTCTGTCCGGGCTCGAAGAGGTCGTCCGCGACCGACTCCGAGATCCCCGGCCCGTCGTCGGCGACGTAGAACCCGTCGTCGAGGTCGCCGACCCGGATCGTCACGTCCGGCCCGGCGTGTTCGACGGCGTTCCGCGCGAGGTTCTCGAACAGGTTCCGCAGCCGGTCCGGGTCGGCCGACACCTCCCTGTCGGTCTCGACCGTGAGCGTCGCGGCGCCGGTCTCGACCGTCTCCCAGCTGTCGGTCGCGACCGTCGCGAGCGAGACCGGCTCGGTGTCGCCGACCGTCTCCCCCTCTCTGGCGAGCGTGAGGGTGTGGTCGATGATGGACTCGATCCGGTCGAGCGCGGCGGCGGTGGCGTCGAGGTGCTCGTCGATCTCGGCGTCCTCGTCGGCCGTCGTCTCCGCGAGCTCGACGCGCCCCTGCGCGACGTTGAGGGGGTTTCGCAGGTCGTGCGAGACGATGGACGCGAACGAGTCGAGTCGCTCGTTCTGGCGTTTGAGCGCCGCCTCGCGGGTTTTAAACTCCGTGATATCCTCCTGGAAGCCGACCCACTCCGTGACCCGACCGGCGGCGTCGGTGATGGGGGCGATGCTGACGCGGTTCCAGAACTCGGTGCCGTCCTGGCGGTAGTTCAGCAGTTCGACGCTGGTCGACTCTTCCGCCGCGATGGCGTCGCGAAGCGTCGAGACCGCGGCCTCGTCGGTGTCCGGCCCCTGCAGGAACCGGCAGTTCACGCCGACCGCGTAGTCGCGGTCGTAGCCGGTCATCTCGACGAACCGGTCGTTGACGTACACCATCGGGTTGTCCGGCAGTTCCGGGTCGGTAATGGTGATCCCCACCGGGGCCTCGTCGAGCGCGCGGGTCTTCGTCTCCAGCTCCTCGCGCTGCTCGACGTCCTCCGAGACATCGCGCAGGATGCCGACGCTGCCGTCGAACTCCTCGCCCTCGTACGGCAGCGCGGCCATGTGGTCGCGACAGGGGATCGGGTCGCCCTCCTTCGGCTCGATGTCGACGCGGAACCGCTGGATGTCCGGCCCGTCACGGGAGAGGATGGTTCCGAGCCGGTCTTCGGACTCGTGGACCGCGTCGTCGCCCTTTATCAATCCGGGCTTGCTTCCGACGATCTCCTCGACGTCGTAGCCGGCCAACTCCGCGAACGGCTCGTTGACGAACTCGAAGGTGCCCGTCTCGTCGACGACGTAGACCGGATACCCGAGCGCGTCGATGACGGTCGAGTAGCGGTCGGCGATCTCGCGGGTCCGGTGCTCCTCGACCGCCTGCCCGACCCGGTTCGCGAGCCGGCGCAGCTGCTCTGGACCGCCCTTCTGGAAGTAGCCGGTGACGCCCGCGTTGAGCGCCTGGCTGGCGATCTCTTCGGAGCCTTTCCCGGTGTAGAGGACGAAGGGGGTCGAGCAGTCGGTCTCACAGATCCGCTCGAAAAGCGCCAACCCGTCCATCTCGGGCATGTCGTAGTCGCTGATGATACACTCGAAGCGGTCGTCGTCGAGTTCCTCCAGCGCGGCCGACGGCGTCGTGACGCTCGTGACTGCAACCGCGTCCAGTTCCCGTTCGAGGTAGGCCTCCGTGAGGTCGAGTACGGAAGCGTCGTCGTCGACGTGCAACACGTCGATGCGTTCAGCCATGATCTCTTCTGTCGCTCGGCAGGTAAACGAATACCGGCGAAAATATCAGTCCTGAGTTTCGTCGGCGGTGTCGTCGTGGCTGATTCTTAAGGGCGCGCGGCGCGGACCCCAGAGCGATGGCGGGCGGGACGCTCCCCGGAACCGACGCGGACGACGACGCGGGGAGCGACCGCGTCGTGTTCCACGTCGATATGGACTGTTTTTACGCCTCCTGCGAGCGCCTGCGTCGCCCCGACCTCGTGGGCGAACCCGTCGTGGTCGGCATGGGCTACGAGGCGGGCGAGACCATCGGCGCGGTCGCGACGGCGAGTTACGAGGCGCGCGCGTTCGGCGTCGAGAGCGCGATGCCCATCTCGGAGGCGCTCGACCTGCTCCCGCGGCGCGCCGACGCCGACCCCGACGACCCGGACGCGCCCGACCCGGCCGACGCCGGGCGGTACGTCCCCGTCGACCTCGACTTTTATAAGGAGGTCGCGAGCGACGTGAAGGCGGTCCTCCGCGACTGCGCCGATGTGGTCCGCGAGGTGAGCATCGACGAGGCGTACCTCGACGTCACCGACCGGACGGCGTGGGACGCCGCCGGCGACCCCGACGACCCGCCGCCGAGCGCCGCGAGCGGCCCCGCGGCGGCCCGAACGCTGGCCGAGGGGTACGCCAGACACGTGAAACAGCGCATCGAGCGCGAGGCCGGCGTCCCCGCGAGCGTCGGCGTCGCCCCGAACATGTCGACCGCGAAGGTCGCGAGCGACGCCGACAAGCCGGACGGGCTGGTGGTCGTGCCGCCGGGCGAGGTGGCGCCGTTCCTCGCGTCGCTGCCGACCGCGGACATCCACGGCGTCGGCCCGGTGACGGAGCGGACGCTGGCGGAGATGGGCATCGAGACCGCCGGCGACCTCGCCGCGGCCGACCCCGACCGGCTCGCCGAGGAGTTGGGCGAGCGCGGCCCCGACCTCCACCGCCGCGCTCGCGGCGACGACGACCGGGCGGTCACCCCGACCGGCCTCCCGAAGAGCCTCTCGCGGGAGTCGTCGCTGTCGGCGACGGCCGACGAGGAGACGAAGCGGGAGACGGTCCGCGCGCTGGCCGCCGACGTGGCCCGACGCGCCCGCGAGCGGGGGTGCCTCTATCGCACGATCGGGATAAAGGCAGTCGAGCCGCCCTACGAGGTGAACACCCGCGCTCGGAGCCTCCCCGGCCCCGTCGACGACCCTGACCTCGTCGAGTCGGTGGCGCTGGACCTCCTCGACGAGTTCGCCGGCGACCGGGTTCGCAAACTCGGGGTTCGCGTCTCGAAGCTCGACTTCGCCGAGAGCGATCAGGCGACGCTCGGCGGGTTCGAGCCGGGCGACGGGGCACGCGAGGGGCGCGACGCCGAGGGCGGTCGCGGCGCGGTCGACACCGGCGGCGACGGCGGGAAGCTCACCGACTGGATCGGCGGCGAGCCGACCGGCGCCGAGAGCGATGAGGACGACGAGACGGCGGCCGACAGACGCACCGGCGACGGGCAGGCCTCGCTCGGCGACTGGTCGTAGCCGGACGCTCGCCGCGATAGGGGGATTTAGGTGGCCGAGCGCCGACGCCGAGGCATGGACGACTTGGCGTGGGAGACGCTCGACACCGACATCGACTACCGCTGCCCCGGCTTCGAGGTGCGCCGCGACGAGGTGCGCTTCCCGGACGGCGAGACGGACGGGTACCACTACGTGGACGAGTCGCCGGCGGTCGTGGTCCTCCCGCTGACGCCCGACGGCGACGTCGTCGTCATCGACGAGTGGCGGCAGGCGGTCGGGCGGGTCAACCGCGCCCTCCCGGCGGGGTCGGTCGAACCCGAGGACGCGGCGGCCCTCGAACGCGCCGCGGCGCGCGAACTCGCCGAAGAGACCGGCTACGAGGCCGACGCCTTCGAGCGACTCACGACGGTGGAGCCGACGAACGGGCTGGCGAACTCGGTCCACCACCACTTCCTCGCGACGGGGTGTGAGCCGACCGCGGAGCAGGACCTCGACCACAACGAGTCGATCGCGGTCGAGACGGTGGCGTACGACGACCTGCTCGAAGCCGTCGTCGACGAGGGGCTCCGCGACGGCCGGACCGTGACGGCCGTGCTGTGGTACGAACTGCTCCACCGCTGAACCGGCGTCGACGCCGGCGCGTCCGATCGACGGACAGGCATTTCTGCGATCGGCCCCTACCGAGGCTAATGAGCGATCCCTCCGAGTTCGACACCGGGGCCGGTGACGGCGGGCGAGCGCGCGACGAGCACGAAGACGCCGCGATCGAAGACGGCGGCGAGCCCGGCACCGCACACGCGACGGTCGACAGCGCCGACCCGGCCGACGAGGGGTCGAAGCGCCCCCTGCTCCGGACGGTCGGCGTCGCCTTCGGGCTGGGCGTGGCGGGCATCCTCGGGCTCATCATCGTCACCGCGATCATCGGGGGCGGCGTCTTCCTCGTCTCGGAGGTCACGGGACAGCAGCCGCCGCTCCTGCTCTCCTTCGTCGTGCCGTTCGTCGTCGGGCAGATCGTCGCGTTCCTCGGCGTCGGGCTCGGATACCTGCGATGGCGCGGGCTGAGTCGCGAGGAGATCGTGGCGTACCTCGGGGTCCGGCGGCCGACCATCGTCGAGACCGTGATCGCGGTCGTCGGGCCGGTCGCGGTGATATTCACCGTCTTCGTCGTTAGTTCGCTGGCGCTGGTGACCGGAACGCAGCCGGCACAGAATCAGGGCGCGCAGATGACGCTCCAGAACCCGTCCATCATCCCGATCATGATCGTGGCCATGCTGCTCGTCGTGGGGCCGTGCGAGGAGATCCTGTTCCGCGGGGTCATTCAGAGCCGGGCGCGGGAGACCCTCTCCGCGATACCCGCCATCCTGCTCACCGCGTCCGTGTTCGCGCCGGCGCACATCGTCTCGCTGAGCGGCGGCGTGAGCGCGATGATCACGTCGATCAGCATCCTCTTCGTCCCGAGCCTGATCTTCGGCGCGGTGTACGAGTACACGAACAACCTCCCGGTCGTCGCCGTGATGCACGGGCTGTACAACAGCTTCCTCCTCACCATCGGCTACATCGCCATCACGTACGGTCCCGAGATGGAGGGGGCCGGACAGGCGGCCGCGGCGCTGTCGCTGGTGCCATTATAAACCGGTCGCGGCGCTGTCGCTGTTAGTTTGATGAACGAGCCGGTGGCGCGTGCCCGTGAGCGGTCGCCGTCGGCGACCGCGAACGGCACCGCGCGAGGGAGTCAGTCGCCGGAGCGAAGCGGAGGCGACTGACGAGGCTGGGGAGGTTCGAGGCTGCGGTGCTGTGCGGGGTGGGACGCAAAGGGGCAGCCGCGAGGACGACGCTCGACGACGCAAGCACCGCAAACCGCGAACGAAGTGAGCGGGTGAGGAGCGCAGCGAGTCGCGCGAGTCGTCGCGGCTGGGGCTTTGGAAGTGTCTGTTCTCGATTTGCGGTCGACCGTTTATAGGCGAGCGGCTGGGGCGTTGGAAGTGTCTGTTCTCGATTTGCGGTCGACTATTTATAAGCGAGCGGCTGGGGCGTTGGGGGTGTTCATCGGCGAATCGTCAATCACGTATAACGGAGACTGGGGCGTTGGAGGTGGTCACCGAAGAGTCGTCGAGCAACGAGTAGCGGTTTATAAAAAACACGTCGTCAGCGACACCCACGACTCACGAGTACGAAAGCGGACTGAGGGGAGTAAGCCCCCTTCGGTTCGTCCCGACATTCGGCTCAGCGTCCGCGCCGTGGCCGGACTACCTTATGGCGCGAACTTGCACCGGCGAGGATTCGCCGTTCCATCCGTTCCCACCCGTCAATCCTCATCGGGTTAGCTCCCTTCCCTTACGGGTCGGTTCGCGCGAATCACGGGTCGGGGTGGGGGGTGTCGTTGCTGTTCCAGAGCCAGCCGTCTCCGACTCCGGGCGTGTGCCCGGTCGCCTGTCCGGCCGGTGGGGGGACTTTCCTCATGCCGAGGGCACGGGAGTCGGGCTCCCTCTGTCCGACCGCGTGTTACCAACGCCCGCGAATAAGCCGTTCGGTACTCGCGGGGCCGGGTCGATCATGACGGTCGGCCGTCCGGATCCCCCCGTCGAACGGGGTCGAACAGTCGGATTCTCAAGGGAAGCGTTCAAGTCGTCAGCAACGTAAGGGACTATCATGTCCGAGGCTCAGACCGTTCAGCTGTCGTACGACGACGGTGCACGAGCGGTCGAACTCGCGCGGGAGGCGGTCGAGTCGTTCGTCCGACACGGACAACGTGAACAACCCGGTAGCATGCGGGAGGCGTTTTACGCCCGCACCGGCGCATTCGTGCGACTGGAGTCCACACGGGGACGCGGTCGGCTCCGCGGCTGCGCCGGCGCGTGGGAGACGTCCGATCAGCTCGGTCACGCCATCGTCGAGGCCGCCATCAAGGCCGCGTCCGGCGACTCCTGCGGCTCCGAGGTCGAGCCGAAGGAGCTCGACAACATCACCGTCTCCGTGTTCATCGTCTCGAACACGGTCCTCACCAACGACCCGCTCGCCGACTTACAGATCGGCACCCACGGCGTCGCCGTCGACGGCGGGAACTCGCACGGCTGGCTCTACCCGACGGTGCCCGTCGAGAACAACTGGTCCGGCGCCGAGTTCCTCTCGCGCGCCTGCCGGAAGGCCAAGCTCGCGCCGAACGCGTGGGAAGACGAGGAGACGATGGTGACGCTCATCGAGGGACAGGTGTTCCGCGAGCGCGCAGACGGCGGCGCCGTCGAAGAGCTGTAACGACTCGACCGCAACGACGACCCCGTTTCTCCGCCCGACGACGAGCGGCGAGCCGCCCGCACGTCACGGGACGTACCAGATTCCCCTGTCGGCGTCGAACAGGTCGCCGACGACGACGTGCGGAAGCGCGATGATGCTGATCGCGACGCTCCAGAACGCCACCGCGCCGGGCAGCAGCGACGACCCCGCGAAGGGGTTCGGGAACGCGACGTACAGCGCGGCGACGACGGTGAACGTCGCGAGCGCGCCGACCGCCATCAGCGCCCACGCCCGCAGCGCGGCCGCCGACACGGAGTCACCCCCCACGAGGTCCCAGTCGTCCTCGCCGACCGGCTCGGCCTCGACCGTCGCCGTCCGCGCGACCTGGCGGGCGGAGTACCAGAACGGGAAGTAGAGCCCGACGGCGACGAGCACCGGGACGACGGCGAAGTACACGGCCAGCAGGACGCTCTCGCCGGCGTCGACGAGCCACGCCCGACCGCCGCCGCGGACGTAGCCCAGCGCGATGTGCGCGACGAGCGCGGCGGCGTAGCCGGCGAGGATCACCCCGCGAACCGTGTCGGTGGGGCCGCGCGTGAGCGCGCCGGCGTCGACGAGGCCGACCATGAGCGTGCTAAACGCGTAGAAGGTGTCGCTGTGGAACACCATCGGCACGAGCATCACGGCGCCGCCCCGGACCGCGGCGGCGAGCGCTCGCTGCGGCCGCGTCTGGAGGTGCGGGACGCCGACGGTCGCTTCGAGGACGCGAACCCCGCCGATTCCGCCCTTCGCCATCGCGACGACCAGCGCGAGACCGAGGCCGGCGACCGGGGCGATCAGGAACAGGCCGACGAAGCCGGCGATCCCGCCGAGGTACGCGGCGACGTACCGCCAGCGGAACGACGGTCGCCGCCGCCTGAGGTTCTCGAAGTGTTCGTACCCGCCGTGCGGGAGGTTCAGGGCGATCATCCCCACGAGGTAGACGATCATCTGTGCCTCGATCGGAACGGACACGCCGGCGAGCGCGACCGCGCCGAACCCGGCGATGAGCGCCGCGAGCGCCGCCCGCGAGAGCCCGATCGACGGGTGGGTCCGCGTCCCGCCGACCGACCGCCACAGCCGCTTTTGAACGGTCAGGGACATTACAGCGGACGTACGGACGGGATAACAAAATCCGTCCGGGCGCGATCCCACGCTCCGGGAACGGCACGAATTGCCAAGGGTCGGGGTCACGTACCGATCGGATATGGCCGACCAGCTTCGCGACGACCCGACGATCACCGTCGTCGGCGGGGGGTTCGGTGGCCTCGCGGCCGCCGCGTACCTCGCCGACGCCGGAGGCGAGGTGGAGCTGCTCGAACGCCACGACCGCGTCGGCGGCCACGCCGGCGTGATCGAACGTGACGGCTTCCGGTTCGACTCGGGGCCGTCGTGGTACCTGATGCCGGACGTGTTCGAGCGCTTCTTCGGGCACTTCGACCGAGAGCCCGAAGACTACTACGAGTTGGAGCGGCTCGACCCCCAGTACCGAGTGTTCTGGAAGGACGGGGACCGCGCCACCATCGCGCCGAACCGCGAGAACGTCCACGAGGTGTTCGAGTCCTACGAGCCCGGCGCCGGCGACGCGCTCGCCGAGTACCTCGACCGCGCCGAGCGCAACTACGACCTCGCGATGGACCGGGTGGTGTACGAGGGCCGCGACCGGCTGCGCGACTACGTCGACACCGACCTCCTCCCGCTGGCCCCGCGATACCGCCTGTTCGGGAACATGGACGACTACGTGGGGCGGTACGTCGACCATCCGAAGCTCAAACAGCTGTTGGAGTACACGCTGGTGTTCCTCGGCGGCTCGCCGTACAACACGCCGGCGCTGTACAGCATCATGAGCCACGTCGACCTGAACATGAACGTCTTCTACCCCGAGGGCGGCATCGCCGGGGTGGTCGACGCGCTCGCGACCCTCGCTCGCGAGCGGGGAGTTAGGATAGAGACGGGCGTCGAGGTGCGGTCCATCGACGGCCGAGCCGGGGCGTTCGACCTGACGACCGACGCCGGGACGCGACGGACGGACCTCGTCGTCAGCAACGCCAACCCGGCGTACGTCGAGCAGGAACTGCTCGACCCGAGCGACCGCGACCACGACCCTGGCTACTGGGACGACCGCACCTACGCGCCCTCCGCGTACATGCTGTACCTCGGCGTCGAGGGCGACGTGGGGCCGCTCGCGCACCACTCGCTCGTCTTACCGACCGACTGGTCCGACCACTTCGAGGCCATCTTCGAGGAGCCGCGCTGGCCGGACGACCCCGCCTACTACCTCTCCGTCGCCTCCGAGACGGACGAGACGGTCGCGCCCGACGGCCACCACGCCGTCGTCGCGCTGGTCCCCATCGCGCCCGGCTTAGAGGACGGGCCGGCGGTGCGCGAGCGCTACCGCGAGAAGGTGTTGGCCGACCTCGCCGAACACGCCGGCGTCGACCTCCGCGACCGGATCGTCTCCGAGACGACCGCCTGCGTCAGCGACTTCGCCGACCGCTACGGCGACCCGCAGGGGACGGCGCTGGGGCTCGCACACACGCTCTTCCAGACGGGGCCGCTCCGCCCCGGCCACCGCGCCGGCCTCGACGGCCTCTACTACGTCGGCTCGTTCACGGGGCCGGGAATCGGGATGCCGATGTGTCTCATCAGCGGCGAGCACGCGGCGACCGCCCTCGGAGAGGACTACCCCGAAGCCCTCGGCGGCGACGGGCTGACGCTCGACGCGGCACACCCGACCGGGTCGGAGCCGGCCGGCTCGGCGACGCCGCCCCGGTCGCGGTGACGGCTGGCGAGCGACCCCGCGCCGGGCGAATCACGCCGTCGGTTCCGAATCGTACCCGACAGCCGCCGCGTCGGCGAGCGCGCGCTCGGCGGCCGCGTCGATGTCGAACGGCTCGTCCGCGACCACCTCGCCGTCGCGGATCACCGGCTCCATGAGCGACTCGGCGCCGTCGGGGCCCGCGCGGCCCGCCAGTCCGACCGCGTGCGCGCCGTCCGCGGTGCGGTAGACGGCCTTCGTGCCGGAGAGTTTGCCGCGCTTCGCGGCCGGCTCCCCGTCGACCTCAACCACGTCGAGCGCGAAGTCGACCGGCTCGGCGTTGGAGACGTACCCGCCGACGCCGAACCCGTCGACGACGTCGCGCAGCTCACGGAGGTCGGCGGGACCGAGACCGCCGGAGACGTACACGTCGACGTCCTCGTGCCCCCGAACGTCCAGCTCCCAGCGCACCTCCCGGATGATGTGCCTGAAGTCGCCGCGCCGCGAGCCCGTGGTGTCGAGCCGGACGCCGTCGAGCCGGTCGCCGAGCGTCTCGACCGCGCGCAACACCTCGTCGACCTCGTCGGAGTAGGTGTCACAGAGGGCGATCCGGGGGACCGATTCGTCGGCGGCCGCGTCGAAGGCGCGCCACGCCGCCTCCTGTTCGCCCCGACCGAAGCAGATGGCGAGGGCGTGCGGCATCGTCCCCGACGCCTCCCGGCCGAGCGTCTCGCCGGCGGCGACGTGCGAGAACCCGTCGAAGCCGGCGACGAGCGCCGAGCGCTCGACCATCGCGGTCATCGACGGGTGGACGTGACGCGCCCCGAACGAGAGCAGTTGGGTGTCCGGCGCGGTGACGCGGCAGTCCAGCCCGGCGGTCGCGACGCCGGACGCGTGCGAGAGGAATCCGAGCAGCGAGGTCTCCAGTCGCGCGAACGCGAGGTACGGCCCCTCGATCCGCATCACCGGGCCGCCGTCGAACAGGCGGCCCTCCGGGATCGCGTCGACGTCGACGTCGCGGCCCTCCAAGAGCGCGACCGCGTCTTTCAGCCCGGCGAACAGTTCGAAGTCGCCGTCGGGGAACTGATCTGCGGTCACCTCGGCGACGACGCGGGGGTTCCGCCCCGCGTGTTCGAGGGCGGCCGCGGTCCGCTCGAAGTACGCGTCGGTCGCCCGACCCTCCCGGATCGCGGCCGCGTCGACGATGTCGAACTCCGTCATACCCGACAGTTCGACCGCGTGGGGAGAAAAGCCATCCGAGTCTTCCGAGTGGAACAGGAGAGAGCAGAGGGCGGTCAAAGAGCGGGCGACGACGCCGATCGGTCAGGGCCGGACGCGACGCGCGCCCAACGCCACCACCGCGAGGAGGGCGACGAGCGCGGCCGTGACGCCGAACCCGGGCGTGCCGTCGCCGGTGCCGGCGTCGGGGCCGGCGTCGTCGCCGCCGTCGTCGCCGGACCCGATGTCGGGGTCGTCGGTGTCTGCCCCGTCCGCGTCGTCGCCGTCGGTGTCGCCCGCCTCGTCGCCGTCGGAGGTCGTGGGGACGGCGAGGTCGGCGTTCGGCCGGAGGTCGCGGACGCCGTCGGGGGCGGGGGCGTGCGTGATCGTCACGCGAGTCCCGGTGCGCTCGACGGCGTAGGCCCCGCGGAAGTCGCCGTCGGGGATCTCGTACACCTCGCCGGCGGTGAACTCGTCGCCGCCGTGGGCGGTGAGCATCCGCAGGTACGCCTCGCGGAACTCGGTCGCGTCCGCGGTCGTCTGCCACTCCGTCGCCCAGACGTAGCCGTCGCGATCCCCGTTTCGGTAGGGGTACAGCTCGTCGTCGGCCCAGCCGGCGGTCGCGGGGTGTTCGTAGTTGTAGGTGAACCGCGTCTCGAGGCGCTCGTCGGTCTGGGTGTGGACCTGCACGTTTTCTCGGACGCTCGCGGACGGGTCGAAGATCGAGTAGCCGTACTCGTAGCTCTGGTACCAGAACATCACGAACATCGACGCCTCGCCGGCGGTGTCGGCGCCCTCGACACCCTGGTCGGGGTAGGTCTCCCAGCCGCCGGTGGCGGTGTCCTCGAACTCGATATCGCGGGTCTCGTAGTCCGGGTCGCGATGGATCACCTCGGCGGTCGACCCCGGCGGGTCGTTCATCGTCTCGTTGACCGCGCGCCACCCGTCGGCCGCGACGAGTTCGCGGACGTAGAGCGCGCCGTCGCCGTACGGCTGGAGGATCGTCTGGAGGATGCCGAAGTTGTAGTCGGCCCCCGAACCGCCCCCGCCGCCGGACTCGGGCGGGTCGGGACAGGTCCAGTTGTCCGCACAGCGGGCGGCGTAGCGCTCCTCGACGTGTACCGCCTCGCCCTCGACGATCCCGTTTATCGCGAGGTCGCCGTCCTGCGTCTCGCCGGCGTAGCGGGGCCGCGAGAGGTCGTGGTACTGGTCTTGCATCGCGTGGATCAGTTCGTGTGCCAGCGTGGAGGGGGCGATCTGGGGGTCCTCGTCCGCCGGGATGACGAGCACGATCCGGTCTTGGGCCGGCGAGTAGAACCCGGAGACCGCGCTACCGTAGACACCGCCGATGGCGTCGGAGGTGTTCTCCGCCTCGCCGACGACGAACAGCGCCTTCCACACCTGGTCGTTCCAGCGCTGGAACTCGGGGTCCGAGCCGCCGAACCCGCCGGCGGCGGAGTCGTTCATGAAGTCGGACCGGGCCACCGTCTCGACCGGCACGTCGCGGCGGAAGGGGCGCTCGCGGATGTGCTCGACCTGCGCCATCGTCAGGTCCGTCAGCGCCGCGAGTTCGGCCTGCGTCAGCCCGTCCGCCTGGTCGAAGGCCACCGCGTCCTCGTAGTGGGTCCCGTTCCAGCAGCCGACGAGCTCGGGGCCGTCGCCGGCGTCGCACTCGGCGGGGGTCGCGCTGGTCGGCGCCCCGGCGTGGATCGCGGCCGACCCGGTGGGGCTGGCTGGCGCGGTCTCGACGGCGGCGCCGGCGCCGGCGCCGGCGCCGACCGCGAGGAGCAGTACGGCGGCGACGACCGAAAGGGCGAGGACCCGTCGCATAACTCCGATTACGGTCGACTCGGTAAGTAGTTTGTCGGTGGGGAACGGTGGGGCACCCGTCGGGTGGGGTGCGTCGACGTGCGCCTGTCGGGTGGAGGGCGTCGACGTGCGCCTGCCGGGTGGAGGGCGTCGACGGCGACGCCGGCAGACCGCGACGGCCGTTTATATACGTCCGGTGGAGGCGAGCGGGCGATATATAAATGGCCGACCTGACCGCGCGGCGACCTCGTCGCGGAGCGGCCGCCGTCCGCCGACGCGGCGACGGGAGTTTTTGCGTCTCGCGGTCCTACCGGCGCCCATGCCGTATGATCCGACCGAGACCGCGGTTATCGTCGTCGACATGCAGAACGGCTTCTGTCACCCCGACGGGAGCCTCTACGCCGAGCCGAGCGCGGCGGCCGTCGAGCCGGTCACGGCGCTCGTCGACCGGGCCCGCGAGGCCGGCGCGAGCGTCGTCTACACCCGCGACGTCCACCCGCCGGAGCAGTTCGACGACGCCCACTACTACGACGAGTTCGAGCGGTGGGGCGAACACGTCGTCGAGGGGTCGTGGGACGCCGAACTCGTCGCCGACCTCGACGTGCGCGAGGCGGACCACGTCGTCGAGAAACACACCTACGACGCCTTTTACCGGACGGATCTGGAGGGGTATCTCGACGCGCACGGGATCAACGACCTGCTCATCTGCGGGACGCTCGCGAACGTCTGCGTGCTCCATACGGCCGGCAGCGCGGGGCTCCGCGACTACCGGCCCGTCGTCGTCGAGGACGCGCTCGGCTACATCACCGAGGACCACCGGGAGTACGCCGTCGACCACGCCGACTGGCTGTTCGGGGAGACGACGACCCGCGACGCCGTCGCGTTCGACTCGTAGGAGGGGAAACCGGCGGACGACCGCGACGCGCGGCCGGTTATCAGCCGCGTGAATCGGCGTGTAAGCCTTTTTAGCCGCGATGCGGTCGAGACGCGTATGGAACTCTCTCGGCGCGGCATCTTGGGCGGGGTCGGGGCCGCGGTGGCGGTCGGTGTCGTCGGCTTCGCCGGCGCCGCCTCGGTGACGGACGACGACGCGGCGGCCGGCGGGACCGGCCCCGACAACCCGGTGAGCGGCGACGCGAGCGTCGGCGCGGGCGACGACGGCGAACAGGGCGGTTCGGTCCCGGTCGACCCCGACGCCCCGTTCGAGGCGCGGCTGCTCCGCGACGGCGAGGACGACCGGCGGCTCTTCGGCGCCGGCGATCTGGCCCGCGTTCAGGGCGTGATCACGGAAGACGACGAACACCTCGTGTACGTCTCGCTCGGCGAGGCGGGCGTCGAGGGGCTCCGGACGGGGTTGGAAGACGCGGGCGCGACCGACGAGCCGGAGCGGTTCGTGGTGTCGATGACGCTCGACGGCACCGAGGTCAGGCGGGTCGAACTGGACGAGGCGACCGTGTCGGCGCTGACCGACGAGGAGTGGGGCGGGGTCGTGACGCTCCCGTTCGGCGAGCAGACGGTCGCGCAGTCGGTGTACGACTCGCTGGCCGACGAGTGACCGTATGTAACCTATAGCCGTCGTTCTTAACCCATAGCCGTCGCGATTGTTTCCGAACGGGCGCGTTGTGGGCCTCCGAGGACAGCGGTTATGACGGCGGCGCTCGTAGAGGTTATATGAGCGACGCCGAGGGCGCGTCCGCCGGCGATGTCGGCGGGCGGCCCTGCCCACTGTGCGAGACGCCGATGTATCACCGCCACTGTAAGTACGTGTGCCCCGAACACGGCGTCGTGTACGACTGCAGTGACACGTTTTACTGATGGTCGAGAGCCCGCCGGTTGGATACCAAACTATGTTGTGCGAACTGTTATGTTCTTGGGGTTCGACTCGTATGTTATGATCGGCGACCCGCTCTCGATCCTCCCTACCGACTGCCAGAGGCCAGCATGGTAGAGAAGACGCAGGTTGCCAGAGGAAAGCGGATCCAGCGCCAGACGGGGAAGACGTTCCACGTTGCGACCCGACTGCTCCCGGAGCGGATCCGGCACCCGACGTACGTGCTGTACGGGTTCTTCCGGATCGCGGACGAGGTCGTCGACGCCGAAGACACCGCGCCGCCGGACGAGCAGCGCGCGGAACTCGACCGGCTCCGACGGGCCGCGCTCGGCGAGACGACGACCGACGACCCGGTGTTGGAGGCGTTCGCCGCGGTCTGCGAGGAACACGGCATCCCCGACGAGGACGTGAACGCGTTCGTCGACGCGATGGCGTCCGACATCGACACCGACCGGTACGAGACGTACGACGAGTTGGAGACGTACATGGACGGCTCCGCGGCCGCCGTCGGTCGGATGATGACGGCGATCATGGAGCTCGACGACGAGGCCGAGGCGAAGGCGCTCCCCCACGCGACGAAACTCGGCGAGGCGTTCCAGATGACGAACTTCATCCGAGACGTCCGCGAGGACGTGGTCGAGCGCGATCGGGTGTACCTCCCGCTCGAGACGCTCCGGCGGCACGGCGTGAGCGAGCGCCAGATCCTGGAGCTGGAGTTCGACGACGACGTGGCGGCCGCGATACGCGAGGAGCTGACCCGGACCGAGAAGCTGTACGAGGAGGGCGTCGCCGGGATCAAGTACCTCCCGGAGGGCTGCCAACTCGCCGTGTTGCTCTCGGCGGTGCTGTACGCGGACCACCACCGACTGGTCCGAGACCTGGGGTTCGACACGGTGTCGACGACGCCGGAGCTCTCCTTCCTCCGGAAGATGTCGCTGCTCGTCCGGACCCGCTGGAAGTGGCAGTGGAACCAGGATCCGGAAGCCGTGTTCCACGAGATGTGCGGCGACTTCGGGGGAACCCACGACCCGCGTGAACACGGGCCACACGGGCCGGGAGCCGCCCAGTCGGACTGAGAGCCGTGAACAGGTCTCGGTTCGTCGGCCTCGCGTTCGCCGCGTTCGGGCTGGTCTTCCTGTCGTTCATCGTCCGCGGCACGACGCGACTCGTCGCGCCGTACGAGGTCGCCGTGATGCTCTCGGCGCCGATCCTCTTCGTCGCCGCCGCGCTGTTGGTCGGGTTGGTGGCGCTCGCGGCGCTCGACGTGACGGGGATTCGCCCGATGGAGTAGTCGCCCTCGGGCGGCCGGAGCGACCGAGTGAGAGTCGGAACGCCCTTTTGACCGCGGCTCCCAGTGGCCGCATGGACGTACGAACCGTCGCCGACCTCTCCCCGGCCGAGCGCCGCGCGTTCTTCGACCGCGACGCGGGCGTGGGAGCGGTCCGCGACGACGTGAGCGAAATCGTCGGCCGGGTACGCGAAGAGGGAGACGTGGCGCTGCGAGAGTTCTCCGAGGAGTTCGACGGCGTCACGGTCGGCAACATCGACGTTACGGACGACGCGGAGCGCGCACACGCCGATCTCGACGACGCGGACGACCCGGTGTTCGACGCGATCCGCGAGGCGGCCGCGAACATCCGAGCCTTCCACGAGCGGCAGCGCCCCGACGACTGGCGAGAGACGTTCGGCGACCGCGAACTCGGGCGCCGGTTCCGCCCGCTCGACCGGGCCGGCGCGTACGTGCCCGGCGGCTCGGCGGCGTACCCCTCCAGCGCGCTGATGGGCGTGATCCCCGCGACCGTGGCGGGCGTCGGCCACGTCTCGGTCGCGACGCCGCCGGCCGAGGACCTGAACCCGGTCACGCTCGCGGCGATCCACGAGGCCGGCGCCGACGCCGTGTATCAGGTCGGGGGCGCACAGGCGATCGCCGCGCTCGCGTACGGGACGGAGACCGTGACGAACGCCCAGAAGGTGGTCGGCCCCGGCAACAAGTGGGTCACCGCCGCGAAGGCGGTCGTGCAGGGCGACGTGGAGATCGACTTCCTCGCCGGCCCAAGCGAAGTGCTCGTCCTCGCCGACGAGACGGCGGACCCCGACCTCGTCGCGGCCGACCTCGTCGCGCAGGCGGAACACGACCCGAACGCCTCCGTGGTCGCCGTCACGGACGACGAGACCCTTGCCGACGCAGTTTCGGAGGCCGTCGAGGCGCAGGCCGCCGGACGCGAGCGCGAGGAGACGATCCGGGCCGCCCTCGACAACGACGCCTCGGGGGTCCTCCACGCCAGATCGATGCCGGAGGCCGTGTTATTCGCCGAGGAGTACGCGGCCGAACACCTCTCTATCGTCGCCGCCGACGGCGAGGCGCTCTTGAGTCGGATCACGAACGCCGGCTCGGTGTTCCTCGGCCCGTACTCGCCGGTCGCCGCCGGCGACTACGCGACCGGGACGAACCACGTGTTGCCGACCAACGGCGGCGCGAAACGCTACGGCGGGCTCTCCGTCGACACCTTCCTCCGGTCGTCGACGGTCCAGCGGCTTGACCGCGACGCGCTCGACGACCTCTCGGAGACCGTCACGACCCTCGCCGAGGCCGAGGGGTTAGAGGCCCACGCCGAGAGCGTCAGGCGGCGGTTCGAGTAGCCGTTCGTATCCCCGTCCGGCCTCAATAGGAGGTATATACTTTATTGAGAAAACATATTACCTTGGAAACACCAATACCGGTACGCTGCGGTCTGGACGGGTATCGACCGCCGTATTGGGCTCATAGCAGCCTTCTTGCTCACAACCACGCCTGTTTGGGCCGTAATGGTGGACAACACCGACGGACGGCAGGAATCGAACTCGCGACGGAAGTTCCTCATCGCCGGCGGCGCGGCCGCCCTCACCGGGCTCGCCGGCTGTTCCGGCGGGTCGAACTCGGGGGGCGACGGGTCGGACGGCTCCGACGGGAGCGACGGCACCGGTTCGAGCACCAGCGGGAGCGACGGCAGCAGCGGCGAGTCCGGCGACCCGATGTTAGCCGAAAACAGCGAGTTCGACCCCGCGGAACCGACGTGGGAGGGGAACAACTACCTGTCGTCGGCGCTGGTCGACGCTGGCTACCAGCGCGGGTCGACGACCGACCTGGAGAATATGCGGAACCGGGAGGTCGAGGAGGTCCCCCACGGTCAGCCGGTCCAGGAGACCCCCAGCGACGAGAGCGAGCTGTTGGATCCCGACACGCTGGTGTTCACCGAGAGCCCGAGCGAGGACGTCCAAGGGCGGTTCGAAGAGGACTTCGAGGTGGTCTTCGACCGGATCGAGGAGGAGACCGGAAAGCCGGTCGAGTTCAGTAAGGTCGACAGTTACGCGGCGTCCGTCGAGGCGATGCGCTCGGAGCGCGCCCACATCGCGAACTTCTCGACCGGGACGACCGCGTTCGCGGTCAACCTCGGCGGCGCGGTGCCGTTCGCGGTCGGGCTTACCCCGGAAGAAGAGTTCGGATACCGGCTGTTCGCGACCACCCGCGCCGACGCGGACGACATCCAGAGCGTCGACGACTTCGCCCGCGAGGAGGTGAAGGTCGGCCACTCCGAGCCCGCCTCGAACTCCGGGCACCAAGCCCCCTCGGCGCTCTTCGACCAGTACTTCGACGTGACGGCCGAAGAGGACTACAAGGTCAACTTCTCGGGCGG
The DNA here is from genome assembly GCF_003990725.2 of Halorubrum sp. PV6. NCBI lineage: Archaea > Methanobacteriati > Methanobacteriota > Halobacteria > Halobacteriales > Haloferacaceae > Halorubrum > Halorubrum sp. PV6. Next base: position 2,509,008 of record NZ_CP030064.1, read on the forward strand.
TCACGGCAACACCACCCGCGGCATCGCGGCCGGCGACTACGACGCCGGGCCAATCTGTTCGACGTGTATGGTCGACACGGTTGAGGCCCAGAGCGACCTCAGCTTCGACGACTTCAAAGTGGTGTGGGCGTCGGCGCCGTTCCCGAGCGGCCCCGTCGCGTACCGCTACAACCTCAAGCCGGAGATTCAAGAGGGGATCGAGCGAGCGTATCTCGAATCCGACTTCTCGGGGACGGCCTACGAGAAGCGGACGGGGTACAACAAGTTCGTCCCGATCGACTACAAGACGGTCTGGAAGGACATCATGATCATCCAGCGGTACAACGGCGTCGAGTACGAACGGAGCGCGCTCGGATCGTAAATGCTTCGAGTCACCGACCTCCGGAAGACGTACTCGACCGGCGACGAGGCGCTACAGGGCGTCACGATGTCGGTCGAGGGCAGCGAGACCGTCGCGATGATCGGCCCGAGCGGAGCCGGGAAGTCGACGTTTATCCGGTGTGTCAACCGGCTAACCGAGCCGAGCGGCGGCCAGGTCCACCTCGACGACGCGGAGTTGACCGGGCTCGGTGACGACGCGCTGCGGTCGGCCCGTCGCGACATCGGCATGATCTTCCAGGAGTACAACTTGGTCGAGCGGCTGACCGTGATGGAGAACGTTCTCACGGGGCGGCTGGGGTACGTCTCCGCGTGGCAGGCGTTCCGGCGGTCGTTTCCCCCCGATGACGTCGAGCGGGCGTACCGCATCCTCGACCGGGTCGGGCTGGGCGACATGGAGAACAAACGCGTCGACGAGCTTTCCGGCGGCCAGCGCCAGCGCGTCGGCATCGCGCGGGCGGTGATACAGCAGCCGAAGATCCTGCTGGTCGACGAGCCGACGTCGAGTCTGGACCCAGAGACCTCGGACACGGTGATGCGGCTGTTGACAGACATCGCCGCCGAACGGGAAGTGCCGGTGTTGATCAACATCCACGAGGTCGACCTCGCGATGGAGCACGCCGACCGGATCGTCGGGCTCCACGACGGCGAGCTCGTGTTCGAGGGATCGCCCTCTGAGCTCGACCAGCAGGGGCTAGACCAAGTGTATCGGGGCGCAGCGATCCCCGAAAACGCCGACAAACAGGGATCGAAGCCGGACTCGGGCGGAGACGCGCTGTCGGACGTGGACCGTCCGCTCGCGGGGGAGACCTGAATGGCCGCCGGCAACCGTACTTGGGAGCGGCCAACCGTCTTCCCGAATCGGGGGGTGAAGTGGGCGGTGTACGCCGGCGTCGTGGGATTCTTCCTCTGGTCGGGTGTCGGGGTCGGAGCCGACCCTGCACGGATCGCTCAGGGGCTCGGCAGCGCCGGGTCGCTCGTCGGCGACTTCCTCCCGCCCTCGGCGACCCCGCGACAGGCCCAGCGGATTCTCGACAAGATGCTCGAAAGCGTCGCGATGGCGATGGTGTCGACGCTCACCGGAATCCTGCTCAGCGTCCCGATCGCGTTCATGGCCGCGGAGAACCTCTCGCCGAAGCCGCTGTACGCGATCAACAGGGGGTTCATCTCCGTCTCTCGGGCGTTCAACGCGATCATCGTCGGCATCATCGCGGTCAAGGCCATCGGGTTCGGACCGCTCGCGGGCATCCTCACGATCACGTTCAAGACGGTCGGCTTCTTCTCGAAGCTCCTGGCCGAAGATCTAGAGGACATCGACATGGGGTCGGTCAACGCGGTGCGGGCCGCGGGCGCCTCACCGATTCAGACGCTCTTGTACGGGGTGGTACCGCAGATAATCCCGCGGTTCGCGGGGCTCTCGGTGTACCGGTGGGACATCAACATCCGCACCTCGACCATCATCGGCATCGTCGGAGCCGGCGGGATCGGATCCGTGCTCCTGACCGCGTTCAACCGGTACGATTACCAGTACGTCACGGCCATCCTGCTTGCGATCATCGCCGTCGTCCTCGTGGCTGAGGGAGTCAGCGCGGTCGTCAGACGGAGGTACAACTGATGGCGATCGAACAACCGAGCTGGCAGCGGTTCGACCGGCGGCGGCGTATCGCCCGGTTCGTCCTCCTGCTGACCGCCGCCGTCACCGTGATCGCCTCGTGGCGGTTCATGGATACCGGCGTCGCCAGGCCGGAGACGATCCCGCGAGAGGTGAGCGACCTTTTGACTCGGATGTACCCGCCGGATGTGGCGTACACCACTCAGATCGTCCAGCCGCTGGTCGAGACGGTCCAGATTGCCGCGCTCGGAACGCTCGGCGCCTTCGTGCTCGCGATCCCGGTGGCGTTGCTCGCGGCCGAGAACACCACGCCGAACGGCGCGACATTCTGGCTCGGGAAGCTCATCGTAACGGTAAGCCGGTCGGTCAACACCATCATCTGGGCCCTGTTCTTCGTCGTGCTGTTCGGATCGGGTCCGCTCGCCGGCGCCGTCGCCATCGTGTTCCGCTCTGTCGGCTTCCTCGGGAAGCTGCTCGGAGAGGAGATCGAAGAGATAGACTTCGGTCAGGTCGAGGCGGTCCGCGCGTCCGGCGCGTCACAGGCGCAAGTGTTGCTCTACGGCATCCTCCCGCAAGTCAAGCCCGCGCTGGTCGGGCTGTCGATTTACCGCTGGGACATCAACATCCGCGACTCGACGGTGCTCGGGTTCGTGGGTGCCGGCGGCATCGGCGTGGAGCTGTTCCGCGCGGTCAACGCCTTCGCGTGGCAGTCGGTCGCGATGGTGTTGATCGTCATCCTCGGGGTGGTGGTCGTCACCGAGAGCCTATCGGCGTACACGCGGGGGCTGGTTCGATGAGTTCGTTCAGACCCGACGCGTACGACGTGGTGCTGTTCGACATGGACGGCGTCGTGTTGGAAAGCCCCGGTATCGACCCCGCGATCCGCTCGCGAGCCTTGGACAACGTGCTCGACGACCGTGGTCTGACCGTACCGTCGGCACTTCGCGAGCGGCTGGAACGTGACGCGTACGACGAAGCGTTCCGCGCGGCCTGCGAGGAACTGGCGGTCGACCCTAGACCCCTCTTCCGGGCGCGCGAGGAGCGGAGCGCGGAACGCGCAATCGAGCGGTTGGCGGCCGGGGCGCGGCGCCTCCACCGGGACGTCGAGGCCCTCGACGTGCTGTCCGATCGCGCGACGCTCGGGCTGGTGAGCAACAACTACCACCCCACCGTCGAGTTCGTCGTCGATCACTTCCGGCTCGACACGTTCGCGTTCGTCCGCGGCCGCGACCCCGGCCCAGACGGATTCCGGCGGCGCAAGCCGAACCCGCACTACCTCGAGGAGGCCCTCAACGCTCTCGACGCGACCGACGGGATCTACGTCGGAGACCGCGCGACCGACGTGCTCGCCGCCGAGCGAGCCGGGATCGACAGCGCGTTCCTGCGGCGCGACCACAACGCCGACCGAGACCTCAGCGTGGAGCCGACCGTCGAGATCGAGAGCCTCCGGGACCTCTTGGACATCCCCGACGCCTCGCCCTCCGACGCGCCCGCAACTCGATCAGACCCCGCCGGCTCGTCGGACTCGCAGACCGACCGGGGTCGCTCGTCGGGTTCGTCCGAGTAGAGCGGGCGCGGCGGCTCCCACCTGCCCGCTCGCGCGGCTCCGGTCCCGCGCCCGCCACGCGCCGCCAGAAACGGTTATCTCCCGCCGTGGCGTCGGTACTGGAATGATACCGTCGCTTTCCGCGTTGTTCGAGGGGTTCTCGGCGGTCGAGGCGACGGTCGCGGTCCTCGCCATCTCCGTCGTCGCCGCGCTGGGGATGGAGTTCGTCGTCTTGCGAATCGCCCGCCGCTACGTCTCGACCACCGAGTCGAAGTACGACGACATCATCATCGCGTCGCTTCGCGCCCCGCTGGTCGTCACCGCCGCGCTCGCCGGGGTGTACGTCCTCACGCAGGTGCCGACGGTCCGGGCCTCCGTCCTCGTCGACCCGCAGCTGCTCGACGACATCTTCGGTCGCCCCTCGCTTTCCGTGATCATCCTCGTGTGGGCACACGCCGCCAACGCCGTCGTGAACCGGCTCGTCGCCGCGGTCAACGAGGAGGGGAACCGCTTCGACTTCGCGCCCGTCTTCTCGAACGTCTGGACGCTCGCGGTCCTCGTGGGGAGCGCGGGGACCCTGCTGTGGCTGTGGGGCATCGAGATCACCCCGCTGCTCGGCGCGGCCGGCGTCGCCGGCATCGCGGTCGGCTTCGCCGCGAAAGACACCGTCGCGAACTTCTTCGGGGGGATCGCGCTGTACTTCGACGACACCTACAAGATCGGCGATTACATCGTCTTAGACGACGGCACCGCCGGCACCGTCATCAAGGTCGGCGTGCGCTCGACGACGCTGCTCACCCGCGACGAGGTGTTGGTGACCGTACCGAACGCCGCGCTCAACGCCGCGAAGGTGACGAACGAGTCGGCGCCACAGCGTCGTCGTCGCGTCCGGGTCCCGATCGGCGTCGCCTACGGGACGGACATCGACGCGTTCGAGGCGCTCGCGATCGAGGTGGTGCAGGCCGAATCGCTCGTCCTCGATTCCCCGAAGCCGCGAGCCCGGCTCCGGTCGTTCGGCGACTCGGCGCTCCAGTACGAGATCCTCTGTTGGGTGAACGGGCCGACGCGTCGCCGCCGCGCGCAGCACGAACTCAACCGCGCGTTATATAAAGCGCTGAACGACGCCGACATCGAGATCCCGTACCCGAAACGCGACGTGACGGTCACGACCGGCCCGGACCCGAGCGTCGAGGTCCCGGACGAGCGAGGAGCCGGGCAGGCGGCCGTCGACGGCGGGACCGCGGCCGGGCGCAACGGCGAGAGTGCGGCCGAGCGCGACGGCGAGAGTGCGGCCGAGCGCGACGGCAACTGAGACCACCGATTTCGGCGGCGGCGCCGTCAGCGATCCTCCAGCAGGGTTACGCCGCGACGCGGTACACCCGCGCCTCCCAGGGCCTGAGTCGAAGCTCGCCGGCAGCGAACTCCCGGAGCGCGTCGTCGGTCCGGTAGTTCCCGATCAGCAGGGCGCCCTCGTCGCTCGCGACGCCCGGCGGGAGGCGCACCTCGCGGTCGTCCCCGGTGACGTTCAGCGCGACGAGGAGCCGCACCCCCGTGTCGTCGGCGCTGTCGCCCGCCCCGTCGTCGCCGAGGTCGAGGCTCCGCGTGTACACCCACACCTCGTCGTCGTCCGGGAACAGGGGGTCGTAGTCGCCGTACACGAGCGCGTCGTGTTCCTCGCGGAGGGCGATGAGATCCTGGTAGTAGCGCCAGACCGAGTCGTCGTCCGCGCGCTCCCGTTCGGCGTTGACCTCGTCGTGGTCGGGGTTGACGCCGATCCACGGCTCTCCGTCGGTGAAGTCGGCGTGCTCGGCCGCCGACCACTGCATCGGCGTGCGAGCGTTGTCGCGAGAGTTCGCCCGAATCCCGTCTCGGACCGCGTCGAACGACGCCACCTCGCCGCCCTCGATGGCCTGCCGAAGCGGGTTGAGGGTGTCGACGTCGCGGAGCTCGTCCATCGAGTCGAACGGGTAGTTCGTCATGCCCAGCTCCTCGCCCTGGTAGACGTACGGGGTGCCGCGGAGCGTGTGGAGCAGCGTCGCGAGCAGGGTCGCGCTCTCGCGGCGGTACTCGCCGTCGTCGCCGAACCGCGACACCATCCGGGGCTGGTCGTGGTTGTTGAGGTACAGCGCGTTCCACCCCGTCTCGCTCAGCCCCTCGTCCCATCGGTTGAACACCGCCTTGAGCTCCGAGAGCGTCCACTCGTCGCGCTCCCAGACCCTCTCGCCGCGGTCGAGCAGCATATGCTCGAAGTGGAACAGCATCGAGAGGCCGCCCTCGTCGGGGTCGAGGTACCGTCGCGCGTGCTCCATCGGCAGCGGCGACCCGACCATCTCGCCGACGGTGAGCAGGTCGCGGTCGAGCACCCGCTCGTTCATCTCCGCGAGGTACTCGTGGACGCGCGGCCCGTTCGCCGCGCCGGTCATCGCCCCGTTGAACGGGCCGTCGAAGTCGTTCGGGAGCCCGTCGGGCTTCGAGATGAGGTTGATCACGTCCATTCGGAACCCGTCGATGCCCCGGTCGAGCCACCAGTCCATGAGGTCGAACACCGCCTCGCGGACGCGGGGGTTCCGCCAGTTCAGGTCCGGCTGTTTGCGGTCGAACAGGTGGAGGTACCACTCCTCGCGGCGGTCGTCGTAGGACCACGCCGGACCGCCGAAGAAGGACTGCCAGGCGTTCGGCGGGACCTCCCCGTCCGGTCCCCGGTCCGACCCCCAGTCGACCGCGGCCGCGTCACGTCCCTCGCGCCACCAGTAGTAGTCCTCGTACGCTCCCTCTCGGCGGCGGGAGCGCCGGAACCACTCGTGCTCGTCGGAGGTGTGATTGACCACCAGGTCCATGATGAGCCGGATGCCCCGCTCGTGGAGCGCGTCGCGCAGGTCCGCCCAGTCGGCCAGCGTCCCGAACTCGTCCATCACGGAGCGGTAGTCCCGGATGTCGTAGCCGTTGTCCGCGTTCGGCGAGTCGTACACCGGGCACAGCCACACCACGTCGACCCCCAACTCGTCCAAGTAGTCGACCTTCTCCGTGATTCCGGGGATGTCACCGACCCCGTCGCCGTCGGTGTCGTTGAAGCTCCGCGGATATATCTGATACACCACCGCCTCCTTCCACCACCGCCGCTCCGGCGCCCCGTCGGACTCCATAGGCGCCGTCCGCTCACGAGCGTGAAAAAACCACGCGGGACCGCCGCGGCTGCGGGAACGATGGGGTCGGGCGCGACGCCGACTGATAAATCGACGGTCAGTCGCGGCGGGGGGCGCCCTCCCCGGAGTCGGTCTCGTCTGCGGGCTCGCGGAGGCAGTTCCGACAGCGTGACGCGCCGGCGACGAGGCGAGTCCCGCAGGCCGGACAGCGCCGTCGGTCGAGGGCGGCCGTCGCCGACGCGAGGACGTCGGCCGGCGCCGGACGGGGCGCCTCGACCGCGCCGCGGGTCGCCAGCCGGTCGATCAGCGCGTCGTCGCGGAGCCACGAGAGGAACCGCCACAGCCCGAGGTAGAGCAGGGTCGGACCGACGATAACGACCGCGGCGACCGCGAGCCGGAAGCCGAGTTCGGCCGTGCTACCGACACCCATACGATCCGCTAGGACCGGACCGGATTGTAGCTGTCGGCGGCGCCCGTCGACGGGGAGGACGCGAGGACGGACCGGAGAGGATGGGAAACGCGCGAAGACGGAGTATAAAGGAGGAGAAGCGGCGGGGTTCGAATCGCTACTCGGCGAAGACGACCGCGTTGCACTCGGCACAGGCCCTGACGGGGCGTTCGGGGTCGCCGCTGACGCCGCCGGGACCGCCACAGCAGTTCCGGAGGGTCGTGTCGGTGACGCGGCCGGCACAGACCGGACAGGTGCGGGCGAAGGTGCGCAGCGGCTCGGCCGCCTGTACCCGCAGCTCGTGCGAGATACCCCGGTCGGCCAGCGCTTCGACGGCCGCCGTCTCGGCGATCGCGATCGCCGGGCTCAGCCACGCGTCTCGGTCGCCGGCCAACAGCACCCGCTCGCCGTGGAACTCGCCCTCGACCGAACTGTGCGAGGCGGCGGCCGTGCGGACGGCGAGCTCCTCGCCCGAGCGGTCGCGGAGGTCGGCCATCCGGTCTTCCCACGCGGTCCGGAAGTCGTCGTCGAGGTAGAGCTGGTCACCGTCCGGCACGATGACGCCGGCCTCGACGAGCGCCTCCATCATGGCCTCGGGGTCGCCCTCGTCCGCGAGCGAGCCCGACTCGACGCCCGCGGGCGACTCGTGACCGAACGCGACGGGGAGGGGGTCGACGAGCGCGGGCGCGAACCGCGGCGTCCCCGGCACGACGTACCCGCGCAGCGAGACGAGCGCGAGACCGACCGCGAGCGCGAGCACCCCGAGCGGGCGGCTCCGGCGAGAGAGCGCGATCGCGGCGACGCCGACGATAGCGGTGTTGAGGACGGTACACGGGAGACAGCGGTTTTCGCCGGTGTGCTCCGGACGACGGAGGCGCTCGGCGGTTCGGCGAAGCGACTCGAATCCAGTCATCGACATAAGTGGGAGGCCGCGGCGCAATAAATCACCGGCACGGGCAGGCGGTCAGGCGCGGAGCGCGCTGTCGCCGAGCGGCTCCCCGTAGACGAGGTTGTACGCGGTGGGGAACGCGGCGAGCCCCGCGACCTGCACCGCGGCGCCGAGCAGCGTGAGCCACCAGTTGCCGGAGGCGATCACGACGGCGGCGACGCCCATCGACGAGACGAGGAACAGGAGGCTGAAGTAGCCGACGCGAAGCGGGATCGAGGTCAGCTCGCTCCGGCGCGGCCACGCGCCGACGTCGACGGTCCGGTTGCGGAACTCCGCGAGCGCGAGGCTCCCGAAGCCGATAGCGAGCAGTCCGGCGATCGGCACCGCGTCGGGATACACGTCCTGAAAGACCACCACGAGCGCGAACCCCGGCGACGAGAGGAAGGAGAGCTCCATCCCGCCGAAGAAGATCCCCTCCAACCAGTCGAAGAACCGCGTGTGCCATGCACTCATCGTTAGTCCGCGTCGGTTTCAACCGGAGAGTCATAAGTCGTTCGGCGGCGTCGACACCACAACTCGCACAAAGCGCGTATAAGAGCCCGTGTGCCGCCGATAAATGCGATTTTCACCGTCGTCGGCCGTCGAGTAGAAATTTACAACAGTCCGAGTGGTCCCCATTAGTTATATTAATCATGAGAATTAACCACACCTGTAATGGTTCGTCCAGACCAAGAGGCAGGTGAGAGCGGTGTATCGAGACGGAAGTTCCTCGGCGCAGCGGGCACGGGGGCCGCGATGGGCGTCGCCGGCTGTATGGGCGGCGGCGACGGAGGCAGCCAGGCCATCCAGATGTCGATGGACGGCGAGTGGGCCGACGCGCAGGAGCCGGTCGTCCAAGCGCTGTACGACGCCGGGCTCAGCGAGGACATCGACGTCGAGTTCCTTCCGGGCGACTTCGAGACGGGCGCGCGGCAGACGGACTTCACGTCGGCGCTGGACGCCGGGCGGTCGAGCCCCGACATCTTCATGATGGACTCCGGGTGGACGATTCCGTTCATCGTCCGCGAACAGCTGGTGAACCTCAGCGAAGAGCTGTCCTCTGACACGTTAGACTACGTCCAGAGCGACTACCTCTCCGCGGCGGTCAGCACCGCGAGTCACCCCCAGACGGGCGACCTGTACGGCCTCCCGGTGTTCCCCGACTACCCGGTGATGCACTACCGAAAGGACCTCGTCGAGGACGCCGGCTACGACACCTCCAACTGGAGCACGGAGCCGATGACCTGGACCGAGTTCGCCGAGGTGGCCGCCGACGTCGTCGAACAGAGCGACGTGGACTACGGGTTCACCACGCAGGGCGCCGACTACGAGGGCACCTCCTGTTGTACGTTCAACGAGATGATGACCTCGATGGGCGGCGCGTACTTCGGCGACCACGAGAACCTGTTCGGGCCGGTCGGCGACCGGCCGATCACGGTCGACGAGGAGCCCCTCTACGAGACCATCAGGATGATGCGCTCGTTCATGTACGGGCCGGACGCCGAGAACGCCAACCCGGACATCCCGCAGATCAGCAACAGCGACCTCGTGGAGTTCACCGAAGAGCCCTCGCGCGAGCCGTTCACGAGCGGCAACGCGGCGTTCATGCGCAACTGGCCGTACGCCATCAACATCAACCTCGACGAGGGGTTCACCGCGGGCGAGGACTACGACGTGATGCCGATGCCGTACGGCGTCGAGGAGGGCGAAGGGAACTACGCGGGAACCGGCGGAACGAGCCACGCGCTCGGCGGATGGCACCTCACGGTCAACCCGAACAGCCAGCGCCTCGGCGACGCCATCTCGGTGCTGGAGGCGTTCGCCAACGAGTCCGTGATGCTGACCGTGTTCGAGGAGCTCGGGAACCTCCCGCCGGTCGCCTCGGTCACGCAGTCGGCCACGGAGGACCAGGTGGGCGACCTGGCGAACTTCCTCGACACGTTCGCCGTCGCCGCCGACAACACGGTCCCGCGGCCGGTGACGACGGCGTGGCCCGACGAGTCGCCGCTCATCTCGGGCCAGATCAGCGACGCCTACCGCGGCGAGAAGTCGCCCGAGGACGCCATGGCGGACCTCGAATCGGAGCTCGCCGACATCGAGAACGAAGGTCAATAACGCCCGGTAGCCAACCGTGACATCGAAACAAGACACCGACACGCGGCTGCTCATGCGACCGCTGAACTGGCTCGAAACCCAGAGCGAGGCGACGTTCGCCTACGTCCTGTTAGCGCCGGCGTTCCTGCTCTTGGCCGTCATCGCCTTTTACCCGCTGTTGCGGACGTTCTCGTTCTCGCTGCTGGCCGATCAGACGGCCGCGCCGACGCCGTTCGGCGAGTTCATCGGGTTCGACAACTACGCCGCGCTGCTGACGGGCGAGGCGCTGTTGCCACAGCAGTTCTTCGACCCGTCGTTCGCGACGCCGATACTGCAGCAGGCGCTCTTCGTGACGCTCGCGTTCGCGATCCTCAGCGTGCTGTTCGAGACGCTGATCGGCTTCGGACAGGCGATCGTTCTCGATCAGGAGTTCTACGGTCGACGCTGGGTTCGCGTCGCGATCATCATCCCGTACGCCATTCCCATCGTCATCCAGGCGATGATCTTCTACCTCATGTTCAACCCGACCGTCGGTTTCGCGGCGGAGTTCATGCAGGGGATCGGCGTCTTCGGGAACAACCCGCTGACGAACGCCACCGACTCGTTTATCATCGTGTTGGTGGCCGACATCTGGAAGACGTCGGCGTTCATGGCGCTGCTCATTCTCGCCGGGCTCCAGAGCATCGACCGCGGGCTCTACGACGTCGCCCGCGTCTCCGGCGCCTCGCCGTGGCAGCAGTTCAAGTACATCACGCTCCCGCTCATCGCGCCGGCGCTGCTCGTGGCGATGCTGTTCCGGACGATGGACGCGATGCGAATCTACGGGCTCATCGACGCGACGGCGGGCTGTCAGACGGTGCCGTCGATGAGCTGTCTGGTCATCACCGCGTTACAGAACACGCGACGCTGGGCGACCGCGTCGGCGGTCGCGTTCCTGACGGCCGTCGTCATCGGCGTCTTGGTTCTGTTGTACCTGGTTAGCCTGCGCGACACGGAGGCTGGTGTCACATGAGCGAGCAAGACCGAACCGACCTGGCGGCGATGGAGAAGGAGGAAGAGCCCGACCTCGACCGCGGCATGATCGAGGCGTGGGCCGCGAAGATGATCTCGAACCCCGAGCGCGCCTACCGGGCGACGTTTTACGTGGCGACGATATTCTTCCTCGTCACCACGCTGTTCCCGTTCTACTGGCTGCTGATGGTGGCGCTGACGCCGCGGAGCGACCTCAGCAGCGTCGGCGTTCTCACGCCCGGCGGGTTCAATCCGGGCGCGTTCATCGAGATATTCACCCGGTTGCCGTTCCACCGGTACATCTTCAACAGCTTCCTGATCGCGGTCGTCGCGACCGTCATCGTGCTGTTCGTCGCGAGCCTCGCCGGGTACGTCTTCGGACGGCTCCGGTTCCGCGCGAAGAACGTGCTGTTGCTCAGCGTGCTCGTCACCTCGTTTTTCCCGCCCGCGGCCTTCTTCGTGCCGCTGAACCGACTGTTCAATCAGAACATCGACATCCTACGGCCGCTGATGCAGGACGGATCGCTGTACAACACGCCGTACGCGATCTTCATTCCGCTCTCGGCGCTGTACCTGCCGCTGTCGATCTTCATCCTGATGACGTTCTACTCGCAGATCCCGGACGGCCTCGAAGACGCCGCTCGGGTCGAGGGAACGACGCGTCTCGGCGCGCTGTTCCGGATCATCGTGCCGCTCTCGGCGCCGGGCGTGGCGACCGCCGGCGTGTTGACGTTCATCACCGTCTACAACGAGTACTTCTTCTCCTCGTTGATGACCGACGGGCGGCCGGGGAGCTGGGCCCCGATGTTGGAGGGGATCTTACGCTTCCAAGGCGAGTTCGAGGTGCTGTTCAACCTCATGGCGGCGGCCAGTATCGTCGCGGTGCTGCCGGTCGCGATACTCGTCATCGTCGCACAGGAGAAGATCGTCAGCGGACTGACCGCGGGGGCGGTCAAAGAGTAAACCATGGCATCCGTAACACTGCAAGATATCACGAAACAGTACGAGGACGTAACAGCCGTCAACGACATGAACCTCGAGATCCGCGACGGTGAGTTCATCACCTTCGTCGGACCGTCGGGGTGCGGGAAGTCGACGACGATGGAGACCATCGCCGGCCTCACGCTGCCGACCGAGGGAGCGATCAACATCGGCGACCGGGACGTCACCGACTTGCCGCCGAAAGACCGGGGCATCTCGATGGTGTTCCAGAACATCGCGCTGTTCCCGCACATGGACGTGTACGAGAACATCTCCTTCGGGCTCCGGCTCCGGAAGTACGACCAGGAGGAGATCGACCGGCGCGTCGAGGAGGCGGCCGACGTCGTGCAGTTGGAGGGGATGATGGACCGGATGCCGAAGGAGATGTCCGGCGGGCAGCGGCAGCGCGTCGCCATCGCCCGCGCCATCGTCCGGGAGCCGGACGTGTTCCTGATGGACGAGCCGCTGGCGAACCTCGACGCGGAGCTGCGGGTCCACATGCGCACCCAGCTCCAGCGGCTCCACCGCGAACTCGACACGACGATCATCTACGTCACGCACGACCAGGCGCAGGCGATGACGATGTCCGACCGCATCGCCGTGATCAACGGCGGCGTCCTCCAGCAGGTGGCGCCGCCCCTGGAGTGCTACAACGAGCCGGCGAACCTGTTCGTCGCCGGCTTCATCGGGTCGCCCGCGATGAACTTCATCGAGGGCGAGGTCATCGACGGCGGCTTCGACTCGGAGTACGCGCAGGTCGACTTCGACCCGGCGAACCACGGGGTGTCGCCGGGACAAGACATCACGGTCGGCATCCGGCCCGAAGACGTGTTCTTAGAGGAGGACGCCCGGAAGGCGGCCTCCCCGACGAAGGCGTTCGACGCCGTGGTGGACGTCATCGAGCCGATGGGGAAGGAGGTCAACGCCTACCTCCTGTTCGACCGCGACGTCGAGGCGAGCGCCGAGGGGCGCGGCGAGGGCCAGCTGCTCATCAACCTCGCGCCCGACACCGACATCGCGGAGGGTGACGACATCCGGATCGTGATGGATCGCGAGAACGTCCATCTCTTCGACCGGGCGAGCGGCGACGCGGTCACCCACTCGCTGGAGTAGCCAACGCGGTCACGCGCTCGCGAGAGCGGGCGATGCGGATCCCTTCTTCTGTCGGCGGCTCGCGACGAGCGACGGCGAGCGGCGCGACGCGACGTACGCGTCGACCGGCGGGCGCTCGCCTCAGTCGACCGCTTCGACCGTTATCTGGTGGGCCTCGACCGCCTCAACCATCGCCCCCCAACCCCCGACTTCGACGGTGCCGTCGGCGGTCTCGACGATGAGCCCGACCTGCCCGCCGTAGCTGGCGATGGTCTCCGCGTCGACCGCGCCGTCGCCGGTGACGATGACCTCGGAGAGGAGCCCCTCGACGACGCGGTCCGCCCCGCTCTGGGTGTCGGTGCCCTCGATACGGAGTTTGACGCTCGCCCCGTCCCGGAGGAGCGGCGCGACGTCCCGGACGCAGTACCGAATGTCGATGTAGTCGATCGGCGGGTCGTCGCTGCGGGAGGTGTATATCGACTCCCACGTGTCCCACTGCGTCGTCAGGAAGTACCAGTGGAACACGTACGAGTGGGTGCGGTCGTCGACGAGCACGCCGTACTCGTTGGTCGAGCCCGCGTGCGGCGCGAAGCAGGTCTTCGTCCGGTCGACGATGACGACGAACGGCGAGGGGAGCCGGCGGTGGCGCGCCTCGGAGCAGACCTCGGCGAGCGCGTCGGGACCGGGGAGGTCGGCGGGGTCGCCGTCGGGCGTGTGAAGCGAGAGGTTGACGCGGACGCCGCGCTCGGTGGCGGCCTTGAGCGCGCCGCGGAGCCGGTCGAAGTGCTCGATGCCGAGCGAAACGTTCACCTGCGTCTCGGCGTCGCCGATGAACTCGGCGGCGTTTTTGATCACCGTCTCGAACCGCGTCACGATGCTCACGGTCGACTGCTCGACGGACGGCTCGTTCCAGCGCCGCTCTATCTCCTCGGTCGCCGCGGTGAACCGGCTCGCGCGCGTCCGGAGGTCGCCGGTGATCTCGTCGAGGTCGTTCGCGCGGGCGTACAGCGACTCCTGTTTGTACGTCTCGATGTAGCCGGCGCTCTCTAAGTCGCGTAACACGTCGTAGATCCGCGGGTCGGGGACGCCGCTGGCGTCGGCGACGCGCGTCACCGGCGCCGCGCCGAGTTCGAGCACGGTGACGTAGGCGTCGGCCTGGTACGGCGAGAGGCCGGCGTCCTCCAGCGTCTCGGTGAGTTCGGCCCGGTCCATGTTCACCGCTCCCCGGCCGGACGGCGACACGTGATTGACACACCGTCACGATTGCCGGCGGCGCAGAGCGAAACGGAGCGCTCAGAGAGCCCACCGCTCGCTCGGGCTCGACCGGGAGATCGATTAATCATGATGTACTTTACCACGGCCATGGTAAAATGTTTTATTTCCGTGACGGACCCGCGACGAACCGCGGGCGGCGGCCACCGAGGCGCCGACTGAAAAGGCTTTATTCGGTTCGTCGCGGAGAGAACGTATGCACGAGACGTCCGGCGGCGACGGCCCCCATCGGTCGCGATGGACCAGGGGCCAAGCCGCGTCCATCGAGCGTCGACACGGAAACGTCGCGCCGCCGGCGGGACCGCCGACGGTCGACCCGTTCCCGGAGTTACACGTCTGGGACACGTGGCTCCTGCGCGACCGGCACGGCGAGATCGCCGACGTGGACGGGTATCGGCTGGCCTTCTCGCTTACCGCGCCCGCGGACCTACTTCCGGGGACGCGCCACGACGTGGCCGAGATCCGGTGTTTCTACTCGGCCGACGGCGAGACCTGGCGCGACGCCGGGGCGGTCTTCGACGGCGGCGCGCTCGGGCAGCGGCAGTGGGCCGGCTCGGCGCTGTACGACGACGGCGATCTCTACCTCTACTACACGGCCGCCGGCCGCGACGACGCCGACGAGTTGACCTACACCCAGCGGATCGCGGTCGCGCACGGCGGCACGGTCGCCGCGACCGACGAGGGGATCGAGCTCGCGGGCCCGTGGACCCACGAGACGCTGCTGGAGCCGGACGGCGACTGGTACGAGACGGAGGCGCAGTCGCGCGGAATGACCTACACGTTCCGCGACCCGTGGTTCTTCGAGGACCCCGCGACCGGCGAGACGCACCTCCTCTTCGAGGCGAACGTCCCGGCGCCGGAACGCGAGGGCGACGACGCCGAGACGACCGAGAGACGGGCGTTCAACGGCTGTATCGGCGTCGCCGCCTCCCCGTCCGGCGACCCGCTGTCGTGGGAACTTCGGCCGCCGCTCCTCGACTCGCTCGAAGTGAACCAGGAGTTAGAGCGGCCGCACGTCGTCGTCGCCGACGGTCGCTACTACCTGTTCGTCTGTAGCCACGTCCACACGTTCGCGCCGGGCGTCACGGGCCCCGACGGGCTGTACGGGTTCGTCGCCGACGCGTTCGGGGGCGAGTACCGGCCGCTCAACGGCTCGGGGCTCGTCGCCACGAACCCGCCGAGCGCGCCGTTCCAGGCGTACTCGTGGATGACGTTCGCCCACGACGAGGAGGTGCTGATACAGAGTTTCCTCAACTACCACGACTTCGCGGGCGACTCGCTCGACGCGGTCGCCGAACTGCCGGAGGCCGAACAGCGGGACCGCTTCGGCGGGACGCTCGCGCCGACCCTCCGGTTGGCGGTCGACGGCGACCGGACTCGGCTGCTCGGAGCGCTCGACGCGTGGCGGGTCCCGACCCCGGACGAGTCGCTCCCGCCGGCTGACGGGTCAGAGCTCCCCGCCGACTTCGACGAGGGCGTCGCCGAGGCGGGGACCGGCCTCGCGGCGGGGTACTACGGCGAGTTCTGAGACGGCTCCATCAGGCCGTCGAGGCGCCACGCGGTCAGCCGGGTGAGCGACGCGCGCCCGCCCTCGGCGACCGCAGAGACGTCGACCGCGTCCTCGCGGGTCGGGTACACCCGGCTCGTCAGGCAGTGCCGACCGTTCGCGTATATCTCGACGACCGACCGGTCGACGAACACCCGCAGCGAGAGCGGCTCGTCGTACGGCGGGACCGACATCGACTGCGGGTCGGTGAACGACTCGGAGTCGCCGCTCGACGGCGCCCGGTCGACGGTCAGCGTGCCGTCGCGCTCGTAGCGGATCGGCGTGTGCTCCGCGCGGTCCGGCGTCTCGAACACCGACAGTTCGACCGCCTCGGCGTCGTCTAAGGCGATCTCCGCGTCGATCTCGATCGTCGCGCCGGCGGCGTCGAGCCGACGCCGGTCGCCGGCGTCGAGGCGCACGTCGCGGTGGTCGGCGATCTGCTCCGTGCGGAGGTCGGTCACTTCCTCGGCCGGTCGCTGCCGGAGGCCCCCGTCGTCGCCCAGTTCGATCACCCGCGGGAGCGACAGCGCGCCGGACCAGCCGGCGTCCCACTGGTCGGCCACGTCGCGGGCCTCGGGGAGCCACCCCCAGGTGAGCGTCCGGTCGCCGTCGTCGAGCGACTGCGGCGCGTAGAAGTCGCCGTGATCGAGCAGCCCCTCGGAGTCGACGACGAGTTCGCCGTCTTCGAGGGTGCCGAGGAAGTAGACGACGTTCTCGTAGTCGGAGACGTGGAAGAGCCGCCGGTCGCCGAGGTCGAGGAGTTCGGGGCACTCCCAGACGGCGCCGGCGTCCGGGCCGCCCGTGAGGAGCGGACCCTCGTAGGTCCACTCGCGGAGGTCGTCGGCGGTGTACAGCAGCGCGGCGCCCCCGCCGTCGGAGAGCCCCGTGCCGACGAGGTGGTACCACGTGCCGTCCTCGCGCCAGACGTTGTGGTCGCGGAACTCCGCGCGCCAGGCGTCCGTCTCCAGGACGCCGAGGTCGGCCGGCGGCGCCTCGATGACGGGGTTGCCCTCGTACTTCTCCCACGACCGGAGGCCGGGGTCGTCGGTGGTCGCGAGACAGGGGAGCTGATCGCGGCCGGCCCCGCCCGTGTACAGCAGCGTCGCCGTGCCGTCGTCGTCGACCGCACAGCCGGACCAGCAGCCGTCGCGGTCGGGGCCGTCGGGAGAGGGGGCGAGCGCGACCGGCTCGTCGCGCCACGTGACGAGGTCGTCGCTGACGGCGTGGCCCCAGTGGATGCTGTTGTGGTACGGGCCGCCGGGGTTGTACTGGTAGAAGACGTGGTACCGCCCGTTCCACCTGATGAGCCCGTTCGGATCGTTCAGCCAGTTCGCGGGCGCCGTGAGGTGGTACGCGGGCCGGCCGCCGGGACCGTCCTCGCCCGCCTCGTCCACGCGCTCGCGGAGCCGGCGCATGTCGTCGGCGCTCTCCGGACGGCTCGGGACCGCCTCGGGCGACGCGAGGCTCCTGAGACACCCCGCGAACAGTCGGTCCCGAGCCGCGTCGAGGCGCGGGTCGTGTTCGGTGTGACCGTCCGTCGGTGGCTCGGCGAACAGCACGGGCGCGCCGACCCCGAGGACGGCGCCGTCGCCGGCGGGCCACGAGACGACCGTCACCTCCTCCGGGACCGCCGTGTCGCCGCGGACCGTCGAGGCGAGGGGCTCGCCCGCTCGGGGGAGCACGCGCTCGTAGCGGACGCCGGGGACCGTCCCGCGTCGCCGGAGGGGGTGGCGAAGGCCGTCGAGCGCGTCGAGCGCGGGGTGGTCGGCGTGCAGCGAGCGCCAGAGCACTCCCGTCGGCTCCCCGAGGGCGTCGTCGCCGACGCGGTCCGGCGGGACGGACTCGACCGAGAGCGCGTCGACCGCCGCGAACGCGTAGAGGCTGAGACAGAGGCCGCCGCCGGCCGCGAGGAAGGCCTCGACCGCGGGCGCCGCGTCGGCGAGGGGGTTCGCGCCGCCGAGCGGGCGGTCGCGGTGCCACCAGAGGACGTCGAACCGCCCGGCACCGTCCCCGACGCCGGCGCCCGGATACGACTCCCCGAGCGACCGCGAGCCGTCGGCGTCGCCCGGTTCCGGCGACGCCGGCGGGGCGAGCGCCTGGCCCGCGGCGAGGGCCTCGAACGACACGACCTCGACGGCCGCCCCGTCGCGGGCGCCGATCCACGCCTCGGCGGCGCGCTGTTCGGCCGTGGGGTCGCCGTCGACTAACAGCCCGACGCGAATCGACGTATCGGTCATACCCGCGTTCACTCGCTACCGAAGCAAAACCGTATCGTCCCGGCTGCGGCGCGCTCGTCTCGCGGCGGTCGCGAACCCGGCGGGGCGACCCGGAGAGTCGTCCGAGCGAACGTTGCCGTCCGCGGTTACATTCGCTTTCGGTCCGCCGGCAGGGTTTTTACCGTGCGAACGGAAGGAGTTCCCATGAGTACCGAAACGGCCGACACTGGGAGCGACCCGGCGATCGAGGTGACCCCGGACGCCGCGTCGGAGGCGCTCTCACTTTTGGAGGGCGAGGGCCTCGACACGGCGGAGGCGGGGCTCCGGCTGTTCGTCCAGCAGGGCGGCTGCGCGGGCCTCTCGTACGGGATGCGGTTCGACACGGAGCCGGAAGAAGACGACCTGGTCGTCGAACACCACGGGCTGCGGGTGTTCGTCGACCCCGCGAGCCGGAACTACATCGGCGGGAGCAAACTCGACTACGAACACGGCCTGCAGGCGGCCGGCTTCGAGGTCGAGAATCCGAACGTCGTCTCCGAGTGCGGCTGCGGCGAGTCGTTCCGGACGTAGTTCGCCCGTCGCCGACTCACGCTTTTAAACGGATCCGCGCGGTAGTACCGGCCATGAGTCTCGACGCTTCGACGACGGGCGACGGCGAGCAGGTGTACACCGACCACACGAAGGTCGAACGGGGCGCAGAGGGGCCCTTTTACGTCGTGTTCGCCGACGCGGACGGGTCGGCTCGGTGGGGGTTCCGGTGTGGCAACTGCGACTCCTTTGACACCGCGATGGACACGATGGGCCGGATCCAGTGTACGGAGTGCGGGAACCTCCGGAAGCCCGACGAGTGGGACGCCGCCCACGAGTGACGGCTGGGCGAACCGGGCCACAGCGTCGGGTGAGCGCTCCCGAGCAACGCCGGTTCGGAGCGTGTGCCAGCGGTATCGCGCCGAATCGAAATCGTGAGAAACTTTATCACGGAAGCCGGCCAACGGTGAGGTAGATGGCCACTGCGAGCATTCCACCGACGACGGAGGCCAGAGACGTCTTTCGCGAACTCGGGTACACCGTCTCCGAGGGCGGACAGGAGTTCATCGCGGAACGAAAGTGGCGGCGCGTGCTCGTGACCGTGTTGTGTATGGAGACCGACGACCTCGAACCGTATCTGACGGGGACCGAGGACACGCCTCGCCTCCGGTGTTTCGTGACGTGGCGCAATCGCGCGGGCGACCTCAGGGACCGGCTCGTCTCGACGAAACCCCCGTACGACTGGGCGGTGATCGGCATCGAGGCCGACGGCGAGGACTTCGCCGTCATGGAAGGCGCACCGGGAAGCCCCTGAGCGCGCCTCGCGTCGCGTGACCGCCGCCTTTTATATCAGCGTGTGTCCAACTAGCGTGTGACATGGTGTTCAAAAAGATCACGCTGATCGGGACCAGCGAGGAGAGTTTCGACGCCGCCGCGGACGAGGCGATCGACCGCGCCGAGGACACGCTGGAGAACGTCTACTGGGCCGAGGTACAGGAGTTCGGCGTCGAGTTGGACAGCGCGGCCGACCGGGAGTATCAGGCGGAAGTCGAGGTCGCGTTCGAACTCGAAGGCTGAGAGCGACACCGGGGGCACCGACGCGGCCCGCTCGGTTTTACGGCGGTAATTCTCGGACGCTGTCACGCAGCGTCGCCCGTTGATCGACGCGCTGTATCACCCGGATGCAGCACTCTTTCGCCCGTATTACGACGGATAAACGGAATCAAACATTTCAGGGATTTACTACAGTCACGCCTCGTGATAATTTGGACCCCCCACTTATGCGCGGAACGGCGCTGTGATCCGTATGGGTACACGAACTGTGCTTTGCGTTGATAAAGAGGAGGGTGTCGAGGAGATGGCGGAGGCGATACGGGGCGAAGACGGCCTCGAACCGACCACGGCGACGACCGTCGCCGAGGCCGGCGATCGGATCGAGTCGGAGGCGGTCGACTGCGTGGTCACCGAGTACGACCTCACGGACGGCACGGGTCTCGACGTCGTCGGGCACCTGCGACGCGATGACCCCCACACGCCGGTCGTCCTGTTCACCGGCGTCTCGCCGAGCGAGATAGACACCGCCTCCTTCGAGGAGATGATAGTCGAGTACCTCAACAGGGACCTCCCGGACGCCCACGATCGACTCGGCTTCATCGTCGACGACGTGATCTCCCACAGCGCACAGGTCGGCTTCCTCGTCCCCGACTCCGAGGGCTCGCGGCTCGAAGCGTTGGCGGAGTACGACGTCGACGAACTCCCCATCGAAGAGAGTTTCTCCCGGCTCACCGACCTCATCGCCGACCGCTTCGACGTGGCGGTGTCGTTCATCGGCCTCATCGAGAAGGACGTCGAGAACGTGCTCGCGTGTACCGGCTCGGACTGGGACAGCATCACCCGCGAGGACACGATCTGCACCCACAGTATGCTCCAAGAGGACGTGATGGTCGTCGAGGACATCAACGAGGACAAGCGGTTCGCAAACAACGACGCCCTACAGAACCTCGGTATCGTCTCGTATGCCGGCGCGAACATGACGAACAAAGACGGCGAGGTCATCGGGCAGGTGTGCGTGATCGACCACGAGCGCCGGGAGTACTCGGCGGCGGAGCGCGAGAGCCTCCAGCAGTACGCCGCGACGGCGATGGAGATTCTCGAACTCAGACAGAGCCTTCGGAACGCCCGCGGCGTGGAGGTGGAAGCGTGAGTCTCGCCGGTCGGCAGACGTTCGGCGTCGACTCGCTGGCGATAGACGACATCCCCGGTAACACGAGCATCCTGCTCACGTCGGACGACTCCGACGCCCTCGAAGCCGTGTTCTACCGGCTCGTCGCCGCGCCGGAAGACGAGCAGTCGGTGGTGTTGGCGACCGAGTCCAGCGGCCGGTCCACCAAGCGCTCGCTGAAGAACGCGATCCGCGGCGCCGACGACCGGAGCACGATGCTCACCTGCGAGGGGCCGGACCGCGGCGAGGGCGTCCAGTCGGTCGCGGAGCTCGGCGACCTCACCCGACTCGGCATGGATTTCTCGGAGCTCTTCGCGGAGGCCCAGCAGACGGAGGCGCCGCTTCGGGCGGGCATCCTGCTGTGTTCGACGATCATGGGCGAAGTGGACGACACCCGCTCGGTGTACCGGTTCCTCAACTCGAATTTCCTGAGCCAACTGCGCCGCAGCAAGGCCCTCGGCGTCTGCGCCATCGACATGAGCGCCGACATCGGGGCGGACATCGACAGCACGGTCGTCGGGCTCGAAACCTCCTTCAGCGCGCGCATCGACGTCGAGTCGACCGGGCGGAAGCAGGCGACGCTCGACGTGTCGGGCCTCGGGGACAACGACGGCACCATCGAGGTGTCGTGGTAGCCGACGCCGCGACCCGATAGAACCGCCGCAACCGGCGAGGCGCCCACCTATTTATCCGACCGCGACCACCACTCGCGTATGACTGCGTCACGCGCTCCCGCGGAGCCCGACGTTCGCGCGTTCGAGGCGACGGTCGAATCGGTCGACGACCGCTCGGTCGTCCTCGACGAGACGTACTTCTACGCCGAGTCGGGCGGGCAGCCGGCGGACCGAGGGACGATAGACGGCACCCTCGTGGCAGACGTGTTCGAGCGCGACGGGCGAGTCGTCCACGTCCTCGACGACGAGTCCGGGGGCGTCCCCGCGGTCGGCGAGACCGTCTCGGCGATGGTCGACGACGCGTTCCGGCGCTACTGCACCCGCGCGCACACCGCCTCGCACGTGTTGTACGGCGCGGCGCGCCGGACCTGCGAGGACCTCGGCTACGCCGGCTTCGACATCTCCGAGACGAAGGTCCGCGTCGACCTGACGACCGCGGAGCCGCTCGACGACGCCGACCTCGTCGAACTCGAACGGCTCGCCAACCGCGCCGTCTGGGACTCGCTGCCCGTGTCGTGGGAGACGATGCCGGAGGCGGAGGCGCGCGCACTCGACGGGATCGCTTTTAATACGAAGACCGAGGAGGGGGCGATGAGCGGGAGCGAGGCGGTCCGCGTCGTGACGATCGACGGGGCACGCGGGGCGGACGGAGCAGCCGGCGGTCCCGGCGGGGCGGACGGAGCAGCCGGCGGTCCCGGCGGGGCGGGCGCGCCGCCGTGGGACGTGGCCGCCTGCGGCGGGACGCACGTGCGGAACACCAGCGAGATCGGCCCGATATCGGTCCTCGACCGGTCGAACCCCGGCGAAGGCGTGACCCGCGTGGAGTTCGCGGTCGGCCCGACCGCGATCGATCACGAGGCGGCGGTCCACGACGCGGCGCTCACCGCGGCGACGGCCCTCGACGCCCGGATCGGGGACCTCCCGGACGCCGTCGACCGGCTCCGAGAACGGGCCGACGACCTCGAAGCCGACCTCCAGACCGTCACGACCGACTTGCTCGCCGCGCGCCTGCGGGAGTTCGCGGTCGTCGACGCGGACGGGGCGACGTGGGGCGTCGGCACGGTCGACGACGCGTCGCCGAACGACCTGCGCGAGCCGGCACAGCGCGTCCTCGCCGCGGCGGACGCGCCGGACGCGATCGCGGCCGTCGGGACCGGCGACGCGCCGTTCGTGGTCGCCGCGGTGGCGGACGACGCGGCCGGTGCGGGCGACGGGCCGGACGCCGGCGCGGTCGTCGAGGCGGTCACCGACGAGTTCGGCGGCGGCGGTGGCGGCGGTCCGACGTTCGCGCAGGGGGGCGGGCTCGACGCCCACCCGGAAGCCGTCGTGGCGTGGCTTCGCGAGCGATGACGGGAAAACTCGGCCCCGACGCGCTCGCGGAGGTGCTCGCGGCGACGGGGGCCGACGACGCCGCGGTCGAGGTGGGGGCGGCCTACGGCGAGGACGCGGCCGCGATCGATCTGTCCGGCGCAAGCGGGACGCTCGTCGTCGCCGCCGACCCGCTGTCGCTCGCGGCCGACGCGGTCGGCGAACTGGCGGTCCACGTCGCCTGCAACGACGTGGCCGCGAGCGGGGCGGACCCGCGATGGCTCACGCACACGCTCTTTTTGCCCGACGCCGACGCTGCGCGTCGCCGAACCGTCATCGAGCAGGTGGACGCGACCGCCCGTGATCTGGGCGTTGCGATCGTCGGCGGACACACCGAGGTGTTGCCGTCGCTCGACAGGCCGCTCTGTTCGATGACCGCGCTCGGGACGACGGACCGCTTCGTGTCGAGCGGCGGGGCCGAGCCGGGCGACCGACTCCTGCTCACGAAGGGGGCCGGGATCGAGGCGACCGCGATCCTCGCGAGCGACTTCCGCGAGGCGTGCGCCGAGGCGGGGGTCGCGACCGAGACGCTCGACGCGGCCGCCGCGTTCCTCGACGACGTGAGCGTCGTTCCCGACGCGGCGGCCGTGCGCGACGCCGCGACCGCCATGCACGACCCGACCGAGGGCGGCCTGCTAACTGCGCTCGTCGAGACCGCGAGCGCGAGCGGGACCGAGTTGGCGGTCGAACGCGAACGCGTCCCGGTTCGACCCGAAACGCGGGCGTGCTGTGACGCGCTCGGCGTCGACCCGCTGGCGACGTTCGGCTCCGGCGCGCTGCTCGCGGCGGTACCCCCAGAGCGCGTCGACGACGCGCTCGATTCCCTGGCGGACGCCGGCATCGACGCGGCCGTGATCGGCGACGTTCGGGCGGCCGACGAGCGCGACGCCGGGAGCGTCCGCCTCGACGGCGACCGGATCGACGAGGCGCCGCGAGACGAGCTGTACCCGCTGTGGGAGTAGCGTTCGGTCGCGAGATCGCCGACCCTCACCCCGATCGCGCAACTTTTTCCCTGTGCCGGTGAACGCTGTGGCATGACTGGCACGCGCGTCGGCTCGGCGCTCACCGACGAACAGACGGCGATACGCGACCTCGTTCGCGAGTTCGCGGCCGAGGAGGTCCGGCCCGGCGCCGGCGAGGCCGACGAGGCCGAGTCGTTCCCGGAGGACGTGTGGGACGGGCTCGCCGAGCTCGGCGTGACCGGCCTGACGGTCCCCGAATCGTACGGCGGCTTCGGCGCCGACGAGACGACGTACGCGGTCGTCAACGAGGAGCTCGCGTACGGCCATCTGGCGGTCGCGACCGCGCTCTCCGTCCACTGTCTCGCGGCGTCCTGCATCGCCGAGTTCGGGAGCGAGGCCCAGCGAGAGCGCTGGCTCCCGGCGATGGCGAACGAGGGGCGACCGGTCGGGATGTTCTGTCTCTCCGAACCGCACGCCGGGTCGAACCCGGCGGCGATGTCGACGACCGCCGAGTACGACTCGGAGACGGACGAGTACGTCCTCAACGGCGAAAAGCAGTGGATAACGAACGGGCAGCGCGGCGGGGTCGCGGTCGTGTTCGCGAAGACCGACGGCGACGACGACGCGTCGATCACCCAGTTCCTCGTCCCGGCCGACACGGAGGGGTTCGAGGTGGGGAGAAAAGAGGAGAAGCTCGGACTCCGGGCCTCGGACACGACCGCGATCAGTTTCGACGACTGCCGAATCCCGGCCGAGAACCGGCTCACCGAGGAGGGGTCCGGACTCTCGGCGGCCTTCCAGACGCTCACCGGCGGCCGCATCGGTATCGCGGCGCAGGCGGTCGGGCTGGCGCAGGCCGCCTTCGACGAAGCAAAGGCGTACGCCGCGGAGCGCGAGCAGTTCGGCGGCCCGATAGACGACATCCAGTCGATCCGGCACAAGTTCGCGGAGATGGCGACCGGCATCTCGGCGGCCCGCCTGCTGGTCCGCGAGGCCTGCCGGCAGGCCGAGGCGGGCGAGGACAACCGCGTCGCGGCCTCGAAGGCGAAGTACCGGGCCAGCGAGACCGCGATGTCGGTGACTAACGAGGCGATCCAGATCCACGGCGGGTACGGCTACACCACCGAGTTCGACGTCGAGCGCTTCTACCGCGACGCGAAGATCACGGAGATATACGAGGGGACGACGGAGATCCAGAAGACGATCATCGCTCGGGGGGTGTTAGGCGAGTGACGACCGACGACCGAGCGACCGAGACGGGCGGCGACGCCCCGAAGCGCGCCGCCCGCGGCGTGCCGAGCGTGGACCCGCCGATCGATCTGGGCGCGTACGACGCCGTCGTCTACGACCTCGACGGCACCCTCGTCGAGCTCGCGGTCGACTGGGAGGCCACCGCGAAGTCGGTCCTCGACGTGTACGCCGAACACGCGATCATCCCGCCGACCGACGAGCTGTGGGGGTTACTCGGGGCCGCCGACGAGTACGGCGTCAGCGACCCGGTCGAAGCCGCCATCGCCGACCGCGAGCGGGCCGGCGCGCGCGAGTCGGTCCTGCTCCCGCTTGGGAGCCGACTGATCGACGGCGCCCACGAGGCGGGGCCGCCCGCGGGCGTCTGCTCGCTCAACTGCGAGGAGGCGTGTCGGGTTGCGATCGAGACGCACGGATTCGGCGACGCGCTCGACGCCGACGCCATCGTCGGGCGGGACACGGTCGAGACGTATAAACCGGACCCGGAATCGGTACTCGCCGCGGTCGATCGACTCGGGAGCGACCCTGAGCGCGCGCTGTTCGTCGGCGACTCGCGGCGCGACGCCGTGGCCTCCGAGCGCGCGGGCGTCCCCTTCGCGTGGGCGACGGACCTGAACGAGCGCTGAGGGCGGGCGGCGGATTACGGCTCTTCTGTCGGGGGGGATTTGTCGGTAGGACCAGTGGGTTCGGTCTCGTCGACGGCGGTGTCGGCGGCGGTCGGGTCGCTATCGACGTTGTCGTCGGCGGAGGTGGCGTCCCCGCCGTCGAGGTCGGGGCTGGCGGCGTCTCCGTCCGTTGAACTACCGTCGCCCGCGTCGGTCCGGCGCGCGTAGAGCGCGACGGCGACGGCGGTGAGAAACCAGATCGGCGCGCCGACTCTGACCGCGAAGGCCGCGCGGGCCGACCACGATTCGAGGGTGACGAACGCGGAGAGGACGGCGACGACCGGCGCCCCCACGAGGATGGTGAGGACGAACGTCGTCTGCATCACCCAGCCGTAGTCGATTCCCTCGTACTCGGCCCGCTCGACGGGTTGCACGACGAGCGGTTCGTGGCGAACGTGCAAATCGGTGACGGTCCGCGACCGGGAGAGCACTGTGCCGGTCAGATTTCCTGATCCCGCCAATTTTACCCGGTCGCCCGGCTGTAGTCGAGATATGACCACGACGCGGGGACTGCGGGAGGGCGACGATCCGATCACGATGTTGACCGCCTACGACGCCCCGACGGCGGCGGTGATCGACGAGGCCGACATCGACGTGGTGCTCGTCGGCGATAGCATGGGCAACACCGCGCTCGGCTACGACTCGACGCTGCCCGTAACCTTCGAGGAGGTCGCCAGCCGGACCGCCGCGGTCGCCCGCGCGACCGAGGACGCGCTGGTCGTCGCCGACATGCCCTTCCTCTCGTTCGGCGTCGACGAGGCGGAATCGGTGCGCAACGCCGGACGCCTTTTAAAAGAGGCCGATGCCGACGCGGTGAAAATCGAGAGCGGCCCACACACCGTCGAGATGACCGAGCGGATGACCGCGATCGGGATTCCGGTGATGGCGCACCTCGGCTTGACCCCCCAACACGTCAACCGCGTCGGCGGGTACACACGACAGGGGACTGATCAGGCGGCCGCAGAGGAGATAATCGACCTCGCGGGCGCTCACGCCGAAGCGGGCGCGTTCGCGCTCGTCTTAGAACACGTTCCCGCGAACCTCGCCGGGGCGGTGACGGAGGCGCTCGACATCCCCACGATCGGTATCGGTGCAGGCCCGGACTGCGACGGCCAGGTCCTCGTGATCAACGACGCGGTCGGACTGGGCGAGTGGTCGCCGCCCTTCTCCCGGCAGTTCGGCGACGTGCGCGGCGAGATGCGCGACGCGGTCGAAGCGTACCGCGACGCGGTGACGAGCGGCGAGTTCCCGGCCGAGGAGCACTCACACGTCGAGTCGGACCTCGAAGACCTGTACTGAGCCGATCGGAGTCCCGCGCTCGCGGGGGTTTATATACCGTGTCGCGGTCGCGGAGCGAAACCGCCCGCTCGGTCGGCGATAGCTGAACCGGGTCCCGCGTCGAAATCGCCGCACCCGGCGTGGGGTATATACGCGCCAACGGCCTACGTGAACTCGTGACAACCCGGACCATCCGCGCCCGCGACCGGCCGGTGTTCGGCGTCGACGTCCACAGCGGCGACGTTCGCGGCGACGACCCCTCCTACGCCCTCGTGATCTTAGACCCCGTCGACGAGGACGACCCCGACGCGCCCGACGCCGACGGCCCGATGGCGCGGATCACCCGCGACGTGGTGTCGTTCCGGAAGCTCTGTCGGCTGATCGACGACCGCGAGCCGCTGTACGTCGCCACCGACAACGCCTACGAGCTGGCGGCGGACAAGGGGGAGCTCGTCGGCTTCCTCCGGTCGCTGCCCGACGGCACGCGACTGGTGCAGGTGACCGGCGCGGAGCGACCCGAACCCCTCTCGCGGGTCGCCTCCAGACACGGCATCCCGTACGGGAAAGAGCCGATGAAGGAGGCGGAGGCGTCCGCCCGGCTCGCGGCCGCCAACGTCGGCCACGAGGTGACCGCGTTCACCGACGAGACGCGGGTGAAGGTGTCCCGCGGGCGGTCGACCGGGAAGGGCGGATGGAGCCAGGACCGGTACACCCGGCGCATCCACGGCAACGTCCGGAAGCGGACCCGGCAGGTCCAGTCGAAGCTGAAGGAGGCGAACCTCTCGTTCG
This sequence comes from Halorubrum sp. PV6, assembly GCF_003990725.2. Taxonomy (NCBI): domain Archaea; kingdom Methanobacteriati; phylum Methanobacteriota; class Halobacteria; order Halobacteriales; family Haloferacaceae; genus Halorubrum; species Halorubrum sp. PV6. Next base: position 2,537,008 of record NZ_CP030064.1, read on the forward strand.
AGCGCGACGTGACCGAAAAATACGGCGGCTACGCGAACGCGACGTTCACCGTCGAGGCCCGTCCCGAGGACATCCCCGTGTCGAACTCGCGGGCCGGCGACGTCCGCGTCGAGGTCGAGCGCGAGCGGCGCGACGGGATCGAGTACGAGCCCCTCGTCAAGCGGCGCGACCGGGTGATAGTCGGGATCGATCCGGGGACGACCACCGCGGCCGCAGTCGTCGGCCTCGACGGGACCGTCCACGCGCTCTACTCCTCGCGAACGTCCGACACCGCCGACGTGACTGAATGGATCGTCGAGCAGGGCCGACCGATCATCGTCGCCGCCGACGTGGAGCCGATGCCGGAGACCGTCGAGAAGTTCCGGCGCTCGTTCGACGCCGCCGGGTGGAAGCCGACGACCGACCTCCCGGTGGACGAAAAACTCCACCGAACCCGCGAGGCGAACTACGACAACGACCACGAGCGCGACGCGCTGGCGGCCGCGCTGTACGCCTACGACGACCACGAAGACCAGTTCGAACGGATCGCCGCGAAGACCCCGCCCCGGCTCGACCGCGAGGCGGTGATCGCCGGCGTCGTCGCCGGCGGGTCGTCCGTCGAGGCCGTGATCGAGTCGCTGAACGACGACGACGGCGACGGGGGCGACGGCGGCGGGAGCGACGACGAGACGGACCCCACGGAGCCCGAGCGGACCGAAGAGGAGGAGACGATTCGGCGACTCCGCGAGCGCGTCGACCGGCTGGAGTCGCACGCGGAGTCGCTCGAAGACGACCTCGACGAGCGCGACGAGCGGATCGCGGAACTGGAAGGCGAGTTAGAGGAGGCGAAACGCGAAGAGCGGATCGAGGCGCGAACCCGTCGCGCCGTCTCGCGGCTCGAACGCGAGACCGACCGGCTCGAACGCGAACGCGACGAGGCGAGAGAGACCGTCGAGACGCTGGAAACGAAGGTAGAGACGCTCAAGGAGCTGTGGCGGCTCGACCACTCGAACTTCGACGACGTGGCCGACGACCGGGGGCTCGTGAGCGTGAAAGTCGTCGAGCAGTTCACGCTCGACGCCATCGAAACCGCAGACGAAGAGTACGGGCTCGTCGCCGGCGACGTGGTCTACTTGCGCGACGCCTCCGGCGCCGGGCGGCGGACCGCGGAGCGACTGGCCGAGACGGAGCCGCGCGCCGTGATCCGCGACGGAAACCTCTCCGAGGTGGCCGATCAGGTCCTCTTCGACCACGACGTGCCGGTGCTCCCGGCCGACGCGGTCCCCGTGCGCGAGGTCGACGAGCTGGCGGTCGCGAGCGAGGAGGCCGTCGTGGCCGCCCTCGACGACTGGGAGCGCCGCGCCGAGCGCCGCCGGAAGGCCGAGAAACAGGAGCACCTCGACCGGATCATCTCGGAGCACCGGGCGGGGCGAACGCTCCCGGAGACCGAGGAGTAAGACTGGTGGCGGCGTGTCGGGGCGACCGCCACCGCCGCCGGCCGCGCGCACGCTTCCAGAAGTCATATGTCCGACAACCGCGCAGTCGTGCCTATGGACGCTTACGAGCGGATCACCCGGAACGCGGCCGAGGTGGTCACCGAGGAGGAGATCGAGGCGCTGGCCGACGACCCGGACGGAAAGCGGGCGTACGTCGGCTACGAGCCCTCGGGGGTTCTCCACATCGGACACATGCTCACCGCGAACAAGCTCATCGACCTCCAGGCGGCCGGCTTCGAGGTGACGGTCCTCTTGGCCGACGTACACGCCTACCTCAACGACAAGGGCTCCTTCGAGGAGATCCGCCACACCGCAGAGCGGATGCGCGACCAGTTCATCGCGTACGGGCTCGACGAGTCGAACACGCAGTTCGTTCTCGGCTCCGACTTCCAACTCGACGACGACTACACGCTGGATCTCCACTCGTTAGAGCTCGAAACGACGCTCGCGAGAGCCGAGCGCGCGATGGCGGAGATCACCTCCGGCGACTCGGTGAAGGTGTCGCAGGCGGTGTACCCGCTGATGCAGGCGCTCGACATCCCGTACCTCGGCGTCGACTTGGCGGTCGGCGGGATGGAACAGCGGAAGGTCCACATGCTCGCGCGCGACGTGCTGCCGAGCATCGATCGCGAGCCGCCGACGAGCCTCCACACCCCGCTCATCGCCGACTTGGGGACGGGTCGCGGGAAGATGTCCTCCAGCGAGGGCGTCACCATCTCGATGGAGGACTCCCGCGCAGACATCGAATCGAAGGTGAACGACGCGTACTGTCCGCCGACGGCCGACCCCGAACCGGCCGACGACGGCGGCGAGAGGGAGAACCCCGTCCTGCAGGTGTTCGAGTACCACGTGTTCCCGCGGTTCGAGACCGTGGTCGTCGAGCGCCCCGAGGAGTACGGCGGCGACTTGGCGTACGGCGCGTACGACGAGTTAGAGGACGATCTCGAGTCCGGAGAGCTCCATCCCGCCGACGCGAAGGGGGCGCTCGCCGAGTACCTCGACCGGCTCATCGCGCCGGGTCGCGAACAGTTGGCCGAGTAGGTAGCCGCGTTATACGTCGTTCAGCCGCTAATTTTCCCGTCTGCTGTGTGTCCCCCGTACTCACAGGTCCCGTCCAGACAGCCGCGGCCGGCGGCCGTCTCGAAGACGGGGAGCCCGCAGTCGCACTCGTCGACGACGACGCCGGACGGAATCGAGAAGGTCGTCTCACACGCCGGACGATTCTCGCAGGCGAGATAGACGCGGCCGGGCGCAGACTGGACGGTGAGCGCTCCCTCACAGTCCGGGCAGTCCCAGACGCGGGAGAACCGGTCGCTGACCGCGGTCGCCATGGGGTCGCAGGCGGGGTCGAGACAGAGGTGGAACGGCTCGCCGCGCTCGATTCGAATCTTCGGGAGCCCGCAGTCGTCGCAGGTTCCGTCGGTGACGCTCGCGCCGGCCGGGAGCCCCCACCGCTGCTCGCAGTCGAGACAGACCACGTCGCCGCGCGAGCGAATCAAAACCCCGCCGTCGTCAGGGCACGTCCCGACCGGCAGACCGGCCTCCGTGACCGGGAGCGCGCGGTCCGCGGTGGCCGTCTCGGCGACGACGCGGAGCCGACGCGAGCCGTCGCGGGCGGTCACGGAGAAGCCGTCCCCGTCGCCTTCGACGACGACGCTCTCGGGGCGCGTGAGCCACGCGACCGGCTGGTAGCCGTCGGCGTCGTGGACGAGCGTGGTGTCGTCGGGTTTGACGATGACGACGACGCGCCCCCGGTGGGTCCGGGAGCGGTCGCCGCGTTCGGTCACTCGACAGTCGCCGGCGAACACACGGAGTCGTTCGGGCATACGGCCGGATGGGGCCAGTATGGGTCTTAAGCGGTCGGAGCCGGGGTTTAAATGGGATACAGGGCGGCGCTGCGTCACGACCGCTCGTCGGCGCCGACGGTTCGCGAGAACCGGTTCGGCGGACTGCGGCCTACGCCACCCGAACCGTCCGCGTCGCCCTGACGGGCATCAGCGGGAGGTCCGGGAACGCGACCTCGACGACGAACTCGAGTTCGTCGGCGTCCGGCGGCCCGAACACGCCGACGGGGACCGTCGTCTCCCCGTCGAGATACGTCGTCGTCGACGACATCTCCACGTCGTTGACGGTGACTCGGATCCCCGCGCGGGCGCTTCCAGAGACCGCGGCCACGGCGACCTCGCACATCTCGTTTTCGCCGACGGCGATGGTGTCGGGGAACTCGCCCCAGTCGACATCGATCCGCGGGCAGTCGCGCGCGGCGGCGACGATCCGGTCGGCGACCGACCCGCTCATGCCGGCGTTTTCGAGCGCGTCAGCGCCGGCGTCAACGACGTCGCCGGGGGAGGTGAGCCCGGCGTCCGCGAGGCGTTCGGCGCGACCGGAGCCGACGCCGTCGATCGCGGTGAGCGCGACCGCCTCCCGCGAGACGCCGTGTTCGACGCGGGCCTCGACGCGACACGCGAGATTGGCTGCGCGCGGCCCGGCGAATCGGTCGAGGAACTCCGAGAGCGCGGCGAGTAAGCGGAGCGCATTCTGGCGGATTACCCACGCGTCCGAGCGCAGATCCGAGGGGATCGAGTCGGCCATCCCGGCGCGGAGAATGGCGAACACCTTGCGGTGGCCGTCCGCCAAGTCGGTGTCGCGATCGTCGAGGATCCGGTCGATCGCGTCCGACTCGGCCGCGCGCGCGGAGACGGAGTCGAACTCGCCGGCGGCCGCGACGGTCGCCAACACCGAGTCGACGGTCAGCGTCTCCCGGTCCGCGAGCCGTTTAAACCGGCGGGCGGTGTCGAGTCGCAGGTAGTACTTCGAGGCGAGCCGTCCCAGCGCGGTCGGCTCGATCGCGAGGTCGTCGTCGGCCGCGACGAACCCGTCGTCGACGAGCGATTCGAGGGTGCCGCGGACGCGGTCACGGAGGGTGGCGAAGTCGTATTTCTCGGGTTTCGACTCGGCGCGGACGTAGTAGAAGGTGGTCTCTAACCACTCCATCACGTCTTCGAGCCCGCGGATGGTTCCCATCGCGATCTCCGCGTTCAGGTGTGACTCCAGTTCCGCGGCGAGCCGCGACTCGATCGGCTTCCCCTCTTTTAAAAGCGACCGATACGTGTCGGCGTCGGCGCGGTCACAGACGACCCAGCCGTATCCCACGTCGTCGTAGCCGGGGCGGCCGGCGCGCCCGAGCATCTGGAGCACGTCGAGCGGCGAGATGTCAGTTTCTCCCTCAAGCGGGTCATGGTACTTCGTGTCGCGGATAACCACACAGCGGGCGGGGAGGTTCACCCCCCACGCGAGCGTCGACGTCGAGAAGAGGAACTTGATCTTCCCCTGTTTAAACCACTCCTCCACGCGGTCGCGGTCCGACTTCCCTAACCCGGCGTGGTGGAAGCCGACGCCGTCGGTGACGGACTGCCGGAGGGTGTCGTTGGTGAGTTCCTTCGCCTCGTTGTGGAAGTCGTAGTCGCCCCGCGAATCGATCGGAATGTCGCGGTCCGTGATCTCGTCACGGGCCTTCTTCGCGGCCTGTACCGTGTCCTGTCGCGAGGAGACGAACACGAGCGCCTGCCCGTCCTCGCGGACGTGCGGCTCGGCCAGATCCAGCGCGCGGTAGAGTCGGCGGTACTTGTCCGCGAAGGCGTTCGAGCCGTGCGAGTACGTCTTCACGCCCGTTTCGAGGTCGACCGGGCGGTAGTCGTCGCCGAACTCGTAGGTCGTCTCCGCGGGGGCGTCAAGCCACTCCGCGACGTCGCCGACGTTCGGCATCGTCGCGGACAGCGCGACGACGCGGGGGTCCTGAAGCCGGCGCAGTCGGGAGACGGTGACTTCGAGGACGGCGCCGCGCTTCTCGCTGTCGAGTAAGTGGACCTCGTCGATGACGACGCAGTCCACGTCGGTGATAAACGAGTACCGGCCGGAGTCGTGTTTGCGCGTCGCGCTGTCCGCCTTCTCCGGCGTCGTCACGAGCACGTCCGCGCGCTCGGCGCGGCGGGGATTTAAGTCGCGCTCGCCGGAGACGACGTAGACCGAGTAGCCGAGGTCCTCGAATCGCTCCCACTCGCTTTCCTTCTCGTTGGTGAGCGCGCGGAGGGGCGCGACGAAGAGGGCCGTGCCGCCCTCCGAGAGCGTCTTGCAGATCGCCAGTTCGGCGAGCGCGGTCTTCCCCGAGGCCGTCGGCGCCGAGGCGACCACGTTGTGGTCGGTCTCTAAGAGCCCCGGAAGCGCCTCGCGTTGCATCCGATTGAACTCCTCGAACCCGAAGGCGTCGGCGAACGCCGGCACCGCGTCGGCGACCTTCACGCCGGACCACGCCCGCGGGAGAGTCGACGGCGACCGAGAGTCGTTCGCATCACGTCAAGACGGGGGCTTCCAGAGCAAAGGCGTTTCTCATGTGGTCGCCCGCGACCGCGGAGAGCCGAGAGCGTCGCCACCGAACCCGGACGTTTACGTCACCGCGGATCGACCGCCCCGTATGCTCCCGTCGTCACCGGTCGTCGTCGGTGCTGCCGCCGTGATCGCCCTGCTCGTCGTCGCGGTGGTGATACGTCGGCTGCGCGGCCCGTCCGCCGAGGCGCGAAAATCGAAGCGCGCACACGAGGCGGCCCAAAAGCGCGACCCGCCCGTCGATATCGGCGAGACCTACGAGTTCGGCGTCACCGAACTCACGGACCACCACTCGGGCGAGGAGGTCGCCGTCGGGAAAGTCGAGGGGTTCGTCCTCTTCACCGAGGACGTGCCGGGTGGCCTCGAACCGGGCGACGTGATCCGCGCGAAGGTGCTCTCGTTCAACGAGGGGCGCACCTCCGCCGACGCGACGTTCGTGGGACGCGCGTGAGAGCGCCGGAACGGATCTGAGCGCTCGGGGTTGTCCACCTCCGCCCCGAGCATGAAGTTCATACGTGGTGGCGTCGAAGTGGTTTCGTAATGGCTCAGGCCGGGAATCAGGACCTCACGGAGCGGTTCATTCAGTTCTACCGCAACTACTACCGCGAGGCGATCGGCACCCTCGCACAGCGATACCCGAACGAGCAGCGCTCGCTGTACATCGACTACGACGATCTGTTCCAGTTCGACCGCGACCTCGCAGAGGACTTTCGGACGAAGCCGGACCAGATGCGCGAGTACGCCGAGGAGGCGCTGCGGCTCTACGACCTCCCCGCCGACGTGAGCCTCGGACGCGCACACGTTCGGATCGAAAACCTCCCCGAGGGGATCGACATCCGCGGTATTCGGGTCCACGACGACCACATCGGGCGACTCGTCTCGATCAAGGGAATCGTTCGCAAGGCGACCGACGTGCGACCGAAGGTGACCGAAGCCGCCTTCGAGTGTCAGCGCTGCGGGACGATGACGTACATTCCCCAGAGCGACGGCGGGTTTCAGGAGCCCCACGAGTGTCAGGGGTGTGAACGACAAGGACCCTTCCGGGTGAACTTCGATCAGTCCGAGTTCGTCGACTCACAGAAGCTCCGCATCCAGGAGTCGCCCGAGGGGCTCCGCGGCGGCGAGACGCCTCAGAACATCGACGTGGATATCGTCGACGACATCACGGGCAAAGTGAGTCCCGGCGACCACGTCACCTGCGTCGGGGTCCTCCACATCGAGCAGGTCGAGCAGGGCAACGAGAAGTCCGCCATCTTCGATTTGTACATGGACGGCGTCTCCATCGCCATCGAGGACGAGGAGTTCGAGGACATGGACATCACCGAGGCGGACAAACGCGAAATCATCGAGCTCTCCAACCGCGAGGATATCTACGAGGCGATGGTCGGCTCCATCGCGCCCGCCATCTACGGCTACGAGGAGGAGAAGCTTGCGATGATCCTCCAGCTGTTCTCCGGCGTCACCAAACACCTCCCCGACGGGTCGCGGATCCGGGGCGACCTGCACATGCTTCTCATCGGTGATCCGGGTACGGGTAAGTGTCTCAGTGGCGACACAAAGGTCGTCCTCAACGATGGCCGAGAGGTTCCGATACGCGAACTAGTTGAGCGGAACCTCGACGATCCGAAGCCAGTCGACGACGGCGTCTGGGACAGTGTTGACTTCGAAGTCCCCGCACTTCAGGCGGACGGCACTGTCGGGGCCTCCCGCGCGACGAAAGTCTGGAAGAGAGAGGCGCCAGCAGAGATGTATCGGGTCGAGACGGCGTCGGGCCGTGAACTCGACGTGACGCCTTCCCACCCGCTGTTCACCCAGCGGGACGGACAGTTCGCTCCGGTCCGCGCCGAGGAGCTGGAAGCAGGCGAGTTCGTAGCGACACCCACCCGGCTTGAGGTAGACGCCAACGACGCGCTCGACATCGATTTCCGAAGGGCGCAGTCGCACAACGCCGTCCGTCTCGACGCTCCCGAACGCTGGACACCAGCGTGCTCCCGGCTCGTCGGATACATCGTTGCCGAGGGCTACGTCGAGCAACGCGACGATCACTCGGGATTCGTTTCGATCACGAACAACGACGAGGGGGTCCTCGATGACGCCCGCAGCACGCTCCAGGACCTCAACCTCGAAACGACTACCCGAGAGCCGCACGACAGGAAGAGTGCGCGAGAGTTGCTGTGTTCCGCGGGCGAGTTTGTCAGTTTCCTCGACGAGATCGATGAAGCACTACTGAAAAGCTCCGCGGAGCAGCGGGTCCCGTCGAGCATCGCAGGCGCATCTGACGAAATCACCGCGGCTTTCGTTAAGGGATTCATCGAGGGAGAAGGGCACGTCTCTGCGTCGGAAGGCGAGATAACCGTCGCGTCGATGAGCGAGGTGCTCTTGGAAGGAGTTCGGTCACTCCTGCTTCAACACGGCATTACGTCCCAGTTGCACGAGCGGCACGACGGAAGCTACCGGCTCCGTATCAGCGGCGCACAGTTCGACCGCTACGTGACCAAAATCGGGTTCGTTACTGACCGAAAACAGTCCGCAGCGGAGGAGCATCTCGAAACCGATCAGAACACGAACGTAGACGTGATCCCGAACGTCGGTCCGACGCTTCGTCGATTGCGTGACTCCCTCGGACTAACGCAGTACGAGTGCGGTGTCCCGCGGAACACGTACCGACACTACGAGGCCGGGAACCGTAATCCGAGCCGAGACGCACTCGGTCGGATCATCGACGCGTTTGAGGACGCGTGCCACTCTCCGGTCAACTCTCAAAGCGACGCTCTCGCGAAGACAGACGGCGGCTCCACCGTGAGCGATATTGCCGCACTCCGTCGACTCGCCGAGGGAGATATTCGGTGGGATCAGATCGAATCCATCGAGCAGGTTGAGCCCGAAGACGATTGGGTGTACGATCTCGAAGTCGAGGGAACACACAACTACGTCTCGAACGGGGTCATCTCACACAACTCACAGATGATCTCGTACGTCGAGAACATCGCCCCCAGATCGGTTTACACGTCCGGGAAAGGCAGCAGCGCGGCGGGGTTAACTGCGGCGGCCGTCCGCGACGACTTCGGCGACGGCCAGCAGTGGTCGCTCGAAGCCGGCGCGCTCGTCTTAGCTGATAAAGGGATCGCGGCAGTCGACGAGCTGGACAAGATGGACTGCGTCACCGGTGACTCCCTGGTCTCGCTCGCGGACGGACGCGTCGAGCGCATCGACGAACTGGCGAGAGAGGCCGCCCAAAGTGGCGATATCGAAGATCTCTCGAACGGCCGGAAGATCCGCGACGTCGACCTCGACGTCTGGTCGATGGACGAGGACGGGCGGCTGGTCGAACGTCCCGTGCGTTCGGTCCACGAGTACGACGCGCCCTCGAAGCTGACCCGAGTGACGATGGAGACCGGCGAGTCGCTGACCGCGACGGCCGACCACCCGTTCTTCGTCCTTGACGGCGGAGAGCGCGCCGAGTGCGAGGCGGCCGCGCTCGACGAGGGCGATTGGGTGTACGTCCCCAGAGAGATTCCGACGAAGGCGGCGGACGGCGCGGGAGCGGTGGCGGCGACGGGAGGTACCGCCGACGCCGCCGAGGTCGTCGGTGACGACGGGGAGGTCAGCGCCGCGATGGCGAGCGTCCTCGGGTACCTCTCCGGCGACGGGAACGTCTACTACGACCGCGACGAGGGCGTCTACGGCGTCCGGTTCACCAACACCGACGAGGAACTATTAGACGACTTCGAACGCACGGCGCGCGAGGCGTTCGACGCGGCTCCGGTCCGTCCGCCGAGCGAGAAGCGCGAGGGCGGCGCCGAAACGGTCCGCGTCACCGGAAAGGAACACGCCGACGCCGTTCTCGACGCGGGAATGAACCTCGGTCGGTACGACGAGAAGTGCTTCCCGGCTCCCGTTTCGGCCGGGGGGCGTGCGGCGAAGGCCGCGTTCGTCCGAGCGCTCGCCGACAGCGAGGGACACGTCGACGAGTCGGCCGGCAACGTTCGGATAGCGTCCGCGAGCCGAGACCTGCTCCGCGGCACGCGGACCCTCCTCTTACAGTTCGGCGTGTCGAGTCAGCTCCAGCGGAGCGAGCGAAACGGCGGTCGCGACGTGTACTACCTCACGGTGACCGACGCCGACTCGCTCGCGGCGTTCCGGCGCTTCGTCGGATTCACGGCCACACGAAAGGCCGAGGCGCTCGACCGCGTCGTCGATTCGGCCGATGGGGATCGCACGATTCTCGACGTGATCCCGGCGATCGACGGCGTGCTCGCACGGTGTCGCGAGTCGCTCCGGCTTCACCAGCGCGAGTGCGGCCTCAACGCGGTCACGTACCACGACTTCGAGCGCGGGGACGCGAACGTCTCGCTTGACCGCGCCGGCCGGGTCCTCACAGCGTTCGAGGAGCGACGAGAGAGGGCCGACGAGGACCGGCGTCGGCTGAACGAGGAGTTGACGTGGGAGACGCTCTCGGAGCTTCGGCACCGATACCACGTCTCGCAGTCCGATCTTGCCGAGGGGACGGCGCTGTCACAACAGCGGATTTCTCGCAACTGGGGCGACAGCGACGAGGTCCGTCGGGCGGTGACCGAGCGGCTCCGAGAGATTCTCACCAGAGTCGCGGAGACCGACCTCGACGACCTTCGCGAGTTCGTCCGTGGCGACGTGAAGTGGCGACGGGTCGAGTCGGTCGAGACGGTGCCACCGGAGTCGACTGAACACCGCGGCGAGGTGCTCCGGCAACGTCTCGCAGACGTCATCGGGGGGCCGGTGGAGACGGCCGAAGAGCGGGCTCGCGAACTACTTGATCGCGATCCAGTCGGCGAAACGCGGACGGAACTGTCGGCGGCGCTCGACGCATACTGCGTCAGTCAGGCGGCCGTGACGCCGAGACTCGACGTGAGCCAAGCGACCGTGTCGCGATGGCTGTCCGGTACCGTCGAAACGGACCGTCTCGACGACCTGCGCGAGGCCGTCGCGGCGGAGGTCGACGCGGTGAAGGCGGAACTGCGGTCGATACTGGCGCGGATCGAGGACGGGGAGCGACCGAAGGTGTACGACCTGACGGTCGAGGAGACGCACAATTTCGTTGCGAACGGGCTCGTCGTGCACAACTCCTCCGACCGCTCCGCGATGCACGAGGGGCTCGAACAGCAGAAGATCTCGGTCTCGAAGGCGGGGATAAACGCCACCCTCAAGGCGCGGTGTTCGCTCCTCGGCGCCGCGAACCCGAAGTACGGCCGGTTCGATCAGTACGAGCCGATCGGCGAGCAGATCGACTTAGAGCCCGCGCTCATCTCCCGGTTCGACCTGATCTTCACGGTGACGGACAGTCCGGACCCGGAACACGACTCCCGGCTGGCGAAACACATCATCAAGACGAACTACGCCGGCGAGTTGAACACCCAACGCGAGGAGTTGGCGACCTCGGAGTTCACCTCCGAGCAGGTTGCGGAGGTGACCGAGGAGGTCGCCCCGGAGATCGACGCCGAACTGCTCAGAAAGTACATCGCCCACGCGAAACGCTCCTGTTACCCGACGATGACGGAGGAGGCGAAAGAGCTGATAGAGGAGTTCTACGTCGACTTGCGCTCGAAGGGGGCCGACGAGGACGCCCCGGTGCCAGTCACCGCCCGGAAACTCGAAGCGATGGTCCGACTCTCGGAGGCGAGCGCGCGGGTCCGGCTCTCGGACACCGTCGAGCGCGAGGACGCCGACCGCGCGACCGACATCGTCGAGTCGTGTCTCAAAGACATCGGCGTCGACCCGGAGACGGGGCAGTTCGACGCCGACGTCGTCGAGACGGGCACCTCGAAGAGCCAGCGCGACCGCATCAAGAACATCAAGACGCTGATCGCGGACATCGAGTCGGAGTTCGAGGAGGGTGCGCCGATAGAGGAGGTGCTCGACCGCGCCGACGAGATCGGGATGGACTCGTCGAAAGCCGAACAGGAGATCGAAAAACTCCGCACGAAAGGCGAGGTGTACGAGCCCAAGCAGGGCCACCTCCGGACGACGTAGATGGACCGGATCTCAGCGATACGGAACGTCGAGGACGCGCTCCGCGCGTTCGAGGCCGGCGACGCCGACCTCGCCGACACCGAGCGACGGGTGGCGGCGGTCCTCCGGACGTACGCGACCGAGTTCGACGGCGACGACGACGTGTTCCGCGCGGTCGGCGAGGAGCCGGTCGACGGGACGGTCGTCGTCGCGCCCTCGACGCCGGCGGCCCGCGAGCGCCTCCTCGCGGTGAACGGCCTCGATCCGGAGGGTGACGACGGGCCGACCTTCGAGGTCGAGCGCGTCTGAACCGCCCCGCGGACGCGGCCACGGACGACCGACTGCGACGCCGAGGTTCGTCGAGACCGACTGAGGCGGCTTTGCTACACGCGACTGAAACGTTCCGGTCCGGAACCGGTAAGTGGCGAAACCGATCAGCCGCGTCCGTGCTGCTGGTCGTGACGTACTCGGCGGTGGCCCGCACCGCGCTCCGGAACCTGTGTCGCCGCCACGAGGGAGTCGTCGTGCGACGGTTCGGACGGGCGGCACTTCTCGACGCCACGGTGTACGCCGCGTTTCTCGCGCTCCGACTGCGAGCGTCGCACGGCGGAGACGTACAGATAGAGCGGACCGAGCCGTTCAACGAGTTCGCCACGCTCGACGAGCCGGTCCGTGAGGCGGCGAGCGCGTACGCGAACCGCGACGCGAAGTCGACGCCGTACGCCGCTTTCGCCGCCGGGACCGACCACCCGGACCCGGAGACGATGCGAGGCGAAGATCTGTGAGCGGGCAGCGCGAACGGCCCGGCGAGAGCGTCGCGAGCGAAGCGCCAGACTGCGGCGGCGCCGCCACCGAGACCGAACCGGCAGTCCCCGATCCGGCCGCCGTGCTCGGTCGCGTTCCGACCCGCACGAGCCTCGGACGCGAACTCGCCGCGGCGGCTCGGACGCGCGGGCTGTCGTCGTCAGTGAGGGACGAACTCGTCGATATCAGCGACGCCATCGCGGCGATCGAGATCGAAGCCGTCGACCTCGACGCGGCCAGACGCCGGGTCGCGGCCGCGAGCGGCGAGGAAGAGCGGTTGAAAGAACGAGTCGCCGCGCTGCGCGGACGGGTGCAGGCGCGCCGCGAGACCGGAGCGGAGACGGACGACGCCCTCGGCGAGTTGGAGTCGGCGGCCGCGGAGCTGTCGGTCGCACAGAGCGAGCGCGTCGCCGCCGAGCAGGCGCTTCGGCGCGCCCGCGAACGGGCCGCCGACGCCCGCGACGCCCGCGAGCGACGCCTCGAACTCCGAGACCGCCTCCGGAATCGCCGCCGGGACGCCCGCCGAGAGCTCGCTCGGGAGGTCTACCCGGCCTTTCGCGAGGCGCTGGGGGCGGTTCCGGGCGGCGACCCCGAGGACGCCGGCGAGCGGCTCGGGGGGTACGCCGGGCCGGCGCTCGCGGGGTCGCTGGCGGCGGTTCGACTCGCGAGGGTCGAGCGGCCGGTCGTGCTCGGCACGGAGGCGGTCGCGTGGATCGCCGATCGCGGGGGGACGGCGCCGGAGTCGGTGGTCGACGCGGCGGTACTCCGTCCGTGCCGGAAGCCTGGGCGCTGACGGAGCGCGTTCGGCGGGCGGTCGGGGAAGAGCGCGTCGTCCCGTTCGACGGGGTTTATCCGGACGTGCCGCGTGATTCCGGTGTGAGTCAGTTCGATCGGACCGCCGGCGCGGAGGCGGAGAGCGAGGCCGACGCGGGAGCGGAGACCGAGGCAGAACCCGAAACCAACGGTGACCTGACGGCCGCTCTCCGAACGGAGTCGCAGGTGTTGCCGGCGGAGGTGTTCGCCACCCTCGGCAACGACACCCGTGTCGACATCCTTCGGGCCCTCCTCGAACTCGGCGCCGACGAGGCCCCGGTGAGTTTCACCGACCTCTTCGAACGGGTCGACATCGGCGACAGCGCCAACTTCAACTACCACCTCCGGCAGCTCACCGGCCACTTCGTCAAGCGGAGCGACGACGGCTACGAGTTCCGGTACCCCGGCCGGAAGGTCGTCAGCGCCATCTTCACCGGGACGCTCACCGAGCGCACGCAGGTCGGGTTCTTCCCGGTCGAGGGCGCGTGTTACGACTGCGACGGCGACCTCCACGGCTGGTACGTCGACGACACCCTCACCGTGGGGTGTGCCGACTGCGGCACGATCCAGGTGAGCTACCCCTTCCCCTCCGGTGGGCTGGACGACCGCACGACCGACGAACTGCTGCAGGCGTTCCACCACTACGTCCGCCACCACTACTGTCTGGCCGCCGACGGGGTCTGTCCCGAGTGTACCGGCGCGGTCGAGACGACGCTCGTCCGCGACCCCGACGAGGAGGACCTCGACGTCGCCGTCGAACACGTCTGCGGGCGGTGTAACTACCGGCTGCGGTCGACGGTGGGCGTCACGCTGCTCGACCACGCGGAGACGCTGCTGTTCTTCTCCGAGCGCGGCGTTGACCTGAACACCGAGCCGTTCTGGGGGTTCGACTGGTGTGTGAGCGACGAGCGGACCGCGGTCGTCTCCGAGGACCCGCTTCGGGTTCGGCTCTCGCTTCCCCGCGACGGCGACGAACTCCGCGTGGTCGTCGACGAGTCGGTGGACGTGATCGAGACGACGCTGGTGGAGTAAATGGGGAGCGGCGTCGCTCGCGCGACGAGAGCGACCGCCGGGCGGGCCGAGCGACCCGGCGGACAGTAGAATACCTCGGGGAAGTCGGTCAGCGTCGGGCCGACGCGGGCTGAGTCGCTACTCGAAGCGTTCGACGGCCTGTTCGTAGCGGGTCGCGGGCTCGTTCCAGTCGACGACTTCGAAGAAGTTGTCGACGAACTCGCCGCGGGCCGGGCCGTAGTCGTGGTAGTAGGAGTGTTCCCACACGTCCAGCGCGAGGATCGGGTGGCCGCCCCAGATCGCGCCCTGGTCGTGTTTGTCGACCACGACGTTGCGCAGTTGGTTCGAGAACGTGTCGTACACGAGCAGCGCCCAGCCGCTCGCCGCGGAGGCCGCCGCTTCGAACTCGCCTTTCCACGCCTCGTAGGAGCCGAAGTCCTCCTCGATTCGGTCGGCGAGGTCACCGGAGGGTTCGTCGCCGCCCTCCGGGCTCATGTTCTGCCAGAACAGGTCGTGGAGGATGTGCCCCGACGAGTTGTGGGTCACGTTCCGGATCGCACCGCTCGACGAGGAGAAGTCGTGTTCCTCGCGGTTCGCTTCGAGCGTCTCCTCGGCCGCGTTCCAGCCGTTTACGTACCCCTGATGATGGGTGTCGTGGTGCCATTCGAGCACCTGCTCGGAGATATGCGGTTCCAGCGCGTCGTACTCGTACGGGAGCGGATCGAGTTCGTAACTCATGTCTACACTCCACCTCACGCACGGGACGGTCAAGAGCGTTCTCTGTAGCGTTTTTCAGTAAGCATTCTGTGATATTTATAAACGACACGGAGCGCCCGAAACACTCGTAAAGTCTTTTTAAACAATACGAACATACTCACGCTGTCAGGTCTCGGCTACCGCCGACGCGACGCTTATCAGTGCCAGACACAGCAGATCGGTTATGACACCAGACGAGCGCGCCGCGGGCGGCGTCGAGCCGCGCTCCGGCGAGGCGGTCCGGCACGGAACGGGCGTGAACTCCGACCGAGCGTTCCCGACGAACGCCTACCCCGACAACCTCGACCCGTTCGTGCTGTTCGAGCGGTTCTACATCGACCCGGATCGGGGGTTCCCGATGCACCCCCACAAGGGGTTCGAGATCGTCTCGTACATGATCGAGGGGGGTATGGACCACGCGGACTCGCTCGGGGTCGAACACACGGCCCGCGAGGGCGAGGCGATGCGGATCACGACCGGAAGCGGGATCCGACACTCCGAGTTCCCCGCCGACGGGACGGCGTGCAACGGACTCCAACTCTGGGTGAACCTACCCCGCGAGGAGAAGGAGGCGGACCCGGATTACGTCGACGCGAGCGCCGACGAACTCCCCACGGCCGACCTCGACGGGGCGACCCTCACGACCGTCGTCGGCGAAGGGTCGCCGATCGAACTGCACACGCCGATGGAGTACCTCGACGTCCGGGTCGCCGACGCGTGGACGTGGTCGGTCCCCGACGGGTGGTCCGGGTTCCTCTACGGCGTCGAGGGGAGCGGCGCAGTGAGCGGCGCCGACGCCGGTGGTGACGCGAACGCGACCCGCGAGTTCGGCGCGGGCGACGTACTTCCGAACGCGGACGCGCGAGACGTGACGGTCGAGAGCGACGGGGGGCAGTTCCAGTTCGTCGCCGTCTCCGGGCGGCCACACGGGGAGCCGATCCGACAGCAGGGACCGTTCGTGCTGTAGCGCCCGCCGATTCGCGCTGTAGCGCCCGCCGAGGTGCGACGGTCGGCCGCGAGCGAGGGATGATAACGCGGGCCGCCAAAGGGGAGGACGGAATGCCACTCGATCCGGACCGCGTTCGGACCGTGACGTTCGACTCGTACAGCACGCTCGTCGACGTGGAGGCGGCCGAGGCGGCGCTCGCCGACCGCGTCGCCGACCCCGGACCGGTGTCGCGGCTCTGGCGGTCGCGGTCGCTGGCCTACACGTTCGTCGCGAACGCGGTCGACGCCTACCAGCCCTTCTACGAGATGAACCGCGACGCGCTGACGTACGCGTTGGCGGCTCACGACGTCGACCTGTCGGCCGCCGAGCGCGACGAGATCCTCGCGGTGTACCACGAACTGGAGGTGTTCGACGACGTGCGGTCGGGGGTCGAGCGCCTGCGCGACGGGGGGTACGAGCCGTACGTGCTCTCGAACGGGAACCCCGAGATGCTCGACTCGATGGTCGAACACGCGGGGATCGGAGACCTCGTCGCCGACACGATAAGCGCCGACGAGGTGGAGACGTTCAAGCCGGCGGCGGCGCTGTACCGCCACGGCGCCGCCAGAACCGGGACGCCGATCGACGAGGTCGTCCACGTCACCGCGGGGTGGTTCGACGTGCTGGGCGCGTCGAACGCGGGGATGCAGGCGGTGCGCGTCGACAGAAAGGGAACGCCGTGGGAGCCGTTCGCGGGGGAGCCGGACCGCACGGTCGCGTCGATCCACGAGCTGGCCGACGCGCTCGGTGTCTGAGTCGGGCGTCTCGACCTCCGAAGTGGTCGTCTACGCGCCGCCGCCGGGCTCAGTCGCGCTCGGCGATGATCGTCTCGCCGGCGCGCGTCGAGTCGCCCTCGCTCACGAGGAGGTCGTCCGCGTCGACGTCCGCGGGGAGGACGACGTCCGCCCGCGACCCGAACGACACGTGGCCGACGCGGTCGCCGCGGTCGACGGTGTCGCCGGGTTCGACCGAGGGGTGAATCCGCCGGGCGAACCAGCCGGCGATGACCAGCAGCTCGTACGCCCCGAAGTCGATCACGACCTGTTCGTTCCGGTCGGACTCCTTGTCGAACGCGGGGCGGTTCGCGCCGGGCCGGTGTCGAACCTCGCGGACGGTGCCCGCGAGGGGCGCGCGGTTCACGTGCACGTCGGTGACGTTCATGAATATCCCGACGCGAAGCCGCTCGCCCTCCTCGCGCACGACGCTCACGGTCCCGTCCGCGGGCGCGACGACGGTTCCCTCGGCGTCTGGCGTGGAGCGGTCGGGGTCGCGGTGGAACCAGAGCACGCCGAACGCGAGCGCCAGCAGGCCGATCCCGACCGGCGGGAGGAGGGGTAGCGTCGCGCCGGCGGCGAGTGCGGGCACGAGCGCCAGCCGCCACGCGTCGTCGACGACGTCGAACGGGAGGACCGCCGCGAGCGGTGGGTTTCGAGCCATCGTTACGCCCCCGCCTCGCGGAGCGGCGGTCGGAGATCGGTGCGGCCCGCGGCCCACGACGCGAGCAGGTGGACCAGATGGGTTCGGTCGTCGAGGCCGTCGACGAGGTCGAGGCTGGCCTCGCCGGCGAGGACGTGGAGCCGTGCGAGGTCGTCACCCCCGTACTCGGAGCCCGAGCGAGCGACCCGGAGGATCTCACGGAGCAGCTCCTCGCCGTCGTACCCCCCCTCGTCGAGCAGGTCGTCGAGGGTCCCCCGCGCGTCGGCGAAGTCGCCCGCACGCGCGTCGACGAGCACCGAGCGGATCGCGTCGTCGTCGCCGACCTCGCCGAGGGTCTCGTAGGCGGTCGACATCGTTATCTCGTCGCCCTCGACGGCGGTGGCCTGCGCCGAGAGGATCGCGGCTCGGAGGTCGCCCGCGGCGGCGCTGGCGACGAACTCCAGTCCGTCGGCGTCGTAGTCGACGCCCTCGCGCTCGCAGATCGTTTCGAGGACGTCGATCGTCTCGTCGGTGGTCGGCGCGCGGACGCGAACCGGAAAACACCGGGACCGGATCGGCGCGATGAGCTTCGAGGGCTGCCGGGTGGCGATCACGAACTGCGTGGTCCGGTGGTGCTGTTCCATCACGCGGCGGAGCGCCTGCTGGAAGTCCTCGCGGATCGACTCGGCGTTGTCCAAGAGCACCGTCTTGTACTCGCCCGACATCGGCGCGTACGACGCAGACTCTTTTAAAACGCGATTTATCATGTCGCGTTTGGCCATGCGACTGCGGCCCTGGAGAAAGCCCTCGAAGCGGGGGTCCGTCCGGATCTCTTTTTTCGTTCGTCCGAAGAAGTCGGCGACGTTGATCTCGATCAGGTCGCTCTCGGGATCCGCGTGGGCGGCCCGCGTGAGCGCCCGCGTCGCCGCCGTCTTCCCGACGCCGGACGGGCCCTGGACGACGATGTTCATCGGCTCGTCGACCGCGCGCTCTAACCGCTCGCGCGCCTCGTCTTGCCGAATCTCGGCGAGCGTCGGCGCGTGCGCGTCGGTCCACAGTGGTCCCTCCATACCGAATTTGCGGGCCCACGCGGTCAAGAATCGGTCGGTTCGGTCACCGCCTGTACGGTCGGGTTGGCTCCGTCGCTGGAGGGTCCCGGAGCGGAAACCGCGAGCCGCGCCGATCCGGTCGCCATAAAGGAATTATTAACAATCGAAGTAAAAGAACACCAACTGTTAAATACCGGGAGAATAGATCACCATTGTACATGGCAAACGACAATCGATCCGACGACAGCCGCTTGACGCGCCGCCACTACGTGGCCGGCACCGGCGCGCTCGCAACCGTGGGGATCGCCGGATGTTCCGGCGGTGGCGACGGCGGCGACGGGAGCGACGGTGGCGACGGAAGTGACGGTGGCGACGGCGGCGACGGGAGCGACGGAAGCGGCGGCGGGAGTTCCGCGCCGGTCGAAGTGCTCCACGGATGGACCGGTGGCGACGGCGCCGCCGCGGCCGACGCGCTAGAGGAGGCGTTCAACGAGGCGTACCCGGACACCGGCCTCGAAATGAATCCGATCGGCGGCGGCGGGAACGCGAACCTCGACGCGGTCGTCGCGAACCGGCTGCAGAGCAACGACGCGCCCGGTTCGTTCGCCAACTGGCCGGGCCCGAACCTCGAACGGTACGAGGGGGCCCTCGGGACGGTCGACGACGTCTGGGAGGAGAACGGCTTCGAGGACGTGATGGTCCAGGAGGCCGTCGACCTCCACAAGCAGGGCGGGAGCTATCGCGCCGTGCCGCTCGGCTCGCACCGCCTGAACTGCCTCTTTTATAACGTCTCCGTCGTCGAGGACGCCGGCATCGACGTGGACTCGCTGGACAGTCCCTCCGCGCTCATCGGCGCCTTCGAGACCGTCGCGAGCGAGACCGACGCCGTGCCGATGACGCACGCGATGTCCGGCACTTGGACGACCACCCAGCTGTGGGCCGCCGTGATGCTCGGCGTGAACGGCTACCAGCCGTACATGGACTTCCTCGCGGGCGACGGCGACGAGAGCGCGGTCCGGTCGGCCTTCGAGACGACGGCCGAGATGCTGGAAAACCACATCAGCGACGACGCCGCCTCGCTGAACCTCACGCAGTCGAACCAGAAGATCATCAACGGCGACGCCGCCTTCATCCACCAAGGCAACTGGGCGGCCGGTGCCTTCCGGAACGCCGAGGACTTCAACTACGAGGACGACTGGGGCTTCAAGACGTTCCCCGGCACCGAGGGGATGTACACCCTCCACTTCGACTCGTTCCTCTACCCCAGCAACAACCCGACGCCGGAGGCGTCGAAGACCTGGTTAGAGTTCGTCGGCAGCGCAGAGGCACAGATCGCGTTCAACCAGTTCAAGGGGTCGATCCCGACCCGGACCGACGTGAGCATGGACGAGTTCGGTCCGTACCTGCAGGAGACGGCAGAGGACTTCGCGAACGCGGAGTACCGCCCGCCGAACCTCCAGCACGGACTCGGCGCCACCTCACAGACGATGACGGCGCTCAACGAAGTCATCTCGTCGGAGTTCACCGGACCCTACAACGTCGGCGCGGCGACGCAGGGGTTCCTGGACGCGATGTCGAACTGAGACTCGCAGATGTTCAATTTTTACCGTCGATTGCACCGTGCGATCAGCCCGTCCGCAGGCGACGAGGACGCCCGAACCGACGGCGGCGTCGTGAGCGAGGACGCTCCTGCAGCGTCGGATCCGGGAGCGGACTCGGGGGTCGTCGACCGGATCGGAAGCGAGATCGATCGCCGCTTCGGCAGCGACTTCGTCGAGTCGTCGATCTTCTGGCTCCCGCCGTTCCTGCTGATGGCGCTTTTCGTGTACGGCGCGGTCATCTGGAACCTGTTCATCTCGCTCACCGACTACCAGGGATTCGCGAACGCGCCCGACTACTCAAATCTCGACTTCGGGATGTACACTCGCGCGCTCGCGGACTCCGGGTTCATCGACGCCGCGATCAACACGCTCATCCTGCTGATCGCGTTCACCGTGGGAACGCTCACGATCGGCCTCATCCTCGCAATCTTGATAGACAGGGGGATCCGGTTCGAGAACACGTTCCGGACGATCTACCTCCTGCCGATGAGCCTCTCGTTCGTCGTGACCGCACAGTTCTGGCTGTGGATATACAACTTCAACAACGGGATCGCGAACGGCGTCATCGGGGTCTTCGGACTCGGACCGGTGAGCTGGCTCGGCAATCAGGCGATCGTGTTGTACGCCGTCATCTTCGCGTTGATGTGGCAGTTCTCGGGGTACGCGATGGTCGTGTACCTGGCCGGACTCCGCGCGATTCCGGACGAACACTACGAGGCGGCCAAAGTCGACGGCGCGTCGACGCTGAAGATGTACTGGCGAGTGATCATCCCGCAGTTAAAAGGCGCGACCATCAGCGCCGCCGTCGTGCTCATGGTGTTCGGCATGAAGGCCTTCGACTTCCTCTACTCGCTCGTCGGCGGGTATCGGCCGCCGAACGGCGCCGACATCCTCGCGACGAAGATGGTGCGGGAGGCGTACGCGAACCTCGAGTGGGCGTACGGCGCGGCCATCGCCATCGTCCTCTTCGGGATGGCGCTGGCGGTCATCGGCCCGTACCTCGTGTATGAGTACCGGAGGGACAACCTATGAGCGACGACGCACTTCGAACTGACGGCGGGACAGCGGCGGTGAGCAGAGCGCGCCGGACGCTCGGCGAGATGACGGCCGGAGAAGCCTCGCTGTACGGCGTGTTGACGCTTGCGGCGGCGTTCTACCTCGTTCCCATCGAGTCCGGACTTGTCACCTCGTTTAAGACCGGGACGGCGATAATCGAGACGGCCCCGTTCGCGCCGCCGGGCGGGTCCGGCTTCACGCTCGAAAAGTGGCAGACCGCGATCGACGCCCTGCTGCGCGGGATGGGGAACAGCCTCTTGTACGCCGTTCCGGCCACGATCATCTCGGCGCTCGTCGGGAGCATCACGGCGTACGGACTGACGATTCCGAACTGGAAGCCGTCGTACAAGGCGTTGGTCCTCGCGATCATCATCGCGGGGATCTTCATCCCGTACCAGGCGGTGTTGGTTCCGCTGACGCAGTTCTGGTCGCAGTGGGTCCAACTCGGAGAGATACTGTCGTTCGTCTGGGCGCTCGGCATCCCCGACGACTATGTCGGGATAGTCGAGCTCGTGATCACCCACGTCGCGTACGGGATCCCGATCTGTACGCTCCTGTTCCGGACGTACTACAAGACGATGAGCGACGAGATGATGGAGTCGGCCCGCCTCGACGGCGCGTCGCTCCGCCGCGTCTACCGGCGGATCGTCTTGCCGCTCTCGGGTCCGATGTTCGCCGTGGTGCTCATCTACCAGTTCACCCAGATCTGGAACGACCTGCTGTTCACGCTGGTTCTCGTCTCGACGGAGTCGAGCGCCGCGGCTCCGGTCGTGTTGATCCTCGCGGGACTCGGGACCTCGATGGAGGGCCAAGACTTCGCGCTCCGGATGGCCGGGGCGTTCTTCGCGGCGCTCCCGACGCTCGCGGTGTACATTCTCTTCGGCGACGAGTTCGCCGAGGGGGTGGCGGCGTGACGCGCGTGACACGGCCCGAAGCCGGCGCGAGCCGCGTGCGAACGCCCGGCAGCGACGAACAGAACCCCGTGCAGGCGCCGGGCGTCTTCGACACGGAACAGAGCAAACGGTCGGTGCGGCGCGGAATCCACGATTCGACAGCGATCACAACTCACAGATATGGCAACGCTTGAACTCGATTCGATAACGAAGACGTTTCAGGACGGCAACGAGGAGGTCGTCGCCGTCGACGACATCTCGATGTCGATCGACGACGGGGAGTTCCTCGTCGTCGTCGGCCCGTCAGGGTGTGGCAAGTCCACGACGCTGCGGATGATAGCCGGGCTCGAAACGATCACGTCCGGAACGATCGCGCTCGGCGACCGCGTCATCAACGACGTGAAATCGCAGGACCGGGACATCGCGATGGTGTTCCAGTCGTACGCGCTCTACCCGCATATGAGCGTCCAAGAGAACATGTCGTTCGGACTGGAGGAGTCGACCGATCTGCCGGACGACGAGATCGCCCGGATGGTGACGGAGACCGGCGAGATGCTCGGTATTTCGCCGCTGCTCGACCGCAAGCCGAGCGACCTGTCCGGAGGCCAACAGCAGCGCGTCGCCCTCGGTCGGGCGATCGTCCGCGACCCCGAGGTGTTCCTGATGGACGAGCCGCTCAGCAACCTCGACGCGAAGCTCCGCGCGGAGATGCGGACGGAGCTCCAGCGGCTCCAGAACGACCTCGGCGTGACGACGGTGTACGTCACCCACGACCAGACCGAGGCGATGACGATGGGCGACCGGATCGCCATCCTCGACGGCGGGGAGCTCCAGCAGATCGCGTCGCCGCTGAAGTGTTACCACGAGCCGGCGAACCAGTTCGTCGCGAGCTTCCTCGGAGAGCCCTCGATGAACTTCTTCGACGTGTCGCTCGACGGCGACCGCCTGCACGCCGACGCCTTCGAGTACCCGCTCAGCGACGAGGTACGGGCGAGCCTCGGCGAGACGACCGACCTCGTCATGGGGGTCCGGCCGGAGGCGATCGAACTCGTCGAGACGCAGACCGACGCGCACGAGTTCGAGATGACGGTCGACGTCGTCGAGCCGATGGGCGACGAGAACACGGTGTACCTCCACTTCGACCCCGACGCAACCCCCGAAGGCGCCGAACCGCTCGTCGCGACCATCGACGGGTTCACGCGGGTCAGCGAGGGCGACACGGTGATCGCACACGTGCCGGAGGACGCGATCCACCTCTTCGACCGGATCACCGGTGAAGCGCTCCACAATCGGTCGATGGAAGACGCCGCAGACCAGGTCGACCTCGGCTGAGCGGCGCGCGCTGATTTTTTCCGAGCGGTCACCAGTAGGCGGTCCGATCGACGCCGTCGGCGAGCAGCGCCGCGGCCGCGACGTGCGCGTAGGCGCACCAGCTCAGCGCGAGCAGGGCGGCGACGCTTCGCGTGGCCGTCGCCGCGAGCGCGCTCCAGGCGACGACGACGAGGACGGTCGCGCCGACCCACGCGAGAAAGTACGTGCTCGACGCCGTCCCGCGGAGCGCGTCGCGGCTGAGGCCCGCTCGGAGTCCGTCTCGGACGCTCACGACGGCCGCCGCCGGAAAGAGGTAGCCGCAGGCGACGGTGACGAGGAGGGCGGCGGTCGCGAGCGTCGCGAGAGTGACGCCGCCGAGCGCGTTCGGAACCGACCCGCTCGCGACCACGTAGCCGGCGCCGACCACGGTGACGACTGCGGGGAGCAGGTAGACGACGGCGACGCCGGCGACGCGAGCGGCGAGCCGAAGCGTGGCGCGCCGTCGCACGCGAGGGAAGCCGCGACCGGCGAGGACGCCCCCGAGGAGCCCGAGCCACGCGAACAGCGGGCCGACGGCGACGACGAGCGGCCCGACGAGCGACCAGTCGGGCCAGAGGCGGGCCGCGAACCGGACGAGCGTCCCGCAAAACAGCAGCGCCGCGAGGCATTTCACGGTGCCGTCCAGTCGCGTTCGGTCGGCGAACGGGTACCGGAGCGCGTCGATGAACACGTCAGCAACTCTCGCCAGCGCGGCGTAAAACGGCGCCGGTCGAGTCTGAACGCAGCGTCACTCTCGGACGCGCTCGACTTCGCGCCGGAGGCCGTCGCGGACGCGCTCGGCGAGGACGTCGCTGCTGCTGCGGTCGACCGTCTCCGCGTCTTCGGTCGCCAGGAGCCGGTCGAGTTTGCGCTCGAACTCCGCGTCGTCTATCTCGCCGCGAGCGTAGCGCTCGCGGAGCGCGCGGAGGGCGGGGTCGGCTGGCGCGTCGGCGTCGTCGCCGTCAGCGTCAGGAACCGGCTTCGTCAGCGTGTGGAAGACGGGCAACAGGACGAACAGCCCGAAGAACCAGACGAGCGGCAGCGACCACCAGAGGCCGGTTACCAAGGGGGCGGCGACGCCGGCGCCGACGACGAGGACCACGAAGATCCGCCGCCAGCGGTGGCGAACGTTCCACGCGACCCGGCGGAGCAGACCGGTCATGTCTGAGTCGACGCCTGCGAAGGTGAAATCGGTTTCGTCGCGGCCGACGCGCGGGTCGCAGCGGCGATTCGGTCGAATCGGAGCCGGTCGCCGGGGGTGACGCCGTGTCGCTCGGTCCAGCCGCGGGGCACTTCGAGGACGTACCGGCCGGTGCCCGTGTACCGGGTGTACGGGCGCCGTTCGGGCGTCGCCTCGTGGATTCGGGTGACGGTGCCGTTGGGCGCGACGAAGAGGATATCGAGTCCGAACGACATCCCGCGCATGACGTAGGCGCGCTCGGCGGACCGGTCGTGGACGAACAGCATCCCCTCGTCGTCGGCCAACTCGTCGGTCGCGGAGAGGCCGACGTACTGCTTGCGGAACCCGTCTGCGACCCGTGCCTCGACCGTCGCGAGCGAGGCGCCCGTCTCGCCGTCGACGACCTCGACCGTCGTCGTCTCGTAGTCAGCGACGAGCAGGGCCGGGTTCGCCGCGAGCGCGGCGACAGACAGGAGGGAGACACCGGCGAGTGTGCCGACGATGACGAGCAAGCGGCGGTTCACAGTCGACTCTGGCGGGCCAGAAAGAAACCGTTTTCCGCTCCCGGCGGGTTTGAAATCGTGAGGGCTCGTGGTCTAGCTGGTCATGACGCGGCCTTTACAAGGCTGAGGTCGGCGGTTCGAACCCGCCCGAGCCCACTTGTCGGCGCCGCGAACAATTCGTGAGCGGCGCCGCTGTGACTGTTTGAGGGCGGGTTCGAACCGCCTGTCGGACTGCTGCGCCCGAAGCGCGTCCGATCTGTCCGAAATCGGCCACAGCGTTTTGTACACTCGCCGTGACGGTGCTGCGTATGGTCGATGAAACCGTCCACGAATCGCGGGAATCACGGAGCCGACAGGCGCTCGCGACCTACTTTCGGCGCATCGCAGCGGCGCTCGGCCGAGGGGAACCGGTTCCCGTCGACGACGCCGGCACGGTGACCGTCGATCCGCCGGCGGAGCAGGCGGTCGAAGTCGAACTCGAACGCGAAGACGACGCGGTACGCTTCGAACTCGAGATGGAGTGGCCGGAGGCGGAGGGGGAAATCGACGCCGACGCCGACGCGAGCAAGGCGGACTTCGAACTGTACGAGGACACCGCCGGCAAGTGGCGGTGGCGGCTCACCCACGTCAACGGGAACATCATCGCCGACGGCGGCGAGGGGTACTCCGACAAGCGCGACGCCAAGGCTGGAATCGAGAGCGTCCAGCGAAACGCGGCGGGCGCCCACGTGGTCGACGCCGACGCCGACGAGGAGGCGCCGGACGACGGGGGGAGCAACGCGACGTTCGAGCTGTTCCGTGATGCGGCGGAGAAACACCGCTGGCGGCTCACCCACGACAACGGGAACATCATCGCCGACAGCGGGCAGGGGTACGCCTCCAAACAGAAGGCGGAACAGGGGCTCGAAAGCGTGAAATCGAACGCGGTCGGCGCTGCCGTCAACGAGTCGTCCCCGGACGACGCGACGACGGAGTAAGCGGCGGGCGCGTCGACGCCGCGTCAAAGCCGGCGGCGATCGGGCGCCGAGCAGCGCGGCGGGAACCTCGCCGCGGACCGCACCGCTTATTCGCCGCCCGTTGCTACCTCGGGCCGGACATGGACGCGCTCGACGCCAAGTACCCGTTCTTCGCGACCGCCCGAGAGGCGGTCGCGGACGCCGCGGTGTCGCTGCCGGAGCTCGTCGCGGCCGACGCGCCGGCGGTCAAGCGCGCACGCGAACGCGTCGAACGCGCCTTACTCGACGGGACTATCGTCTCCGAGAGCGGCGCCTTCCCCGCCGAGTCGGCGTACGACGTGCAGGCCGAGCTGCTCTCGTACCCGATCGCGCGGATCCTGGTCTCGCTTTTGGACTCACAGCCCGCCATCGAGAAGTACGCCGCGGCGGAGGCGTCGACGGCGATACATCGGATCCGCGAGGACCTCGCGACGGACGGCGAACTGCGATCGATGTCGACGCCGACCGTCGACCTCGACGACGTGCTCGCCGAGTTCGACCTCGCTGACGCGGTGCGGGCGGAGCCGGTTCGACCGAGCGCGGGAGCCGGCGGTCCGGCCGGGGCGGGAGCCGGATCACAGAGCGGGCGCGACCCGGATCAGTACTGGATCGGCGTGGGGCCGTACCTCCGGCTCACGTCGCCGTCGTGGGGGCCGTCGTGGCGGCTCGTCAACCGCGCGCTCGCCGACGGGGAGGTCCGGGTGTCGCGCGAGGAGCTGTTAGACGCGCTCGAGGCCGCGATCGAAGACCGAGTCGGGGAGGGGCTCCCGTTCGAACTGGCGGCCGGCGAGGGTATCGCGGCCGAGCTGGAGTCCGGCGTCGCGGATCTCAAGCGACTGCTCTCCGAGCGGACGTACTCGGGCCCCGTCGACGTGGTCGCGCCGGACCTGTTCCCGCCCTGTATGCAGAACCTGATCGCGAAGACGGAGCGCGGGACGGATCTGACCCCGCCGGAGTCGTTCGCGCTGATGGCGTTTCTCGTCGGGATCGGGATGTCGCCCGACGAAGTGGTCGCGTTCTGTGCCGACACGAGCCTCGACGCCGAAGGAATTCGCTACCAGACCGAGTACTTAAGCGACGACCGAGGCAGCCAGTACCCACCGCCGACCTGCGAGACGCTCGCGAACTACGGTATCTGTCACAACGAAGACGACCACATGCAGGTCGCCGCCGACCCGCTCGCCTACTACGAGACGCGCGTGGAGGAGGCCGAGAGCGTGACTGACTGGCGGGAACAGCACGCGGCGGCGGACGGCAAGTGACAGGACGGAAAAAGGACCGCAGGCGGGTCGTTACGCGTCGTCGCCTTTGCGGATCAGGTACGCGCCGACGAGCGCCATCAACAGCACGAATCCGGTGAGCAGTCCGACCAGCGCGATGGCGCCGGTGCTCGTCAGTTCGATCGCGTCGGCGCTCGGCAGTTCGCGACCGAACGCGGTCCCGACGCCGACCAACCCAACGACGAAGACAGCGGCCGCCGACAGCGAGACCAGAATCTGTCGGCGGAGTTCCGCGTCGATTTCCATGCCAGCGAGTTCCCGTCGCCGCTAAAAAAGGACTTCGATGAGGGCGGCAGCGGCGGTGAGCCGTGCGCGAGCGAGACGAGCCGTGTCGAGAGTCGATCACGCAGACGGCGGAAAGTGGCCCACCCGGAGGGCAAAAGAGCGTCGCGCGGGCCCCGCACGCGAGGCGGACGGCGCCGCGGTCGGGAGACGGTCGGGGAGAGTTCGGGTGACAAATGGGGACTATCCCTCGACCGGAGAGAGCGTGTTAGAGTACCGCACGACCGACCGGCTCACCCGGCGAGGTGAGTGATGTCCCGGCGGAGCGTGTACCCTTTCGGCACCCCGACGGCGCCGAGGCAGTCGTCGCACAGGGCTCGCTCGTAGTCTCGGTTCGTCTCTTTTTCGAGCAGCGAGACGTTCTCGATGGGGAACACCGACTCGCACCGATCGCACTCGACTTTGTCGCCGTCGACAATCTTCATCACGGTTCAGTTCCCGAGATCCGTATATAAATTCGCGGACGGCGTTATCACTCCGGATAGCGAGTTCATAAAGAGAGGGTCGGTTAACGCGGTCGGAGCGTCGGGAGTTCCCGGCGTTAGCCGAAGAGCTCGCCGAGGCCCTCGCCGCCGTCGTCTTCGTCTTCGTCGTCGTCGTCGTCCGCCTCGTCGGCGGCTTCCTCGGCCTCGTCGGCCTCGTCGGCCTCGTCTGCCTCGTCGGCGTCAGCGGAGCCGCCCGCGGCGGCGCCGGCGGCGGGAGCCGCGGCGGCCGTCTGGATGGCCTCTTCGATGTCGACGTCTTCCAGCGCGGCGACGAGCGCCTTGACGCGGGATTCCTCGACGTCGACGCCGGCGGCTTCGAGCACGCCGGTGACGTTTTCTTCGTTGATCTCTTCGCCAGTCTCGTTCAGGATGAGCGCAGCGTAAACGTATTCCATTGGTGTATCCTCGTAGTGTTATCCGAACATCGCGCCGAGACCCTCGCCGCCGTCGTCGTCGCCATCGTCGTCGGCGTCGTCGGCGTCGGCTGCCTCAGCATCGTCCGTGTCGTCTTCTTCCTCCGCCTGTTCTGCTGTTTCGGTGTCGTCCGTCTCGGGAGCCGGGGCGGCTTCGACGCCCTGTAGCTCCTCGGGAAGCGCCTCGTCGTCGTCGATCTGCGCCGCGAGCGCGCGGAGCTGGGCGTCGGCCTTCCCGATGAGGTCGGGCACGACGTCCGGGCTCTCGATCTCCGCGAACAGGCCGACCGACTTGGCCTCGCCGGAGGCCTTCGCGAGAAGGGTCCCGGCGGTGGCGGCGGTCGGGTACGCGGCGTTGACGGAGAGGTTCCGCGCGGCGGCGGCCGCCGAGCGGAGGTCCGCCTCGTACTCCTCGACGTCGATTTCCAGCTCGTCCGGCTCGAACAGGACGCCCTCGGAGTAGACGCCCTTGAGGTCGAGCCCGACTTCCTTCGGCTCGATGCCGAGTTCGGTCAGGACGTTGGCGAGGTCGTCGTCGACGACTTCGCCCTCGTCGAGGACCTGTGAGTCCTCGGTGACCATGATCGAGCCGTCCTGGATGCGCGCGGCGGCTCCGACGGTCTGGAGCTCGCCGACGAACGGGCCGGGGTCGACGCCCGTGTCACCCTCGGGGATGACGACGGCGTTGGGGGCGACCTCGCCCGCGTTGATCGGGGCGGGCGTCTTCGAGGCCTCCAACTGCTTGAAGAGGCCGAAGGGGTTGTCGTTCGTGCCGATGAGCGCGACCTGTCCAGAGACGTACTGGGTCAGGTCCTCGACGCCGTCGTTGACGGCTTCGAGCGCGCGAACGGTGAGCGTGTTGCGGCTCATCCGAACGTCGGCGGAGCCGTGCAGCTCGCGGCGCATGGCCTGAAGCTGACGGCTCGGGATGCCGGCGACGCCGACGATCCCGACGGAGTTGAACGACTCGATGAAATCGACGAGCTCGTCGACTTCCTCCTGTTTCCACTCCGGAATCGTCTCGGTTTGACGAACCGAGCTCATACGGGCACCTCCTTCGCGGGACCCATCGTGGTCTTCACGTAGATCCCGTCGATGTTGAGCGGCCCCTTCTCGAGGCTCGCTTCGAGTCGGCGGATGATGACGTCGATGTTGTCCGAGATCGCGTCGGGGCCCATATCCTCGGCACCGACACGAGTGTGGAACGTGCGCCGGTCACGCGACCGGAGCTGCACCGTGTTTTTCATCCGATTGACTGTGTCGACGATGTCGTCGTCCGGCTGCAGTGGGGTAGGCATCTTCCCGCGCGGACCGAGGACGGTACCGAGGTACCGACCGATGTCCTGCATCAGGTTGGCCTCTGCGACGAAGAAGTCGGTCTCGCCGGCCAGATCCTTAGCGCGGTCGTCGTCGTCTCCGAGGTCCTCGAGGTCGTCGCTGTCAAGCACTTGATCAGCAACTTCCTGAGCGCGGACGGCGGTTTCGCCCTCCGCGAAGACGACAATCTGTGTCTCCTGCCCCGTTCCAGCCGGCAGCACGACGGACTCGTCGATGCGGTTCGACGGATCGTTGAGGTCGAGATCTCGCAGGTTGATAGCGATGTCCACGGTCTCGCGGAAGTTCCGCTCGGGCGCATCGTCGAGTGCGAGGGTTACGGCCTCTTGTATTGTGTCTGCCATTTTCACCTCCGTAGTACGCAGGTCGCTCCTACGGGTCAGTGAAACAGGCGAAGCCTGTCTCACCGGAGAGTGGTCCATCGGAGGTTTAAAAGCGTCGAACCGCCGTTCGGCGTGTGAACCGGCGACAGGGCGCGTACGGGCGGTCGAGCGGGGGCCGCGCCGGGCGCCGACGGCGACCCGAACCGCGCGGTATCGACACGCGTCGAAGGCGAAAACGTCGCATAGGGGAACCCTTTTGATGCCACTCTCCGACCGACGAGGTAATGACTCAGGGTGGTCCGGCGTGACGATGGACGACCGTATCGAGAATCTCCGCGAGCGCCGCGAGGAGGCAGCGCTCGGCGGCGGCGAAGAGCGGATCGAGTCCCAACACGACAAGGGGAAGATGACGGCGCGCGAGCGCATCGACTACTTCCTCGACGACGGGACGTTCCACGAGTTCGACCGGTTCCGCACCCACCGGAACCACAAGTTCGGAACCGAGGAACAGCAGATACCGGGCGACGGGGTCGTCACCGGCTACGGCGAGGTGAACGGCCGGAAGACGTTCGTCTTCGCGCACGACTTCACCGTCTTCGGCGGGTCGCTCGGCGAGGTGTTCGCGGAGAAGGTGTGTAAGGTGATGGACAAAGCGATGGACGTGGGCGCGCCCGTCGTCGGGCTGAACGACTCCGCGGGCGCTCGGATTCAGGAGGGCGTCGCCTCCCTCGGCGGGTTCGCGGAAATCTTCCGGCGAAACACCGAGGCGTCCGGCGTGGTTCCCCAGATATCGGCGATCATGGGCCCGTGTGCCGGCGGTGCCGTCTACTCCCCGGCGATTACGGATTTCACGTTCATGGTCAAGGACACCTCGCACATGTTCATCACCGGCCCGGACGTCATCGAGACCGTCACGGGCGAGGAGGTGAGTTTCGAAGAACTCGGCGGGGCGGTCACGCACTCGTCGACCTCGGGTGTCGCGCACTTCGCGGAGGAGAGCGAGGAGGACGCGTTAGACGACATCGCGCGGCTGCTCTCGTATCTCCCCGCCAACAACGTGGAGGACCCGCCGCGCGTCGAGCCGTGGGACGACCCGGAGCGGGCCGACGAGGACCTCGGCGACATCGTCCCCGACGCCCCGCGGAAGCCGTACGACATGAAAGACGTGATCGGCAGCGTCGTCGACGAGGGGTCCTTTTTCGAGGTCCAGGAGGACTTCGCGAAGAACATCGTCGTCGGGTTCGGCCGCCTCGACGGCCACTCGGTCGGTATCGTCGCCAACAACCCCCGCGTGAACGCCGGCACGCTCGACATCGAGTCGAGCCAGAAGGGCGCGCGGTTCGTCCGCTTCTGTGACGCGTTCAACATCCCCATCGTCACCTTCGAGGACGTACCCGGCTTCATGCCCGGCACCGACCAGGAGCACAACGGGATCATCCGCCACGGCGCGAAGCTGCTGTACGCGTTCTCGGAGGCGACGGTGCCGCTCTTGACCGTCATCACCCGGAAGGCGTACGGCGGCGCCTACTGCGTGATGTCCTCGAAGCACATCGGCGGCGACGTGAACTACGCGTGGCCGACCGCCGAGATCGCCGTGATGGGGCCGAAAGGCGCGGTCAACGTCCTCTACCGCGAGGAACTGGCCGAGGCCGACGACCCCGACGCGCGCCGGCAGGAGCTCATCGACGAGTACCGCGAGGAGTTCGCGAACCCGTACAGCGCCGCCGACCGCGGCTTCGTCGACGACGTCATCGAGCCCGCGGAGACCCGCGCGCGGCTGATCGACGACCTGACGATGCTCAAAGGGAAGCGCTCGGACGCGCCCGAGAAGAAGCACGGAAACATCCCGATCTGATGGCGATGGAGGCACCCGAGCGAGCAGCCGGAACGGCGGACGACGAAGGAGCCGACGGCGTCGCCGTAGACGGGCTCTCGATCCCGGACGACGCGGACGACGCGGAGGCGGCCGCCATCGCGGCCGCGGTGGCGGCGCACCTCCGAGACGGCGAGCGCGCGGCGGCCGCGGCGGCGGCAGAAGGCGACGAACCGGCGTGGGAGGGCGAGCGCTGGGCGTTCGCCGGTCGAGTGGATCGGCTGCAGAATCGGTCGGTTCGGGTCCCGGTCAACGCGCCGACCGACCCGTGGACCGCGGCCGGTCGCGCCGACCGGTTCTGAACCGGACGCGCGCATTCCCCCGGAGTCCGTGCGCCGCGGCCGCCGGCGCGCCAGTCTCCATCGTACCCCCGTAGGGTGTACCCGAAGTATTCGGGCAGTTACGCATAAATCTGTTGGCGAACTGATGGAACGCCGGCCGCGATCACGCGCCGCGTGATTCGTTGGTGTCTCCGCCGTCCGCCGTCTCGTCTCCGTCTTCCGCGGCCGACTCTTGGAGCGGCTCCTCGTACCCGTCCTCGGCCGAACCGCCGCCGAGAAGCAGGCTGAGCATAACCGGGAGGACGCCGGCGAGGAGGACGAGGATCCCGATCCGGACGAGCAGCGAGGCGTCGGTGAGAAGCGTCACGGCGAGATACGCGACGGCGGCGACCAACACCGACGGCAGCATGTATGGGTTCTCGGGCGATATCATGTGCGAACGTGGCGGTCGGCAGGCTCTTAATCGTCTCGGGACCTCGCGATCGGCAGCGACGGAGTACGACGATCGTCGTTACCGATCGTCGTCGCGGACCGATAGAATGAGGTAGGTTATGGTGGAAGGAACGTGCAGGAATGTTCGACAAGGTTCTGGTCGCGAACCGCGGGGAGATAGCGGTTCGGGTGATGCGCGCCTGTGCGGAGCTGGGTGTCGACACCGTCGCCGTGTACAGCGACGCGGACAAACACGCGGGTCACGTCCGACACGCGGACGAGGCCTACAACGTGGGACCGGCCCGCGCGGCCGACTCGTATCTCGACGGGGAGGCGGTCGTCGAGGCCGCGCAGGCGGCCGGCGCCGACGCGATCCACCCCGGATACGGGTTCCTCGCCGAGAACGCCGACTTCGCCGCCCGCGTCGAGTCGACGGACGGGATCACCTGGGTCGGCCCGTCGAGCGACGCGATGGAGCGACTCGGCGAGAAGACGCACGCGCGGCGCGTGATGGACGACGCCGACGTCCCCATCGTTCCGGGGACGACGGAGCCGGTCACAGAGGTCGGCGCGGTGACCGAGTTCGGCGACGAGCACGGCTACCCCGTCGCCATCAAGGCAGAGGGCGGCGGCGGCGGTCGCGGCATGAAGGTCGTCGAGAGCGCCGACGAGGCCGAGGAAGCGCTCGAATCCGCGAGACGCGAGGGCGAGGCGTACTTCTCGAACGACTCCGTCTACCTCGAACGCTACCTGCAGAACCCGCGCCACATCGAAGTCCAGATCGTCGCGGACGACCCCGAAGGCGACGGCTCGCTCGACGAGAGCGACGTAGTCCACCTCGGCGAGCGCGACTGCTCGCTCCAGCGCCGCCACCAGAAGGTGATAGAGGAGGGGCCCTCGCCCGCGCTCTCCGACGAACTGCGCGAGAAGATCGGCGAGGCCGCCCGTCGGGGCGTCGCGGCCGCCGACTACACCAACGCCGGCACGGTGGAGTTCCTCGTCGAAGAGAACGTCGAACGCGACCCCGCGGAGCCGCTCGGTCCCGACACGCCGTTCTACTTCCTCGAAGTCAACACCCGAATTCAGGTCGAACACACCGTCACGGAGGAGCTGACGGGGATCGACATCGTAAAAGAGCAGCTTCGAGTCGCCGCCGGGGAGGGGCTCTCGGTCGCGCAGAACGACGTCGAACTCGACGGCCACGCGATCGAGTTCCGGATCAACGCCGAGAACGCGGCCGCCGACTTCCAGCCTGCCAACGAGGGGCGGCTAGAGACCTACGACCCGCCGGGCGGGATCGGCGTTCGCGTCGACGACGCGCTCCGGCAGGGCGACGAACTCGTGACGGACTACGACTCGATGATCGCGAAGCTGATCGTGTGGGGCAGTGATCGCGAGGAGTGTCTCGCACGCTCGAAGCGCGCGCTCGCGGAGTACGAACTCGACGGCGTCGTCACCATCGTCCCGTTCCACCGGCTGATGCTCGACGACGAGCGATTCGTCGCCGGCACGCACACGACGAACTACCTGGACGAGGAGTTAGACGAGGCGAAGATTACGGAGGCCCAAGAGAAGTGGGGCACCGAGTCGACGAGCGGGAGCGACGACGAGGAGGTGTCGGAACGCGAGTTCACCGTCGAGGTGAACGGCAAGCGCTTCGAGGTGGAGCTCGAAGAGCGCGGCGCGCCGGCGATCCAAGTGCCGGAGGCCGGCGGCGACGGCGGCGGCCAGCGCCCCCCGCAGGCGACCGACGACGGCGATGCCGACGACGGCGTCGACATCGCCGAGGGCGGCGAGGCGGTGACCGCGGAGATGCAGGGAACGATCCTCTCGGTCGACGTCGACGAGGGCGACGAGGTCGCCGCCGGCGACGTGGTCTGCGTCCTCGAAGCGATGAAGATGGAAAACGACGTGGTCGCCGAGCGCGGCGGGACCGTCGAGAGCGTCCACGTCGGCGAGGGCGACAGCGTCGACATGGGCGACCCGCTGGTCGTCCTCGAGTAGCGGCGCCCGAGAGCGTTTATAATCCCACCCGTCTGACCGACGGTGTTTAACCGACCGCCGAAGAACAGGACGGCATGGAGTCGGTC
This sequence comes from Halorubrum sp. PV6, assembly GCF_003990725.2. Classification (NCBI taxonomy): domain Archaea; kingdom Methanobacteriati; phylum Methanobacteriota; class Halobacteria; order Halobacteriales; family Haloferacaceae; genus Halorubrum; species Halorubrum sp. PV6. Next base: position 2,572,060 of record NZ_CP030064.1, read on the forward strand.
GACGACTGGCAGGCGGCGATAGAGGCGGCCGGAGAGTTGACCGGCCCCATCGCCACCGCCCTCGTCGACGAACACGGCGACCGCGGGACGCGCGCCATCGAGGCGGTCGGCGAAGGCCGGGTGAAACGCTACCGCGACTTCACGGTCGTCGTCGGTCACGACGACGAGTACGTCGTCGAAGACGGCGAGTGCACCTGCGCGGACGCGACCTACAACCTCAACGCCGACAACCCCTCGGAGCGGTGCTGGCACGCGATCGCGGTCGACGTGGCGGACGCGGTCGGCGCGGTCGACCACCACGACATGTGGTACTCGGAGGTCAGGGAGTTTCTCTAATCGGGCGGCCGCGACCGGCGGGGAACCGGGTAGCCGCCGCTCACCCGGATGAATCGCCCAAACTCCGGGGTTTCCTCCCGACCAGTCGAAAACGTTTACAACGGCGGCCGGTCTCCCCTACGGTATGGCGGACTGTCCACTCGCCGACGACTGCCCGAGTTTCGACGAGCGAATCCAGGGGATGGGGTGTCAACACTACGGCAACAAAGGCGGTGCCGAGTGGTGTAACCACTACGACATGCCCATCTACGAACTGAAACAGCAGCCGGTCCAGCCCGGCGAGCAGGTCGTCGTCGAGGTCGACGACATCCACGAGAGCGGGGCCGGCGTGGGGCGCACCGACGACGGCTTCATCGTCCTCGTCGACGGCCTGCTTCCCCCGGCCCGCGCCGAGGTCCGGATCCACCGCGTGAAGTCGAGCCACGCGACCGCCCAGGAAGTCGTCGAGCGGCTCCCCGAGGACCCTGAGGACGCGGACGACGCGGACGGCGACGTCGATGGGGACGCCGACGGCGACGACGCAGACGAGGACGACGAGGGCGGCCGGCGCCGCGACCGTCCAGACCGCGAACGGCTCGGAAGCCGAGAGAACTTCTGGGGCAAGTAGCGCCGCGGCGACTCGGACCCCACCCCACGGACAGTCCAAACGCTACCGATCCGCCGCGGCTCCGCCTTCGTACGCCGTCGTGCCCCCGCCTTGTACGCCGTCGCGTCTCCGCTTTTCTGCGCCGTCGCGTCCCACACCGAAACCGCCGTTTTTTGAGCGCGCGTCCCCAGAGGTGGTGTATGGTCGCAGACGACGGAGCCACCGGCGCCGATGCGGCTCCCGATCCCGACGGCGTCGACGCCGCGACGCTGTTGGAGCGTGCGGGGTTCGATGCCGACGAGAGCGTGCTCACCCGCCGACAGGCCGAAGTGCTGGCGCTCCGCGAGCGGGGGCTCAGGCAGTCGGACATCGCGGACCGACTCGGCACGTCGCGCGCGAACGTCTCCAGCGTCGAGGCCAGCGCCCGCAGCAACGTGGCGAACGCCCGCGAGACGGTGGCGTTCGCGGAGGCGCTCGCCGCCCCGGTCCGGGTGGAGATCGAGGCGGGAACCGACCTCTACGACGCCCCGAAGCGCGTGTACGACGCCTGTGACGAGGCCGGCGTGAAGGTGAACCAGACGGCGCCGGACCTGATGAAGACGATCGGCGAGCGCGCCGGCGACGCGGTTCACGGTCGCGAGGTCCGGGACCGGCTGTTCGTGACCGTCGACGCCGCGGGGACGATTCGGGTGCGGCGGCCCTGAGACCGGGAGGCCGGTGTCCCGACCACGGACGCTAAGTCGATGGGCGGTCGAGTGCGAACAGAGATGCGGGTCACCCTGCTCGGCACCGGCGACACGACCGGGACGCCGACGGTCGGCTGCGACTGCGACACCTGCGCCGCGGCGCGCGAGCGAGACGTGTCGCGCTCGCGGTTCTCCGTCCACGTGGCCAACGAGCGCACCGGCGAGTCGCTGCTCGTCGATTTCAGCCCCGACTTCCGGAGCCAGTTCCTCGACAACGACGTTCCGCTGCCCGACGCGGGCCTCGTGACGCACATCCACTTCGATCACCTCGACGGCCTCGGCAACGTCTACCGGCTCGTCGACGGGCTCCCGGTCCACGCGCCGTCGGAGACGGATCCGGCAACCGACGAGAGCGTCGCGGAGACGATCCGCGCCAAGTACGACTACCTCGAAGACCGGATCGGCGTCCACGCCCGCGCCCCGTTCGAGCCGTTCGAGACGTGCGGGTTCAAGGTACGATTCGTCCCCGTCGACCACCCGCCGCTTCTGTGTTACGGCGTCGTCATCGAAGACCCCGAGACGGGCGGGACGCTCGCGCTCACCGGCGACACGAGCTACGACGTTCCGGAGCGGTCCCGCGAGGCGCTCGCCGGCGCCGACCTGTTGCTCGCCGACGCCATCGTGCCGGCGGCGCTCTGTGAACACCACCCGATCGGCGGGCGCCACGAGGGGCCGGACGGCGTCCCGCGCACCTTTGGCACGAAGCACATGACCCGAGAAGGGGCGCTCGCGCTCGCCGACGAGCTCGACGCCGACCGAACCCGACTCGTCCACCTCGCGCACTACTACCCGCCCGAGGAGGCGTTCGAAGAGCCGCTCGCGGTCGACGGCGAGACGTACGAGCTGTAGCCTTAAGCCTCGGTAGCACGTATCACGTTCGAGATGAGGACTCGGCGCGTGTTCGGCGCGCTCCGCGATTGGTTCGACCGCGCAGCGCCGCCGCCGCGCGCCGTCGACTGGTCGCTGTTCGCGTTCGTCCTCGCCGAGGCCGTGACGGGGTTGGTCTCGTTTACCGTGGGCGTCCCCGAGGGCTGGCCGGTGTTCTGGCTCCACCGCGCGCTCGGCGTCGGAATCGTCGTCCTGCTCGCGTGGAAACTCATGCGCGTCCGGCGCCGGCTCACCGATCCCGGTCTGTGGCGGCGGTCGACCGCGCTGTCCGTCCTGACGCTCGTCGCCGCGGTCGGCGCGCTCGCGACCGGCGTCGCGTGGGTGTTCGGGCTCGACGTGCGGGTGTCCTACTGGACGCTCCTCTCCGTCCACGTGGGGTTCGGCCTCGCGTTGGTCCCGCTCATGGCCGCCCACGCGGCGACCCGATTTCGGCTCCCGCGGCGGGTCGACTTCGAGCGCCGGCGGACCGCGCTCCGGTACACCGTCCTGCTCGCCGCCGGCGGCGCGACCTATCGGCTCCAGCAGGCGATCAACGGCGCGCTCGACACGCCCGGCGCCGACCGGCGCTTCACCGGGTCACAGCCGCGCGAGGGGACGGGTAACGGCTCCTTCCCGATCACCTCGTGGGTCGCCGACGACCCCGACCCGATCGACCGAGACGAGTACCGGCTGGCGGTCGACGGCCTCGTGAGCGACCCCCTCGAACTCGACGCCGACGAACTCGCGGCCGGCCACGAGACGGAGGCGCTGCTCGACTGCACGAGCGGCTGGTACACGGTCCAAGAGTGGAGCGGCGTCCGCGTCGGTGACCTGTTGGCGGCGGCCGGCGGGGCGACCGCCGATGATCCCGATCAAGAGCCCGCCTACGTCCGGTTCACCTCCGTCACCGGCTACCGCTGGAGCCTCCCGATCGAGGAGGCCGAAGACGCCCTACTTGCGACCCACGTCGGCGGCGAGCGGCTGGCCCACGGGCACGGCGCGCCCGCCCGGTTGGTCGCTCCCGACCGCCGCGGGTTTCAGTGGGTGAAGTGGGTGACTCGCGTCGAGGTCAGGTCGGAGTACGACCTCGGTCAGTGGGTCGTCACGCTGGTAAGCGGGTTCGACTGACCGGGGAGCGCGGGTCGAGTCCTGCGGGGGATCACTCGTACTCGCTGCCGACGACCTCGCGGATGCGCTCGGCGGTCACCGGGCCGACGCCGTCGACCTCCAAGAGGTCGTCTTCCGGCGCGGTCATCACGGCCTCGACGGTGCCGAAGTGTTCGAGCAGCGTGCGCGACGTGACGGGACCGATGTCGGCGATGGCGGAGACGACGTACTCCTGCTGTTCCGCGCGGGTCTTCGTCGTCTTCTCGCCGTGGACGCTCACCTCGCGGTCGCGCGTCTCCTGTTCGCGCTTGGCGATCGTCGCGAGCAGTTCAGTGGTGTCGTCCTCGTCTTCGGTGCGGAGGATGCTCACGTCGAAATCGACCGCGAGCGACGCGAGCGCGCCCCGAATAGCGTTGGGGGCGATGTCGCGCTGGCCGTAGAGGTTCGTCCCCTCGACGACCATCACGGGGCGGGCGTACGCTCGCGAGAGTTCGCCGACCTGCTCGAACATCGATCGGTCGGCGTCGAGCATCGAGTCGACGAAGTCCGCCGCGGACTTACGCTCGACGGCGACCCGGTCAGAGAGGACGTAGTCGCCGACGGCGAGCGTCTCCAGCCGGGTGACGAGCCCCTCTCGCGTCGAGAGGCTCTTGGCGATCGACGAGTCGAGTTCGCGCTGGTCGACGACGATCTCGACGCCGTCGTCGACGCCGGCGGTCGCGACGACGCCGTCGTCGTCAGATTCGGTGTCGTCGTCTTCCTCGCTGTCGGCGTCGTTCTCACCTGTGGCATCCGCAGCGAAGTCGGTGAGTCCGTCGTCGGTGTTGTCGTCGGTCGCACCGTCGTCACTCGCGCCGACCGCGGTCACACTGCTCTCGTCGCCTTCCGAACCGTCGTCGCCATCGGAGCCTCCGCCGAACGCGTCGAGTCCGGCCTGCCCGTCGTCGCCGACGGTCTCTTCGATGTCGTCGGTGGCCTCCTTCAGTTCGGTGAGCTGGCTGGCCATCTTCTTCTCGCGGCGCCGCGAGATCCAGAAGAACGCCTCGTCGCGGGTGTCTTCGGCCATCAGGACGACGACTTTCCCCTCGGCCTGCCGGCCGGTCCGCCCCTTGCGCTGGATCGAGCGGATCGCGGTGGGGACCGGCTCGTAAAAACAGACGAGGTCGACTTCGGGGACGTCGAGCCCCTCCTCGGCGACGCTCGTGGAGACGAGCACCTCGAACGCGCCGGCTTTGAACTCCTCTAATGTCTCCTGTTGCTGTTTCTGGCTCATCCCGTCGGAGCCCTCCTTGTCGCCCTGGCCGACGAACTTCCGCACGTCGAAACTGGCGGAGAGGAACTCCACGAGCGCCTCGGCGGTGTCGCGGGACTCGGTGAACAGGATCGCGCGCTCGCCGTCGTTGATCCCGAGCGTCTCCGCGAGGAGGATTCGGGCCTTCGAGAACTTCGGGTGGAGCCCGTCGAACGACTCCGCCTTCCGCATCGCCTCGCGGACCTTCGGGTCGGCGACCATGCGCTGGCTCGCCTTCGACGCCCCCGACGACCGGGCCGCCTCGCGCTGGCGCTCGAAGTAGCGCCGGACCGACTCGACCGACTGGGTCTCGACCAGTTCGGTCGCGCGCCGGAGCTTCATCACCTCGGCGTGGGTGCTCATCCCCTTGTACCCCTCCGACTGGTCGTTGTCCATCATCTTCTTCAGCTGCCCGCGCATCTTGTTGAGGTCCTTCTGTGAGAGGTCGGGGTTCGTCGTGTTCGTCACGCCCAACTGCTTGAGTTTCTCTAACCGATCGGTTATCACCTCGTTGAGCGCGTCGCGGATGTCGAGCACCTCGTCCGGGAGCGTGACCTGCTCCCACTGGACCTCGGTGTCGTGGGTGTACTCGTCGACGTCGGCGTCCGCCTCCGTCATCACCTCCACGTTGACGAGCCCGAGGTTCTCACAGACCGTTTCGATCTCCTCGGTGTCGCCGCCGGGCGAGGCCGACATCCCGGTGACGAGCGGGTCGGCCGCGTCGGCGTGGTATCGCTCGGCGATGTAGACGTACGCGTAGTCGCCGGTCGCGCGGTGACACTCGTCGAAGGTGCAGTGGGTCACGTCGCGAAGCGAGATCCGGTTGCCGACCAGGTCGTTCTCGACGACCTGCGGGGTCGCGATCACGATCCGGGCGTCCTGCCAGAGCGCGGCGCGGTCGTCGGGCTTCACGTCGCCGGTGAACACGACGATGTCGTCGTCCGGTATCGAGAGCGCCTCGCGGTAGAAGTCGGCGTGCTGCTGGACGAGGGGTTTGGTGGGGGCTAAGAAGAGCGCCTTGCCGCCGGCCTCGTGGAGCCGTTCGGCGGTAACGAGCAGGCTGACCGTCGTCTTGCCGAGGCCGGTCGGCAGACAGACAAGGGTGTGTTCGTCGACGGCGGCGTCCGCCAGTTGGAGTTGGTAGCGGCGTCGCTGAAGGAAGTCGTCGACGAGCAGGGGTTGGTCGATTCCGGCGGCCTCGGTCGCCATCGGCGGGCCTACGCCGCCGCCGGCCTAAAGGCTTCGCGAAGCGGGGTGAAAGTTATCGATCGGCGGAGCGCTCCTCTCGGAGCTCTTCCGGAACGTCTTCGTCGACCAGCTTCGCCCACTCGGCGAGGCGGTCTCCGGATGGTGTTTGGGCGCTCATCAGCAGACGGATCTCAGTAATCCCTCTTAAGCGTTACCCCGATTCTACACGAATTAGGATGGGTCACCCCGCTCCGGGCCGTAAGCGCGGCTCCCGAAACCGCGGCGACTCCGACTCGTACGCCTTTTACCGCTCACGCGCGTCGGGCCGCCATGAGCAACCTCGACGAGTTCCTCGCCGGCGAGCGGCTCGAGGACGTGGTCTTCTACCTGAGCGACGCGTACCTCGACGACGACTCTCGGCTCCGCACGGTCGGGACCCAGACCGACGATGGCGTCCGACTGATCCTCGACGGCGAGACCGGGCGGTCCGCGTTCGAGGCCGGCACCGGCATGGGCGCGATGGAGTTCGCGAAGACGGCGATGGGCGCCGAAGGCGACATCGCTCGCTCGCTCGACGCCGGGGCGTGCCCGTTCACGGAGGACGATCCCGACGACGACCACGACGTTCGGTTCGTCTTCGCGTTCGCGGAGGCACAAAACGAGGAGGTCGGCGGCCTCTACGCCGAGGGCGACGTGGTTCACGCGTACGCGCACTGCACGTGCGGGGAGAGCTACTCGCACAAGTGGGTCGTCGGCGACCGCGACGACTGAAAAACGACCGCGACGACTGAGTCCGCCGAATCCGGGCTACGCCGCCGTTACTCCGCGTCTGGCGCGTCGTCTTCCGGCACGGCGCCCTCGACGAGCGACTGGTCGCCGTACTGCTCTCGGAGGTCCTTCTTCGAGAACTTCCCGGTGGCGGTCTTCGGTACCTCGTCGATGAACTCCACCGCGTCGGGCACCCACCACTTCGGGTAGTCGTCGCGGAGGCCGGTCTCGATCTGCTCGACGAGGTCGTCGCGGTCGACGCCCTCGGCCACGACGACGAACGCCACGGGGCGCTCCTGCCAGCGCTCGTGGGGGACGCCGACCACGGCCGCCTCGCTGACGCCGTCGTAGGCCATGATCGCGTTCTCCAACTCGACGCTGGAGATCCACTCGCCGCCCGACTTGATCACGTCTTTCGTCCGGTCGACGAGCTGCATGTAGCCGTCCTCGTCGACGGTGACCACGTCGCCGGTCTTCAGCCAGCCGTCGACGAACTCCTCCTCGTTGGCCTCCGGGCGCTTGAAGTACTCCTTCGTGACCCACGGGCCGCGGACGCGGAGTTCGCCGAACGCCTCGCCGTCCCACGGGATCTCCTCGCCGTCCTCGTCGATGACCTCGAACTCCAGTCCGGGGGCGACGAGCCCCTGCTTCGAGCGCTTGTTCACCTGCGTCTCGTAGTCGGCGTCGCGCAGGTCGCTCTTGAGGTGCGAGACGGTGCCGATCGGCGAGAGTTCGGTCATCCCCCACGCGTGGAGCACCTCGACGCCCCGGTCGTCGTACCACTCGATCATCGCCTGCGGGGCGGCCGCACCGCCGACGATCACGGTGTCGAGCGACGAGAGGTCGACGTCGTTGCCCGCGGAGATGTACTCGCGAAGGCCGAGCCAGACGGTCGGGACGCCCGCGGAGATCGTCACGCCCTCCTCTTCGATCAGGGCCGCAAGATCTTCGGGGCCCGGCGACGGGCCGGGGTAGACGTGTTTCGCGCCCGCGGCGGTCGCGGTGAATGGCATCCCCCACGCGTTGACGTGGAACATGGGGACGACCGGCATGACCACGTCGGAGTCCTCCATCGGGATCCCCTGTGGCGTCTGTGAGGCCATCGTGTGGCTCCACAGCATCGATTGGGTGTACTCGACGCCCTTCGGCTTCCCCGTCGTGCCGGAGGTGTAACAGAGGCCGGCGGGCTGGTCGCTGTCGAGGTCGGGCCAGTCGTAGTCGGTCGAGTGGCCCTCGATGAACTCCTCGTAGGCGGGGGCGTCGAGCGCGTCGATCCCCTCGGAGCCCATGGCGACGAAGTCGACGCCGTCGAACTCCGCGGCGCCCTCGGCCGCGCCGGCGATCTTCTCTGCCAGCGACGGGTCGACGAAGATGATCTCGTCTTGCGCGTCGTCGACGATGTACCGGATGTGCTCGTCGGGCAGGAGCGGGTTGATCGTGTGCAGTTGTGCGCCGGTGTTCGGGACGCCGAAGTACGTCTCGAAGTGACGGGTGTGATTCCAGCAGAACGTCGCTACCCTGTCGCCGCGCTCGATGCCGTACGCGTCGAGCGCGTTCGCGAGCTGGGCGGTCCGGTCGCCGTACTCGGCGTACGTGTGCCGGGTGCGTCCCTCGTGGGTCCGGGAGACGATTTCGGTGTCGGGGTACAGTCGTTTCGCGCGCCACAAGAACGGCTTGAGCGTCTGGGAGTGTCCGCCGGGCATACCTCACAGACCACGGCGTCGAGAACTATGAACGTTATCATGGTTGATCGTGATGTTCGGTCGCAATCGCTCCGGACGTGAGGCGACCGCTTATAAGTAGACCGCCCGAATCGCGCGCCGACAGCGTTTCCCTGATAAACGGCGGTGCCGCGAGCGGCTATCCCTTAAAAAGGCTCGCGTGGACGGGCGCGTGGTCGGGCTCCGGCCGCGCGGAGTCGTCCCCGTCGCCGCCGTCGTCCGAGACGGCGCGACCCGAGGTCCCCTCGGCGAGGAAGTCACGAAGCGGCGGCCCGACGTGTTCGGGTTCGACGAGGAACGCGTCGTGGCCGTGGTCGGAGTCTATCACGTGGTGTGCGACCGGGATGTCGCCGACGCGGAACGCGTCGGCCAGCGACGCCGACTGCTCGACCGTGAAGTGCCAGTCGGCCGTGAAACTCATCAACAGCGCCTCGCCCTCGAACGCGGCGAGCGCGTCGGCGTCGCTCCCGTGGCCCGCGGCGAGGTCGTACTCGTCCATCGCCCGCGTGAGGTAGAGGTAGCTGTTGGCGTCGAACCGGTCGCTGAACCCCTCGGCCTGGTAGTCGAGGTACGACTCGACCTCGCGGTACGGGAAAAAGCCCGCCGTCGGCTCCGGCGGGAGCCCGAGGTCGCCCTCCTCGCGGGTCAGCGAGTCGCGGCCCGCCGAGCGCCGCCCGAACTTCCGCTCCATCGACGCCTTCGAGAGGTACATGATGTGCCCGATCTGGCGGGCCAAGGCGAGCCCTTCGTCGGGCGACGGCTTCCCCTCGCCGTAGTAGTGGCCCTCGTTCCAGTTGGCGTCCGCACGGATCGCCCGTCGAGCGACGGCGTCGAGCGCGAGACACTGCGCGTCGAGCCGCCCCGCGGTCGCGATGGCGACCACGCGGTCGACGTCGTCCGGGTAGCGTTTCGCCCACTCGACGGCGTTCATCCCCCCGACGCTGCCGCCGACGACGGCGCGGAGCCGCCCCACGCCGAGGTGGTCCAAGAGGCGGCGCTGTGCGCGCGCCCAGTCTTCGACCTGCACCGGCGGGAACGCGGTCCCCCAGCGGTCGTGGTCGGGCTCGGACGGGAGGTCGAGGTCGGCGGGCCGCTCGCTCGCCGGACCCGTCGTGCCGTAACAGGAGCCGGGGACGTTCGCGCAGACGACGTAGTACTCGGTCGTGTCTATCGCCTTCCCCGGCCCCACGATGTCGTCCCACCACGCGCGGGCCTGCCCGGCCTGCCCGGCGCCGCGGGTGGCGTCGTCGCGCTCGGGCGCGGGAGAGCGGGCCACGTTCTGGCTGCCGGTGAGCGCGTGACAGACCAAGACGACGTTGTCGCCGTCGAACTCGCCGTGGGTCTCGTAGGCGACCTCGAGATCCGGGACCGACTGCCCGCACTCGAAGGTGAACTCCCCGAGCGAGGCGACGCCGTGGTCGGTTTCGACGGCGCTCATGCGGTCACACCTCCCCGCCGACCGCGGTGTGCTCGCCCGCCGCCAGCCCGCGGTCGAGGTCGGCTATCACGTCGTCGGGGTCTTCGATCCCGACCGAGAGGCGGAGCATCTCCGGGTGGACCCCGGCGGAGCGCTGTTGGGCTTCGTCCAACTGCGCGTGGGTCGTCGACGCCGGGTGGATGACGAGCGTCTTCGCGTCGCCGATGTTCGCGAGGAAACTGGTGAGGTCGACGGTCTCGCAGAACGTCTTGGCGACCTCGTAGCCCCCCTCGACGCCGAAGGTGACCATCCCGCCGAACGCTTCGAGGTACGCGGACGCGTTGTCGTGGCTGCGATGGTCTGTGAATCCGGGGTACGCCACCCAGTCGACGCGGTCGTCGTCGCGGAGGAACTCGGCGACAAGTCGGGCGTTCTCGCAGTGGCGGTCCATCCGGAGCGGGAGGGTGTTGAGCCCCTGGAGCGTCTGCCAGGCGTCGAACGGCGACTGCTGCCCGCCGGTCGGCCGCACCCCGCGATGACGGGCAACGTTGGCGAACGCGGCGTCGCCGAACTGCTCCACGAAGTCGATCGGATACGCGGGCGACTGCCCGTCGAGTTCGTCGTAGTCGGCGTCCGGGTGGTCCCACGGGAACTGGCCCCCGTCGACGACGACGCCGCCGACGGTCGTCCCGTTGCCCGTGATCCACTTCGTCGTCGACTCCCAGACGATGTCGGCGCCGTGTTCGAACGGCCGACAGAGCGCCGGGGTGGCGAAGGTGTTGTCGACGACGAGCGGGACGGCGCGGTCGTGCGCGATGTCGGCGAGCCGCTCGAAGTCGGGCGTGACGAGCGAAGGATTCGCGAGCGTCTCGGCGTGGACGAAGGCGGTGTCGTCGTCTATGGCGTCCGCGTACGCCTCGGTGTCGAGCGTGTCGACGAGACGGGTCTCGATCCCGCGGCGGGACGCGATGCTCGTGAGGTAGCCGGCGGTGCCCCCGTACATCTCGGCGCTGGCGACGATGTTGTCGCCCGCGCTCGCGAGGACGGTGACGATGGCGTCGAACGCGGCCATGCCGGAGCCGGTCGCGACCGCGTCGGCGCCCCCCGAGAGGTCGGCGAGCCGGTCTTCGAGGACGCTCACGGTCGGGTTCGAGATCCGCGAGTAGACGTGGCCGTCCGTCCGGAGCGCGTACATCTCCGCCGCCGTGTCCGCGTCGTCGAAGGTGAACGAGGTCGTCTGGTGGATCGGGGTCGCGCGCGACCCGGTCGCCGGGTCGGCGGCGGCGCCGGCGTGGAGACTCCGGGTGTTGAACCCACGTGTCATGTGTGTAGTGCATATATCTACAAACGTCTATAACCCTCAGTTACGGCAAGTGATGCCTCAGTCTGCGGCGGTAGCACGCGACGCGCAGCGAGGAAACCGCCTCGCGAACCGGCCGAAGCGTGAGTTTATCCCCGGTCGCAAGCCAACGACCCGTATGGCAGTCGCCGACTCTCCCGTGCCCGAACTCGATGCGCGCGCGAGCGCCTGCGCCGAGCGGCTCCGCGCCGCGGACCGCGTGTTGCTCGCGTCCCACATCGACGCCGACGGGCTCACAAGCGGCGCAATCGCTTCGACGGCGCTCGCGCGCGCCGGAATCGACCACGAGGTGGTCTTCGAGAAACAGCTCGACGCCGAGTCGATCGCGGGCATCGCCGCCCGCGAGTTCGACGTGGTGCTGTTCACCGACTTCGGCTCCGGACAGTTGGACGTGATCGCCGACCACGAAGCCGACGGCGACTTCGTCCCCGTGATCGCCGACCACCACCAGCCGGCGGACCGCGACACGGAGTTCCACCTCAACCCCTTGCTGGAGGGGGTAAACGGGGCCAGCGAGCTGTCCGGTGCGGGCGCGAGCTACGTCCTCGCCCGCGCGCTGGAGGGCCCAGACAGAGACAACCGCGACCTCGCCGCGCTCGCGGTCGTCGGCGCGGTCGGGGACATGCAGGATACAGATGGCGGGCTCGTCGGCGCCAACGAGGCGATCGTCGCCGACGGCGTCGACGCGGGGGTACTGGAGACGCGCACCGACCTCAACCTGTACGGCCGGCAGACGCGCCCGCTCCCGAAGCTGTTAGAGTACGCCTCCGACGTGAAGATTCCCGGAATCTCGAACGACGAGGCGGGTGCGATCGCGTTTCTCGCAGACCTCGATGTCACCGTGAAACGCGACGGCGAGTGGCGGCGGTGGGTCGACCTCGACGACGAGGAGCGGCAGGTGCTCGCCTCGGGGCTGATGCGCCGCGCCGTCGCCTCCGGCGTCCCGGCGGACCGGATCGAGGCGCTCGTCGGCACCGCTTACACCCTCGTCGACGAAGAGCCCGGCACCGAGTTACGGGACGTGAGCGAGTTCTCCACGCTGCTCAACGCCACCGCCAGATACGAGCGCGCCGACGTGGGGCTGGCGGTGTGCCTCGGCGACCGCGGCGACGCCTTGGCCGAGGCGCGCCGCCTCCTCCGGAACCACCGAAAGAACCTCTCCGAGGGGTTACAGTGGGTGAAAAACGAGGGCGTCACGCACGAGCAACACCTCCAGTGGTTCGACGCCGGCTCGCGGATCCGCGAGACGATCGTCGGCATCGTCGCCGGGATGGCGGTCGGCTCGCCGGCGGTCGACCGCTCGAAGCCCGTGATCGCGTTCGCAGAGGAGAGCGCCGAGGCGCTCAAAGTCTCTTCGAGGGGTTCTCACACTCTCGTCCGACAGGGACTCGACCTCTCGGGGGTGATGCGCGAGGCGAGTCAAGCGGTCGGCGGCGACGGCGGCGGCCACGACGTGGCGGCGGGCGCGACCATCCCGAGCGACCAGCGCGACGCGTTCCTCGAAGCAGCCGACCGGATCGTCGGCGAACAGCTCTCGTGACCGGGCGGCCGACGCCTAACTCAGGCTTCGCCCAGATCGCGGAACATCGCGCGGTAGTCGTCGGAGGAGAGCGTCTCGCCGAGCTCGTCGATGTCGGCGTCGAGGCGTTCGAGGCGGTCGACGAGTTCGGTGTACGCCTCGTTGCCCTCGCGTTGCGCGGCCGGTTTCTGCGCGTTCAACACGGCGCGCTTGCTCGCTAACGCCGCGGCCTCCTGGATGAGGTCGTCGTACTCCGTGCGGGTCAACAGCGTCTCGATCGCCGCCAGCAGCTTCGAGCGGCTGACAGGCTTCGTGAGGTACAGGTCGAACCCCATGTGGATGATGTCGAAGTCGGGCTCGACCGCCGTCACCATCGCGACGCGGCAGTCGTGGCCGGCCTCGCGGATGTGTTCGAGGACTTCGTCGCCGCTCCCGTCGGGGAGTCGCCGGTCGAGCAGCACGACGTCGACCGAGCCGTCGACGCGTTCGATCGCGTCGGCCGCGGTCTTGGCCAGATCCACGTCGTAGTCCGCTTCGAGGAAGCCGGCGTACAGGGCGGCGATGTCTGGCTCGTCTTCGACGACGAGGACGGAGGGATCGCTCACCGCCGATCACCGTCGAAGTCGACGGGACACGCTTCACCGGGCATACACGAAGGGGGGATGTATCGACCAATAAACCTGTCGCCGTTCGCGCGGTGGATCTATCGGGTCGTCTTTTATATACTCCGGCTGCCAACAACGGCACGAATGTCAGAACTCGTCTCCACGGGGGTCGCGGGGCTCGACTCGATCCTCACCGGCGGCATCACGGAGCGATCGACGGTCCTCGTCTCCGGTAACCCCGGTACCGGTAAGAGTATTTTCGGGATCCAGTATCTCTACCACGGCGTCACCGAACACGACGAACGCGGCGTGTACGTCTCCTTCGAGGAGGACGAAGCGGACATCCGGGGCGCGGCAGACTCGATCGGCTTCGAGGGGTTCGGCGAACTCGTCGACGACGGCGACATCGTGATCCTCGACAAACGCGAGATGCTGCGAGAGACCGACTTCTCGACGGCGGTCGACAAGCTCCTCGACACCATCGAGGACGGCGACTTCGACAGGCTCGTGCTCGACTCGCTTTCGATGTTCCAGCTCTTTTTCGACGCCGAACAGGAGAAGCGAACGTACCTCCTGAAGTTCTCGGACATCCTCAAGGCAAACGGGTTGACCTCGCTGCTCATCAACGAGCAGGGCGCCGTCTTCCCCGACACCGAGGTCGGCTTGGAGAACTTCCTCACCGACGGGAACATCTACTTCATCCAGACGCCCACCGACTCCGGCGTCAACCGCTACGTCTGGGTGGCGAAGATGCGGAAACAGGACATCGACACCGACATCTTCCCGATGGAGATCGGCGAGGGCGGCATTACGGTCCACGAACGGGCCGGCGGCTTCTCGATGATGGGTCGGTCCGACGAGCCGTCGTTCTGAATTGAGAGCGGGGGACGGTCCCGCAGGCAGGGGGAGTGGTTATTTGCTCGACGAGAGGTCGCGCCACACGTCGTCGAGGCGGTTCTTTACCGCGGAGCGCTCTTCGACTTCGACGGTGAGCCCGTCACGGAAGTCGACTTCGACGCCGTCGACTTTCCGGCAGTACACCTTCACGCGGCGGTGTTCATCCGAGAGCGGCCGGTCGTGAAGCTCCAGCAGCTCCGCGTCCTCAAGTTCGTTGATCCGGCGATAACACGTCGCGATCGGGACGTCGAGCTCGTCGCTGATGTCTTGTGCGGACATCGGGTCGCCGGTCGCCGTCAGGATGTCCGTGTTGTACTTGTTCCCGAGTACGGTTATCAGATCGTCCCCCACCATTCACATTATCGCTATTGATTATTGCGTCTTAAAAGGGTACCGGTGGCCGGCGTCGCGAGTGACGCCGCGTGAAACGCCGTCGCCGAGCGTCTGTGGAGGCCAGACGCCGACGAGAGCGGAGGTGTGTTATCGGCGGTGATACCCACCACCGTAGGTTTATACCGCAACTCATGTCACAGAGCGTATGGAGCTTATCGAGGCGTTGTATCTCGTGACGACCACCGTGTTGGCGGGCGCGAGCGCGACGCTGCTCGCGTTTGCGATCTCGGCGTACCGGTCGTCGGGGCGGACAGCGATGGTGTATCTCGCGGCCGGGTTCGCGCTGGTCGTCCTCGCCGCGGTGGCGACGCCCGTCGCGGCCTTCCGGACGTCGTTCGCGAACCCGGAGGCGCTGCTGCTCGTCAACACCGGCCTGCTGGCGACGTCGATGGCGCTCATCGCCGGGAGCCTCGCCGTGTACGAACCGGGGACGAAGGAGTTCGTGATCCCCGAATCGGAGCTGTCGCGCATCCAAGACCGCTGAGGGAACCGGGCGGCGTCTATCGGGAAACGTCGGGTACGGAACGCGGTGCGTTGTATTGGCTGTGACTGGAAGGGGTTGTTCTGTGACTGGGAGGGATTGTTTAGTCATCGCACGCGAGAGCGGCGCGACTGTCTCACCAAAACGCGTCTATTCCGACGCGATAGACGGGGTACCGTAAGATCCAGACGTGATAACCTGATCCGCCCGTCGTTAATAGTTCCAGAAACTACTAATCAAAAAATAACCGCAAAATCGCTAGACAGCGGCAGTTTATCAGTTCGAATAATCGGCACGGAGTCTTTAATAGGGAAATCCCACTCCCTAGCGATAACGCCCGCCGGGCAGGCCGGGGGCCAACGCAACACACAATGTTCGAAACAATACTGGACGAGGAAGAGCGCGGGCAAGTGGGGATCGGGACCCTCATCGTGTTCATCGCGATGGTGCTGGTGGCGGCGATCGCCGCCGGCGTCCTGATCAACACCGCCGGGTTCCTTCAGACGCAGGCGGAGGCAACGGGCGAAGAGAGTACAAGTCAGGTCAGTGACCGGCTGCAGATCGTGAGTCAGTCTGGTAACGTATCGGACGATTCCAGTGGCACTCGAGTTGTCGACCAGCTGAATATTACGGTGGCGCAGTCACCGGGAGCAGGTAACATCGATCTTAACGAGACGACCGTTGAGCTCATCGGTACGCAAGGACAAGAGAACTTCCAGCTTGACGCTCCAAACGCGACAATCGACATCTACACTGGGAGTCCGGGAGATGTCGTTCTGACAGACGCCAGCGATCGCGCTGATGTCGGCATAAACCTCAATACGAGTACGACAACTGGTGTCTACGGAAATCTTGAGGGAGGTGACCGGCTCCAGATAACATTCACGACGGCGTCAGGCGCTACCACGACCGCGGAACTACGTGTCCCGACCACGCTGACGGATGAACAGACTTCGGTGAGGCTGTAACAATGTTCGAGTTTATCAACAACCACGACGACCGCGGTCAGGTGGGTATCGGCACGCTCATCGTGTTCATCGCGATGGTGCTGGTGGCGGCGATTGCCGCCGGCGTCCTGATCAACACCGCCGGGTTCCTCCAGTCGCAGGCGGAGGCAACCGGTCAAGAGAGTACGGACCTCGTGTCCGAACGCATTGACGTGACGAGCGAGGTCGGTATCGTCGGCAACAACTCCACGGGTGAACTGAAGGCTATCAAGATTAGTGTATCCGGCGCTGCCGGTGCTTCTCAGATCGACCTGTCAGAGACCACACTCCAAGCAGTTGGGCCGAACGGACAAGCAAATCTTGTCTTTACCGATACGAATGCTAATGGTGGAGGATCGATCGCGAACGCGAGTCAAATTAACGCGAGCGAGTTCGCCGTCCAAGATCCGGAAGGTAATTTCGTTGATTCCGGCAATGCCGTGCTCAGCGACGATACGGACTACACGATCGTCTTGAACCCCGGTGCGGAGCCGTTCGGGAGCATCGCAGAGGGTAGCGTCTATGAAGGTGGTTCGTACAACTACGCACACTTGCAAACCGACGACGCGTTCGGAGAGGGTCAGACCTCGTCACTCGAGATTGTCTCGCCGTCGTCGGCGACGACATCCGTCGAACTGAACGCACCTGACCTCTTCACCACCGACGGCGAAGCGGTCCGGCTCTAACGAGCCTCGAACAGCCCCCCAACCACTTCCCCGGCGGACTCGGCCGCCCGGAACACCTATTTTATCGCGCCACCACAATCACGGCATGAGTGACCACGACGCACCGCCGGCCGACCCGAAAGAGCTCGATTTCACCGACGACGAGAATGTCGTCGAGATCGGGGAGGGCCGCTACGTCGTCGGAACGAACGGCCGGCCGAAGGTCCCCCGGTCACAGCCGGACCCCGCGCCCGACGACGGGGGCGGATTCGCCCCGGCCGACCCGACGAATCCAGGCGAGCAACGCCCACCGGGGCCGGGCGGCGGGCAGCCGCAGGCCGGCGGGTCCACGCAGCCCGCGGGCGCTCAGCCCGTCAGCCCCCAAGCGCAGGGCGGGCAGGCGGCGCCCGCAGTCGACCGGCAGTCGGTGAGTCGCTGGCTGGCCTCCTCCTTCGACGGCGACGGGTTCGCGTACGGCATCGACGCGACGCTCCACGCCAACGGGGACACCACCCGCCAGCGGATGGTGTCGAACGACGTGACGGCGACGTTCGACTCGCTCGTGACGTGGTTCGCGTCGAACGCCGGCCCGAATTCGCCGACGCCCGAGGCGCTCGGCCTCCTGCTCGTCGCGGCAGAGATGACCGTCGACGTGCCGCCGGTGGCGATAAAGCGGTTCGCGGCGAGCCAGGGGCTCACGGCGAGCGACAGCATCGGCGACCTCGTACGCGCGGCCGAGGACGCCGGCGGCTTCCGGATCGAATAACGGCTCTTTTTAAATCGATTGGCGGGCGCCGAGAGCGCCGAGAAAAGCGATGCGTTCGGAGTTCGTCGAGCGGCCCTTATAAGAGTACGAGCAGCACGACCCCGATCAGCACGAAGACCGCGTACAGACCGGCCATCACCTCGCGTTTCAACGGGCTCCCGAGCGGCTCCGCGGTGAGCCGGCGGATCGGCGGTAAGATCGCGATCCCGCCGAGAATCAGGGGAAACGCGCCGATCTGCGGGACCAGCGTGAGCGCGACGACGATGGTCCCGTATCCGGCGACGTAACAGCCGCGTCGCCAGAGCTGTTCGCGGTCGGAGAGTTGTGCGGTCGGAACGAAGCCGGACTCGTCCTCGCTGCCGGACTCGCCGCCGCCCATTCCGCCTCCGACTCCGCCGCCCGACTCCGCGGCCACCTGCTGTGCCTGTCGCTGCACGTACTCGTCCAGTTCTTCGGCCGCATCCTCCGTCTGGGGGGCACCGCACTCGACGCAGAAGCGATCCTCGTCGTCGAGCGACGAGTCGCAGCGGGGACAGGTCTTCATCCTCATCGAAACGGCACCGCGACCGAACTTAACTCTTCGGAGCCGTGCCGACGGTTCGACCCGCGTTCGGTCTGCCGATTCGCTCGGTCACGGGTCGCGGCGTCCGGTTGGCGTTCTCCGCTGCGATAATTGGGAGGGTACGCTTTAGTCGGTGAGATCCGGACTATCGACAACGACGGGCCGTCCGCGGTGTGGGGCCTCGTTACGACGACTCCGATACCACGATGACCTCCAGAGATTCACCGGACGGCACAGCGCGGCCCCCCCGAACGACGACCGATGCGCCCTCCAGCGGACGCGGTGCTTCGCGTCGCGAGTCCACGCTTCGCTCGCGGCTGGCCGCCCTTCGCGTCGTGTTGGTCGCACTCGCCGTGGTGCTGTCGCTCTTCGGCGGAGCGGTCGCAGGCCCGGCCGCGGCCGCGGTCGCCGACGACGACGGCGCAGCGGCCGGCGGGGAGGCGACCGCCGGCGACATTGTGACCCCCGCATTGGAATCCGGTGCGAGCGAGGCGGTCAGTCGAGAGATTAGCGGTGGGTTCAGCAGGGACATGTTTACCGGGACCGCGGGGGATCCGGTAGAGATCAGACACGTTGCCGACGCCTCCGGGGACGACACGGCCTACATGCTGGTCGGCGGCAACCGCCTCACCGACTCGGGCGGAACGGTTGGGTTCGTCGACGTGCTGAAGGTGACCGGCTCGTCGACGGTGATCAACACCCGGCTTATGGGCACGGACGAGAGCAACGTCGACAGCTGTGCCAACGTGACCTGCGATCTCACATTTAAAAACAACGACGGTGAGGTGATCGCCGAGAACCTCTCGGCCCTTCACAACGAGCGGTCGATAGCGACCGGCGCTGCGGGCCTCGCTCGACCGCTCGCTCCCGAGCGGTACCGGCTCGCCGTCACCAACGGCACGTTCATCGTCCGGGACAACGGCGCCGTCGACCCCGTCAAGGTGGCCGCCGAGTCCGACCTCGTCTTACGGAGCCCGACCTTCCACGACGAGGTCGAGGTGTTCACGACCGCCGACGGCGACGTGATCGCCGACGGCGAGGGAGACGACACGGAGACCCTCGCGGACCTCAGGACGTACGGGACCGACCGGACGGCGGTGACGAAGGGCGACCGCGTCGTCCTCGGCTTCGAGTCGACGGGCATCTGGGGTGCGCTGTCACACTTCGCGGCGTCGGAGGGGCCCCTCGAATCGGATACGAGCATGAACCACACCGCCCTGGAGAGGCTTCTTACCGCCGAAGAGGGCGTCTCGCTTGAGATCCGTCAGACGAATCCGGGGCGGAACGATCGGGCGGCGACGTTCGACCTGTCGGACGCCGACGCAGACGACGTGAGGGTCTTCCTCGCGGACGGAACCGAACTCGAACGCGGCGAGGTCGACCGGGCGCCGAGCCGGTTCTACCTCGCCATCGACACGAGCGACGGCGGGCCGTTCACCGACGACCCCGAGCCGGGCGACGAGTACGCGGTCGAGTTCGCGCTGGAGGGAACCGAAGGCGAGCGATACGCGTTCGACGGCGGCGGGCCGCCGGCCGCGTTCGACCCGGCACCCGCGTCGGACGACCGAGTCGGGGAGCAGTACCCGTACCACGGCATAGACGACGGACGGGTCAGCGCCGAGGCGACGTTCAGTATCAAAGAGCGGTTCCTCCGGTACGACCACGTGACAGACGACCGCACGATCCTCGTCGAGGCGGGCAACGGGACCATTACGGGGACGACCTCCATCCTCCCTTCGGCAGAGCTGTCGGCGACGGTCGTTCGCGACACCGACGACGCCCCGAATCGGACAGAGTCCGAACTGACGGTGGCCAACGAGAGCTTCTCAGTTGACAGCGGTCTCGCCGGCGTCGCGCCGGGAACCAGAGCAAGCTACCGGCTGTATCGCGGGCAGTCGCTACAGGACAGTCGGCCGGTCCTCGTCGTGGAAAACGCCACGAGCCCCGCGAAACTCTGGTTCCGAAACGAGACGACGACGACGAACCTGACGGTGACGCGGGGCGAGTCGCTCGCGAACCTCTCCGCGGCGATCCAGAACGTCGGACAGCTAGAGAACCGAGAGCAGCTGACCCTCGACGTCGACGACGGGGAGATAGTCGAGGAGCGGTACGTCACGGTCGGTCCGCAGCGGACGAAAAACGAGACGTTCGCGGAGACGGCAGTCGATCTGGAGCCGGGCGAGTACGAGTACACGCTCGCAATCGACGGGGACAGCGTGAACGGGACCCTGAACGTGAGAGCCGATCCGGCGGTGACACGGCTCGACGAGAGCGGCTCGTCCGGCGAGAGTGACTCGTCCGGCGACGTGTCGACCGACGAGAGTGGTGAGAGCGACGCCGACACGGGCGAGGAGACGGGAGAGGCCGCGGACGACGGCGGCGAGGAGACGGGTGCGACCTCGGGTGCTCCCGGAGACGGCGGAGAGACGCCGGACGAGGAGGGGCCGGCGACGTTCCTCCCCTTCGGTATCGGAACTCGCGAGACGTTCGGGGGGACGGTCCTCGTCGGCGCGACGTACCTCCTCGGTCACTGGGTCTGACGCCCGGTCCGATGGCTCCGCGGGCGTCAGCCGCCCGGTCCGGTGGCTCCGCGGGCGTCGGCCCCGGTCGCGTCGTGAGCCGAACGCGGCGCCCGCCGTCGGTTCTCAGCCGTGAGAACCGCGGGGGAGTGATTAAGTGAACGCTGTCCCGCCTTTCAGGTAACTATGGCAACGCGCGTGCTTATTGCAGACGACTCAGAGTTCATGCGGAACCTGCTCCGTGAGATCCTCGAAGGGGAGTTCGAGATCGTCGGAGAGGCCGAAAACGGCGTGGAGGCGGTGAACATGTACGACGAACACGGCCCCGACCTCGTGATGATGGACATCGTGATGCCGATCCGAGACGGCATCGAGGCCACGACGGAGATCCTCGAAGAGAACCCGGAGGCGACGGTGATCATGTGTACCAGCGTCGGACAAGAAGAGAAGATGAAGGCGGCCATCAAGGCCGGTGCTGAGGGGTACATCACCAAGCCGTTCCAGAAGCCGAACGTGCTCGACGCCATCGGATCGGCGGTATAATGCGGGTCGACGTCCGGGCGCTCGGCGCCTGTAATCGGCTGGCCGAGCGAGGGGCCGCGCAGGCCGCCGGCGCGCTCACCGACCTGACGGGGACGGACCTCTCGGTGGAGGTCACGGGCGCCAGCGTCGCGAGCGGCGAGGACCTCGCCGAGGCGTTCGCCGGCCGGGAGTCGATCGGCGTGAGCATCGGCCTCCGCGGCGGGCTGGAAGGCGAGGCAGTCCTCGCGTTCGACGCCGCCAACGTCGAGGCGCTGCTCTCGCTGCTTCCGGGCGGGGCGTCGATGGGGCGGAGCGCGGTGACGGAGGTCGGCAACATCGCGCTGGGCGGCTTCCTCGACGGGTGGGCGAACTACCTCGGGAAGGGGATCGACATGACGCCGCCGCGCTACTTTGAGGCCGATGGCGCCGCCGTCCTCCCGGACGGGGCGCTCGCTGGCGACGGCGTGTTCCTCTTCGAGAGCCGGCTCGACGCGACGACGACGGATCTCGACTTCTCCATTTATATGCTCCCGGACTCCGGGCAGTTCCGCGACCTCGTCGTGGGCAAGACCGCACCGGCCGCGGCGCCGGGCGCAGACGGGGGCGCGAGGAAGAGCGGCGCGGACAGCACGGCGGTCCCGTACGAGTCGCTGTCGACGTTCGCGTCGCTGGCGAAGCGCGGGTCCGCGAACGCCGCGGACAACATCGCGATGATGACCGGCCTCGAGACGACCGTCGACGTGAGTCGGCTCCGGTTCGTGCCCCTCGCGGACGTGCCGGCCGAGGTGGGCGTCGAGCCGTACGCGGGGACCGTCTTCGAACTCCAAGGGGAGCCGAGCGGCTACCTGGCGATCCTGTTCGAAGAGGAGTCAGCGGCGAAGATCGCAGCTTCGATGCTGCCGACCGAGCCGGACGAGCCGCTCGGCGGGATGGCGGAGAACGCGCTCTGTGAGCTCGGCAACGTGATGACGAGCGGGTTCATCGACGGGTGGGCGAACGTGCTAGGCACGTCGATCAGCCACTCGCCCCCGGAGTTCGTCCACGACATCGGGTCGGCGACGATCAGCCCGCTGGTCGCCAAGCTGAGCCAGCGGCAGGACTACGGGTTCGTCATCGACGCCGCGATCCAGACGGAAGGCGTCGAGACCCGGTGTGACGTGTACGCGCTCCCTGACGAGCGCGAGTTAGCGAGGGCCCTCGACCGCCTCTCGGAGTCGTGACCCATCGTCCGTCGTCCCGCGGAGGAGCGCTCGGCGGCGACCTCGACGGGGGTCGGATCAAGGTTGGCGTCAGCGATCTGGCGGTCGCGACCGACGGCGAGACGCTGACGACGAGCGGGCTCGGCTCCTGCGTCGCCGTCGCGCTCGCCGACCAGACGACGGGCGTCCGCGGACTGGTCCACGCAATGTTGCCGACCAGCGCCGAGACGGACACCGGCATCGAACGGCCGGGGAAGTACGTCGACACCGGCATCGAGACGCTCATCGCCGAACTCGAGACGGCGGGCGCGGACCCCGGCCGGCTCGAAGCGCGCGTCGCCGGGGGCGCGGAGATGCTCGACATCACGGACGCGATCGGGCCGCGAAACGTCGAGCGCACCGAGGAGTACCTCGAAGCGGCGGGGATCCCGGTCGTCGAGCGAGCCGTCGGAGACGGCGTGGGCCGAACCGTCCGGTTCCGGGCGGACGGTCGCTTGGTCGTGCGGGCGGCGGACGGGTTCGAACGCGTTCTGTGAGACCGGACGCGGGGCGGAGCGACGCGCCGTCGCCGCCGACGCACCACGGGTTACCTTCTCACGACTGATATTTTGAGGGGTGAATTGAAGTGTGTTCTGCGGGTCGTACACGATAATGGGCCTCGAACTACCGGTGTGGGGAGCTCCAACGGCCGCATGGATAGTCGCCACACTGGGGCTCGTCGGTGCGAGCGTCCTCGACAGGTTCCTCGACGATGGCGACTCCGACGACGACTCCGGAGGCATGGACGGCGACGACGACCCATTCGGCGGTGGGATGGGAGGCGGCGGCGGTGGCGGTGGGATGGGAGGCGGCGGCGGCGGTGGCGACGGCTTCGACGACTTCGACGGAATGGACGAGTGGGACGACGAGTTCGACGACGGCGGTGGCGGCGGCGGGTCCGACACCGACGAGTTAGAGAAGCGACTCGACGACTTAGAAAACGAGGTCGCGTCGCTCTCGTCGACGGTCTCGACGGTCCGGTCGGAAAACGAGGAGATCTCGGCCGCCGTCGACGACATCGAGGAGGACGTGCGGAACTTACTCGACATCTACGAGATGGTCACCCGCGGAATCAACCCGTTCGTCGACGACTCCAGCGGTTTCGACGGGGTCGACGGCGGCGGCGAGGGGTCGTTCGGCCTCTTCGACGACGAGGAGGGCGACGCGGACGCGGACGACGACCTCGACGAAGACGTCGCGAACGCGGACGCAGACGGGTTCTTCGACGACGACCTGCTCGACGACGACTTCGAGGACGACGACGAGTTCGGCGAGCTGGACGAGGAACCGGGCGACGACCACACGGACGACGGCGACCCCGCCGACGCCGCGTCCGAAACCGCGGCGGCGGACGACGGAGACGACATGAACGACGATGGAAAGAGCTTCAGCGAGCTGAAAGAGGAGTACGACGCCGGGGAGGCCGACTGGGCCGACGAAGACGGCGCCGAAACGGAGGCGACCCAAGACGAGGACCCGTTCGACGACGGAGACGACTCGTTCGACGAGGACCTCGGCGGCGAATCGGACCCGTTCGACGACGAGCCGGCCGACGCCGGCGACTCGTTCGACGACGAGATGGGGTTCGACGACGAACCGGTCGACGAGCCGGCGGCGAACGGCCACGAGCCGGAGCCGGAGCCGGAGCCGGAACCCGAGCCCGACCGCTCGCGCGGCCAGCAGCCCGGCGGCGACCCGGCAGAGGCGAACGCCGGCGGCTTCGAGTACGTCCGCGAAGACGACCTGTCGGGCACGCGGGGGAAGCCGTACCTCACGGAGCTGCCCGGCGACTACGTCGGGGACCTCCTCGTGATGGAGTGGCTGGAGTTCCTCGTCTCCGAGAGTGACGTCACCGACGCGGTGCGCGCCATCAACTACTACGAGCGCATCGAGTGGGTCGGCGCCGACGCGGCCGCGCGGCTCCGGGACTTCCTCTCCGGGTTCGGCACGATCGACCGCAACCTCGTCGACCGGCCGGGGACCGACCACCTGGTCCGCGAACACCACACGCGCAGCCTCCGATACGTGACCCAGCTGAACGGGACGAGCGGCCACCTCCTGCTCCTCGACCGGTGGGACGACCTCGCCGGGGGGTCGCTGGTCGGCGGCGGCCCGCCGCCGGTCAACGCTGGCGGCCGCGGCAGACACGGTGGACGCGACCGCCGCCAGGCTGACCGCCGCGGCGGTCACGCCCCGCGCGAAGAGCGGAACGACCGCGACGGGCGGCGCCCGGGCGAGAACGGGCACGGCGAGACAGAGCGACGGGACGGGCGCGGGGAACGGCGGGACGGCCGCGCGGACGCCGGCGCCGAAGGCCGCGAGCGCAACGGCGGCTCCTCACGACCGATGAACGACCCGAACCCGCGTTCCGACCGCGCCGACCCGGCCGACGGAGGGTGGGGCGATGGGCGTTAGCGTTTCGGCGTCGACGGCCATCATCGTCGCGGGGATGTTCTTCGCGTTTACGACGTTTTACCCCGTCGCGGCGAACAGTTTCGACCGCGTCGGCGACGCGCAACACAGCATGGGCGAGCGCGCGCTCGAACGCCAGAACACGGCGTTCGCGGTTTCGAACGCGACGTACGACACGACGAATGATGTGCTCACCGTCACCGCCACCAACGACGGCTCGCTGGGGCTCGTCGCGGACGACGCGACGCTCGTCGTGGGCAACGAGTACGTCGACGTGGGCGGTTCGAACGCCATCACGACCGTCGACGGCAACGGCGACACCGCGCTGTGGCTCGGCGGGGAGACCCTCGAGGTGACGGTCGCCCAGGGCGACACGGCGACGACCATCGGGGACGGCACGCGTGTCGTCCTCGTCGTCGAGTCCGGCGTTCGCGACGCGGCGACGGTGACGGAGGTGACCACGTAAATGGCCAGCGTCCCGATCTCACACCTGATCCTGTTCATCGCGAGTCTCGTGATAGCCGCCGGCGTTGTCGGCACGATAACCACGGGCGTCGACCGCGTGAGCGCCGCCGTCGACGACGCCGGGTTGGACGCGACCGAGCAGCTCCGGACCGACGTGACGATCATCTCCGACGCGAGCGCGGGGGTGTACAACGCGAGCGAGGAGAACGTGACGCTCCTGATCAAAAACACCGGCACCTACCGGCTCGCGCCCGACGGCTCGGATCTCGACATCGTCTTCGACGGCCGGTACGTCCGGCCGAGCGCGACCACCGGCGAACTCGTCTCCGTGGACGACGGCGCGGCGTGGAGCCGCGGCGACGTGTTGCGGCTCACGATCGACGTGACCGCCCTCGACGGGACGAGCGGCGGGCTCGAAAACGGCGATCACCGCGTGTACGTCACCGCCAACGGCGACGAGGAGCTGTTCCAGTTCCGCGTGGAGGGCGCCTGAGATGCCACACGACAACCTCCTCTCGCTCGGGTTGGGCGAGCGCGACCGGCTGAACAAAGAGCTCGGCGGGGGATCCCCCGCGGGAGCATCGTGCTCATGGAAGGCGACTACGGGGCCGGGAAAAGCGCCATCTCCCAGCGGTTCGCCTACGGGCTGGTCGAGGAGGGCGCGTCGGTGACGATGATGTCGACCGAGCTCACCGTCCGCGGGTTCATCGACCAGATGCACTCGCTCGAGTACGACATCGTGAAGCCGCTGTTAAAAGAGAAGCTGCTCTTCCTCCACGCCGACTTCGACTCGGGCGGGGCCTTCTCCGACACCGACGGGGAGCGCAAGGAGCTTCTCAAACGGCTGATGAACGCGGAGGCGATGTGGAACTCCGACGTCGTCTTCCTCGACACCTTCGACGCCATCTTCCGGAACGACCCGACGTTCGAGGCGCTGGTCCGGAAAAACGAGGAGCGACAGGCCGCCCTCGAGATCATCTCGTTTTTCCGCGAGATCATCTCGCAGGGGAAGGTCGTGGTGTTGACCGTCGACCCCTCGGCGGTCGACGACGACGCCATCGGGCCGTTCCGCTCCATCGCGGACGTCTTCCTCGAACTGGAGATGATCGAGGTCGGCAACGACATCCGCCGCCAGGTCAACGTGAAGCGGTTCGCGGGGATGGGCGAGCAGGTCGGCGACACGATCGGGTTCTCGGTCCGTTCCGGAACCGGAATTGTCATCGAGAGCCGTAGCGTAGCCTAACCCATGAGCCGACGTACAGTCGTCCCGACGGTCGGGACGCGACCGATCCGACAGGAGGGACGGCCAGACAGATGACCGAACACGGAACCGCCAAACCGTCGGACGAACTCCGCAAGGCGGCGATGCGCCGGCCGCACCTCCGGGAACACCTGCGGGAGTTCAAACAGATCACCGGGGAGTTCCCGCTCTTCATCGAAGAGCCGAAAGGCGAGTACGAGTCGAACCGGCCGAACGTCATCTACCCGGTCGGCGGGCCGATTTACAGCCACATCTACGGCGACCTCGGCCAGGACACCAAGTACTACGCCATCGAACCGGAGGTGTCGGGCCCGCAGGCGGAGATCCTCAACGAGGTCAAAAACCGGCTGCTCAGGGTGAGCGGCCAACACAGCGCGCCCGACAGCGAGGCGGAGTACGACGACCTCATCGAGGAGCTGTTAGAGGAGGTCACCCACATCGACGGGCAAAACCAGGGGTTCCGCGGCAACGTCTCGAAGCTGCTCAACATGGGGAAGCTGTCGGTCACCGAGGAGACCTACGAGAACATCCGCTACCGGCTCAATCGGGACATCGTCGGGCTCGGTCCCTTAGAGCCGGTGATGCGTGACCCGGCCAACGAGGACATTCACGTCATCGGCCCCAAGGAGTGCCACGTCGATCACGGCACCTACGGCATGCTGGAGACGACCGTCGACTTCGGGACGCCGAAGGAGTTCGACAACTGGCTGCGCAACATGGGCGAGCGGATCGGCGACCCCCTCTCCGACTCCGACCCCATCGTCGACTCCACGCTGCCCGACGGGTCGCGTATCAACATCATCTACTCCGACGACGTGTCGCTGAAGGGCTCCTCGCTCACGATCCGGCAGGGCGAGGAGGTGCCGCTGTCGATCAACCAGATCACCAACTGGGGGACGCTCTCACCGGAGTTGGCGGCGTACCTCTGGCTCTGTCTGGAGAACGAACAGACGGTGTTCGTCGTCGGGGAGACGGCGTCAGGGAAGACGACGACGCTGAACGCCATCCTGTCGTACATCCCGGACGACTCGAAGATATACACCGCGGAGGACACCGCGGAGGTCATCCCGCCCCACAGCACCTGGCAGCAGCTGTTGACCCGCGAGGGCGGCGGCGAGGGCTCCTCGGACGTCGACATGTTCGACCTCGTCGCCGCCGCGCTTCGGTCGCGTCCCGACTACATCATCGTGGGTGAGGTTCGTGGCGCCGAGGGGCGCATGGCGTTCCAGGCGGCCCAGACGGGGCACCCGGTCATGCTGACGTTCCACGCGTCCGACATCGTCTCGATGATCCAGCGGTTCACCTCCGAGCCGATCAACGTCCCGGAGACGTTCATGGACAACGCCGACGTGGCACTGTTCCAGAACCGGGTGAAACAGGGCGATAACGTGTTGCGTCGGGTGACGAGCGTCCAGGAGATCGAGGGGTACTCGAAGGAGATGGAGGGGGTCGTCACCCGCGAGGTGTTCAGCTGGGACCCCGTCGAAGACGAGATCGTCTTCCAGGGGATGAACAACTCCTACGTGTTGGAAGAACAGATCGCGACGCTGTTGGGATACGCGGACACCCGCGACATCTACGACGACCTCAAGTTCCGCGCGGAGCTGATCGAACGGATGATCCAGGAGGGCATCCTGGGCTACCACGAGGTCAACGACGCGATCAACTCCTTCCAGCGCGACGGCGTCGAGGGACTGCCCTTCGATATGCACCGGAACGTCAGATAGCATGGCGGTAAAGGAGGTCGGGAACGGGCTGGCGACCGCGGCCGAATTGACTTCGGAGATCCTCGCGTCCTACGAGAAGCTCGACATCTCGAAGACGAAGTACATCGGGCTCGTGTTGATCCCGTCGGTCCTGATCTTCGCCGCGAGCGTCGTCGGCCTGTTCGTCCTTCCGCTGCCGTTCGCGGCGCGGGTTCCCGTCCCGATGTTCGGCGGGCTCGTGTTGGTCTCTGCGGTCATCTACCCGAAGATCTATCTCTCCAGTTTAGAGACCAAGATCGACAACCAGCTGCACCTGGTCATGACGCACATGACGGTGTTGTCGACGACGAACATCGACCGCATGGAGGTGTTCCGGACGCTGGCGAAAGAAGAGGAGTACGGCGTCGCCGCCGAAGAGATCGGGCGCGTCGTCCACCTCGTCGACACCTGGAACCAGAGCCTCGACGACGCGTGTCGCCGGCGCGCCGAGGAGGTCCCCTCCGACGCCATGGCCGACTTCTTCGACCGGCTCGGCTACACGATGGGGGCGGGACAGTCCTTAGAGGAGTTCCTCGTCTCCGAACAGGACGTCATGCTGGCCAAGTACGAGACGCTGTACGAGTCCTCGCTGTCGAACCTGGAGGTCATGAAGGACCTGTACATGTCGATGATCCTCTCGATGACGTTCGCGCTGGTGTTCGCCATCGTCCTCCCGATCTTGACGGGGAACGACCCGACCGCGACGGTGGCGGCCGTCATCGTCCTCTTCGTGTTCGTCCAGCTCGGGTTCTACGCGATGATACGGGCGACCTCGCCGTACGACCCGATCTGGTTTCACCCGGACGAGCGCGCTCCGGGCGACCTGAAACTGTGGGCGTCGCTCGGGATCGGCGGCGGGCTCTCGTTTCTCATCATCGGGATCACGGCCGCCGGCATGTTCGGGTACGGACCGGGGCTGCCGGGGCTCCTGTTTTTCATCGACGACGTGCGGCTGCCCCTGTACCTCGCGGTCCCGATCTCGCCGCTTTTCATCACGGGGGTGGTCCTCCGCAACGCAGAGCAGGCCATCACCTCCCGCGACAACGAGTTCCCCTCGTTTATCCGTGCGCTCGGCGCGACGGAGAGCGCGAAGCAGTCGACGACGACCGACGTGTTGACCACCCTGCGGGACAAGAACTTCGGCGCCCTCTCGCCGTCGATAGAGCGGCTCTACCGGCGGCTCAACATGCGAATCAGCACCGAGGGGGCGTGGGAGCAGTTCACGTACGACACGCGGTCGTACCTCATCCAGAAGTTCTCCGAGATGTACCTCGTGGGGCGGCAGATGGGCGGCGACCCCAAGATGCTCGGCGAGCTGATCTCGAAGAACATGAACGCCGTCAACCAGCTCCGCGAACAGCGCCGCCAGGCGGCGATGACCTTCGTGGGGCTCCTCTACGGGATCACGGCGGCGGCGACGTTCGCCTTCTTCATCGGGCTGGAGATCGTCGCCATCCTCGCGGAGCTGACCGCCGACTTCCAACTCGACGAGATGGATATCGGACAGATCGTCTACCCCGGCGCGTACGACATCCCGCTCATCGAGTACCTCCTTCTGACGGTGGTGCTTTTCAACGCCGCGCTCTCCTCGCAGATGATCCGGCGGATCGACGGCGGTAACCCCGCGAACGGGTACATTCACTTCGTGCTGTTGACGTGGCTGGGCGCGGCGACGGCCGTCGCGACGCGGACGCTCGTCAACGCCATCCTGTCGATTTGAGCGTCGGGTCGAGATGTCGATCAGTTATACCTGATCGAGTTCGGAGCGGCGGGGGTGGCGCCGAAGCCCCAGCCGCTCGTTTATAAATCGTTGCTGGCAGATCGACCCTGAACACCGCCAAAGCCCCAGCCGCTCGTTTATAAATCGTTGTTGGCGGATCGACCCTGAACACCGCCAAAGCCCCAGCCGCGACGACTCGCGCACCTCGCTGCGGTCCGCAGTCGCTCACTACGTTCGCTCCTTGCGGTCCTTACGTCGGTGTGCTTCGTCCTCGCGGCTGCCCCTTTGAGTCCCGCCCGCCCCGCACAGCACCGCACCTCACGCCTCCCCAGCCTCGCGGCTCCCTCCGGTCGCCGCGTCCCTCGCGCGCGCTGTTCGCGCCCTTCGGGCCGCTCACAGGCGCGCGCCACCGCACTGTGATATATAATATAAATCGTCCCTCGCGGGCTACCGATCGAACAGCGTCGGCTCGGAATCGTCCTCTTCGGCCGCCTCGCGCCACGAACGGGCGGGCGCCCAGTCGAACAGCCGCTCGGCTTTTCGCGTCGCGTAGGCGCTCCGGTCGTCGCCGTCCGCTATCGCCGCCTCATCGACCGCGCAGTCGTCCGGTATCAGGCCGTACGATTCGCGCAACAGGTCGAGGAGCGGCCGTCCGAGCGCGTTGTCGGCGGCGACGCAGTTGACGGCCTCGTGGGTACCCGGAGCCACCGCCGGGGCAGTCCCCGTCGTGCCCGCGAGCGCGGCCGCGACGAGGTCCGCCACGTCGCGAGCGTCGACGTACGACCAGAAGTTGCCGGCGCCCGCGTCGAGGTCGCCGACGTAGTCGTCGCTCCGGCAGGCGTACGCGCCGGGATACTGGATCCACGACGGCCGGATCGACACCGCCGGGACGCCCTCGCGCCGGGCGACGGCCCCCGCCGCGGCCTCCGCCGTCACCTTCGAGAGCCCGTACGGGTCTTCGGGTTCGAGGGGGTGGGCTTCCGTGATCGGCAGTTCGTCGGGGAACGGCGTCGGATCGGCGAAGAAGAAGCCGTACGCGCCGTCGCTGGAGGCTTGGACGATCCGGGCATCAGCGCGTCCGGCGGCGTCGAGGACGTTCTTCGCGGCGTGGACGTTCGTCTCGAACACGCGACCGTCGGGGTGGGTGCCGGCGACGGGAATCGCCGCCCAGTGAACGACCGCGTCGGGGTCGACCGCGTGGACGACGTCAAGCGCCTCTCCGCGGTCGGCGAGGTCGGCCGCGCGGAACGAGACGTGTGGGGCCGGGTCGGCGTCCGGGCCGGGGTGGTCGTAGTCGACGACGACGACCTCGTAGTCGCCCGCGAGCCGGTCGACGACCCAGCGCCCGGAGGCGCCGCGACCGCCGGTGACGAGGACAGTCTCCATGGGTGCGCGTGGCCGGGGCGAGTGAAAAGCGCTGCCGTCGCCGTCGGGCGACTCCGGGGCGTTCGGGGGTCCGGCAGGCTTTAACGCGCCGAGGAGTAATTTACGGGTATGGAATGGAAGACCGACTGGGGACTGCGTGGACGGATGGCGTTCACGATGTTCCTCCTCTTCGCCCTCTACGTCGTGTTCGTCGGCGTGCTGACCGTGTACTTCGGCGACTTCCTCTTCCCGCTGATCATGCTCGGCGGGTTCTCGATCGCCCAGTACTTCTTCAGCGATAAACTTGCCCTGCGAAGCATGGGCGCCCGCGAGGTGAGCCCCGAAGAGCACCCCGACCTCCACCGCCGGATCGAGCGGCTGAGCCAGCAGGCCGACCTGCCGAAACCGACCGTCGCCGTCGCGGACACGCAGGTGCCGAACGCGTTCGCGACCGGCCGGAACAAGAAGAACGCGACCGTCGCCGTCACCACCGGTCTGCTTCGGGCGCTGGACGACGACGAGCTCGACGGCGTGCTCGCCCACGAGCTCGCCCACGTCAAGAACCGCGACGTGATGGTGATGACCATCGCCTCGTTCCTCTCGACTATCGCCTTCTTCATCGTTCGGTGGGGCTGGCTGTTCAGCGGCGACAACCGTCAGGGCGCGCCAGTCATCGTCGCGATCGTCGTGTCGATACTCGTCTGGATCGTCTCGTTCCTGCTGATCCGGGCGCTCTCGCGGTACCGCGAGTACTCCGCCGACCGCGGGGCGGCGCTCATCACGGGGAAACCCGGCGCGCTCGCGTCCGCGCTCATGACGATCGACGGGCGGATGGATCGGGTCCCGAAAGAGGATCTGCGCGAGGAAGCCGAGATGAACGCGTTCTTCATCATCCCGGTCAAGGCGGGCTTCGTCGGGCGAATCGCCTCGACGCACCCCTCGACGCAAAAGCGGATCGACCGGCTCCAAGAGCTCGAACGCGAGATGGAGACCGCCTAAAAACTCGTCCCGTCGACGCCGCTATTCCGTCCGCTCGGCGTCGTCAGCAACCAACTCTTCTGCGACCGTCTCGGGCCCCATCAGCGCCGGGTCGATAGCGAGGTCGGCGACGCCGGCGACGAACTCCGGCAGCGACCGGTCCGCGTACGTCACCGCGAGAACGTCCGGGTTCGCCTCCTTCGCGACCGGAATCCCGGTCGCCTCGTCGACGTCCGTGAGGACGAGGTACGTCGCCTCGTCGATCCCCGACTCGGAGAGCGTGTCGGCGGTGACGAGCCCCTCGATTCGGCGTATCTCGACGCCGAGCGCGGCGAGTTCCTCGCCGAGGCCGTGTTCGTCCGGTCCCGCGACGAGCGCGAGCCGCTCCTCAGTATGACCGCCGTCGGCGCGAGCAGAGCAGTCCGCCATCACTCGTACTCGATCGTCGCGGGCGGTTTGTGAGTCACGTCGTAGACGACGCGGGCGACGTTCTCGTTCTCGCCGGTGATCCGGCTCTGGATGCGCTGGAGCGTGCTCCAGTCGAGCTCCTGCGCTCTGGCGGTCATCCCGTCCCGGCTCTCGACCGAGCGGACAGCGACGACCCAGCCGTGGACGCGGTTGTCGCCTTTGACCCCGGTCGCCTTTCCGAGAACCGCGGCGAACGCCTGCCACGGGTCGTACTCCTCCAGTTCCTCCTCGACGACGTGCGTCGCCTCGCGGGCGACATCGGCCTTCTCGGGGGTCACCTCGCCGACGATGCGGACGGCGAGACCGGGACCGGGGAACGGCATCCGCTCGGAGATGATCTCCTCCAAGCCGAGCGCGCGAGCGACCTCGCGAACTTCGTCTTTATATAGGTCGCGGACGGGTTCGACGATCCCCTCGAAGTCGACCACGTCGGGGAGTCCGCCGACGTTGTGATGTGATTTGATGTTCCCCTCGGACTCGATGCGGTCGGGGTAGATCGTCCCCTGCACGAGGAAGTCGGCGCCGACGTCGCGCGCGACCGTCTCGAACTCGTCGATGAACCCCTCGCCGATGACGTGGCGCTTCTCCTCGGGGTCGGTGACGCCCGCGAGCCGGTCGAAGAAACGGTTCTGTGCTTCGATGACTCGCAGCGACTCCATGAAGTCGAACGTGTCGCGGATCTCTTCGGTCTCCCCTTTCCGCATCAGTCCCGTGTCCACGTAGACCGGAGTGAGCTGGTCGCCGACCGCCTCGTACGCGAGCGTCGCCGCGACCGAGGAGTCGACCCCGCCGGATAAGGCGATGACGGCGTTCGCGTCGCCGATCGCCTCCTGTATCTCCGCTTTCGCCTCCGCGATGAATTCGTCCGTCTCGACCATCTATAGCCTCACATCTGCGTTCCGCTCGGTTGTGTCCGTCGATCCCAGCGCCGCCTCCACGAGGGCGACGAACGGCGGACTCGCGCGATCCGGCCGCGACCGGAACTCGGGGTGTGCCTGCGTCCCGAAGAAGAACGGGTGGCTCTCGCGTTCGAGGATCTCCATCCGGTTGTCGGCCTTCCCGGAGAAGGTCAGCCCGTCCGCCTCCAAGTCGTCGATGTACTCGGGGTTCACCTCGTAGCGGTGGCGGTGGCGCTCGGTGCAGGCGTCGGCGTCGTACACCCGCGCCGCGAGCGTGTCGGGTTTGATGTCCGTCTCGTGGGCGCCGAGCCGCATCGTCCCGCCCATATCTTCCGTCTCGTACTGGTCGGGGAGCAGGTCGATGACCGGGTAGGGGGTGTCGGGGTCGATCTCGGCGGAGTGGGCGCCCTCCAGTCCCAAGACGTTGCGCGCGTGTTCGACGACGGCCATCTGGAAGCCTAAGCAGAGCCCGAGGAAGGGCACGTCGTTCTCGCGGGCGTACCGGATCGCCTCGATCTTCCCGTCGGTGCCGCGGGAGCCGAACCCGCCGGGAACGACGACGGCGTCCGCGCCGGCGAGGCGCTCCTCGTGTTCGGCGCGGGTCTCGTCGGCGTCGACCCACAGCACGTTCACTTCGGTCTCGGTCTGGATCCCGGCGTGTTTCAGCGCCTCGTGGATGGACATGTAGGCGTCTTCGAGGGCGTACTTGCCCACGAGCGCCACGTCGATTTCGCGATCGCGGTCGCGGGTGACCAGTTCGCGCCACTCCGTCGAGCGCTCGGCCTTCGGGAGCGCCTCGTCGGCGAGCCCGAGCCGCTCCATCACGTACTCGTCGAGTCCTTCGTCTTCGACCATCAGCGGGACGTGGTAGATATCCTCCACGTCGGGGTTCGAGAAGACGGCGTCCGTGGGCACGTCACAGAACAGGGCAATCTTCTCTTTCGTCTCGGGGTCGAGCCGGTCTTCAGAGCGGCCGACTAAGATGTCCGGCTGGAGCCCGATCGACCGCAGCTCCTTCACCGAGTGCTGGGTGGGCTTCGTCTTCTGCTCGCCGTTCTTCGAGTAGGGGACCAGGGTGACGTGGGTAAAGAGGATATCCTCGTCGTCCTCCTCGTGGGCGAACTGGCGGAGCGCTTCGAGGAACGGCATCGACTCGATGTCGCCGACCGTCCCGCCGATTTCGATGAGACAGACGTCGCTGCCCTCGGCGGCCTCCCGGATGCGCCGCTTGATGTCGTCGGTGATGTGCGGGATGATCTGGACGGTTTTCCCGAGGTAGTCGCCGGCGCGCTCGCGCTCGATGACGTGCTGGTAGGTCTTCCCCGTGGTGACGTTGTGGTCGAACGTCATGTCGGTGCCGAGGAAGCGCTCGTAGTTGCCCAAATCGAGGTCGACCTCGCCGCCGTCTTTGAGGACGTACACCTCGCCGTGTTCGTACGGGTTCATCGTCCCGGCGTCGACGTTGAGATAGGGGTCTACTTTTACGGCGGTGACGTCGAAGCCCGCGTTCGCGAGGAGGCGACCGGTGCTGGCGGCGGTGATACCCTTGCCCAGCCCGGACATCACCCCGCCCGTGACGAACACGAACTTCCGACCCAGCGAGGGGTCGTACCCGGTGTCGGGATCCGTTGGCATATCGACCGTCCGTCAGGGGCCTCCAAAACCGTTTCGGACCCGCCGTTTCAGTGGACGTTCGTGACGTTTTGACGGGGAACGGGGAGGTGGGATCGGTGGGCGGAGCATGAATGCAGTACC
The DNA here is from genome assembly GCF_003990725.2 of Halorubrum sp. PV6. NCBI lineage: Archaea > Methanobacteriati > Methanobacteriota > Halobacteria > Halobacteriales > Haloferacaceae > Halorubrum > Halorubrum sp. PV6. Next base: position 2,607,668 of record NZ_CP030064.1, read on the forward strand.
CGTGGTCCGTACCTGTTCGGCTGGACGATACCGCGTATCAATAGCCGCTGCTCGGGGGTTCGAGGAATTTTGCGAGGGAAGAGCGCTCCGAGAGCGTCTTCCGCATCACGGGGGTGGACCCCGGCGATGCGAGGGGAGGGATTTGAACCACGGTCGCGCCAGAGGCGCTCCCTGATTCGAATCCTCCTCTCGTGTGCATTCGCGCGTTGTGGACGCGCTCATGCGAGGGGAGGGATTTGAACCCACGGACCTCTACAGGAGCGGAGCTTGAATCCGCCGCCGTTTCCGGGCTTGGCTACCCTCGCACGCGGACAGGAGTTCGACACCCCGCGACTTTACGTCGTCGATTCCGCACCGACCAACGTCGCCCGGAACCCCCCTGCGTCGGACTCGTCGACCACGAGTTCCCAGCCGTGAGCGGCCGCGACCCGGTCGACGATGGCGAGCCCGATCCCCGTTCCGCCGTCCTTCGAGACGCCGAACTCGGTGATTTCGTCCAGGTCGGCGGCGGCGATTCCCGGCCCGTCGTCGGCGACGTACAGTCCGCGGTCGTCGACGCCGACCCGGATCGTCGGCGCGTCGCCCGCGTGGTCGAACGCATTTTTCAGCAGATTTCCGACCGCCCGCCGGAGCAGGGCGCGGTCCGCGGTGACCGGTCCGGCGTCCTCGACGACGAGCGTCGCGTCCGCGGGCGGCGTCCCGGCGTCGCCCGACTCCCAACAGCTCGTCGCGAGCGCGGCGAGGTCGACCGGTTCGAGGGTGACGTCGATCGCAGAGGGGTCGCGGACCAGCACGAGCGCCTCGTCTATCAGCGCCTCCATGCGTTCGAGCGCCTCGTCCGCGGGGTCGAGTCGGTCCACGTCTCCGGTGTCGCGGGTCAGCTCCACGTACCCGCGGGCGACGGAGAGCGGGTTCTTCAGGTCGTGCGAGAGGAACGCGGCGAGGCGTTCCAGCCGCTCGTTGAGCCGCGACAGCTCGCGTTCGCGCTCGACGCGGTCCGTCACGTCGCGGATCACGCCGATGACGCCGCAGATCTCGCCGGGTGCGGCGTCGTTCCCGTCGTCGGCTCCCTTCTCGTTGCCGTCTCTCACCCCGTCGGCGGTCAACGGCGTGAGCCGCGTCTCGCTCGTGATCGTCGATCCGTCGGCGAGCCGCGTCGTCAACTGGACGCGCTCGTCGTCGGATTCGCCGGCGAGGACGCGCTCTGTGGCGGCGCGAAATCGGTCGCCCGCCGCCTCGTCCCAATGCCCCTCGGCGACGATCCGCTCCGGGTGTTTGCCGTGGAGGACCGCCTCGTCGAACCCCGTCACCTCCCGGAGCCGGTCGTTGACGAACACGCGGTTCCGGTCCGTATCGAGGACGTACGCACCGTCGCCGAGGGCAGCGACGATCGACTCGGCGTATGTCGGGACGGCGTCGTCACGGGCCATACGTCACCTTCGACCCCTATCGCGACGTGTTTTGCGGGTCAGATCGGGATGGGGACGGACAGCCGGCGACGATCCGCCGACGATCCGACGGCGATCCGACGGCGATTCGCTCCGATCTTATAAAGCGATCATCGTCACGCCGACGACCGCGAGGAGGGCGGCGACGAGCCGGATCCGGAAGTAGCGCTCGCCGAGGATGATCCCGCCGAGGACGACGGCGACGATGGCCTGCGTGTTGATCACGGGCGAGGCGACGCTCGCCGGCAGCGCCGCGAACGCGACCGTCGTCAGGTACTCGCCGAGCGCGACCAACCCGCCCGCGGCGAGGAACTTCGGGAGGTCGCCGCGCGTCACGCTCGCCGGGTTCCGAACGGCGGCGGGCAGCAGGATGAGGCCGGCGCCCGCGAGCAGCAGGGGCACCCACAGGGTGCCGGGGATCGCGAGCTCCTGGAGCGCCACCCGCTTGCCGAGGTCGCCGACGGCGTAACAGGCCGCGCTCAACAGCGCGAGCTGGGCGGGCCGAGAGCGGACGGCGCCGTACAGCGGCGCGAGCAGGCTCCCCGGCTCGTAGTTCGCGACGTACACGGCGGCGGTGGCGACGACGACGCCCGCGACCTGTATCGGCGCGAGCACCTCGCCGAGCAGCAGGACCTCGAGCGGGAGCACGAACATCGGGATCACCTTGTTGATCGGCGTCACGTACGAGACGTCACCCCCCTCGATCGCTTTGAGGAACAGCACGAACGCGGCCGCGGTCGCCGACGCGGTCAGGGCGACGACGCCGACGGCGGCGGGGTCGACGGTCGCCACCGCTTGTAAGACTCCGGCGGCGACGCCGGCGAGTCCGGAACCGGACCCGGCGGGAGCGAAATCGATCGTCGCGGCGGTGACGGGGAGGAACCACGCGAGCGCGGCGGCGTTGAGGAGCACCGTCAGCCCGGCCGGCGGGTAGCCGGAGAACGAGCGCTTCAGCACGAAGATGTAGGTCCCCCAGACGAGCGCAGCGCCGATCGCGGCAGGGAGGCCGGCGTCCATCGAGCGATTCGATGCCCGGCGGGGGAAAGAAGGGTTCGGTTCCGGCGACCGACGCGTCGGCGGTTACGCGGCTGCGGCGTCTGCGTCCGGCTCGTCGGCGTCGTCTGCGGCCGCCGCCTCGGCCGCCGCGTTCTCGCTGGCGACCTCCATCGCGTAGCCGGCGATCCCGGCCGCGGCCGCGCCGATTCCGAGCGCGCGAAGCTGTCGGCGGTACGCCGGTTTCGCTTCGAGCGCCTCCGCGTTCTCGAAGTTTTTGCTCAGCAGTTTCCGCGTGAGGCGCACGCTGAGCCCCGGCAGGAGCGCGGTGAGGAGCCCCTGTCCGATCGCGAGGAGCGCGCCGGCCTTGCGTTTCGACCCGTCGTCGACGTTGCGACAGGGCATCTCGTCGCTGTCGAACATACCGGTAATTCGCGCCCGAGACTCATGAACGCTGTGCGGATTCCATGCGCGTGCGATCGGCGAGGGGAGCGTCGGCGGGGACCGCCCGGTCGACGCCGGCACGAAAGTGTTAGCACCGTCGCCGACAGTTACTGGCGCATGGACGATCACACCCGCGATCCCGGCGTCGCCCCGCCGCTCGGGAACCCGACCGGGTGGCACGCGGCCGACGACGCGTCGGCGCCAGACGACGCGCGGCTCGCCGGCGGGTACTGGGAACACGCCACGCTTCGGCGGGCGACGGAACACGGCGTTCGGCTGTTCAACGCCGGCGAGTACCACGAGTCGCACGACTGCTTCGAAGACGAGTGGTACAACTACGGCAGCGGCACCCCGGAGAGCGCGTTCCTGCACGGGATGGTGCAGGTCGCGGCGGGCGCGTACAAACACGTCGACTTCGGGAACGACGACGGGATGCGGTCGCTCTTCGAGACCGCGCTGGCGTACCTCCGCGGGCTCCCCGACGACTTCTACGGGGTCGACCTCGAGGAGGTTCGCGAGACGCTCCGAGCCGCCTGCGATGGCCCGGCCGCGATCGACGGGTGGAAGATTTCCATCGACGGCGCTCGCCCGGAGGCGTACCCGGCGGATTACGAGTACGCGGAGCGGATCGACGAAGGTCACTGACTCGCGGCGGCGGAGTCGAGTCCGGAGCGCGCCCGCGCCGGCGATCCGATCACGACTTATCAGCGCGGCCCCTGTCGGTCGTATGGACGTATACGACCTGGGCAGCGGGGAGCCGGAGGTCGCGGTCGTCGGCGGGATCCACGGCGACGAGCCCTGCGGCGCGCGTGCGGTCCGACGCCTGCTCGATGCCGACCCCGACGTCGAGCGCCCGGTGCGGCTGATCGTGGCCAACGAGGCGGCGCTCGACGCCGGCGTTCGCTACCTCGACGCCGACCTCAACCGGGCGTTCCCCGGCGACCCGGACGCGGCGGCCCACGAGGAGCGGCTCGCCGCCGACCTGCTCGACGCGCTCGCCGGCTGTTCGACGCTGGCGATTCACTCGACGCAGTCGTACGCCGAGCCGTTCGCCGTCGTCGATTCCATGGACGAGGTCGCCCGCGCGGTCGCCCCGCACCTCCCGGTCGACACCGTGATCCAGACCGACGCGTTCACCGAGGGCCGGCTCATCGAACACCCGCACACCCTCGAAGTGGAGGCCGGCCTGCAGGGCTCCGACGGCGCCGCTGACAACGCGTACTGGCTCTCGCGGGCGTTTCTGGCCGCGACCGGCGTCCTCCCGGCGCCGGGCGCGGAGGGCGTCGTCGACGCCGGGGGACGCGAGGCGGTCGAGGTGTTCCGGCTCCGCGACCGGATCCCCAAACCGGATGCGGAGGCGTACGAGGTGTTCGCCCGCAACTTCGAGCGCGTCGAGGCCGGCGAGGCCTTCGCCGCCGCCGGCGACGAACAGCTCCGCGCGGACGAGCCGTTCTACCCCGTCCTGCTCTCGCCGTACGGCTACCGCGACCAGTTCGGCTACGTCGCTGACCGGGTCGGCACCATCGAGTGACGCCGGGCGAGCCGGCTACTCGACGAGTTCGATGTCGTCGTCGCCGTTCGGCACCGCACAGATGAACGCGCCGGCCTCGTCGCCCTCGTTCCGGTACCAGTGTTCGACGCCGGCGGGGATGAGGAGCGCGTCGCCGGGCTCGACGACGTGTTCCGTCTCGCCGATGCCGACGACGTACTCGCCGGCGAGGACGTACTGCTCGTGTTCGACCGCGTTCGTGTGTCGCGGGACCTCGGCGCCGGCCGCGAGTTCGAAGCGGCGCATCGCGAAGTTCGGGGCGCCGTCGGACTCGTCGAGCAGGACGCCCTTCGTGAGCCCGGCAGCGGCCTCGACCGCCGCGTAGTCGACGTCGTCGCCGCGTCTCACGACGGGCGTCGGGGCCGCCGCGTCGTCGGTGGTGTCGCGCATACCGGCCGATCGGCCGTCGGGGACTTATAAACGCCGGCGGCGAGTCGGCCCGTCGTCTCCCCCCGGATGTTTAACCGGCCACCCGTCTAACTCGCGGCTATGCGTGGAATCAAGGTCGGGACGGCGCTGGGAATCCCGATCAGGCTCAACTGGACGTTTCTGATCGTACTGCCGCTTTTCGCCTATCTCATCGGCTCGCAGGTCGGCATGATCGCCGGGGTGATGAACGACGCGTTCGGCGCCGGCATCGACCCCGCCGCGGTCGGCGCGGGTATCACCCCGTGGACGCTCGGGTTGGCGGCCGCCCTCGGGCTGTTCGGCGGCGTCCTCCTCCACGAGTTCGGCCACTCGATCGTCGCCATGCGGTACGGCTACGAGATCGAATCGATCACGCTGTGGCTGCTCGGCGGGATCGCGAGCTTCGCCGAGTTCCCCGAAGACTGGAAACACGAGTTCTGGATCGCGATCGCCGGCCCGCTCGTCAGCGTCGGGGTCGGCGCCGTCTGTTACGTGGTGTTCCAACTCGCGCCGAGCGGCGCGAACGCCGTGCTGTTCGTCTTCGGCTACCTGGCGCTGTTAAACGTCGTCCTCGCGGTGTTCAACATGCTGCCCGCGTTCCCGATGGACGGCGGGCGCGTCCTCCGAGCGATCCTCGCGCGGAACCAGCCGCACGCGCAGGCGACCCAGCGCGCCGCGGCGGTCGGGAAGGTGTTCGCCTTCTTCATGGGGCTTCTCGGCGTGTTCACGTTCCAACTGCTGTTGATCGTGTTGGCCTTCTTCGTGTACATCGCCGCCTCGGGCGAGGCCCAGCAGACGACGCTGAGAGCGGCCTTCGAGGACGTGACCGTCGCCGACGTGATGACTCCTCGGGAGGAACTCCACACCGTCACCGAAGACACCTCGGTGGCGACGCTGATGAACCGGATGTTCGAGGAGCGTCACACCGGCTATCCCGTGATCCACGGCGACAGCCTCGTCGGGATGGTGACGCTGGCCGACGCCCGCTCGATCAGAGAGGTCGAGCGCGACGCCTACCAGGTGAGCGACGTGATGGAGACGCAGTTGGTCGGCGTCGGCCCCGAGACCGACGCGATGACCGCGCTACAGACGATGCAGGAACACGGCGTCGGGCGGCTCCCGGTGGTCGACCGGCAGGAGCAGCTGGTCGGGCTCATCTCGCGGTCGGACCTGATGACCGCGTTCAACATCATCCAGACGGGCGGCACGCCGAGTATCATCACCGGCCGGCGACAGCAGTCCGACGGCGGCCCCGGCGTGTTCTGACCGGCAGTGAGTAATCACTGAATCGGCATTACGTAGTCACTAAATTGGCATTACGTAGTCACTGGACCGGGCGTCGGTGACCCGCCGTGACCGCCTCACTCGCCGTCGGCGTTCGCGAAGAACTCCACGTCGCCGGCGATGATCGCGCTTCCGATCACCGCCACGCCGACGAGGGTGGCGACGACGAGCGTCGTCAGCGTCACGCCGAACGCGTCGCCACCGATGGAGACGCCGACGAACGCGCCGACAGACCCGCCCACGCCGCCAGCGATGACCGCAAGCGTCTGCGCCTCGCTCATAGGTGTCGATTTCCCAACAGCGGTGATAAGCGTTCGCGTCAGGTTCTCTCCGGTGATAACGGGGGCTGACGGGCGCGGCGCGAGGGGCGCCCGGCGACCGCGGCCGGCTCAGCGCGGGTACTGGCGGCCGAGGTCGGGAGCGGAGTCGTCGGACCCGGCGTGGGCGTCGTCGCCCTCGGCCTCCGCGGCGCCCTCGGCCTCGCTCTCGCCGTCCGGGCTCACGCTGCCGGTGCGGTAGCCGGCCATGTCGAGGGTCACGTAGTCGAACCCCACGTCGGTGAGGTGTTCGTGGACCGCGTCGGCGAAGGCCGGGTCGAGCGCGCGCTCCAGTTCGTCGGGGGCGATCTCGACGCGGGCGAGCCCGTCGTGGTCGCGGACGCGGAACCCCTCGAACCCCCACTCGCGGAGCACGCGCTCGGCCTTCTCGACGCGCGTCAGCCGCGCCTTCGTCACCTCCAGTCCGGTCGGGATTCGGGAGGAGAGACACGCCATCGACGGTTTATCCGCGACCGACAGCCCGTACGCGTCGGCGACGGCCCGCACGTCGTCTTTGGTGAGTCCCGCCTCCAAGAGCGGCGAGACCACGTCCAGTTCCTCGACCGCGCGGAGGCCGGGGCGGTGGCCCTCGCCCGGATCGTCGGCGTTCGTCCCGTCACAGACCGTCTCGATGCCCAGCTCCGCGGCCGTCTCGTACATCCGACCGAGCCGCATCGTGCGGCAGTGGTAACAGCGTTCGCCGTCGTTGGCGACGAAGTTCGGGTCGTCGAGCTCGGAGAAGGTGACCACCTCGTGGGAGATCCCGATCTCGTCGGCGACCCGCTTCGCGTCGTCGAGCTCCGCGGCCGGCAGCGTCTCGCTCCGGGCCGTACAGGCGACCGCGTCGTCGCCGAGCACGTCGGACGCGAGCGCCGCGACGACCGCGGAGTCCACGCCGCCCGAGAACGCCACGAGGACGGCGTCGCGCTCGGCGAGCGCGTCGCGGGCGGTCGCCGCTTTCGCCGCCGTCTCCGGAGCGAGGTCGCTGTCGGCGGCGGCGAGGGGGTGCTGACTCATGCCACCGGGTTCGTGGGCGGCGCGAAAAAGCGCGTCGGCCGCGGCCGTTCGGGATCTCGGGGCGCCTTCGACCCCCTATCCTTTTGCGCGTAGCCGCGATACCCGCGAGTGAATGGAGTTAGAGGCGATCCCCGGCGTCGGCGCGAAGACGGCCGCGTCGCTCCGCGAGCTCGACGACCCGGTGGCGACCGTCGAATCCGGCGACGTGGCAGCGATCGCTCGCGCGCCGGGCGTGAACGAGGCGCGGGCCGCCCGCATCGCCCGCGGCGCGATCCGGCGGCGACACGGCGACGACGGGCGGGTGTTGGCGACCGATCGCGCCCGCGAGGTGTACCGCTCGGCGATCGATCTCCTGCGCGAGCGCACCGTCACCGACTACGCCGCGAAGCGGCTGGAGACGTTCTACCCGAGTGCGGCGGCCTCGCGGATCGAGGAGGCGCAGGCGTTCGTCGAGTCGGCGGTCGAGCGCGAGCCCGCTCCCGCGGTCCGGGAGGCGCTCGCCGGGGTCGAACCCCTCGTCGACCCGAAGACAGTCCGGGTCCGCGACCGCTGTCTCGCGACGGCCGACGCCGAGACGCTCGCCCGCGCGGAGTCCGCGGTGCCGGAGCTGTCGGTCGAGACCGTCGACGATGCCCGCGACGTCTCCGAGCTGGCGCGGTCGTACGCGACCGTGATCGTCTTAGACGAGTCGTTCGCCGGGCTCGACGTGGACGGCGACGTGCACGTCCGGCCGGACGCACTTGAGAACCCGGCCGAGACCGTCCCCGAGCGCCTGCTCGCCTTTTTCGCCGCGAACCGCGAGCGGCTGGCGGCGGCGGCGGCGGTCCACGAGGCGGCGGACCTCGCTCCGGCCGCCGACCTCGACGCGCTCCGAGGCGCGCTCGACCGGCTCGACGACGACGGGACGATCGTCGGCGACGCGGAACTCGAACGGCTGACGGCCGCCGTCGACGACTTAGACGCCGCGGTGTCGACCGCGGAGTCCGTCGCCGACGACCGGCTGCGCGACGCGATCCGCGAGCGCGACGTGACCATCGAGGGGACCGACTTCCTCTCCCTCGTCGAGCAGGGCGCGCGGGTCGACTCGCTGCTCGACCGGGAGCTCGCGGACGAGTACGACGCCGCAATCGAGCGCGCCCGCGAACACCTAGTCGACGCGCTCCGGCTCGAACCGGACGAAGCGGAGCTGGCCGCGCGGGTCTTCGGCGACGACCCCTCGTTCCCGGTCGAACACGACGAGACCGCGGTGTCGCGGCTCCGCACGGAGCTTTCGGCGGCGCGCGACCGGCGGGCCGCCCGCCTGAAAGCGGAGCTCGCGACCGACCTCGGCGCGCTCAGAGAGCCGGTCGAGGAGTTGGTGCGGGACGCCCTCGAACTCGACGTGGAGCTCGCCGTCGCGCGGTTCGCCCGCGACTTCGACTGCGTGCTGCCCGACGTGGTCGGGCCGGACGCGGCGGGGGCGGAAGGCGGCGGGTTTCGGATCGAGGGCGGGCGCTCCCCGCTCCTCGACGTCGACTTCAGCGAGGCCGAACCGATCGACTACGGGGTGTCGGGCGCGACGCTCCTCTCCGGCGTTAACTCCGGCGGGAAGACCTCGACGCTCGATCTGGTCGCGCTCGTGGTCGTCTTAGCGCAGATGGGGATGCCCGTTCCCGCGAAGTCGGCGACCGTCGAGCGGTTCGAAGAGGTCCACTACTACGCGAAATCGCAGGGCACCCTCGACGCGGGCGCGTTCGAGGCGACGCTCCGGGACTTCGGCGACCTCGTCGAGGGCGCGGACGGGCGGCTCGTGTTGGTCGACGAACTCGAATCGATCACGGAGCCGGGCGCCTCGGCGAAGATCATCGCGGGGATCCTCGAAGCGCTCGACGAACAGGACGCCACCGCCGTCTTCGTCTCGCACCTCGCGCGGGAGATCCGCGACGCCGCCGACTTCGCGGTCGCCGTCGACGGCATCGAGGCGGCCGGGCTCGTCGACGGCGAACTCGAGGTGAACCGCTCGCCGCGAAAGGGGCACCTCGCGCGGTCGACGCCGGAGCTCATCGTCGAGAAACTCGCCGGCGACCGCGACAGCGACTTCTACGAGGCGCTGTTAGAGAAGTTCTGAGGCGGAGGGCGTCCGGGTGAGCCGAAAACCGGTCGTAGCAGTACGCTTATTATCTATTCTGTCAATTATTAGGTGTTGACCGATTCGATCATCGCCGAGTTCGGGGCCGTCGTCGATTTTAGTCGTTCGACGAGCGGCGCGCCGAGTCGCGGGCGCATCGCGATGACGCCCGCACAGATCCGCGTCCGGTCCGGGGAGGTGACGCGCCGGATCGACGTCGACGAGGTCTTCGACATCGTGCGGGACGTCTCGATGGCCGCCGCCGCCGACTCGACTGAGACCGTCACGCTCGCGTTCGACAGCGGCGGTCGGCGCGAGACGCTCGCCGTGCAGGCCGACGCCGCGACGCTCGTGAAGTTCCAGCGCCTGCTCTTCCGGCAGCTGCTCGTCGACGCGGCGGTGTCCGTCGCCCACCGGCGCGCGGACGACCAGACCGACGACAGGCGGCCCTGCCGGCTCGCCGTCTCGGCCACGGAGATACGGTTCGAACCGACGGACGGCGGCGACCGGATCACCGTCCACCGGGACGATGTCACCCGGTTCAGCCTCTCGGGGACCGACGCGCCGGCGGTCGTCCTGTACCTGAGCGCGGCGGACCGGGCGGAGCGGCTCGGCGTCCGGTTCCCGTCGTTCCGCCTGTTGAACCTCTTCGGGCGGTACCTCCGCGCCGACCTGCTCGCGGTCGACGCGCTCGGGTCGGTGTCGGACGGGAGCGGCGCCATCGAGGTGCTGCTCGTCGACGACGACGAGCAGAGCCGCGAGATGACCCGCGTATTCTTAAGCGAACAGTCGGACCGGCTCTCGATAACCGAGGCTGAGAGCCCGCTTGCGGCGCTCGAACGGCTCTCCGACCCGCGTCGCGCGGCGCGGATCGACTGTATCGTCAGCGACTACAAGATGCCGGAGATGGACGGCATCGAGTTCCTCAGCGCCGTCCGGGACCGCCATCCGACGCTCCCCTTTATCCTGTACACCGGGCGGGGCAGCGAGACGGTAGCGAAGAAGGCGATCCTCGACGACGTGACCGACTACGTCGAGAAAGAGGTCGGCCCGAAACAGTACGAGACGCTCGTCGAACGGATCGAGAAGGCCGTTCGGTGACGAGCAGGGCGGTCGATACACCGGGCGGGGCGGTCGAGACGCCGGGCGGCGACCGGTGAACTCAGTCGTCGTCTGCGGCAGCGGGCTTCCGGCGGTCGTCGCGAGGGCCTTCCAAGTCCACGTCCGGGAGCATGTCGCGCAGGTAGCGGCCGGTGTGTGAGTCGTCGTCGCGAGCGACCGCTTCGGGGGTGCCGGTCGCGACGAGGTCGCCGCCGCCGTCGCCGCCCTCGGGACCGAGGTCGATGACGCGGTCGGCGTTTTTCACTAAGTCGAGCTCGTGTTCGATGACGACCACCGTGTTGCCCGCGTCGACGAGGCGGTGGAGGACGTCGATCAGCTTGCGCTCGTCCTCCTTGTGAAGCCCCGTCGTCGGCTCATCGAGGAGGTAGAGCGTGTCGCCGGTCGCCCGTTTGCCCAGTTCCTCGGCGAGTTTGACGCGCTGGGCCTCCCCGCCGGAGAGCGTGGTGGAGGGCTGGCCGAGCTCCATGTAGCCGAGCCCAACGTCTTTTAAGAGCTTGAGGCGGCGCTGGAGCCCGCGGTGGCTCTCGAAGAAGTCGTACGCCTCGTCGACGCTCATATCGAGCACGTCGGAGATGGTCGCACCTTTATACGTGACGTCGAGCGTCTCGTCGTTGTAGCGCGCGCCGCCGCACTGCTCGCAGGGGACGTACACGTCAGAGAGGAAGTTCATCTCGATTTTGACGGTCCCCTGTCCGCCACACTCCTCGCAGCGCCCGCCCTTCACGTTGAACGAGAAGCGACCCTTCTCGTAGCCGCGGCGCTTGGAGAGTTTGGTCTCCGCGAACAGTTCGCGGACGTAATCGAACACGTCGGTGTACGTCGCGGGGTTCGAGCGCGGCGTCCGACCGATCGGCGACTGGTCGATGAGCCGGACGGTCTCGATTTCGTCTAACCCCTCGATGGCTTCGTGGTCGCCGGGGTCGACCGACGTGTTGTCGTTCATCTCGCGGACGAGGGCCTTATAAAACACGTTGTGGACGAGCGTCGACTTCCCGGAGCCCGAGACGCCGGTGACGGTCGTCAGCGTGCCGAGCGGGATGGACACGTCGAGATCCTTGAGGTTGTGCTGGCGGGCCCCGCGGACGACCAGTTCGCCGTCCGGATCGCGGCGCTCGTCGGGCACCGGAATCGACTTCCGACCCGCGAGGTAGTCGCCCGTGATCGACTCCTCCGCGTCGATCACGTCGTCGAAGTCGCCCTGGGCGACCACTTCTCCGCCGCGTTTGCCGGGGCCGGGACCCATGTCGATTATCTCGTCGGCGCGGCGCATCGTCTCCTCGTCGTGCTCGACGACGACGAGGGTGTTCCCGAGGTCGCGGAGCCCGGCCAGCGTGTTCAGCAGGCGGTCGTTGTCGCGCTGGTGGAGCCCGATCGACGGCTCGTCTAAGACGTACAGCACGCCGACGAGCCCCGACCCGACCTGCGTGGCGAGCCGGATGCGCTGGCTCTCACCGCCCGAGAGCGTCGACGCCTCGCGGTCGAGCGTGAGGTACTCCAACCCGACCTCCTCCATGAAGCCGAGTCGCGCGCGAATTTCTTTTAAAATCTCCGTCGCGATGGTCGTCTCGCGCTCGTTCAGTTCGTCTTCGAGCCCCTCGAAGTGGGCGCGGGCGTCTGCGATCGACAGCTCGTTCACTTCGGTGATCGCGGTGTCGCCGACGAGGACGTGACGAGACTGCTCTTTGAGTCGGGTCCCCGAACACTCCGGACACGTCGTAACGGCCATGTACTCCTCGATGTGGTCGCGAGCGCGCTCGGAGTCGGTCTCCACGTGGCGACGCTCCAAGTTGGGGATGACGCCCTCGAAGCGCTCGGTCTTCTCGCGGGTCCCGTTCTTCGTGGTCCACTCGAAGTGAACCAGGTCGTCGGTGCCGTAGAGGAACTGCCGCTGAATCGAATCGTCGAGCTCCTCGAAGGGGGTGTCGAGCGAGACGCCGAAGTGATCGGCGACGTTGTCGAGTTGGCGGGAGTAGTAGGTCCGGTCGTAACTCCACGGCTCGAAGACGTGTTTGAGCGGCTGTGCGGGGTCTTCGATAACGAGGTCCTCGTCGACCTCCTTCGTCGAGCCGATCCCCTCACACTCCGGACAGGCGCCGTAGGGACTGTTAAAGGAAAACGAGCGGGTCTCGATCGCCGAGAACTGCACGTCGGAGTTGGGGTTGCCGAGCTCCTCGGAGAACTCGACGACGAGCCGGTCGTCGCCGTCGGCGTCCGCCGCGAGCGACCCGGTCGAGCGCGCGTTCGAGGCGAACGGCACGTCGTCGGGCGGGTCCGGCACGATCAGTTTGAGCACGCCGCCCGCCTCCTCCAAGGCGGTCTCGACCGAGTCCGTGATCCGGGAGCGGGCGTCCGGCGACACCTCGATCCGGTCGACGATCACGTCGATGGTGTGGTCGTAGTTCTTGTCGAGGTCGGGGTCGTCGAGCGTCAGGTCGGTCGGCTCGCCGTCAATCTCGACGCGGGCGTACCCGTCGGCCACGAGGTCCTCGAACAAGTCCTCGAAGGCGCCCTTCTGGTCGCGGATGACCGGGGCCGCGACCTTCGCACGAGTCCCCTCGGGGAGTTTCAGGATCTGTTTGACCATATCCTGTGCCGACTGCTCACCGACTTCCTCGCCGGTGACGGGGTCGTACTGGGTGCCGATCCGGGCGTACAGCAGCCGGAGGTAGTCGTGGAGTTCGGTGACGGTTCCCACCGTCGATCGGGGGTTGTTCGCGGCGTTCTTCTGGTCGATGGAGATGGCGGGGGAGAGCCCCTCGACGGCCTCCACCTGCGGTTTGTCCATCTGCCCGAGGAAGTTGCGGGCGTACGCCGACAGCGACTCGATGTACCGGCGCTGTCCCTCGGCGTAGACGGTGTCGAACGCGAGCGACGACTTCCCCGAGCCGGAGAGGCCGGTGACGACGGTGAACTCCTCGCGCGGGATCCGGACGTCGAGGTCCTTGAGGTTGTGCTCCTCGGCGCCGCGGACCTCGATGTAGTCCTTGCTCATTTCTGTTCGCTCATAGCGTGCGCGCGCGGGAATACTCGTCGGTCACGGCGGTTTGACGAGTCGCGGAGGAGCGAGGTGGAACGACGCAGCCTGTCGCCGAACGCCCCCGACCGCGTTATGGCCCGACGAGCTCCGACGGCGGCGAGAGGTTCCGCCGCCCGCCGAAGGTGACGAGGAAGAGGACCCCGACGCCCAGCCCGTACGCCGCCATCAGCGGGACCGTGGCGAGGAGCATGGTGATCACGTCGGCGGGGGTAAACACCGCGGCGAACAGCATGATCCCGACGGTGACCTCGCGCCAGCGGGCCCGGAAGACCTGGTACGGGACGCCGGCGTTGTTCAGGAGGAGCATCGCAATCGGGATGTCGGCGAGGAAGCCGATGCCGATGGTGGTGTAGACGACGAGCCAGAGGAAGTCGCTCACCTGGTAGGTGATGATCATGTTCGCCAGTTCGGCGTCGGTGATGAGCCAGCCGATGATCGTGGGCGCGATGTAGCCGTACCCGAGCGCGAAGCCGCCGATCAGGCCGGCAAACAGCGCACCGGCCCAGAGGTACACCTGATAAATGCGGCCGGCGACGAAGCCGCGATCACGGAGCGCGGGCCACGCGTAGTAGAGGAGGAACGGGAAGACGGCCACGATCCCGAGCAGGATGGAGAACTTCACCATGAAGATCAGCGCCTCGACCGGGTGGAGCGTGATGATGTTGATCCCGCCGCCGATCTCGGCCGGAACGCGCGATTCGAGGTCGTTCCGGACCGTCGCGAGGCCGCCGAGGTACAGCCACGTGAACGCGGCACCCATGACGCCGGCGAAGACGGCGACGAGGCGGAACGACCGCGACCGCAGCGAATCGAAGATGAACTTGAGATCCCTGTAGTAGCCGCCGATGTCGTCTTCGGCCTCGCCTTCGTCGCCGTCGGTGAGTTCGGAGAGGAACGTGGAGCTGGCGCGAGTGGTGCGATCCTGGACCGTTCCCATCAGGCCGGCGTCGCCAGCGCCGCCGGAACCGCCCGCACCGCCGGACCCACCTGTGGCTCCCTCGCCGGTTCCTGTCGAGTCGCCGTCGCCGTCTTCGTCACCGTCAGCCTCGTTCACCGCGTCGAAGCGGTCGAGGATGGCTTGGGCCTTCTCGGCGTCGTTGTCGTCGATTGCGGCCTGCGCGAGCGCGAGCGACTCGCCTTCGTCCATCTCCGCGAAGGCGTCGTCGGGGGCGGCGCGGACGCCCGCCGCGTCCAGTTCGCCCACGTCGATGGCGGCCGGGTCGCCGTACTGGTAGCCCGCGCTCGTCGTGTCGAGGTCGGCGTAGACGGCCCACAGCGTCGCGATAATGACGAACGCGAGCGCCCACGCCGCGGCGTAGATGGCGGCGCCCGTCGCGGGGTCGACGCCGAGACCGACGCCGGGTTCGAGGAAGCGCCAGTCGCTGTCGATGAGATCGTTTCGGAGGACGCCGTTTATTGCCGCGCGGCCGCCGTACTCGTAGAACGCGTAGACGAGCCCCGCGCCGAGGACGGCCGACCCGCCGACGACGTTCCAGTGGTTCTTCGCCGCGCCGAGGACGTGAATGCGGTCGGAACTCCGCTGGGCCGTGACGACGAGCTTCGCGAGATAGAGGCTGAAGCCGTAGAGGATGATGAGCGGGAACGCCCACATCAGCTGGGTGAACGGGTCCGGCGGAGAGAAGACGGCGCCGAAGACGAAGATGGCGACGACCGCGTAGCGCCACTTGTCGCGGAACGTCTCGTACTGGACGATACCGGAGTAGGAGAGCCCGGTGATGAGGAGCGGCATCTGCCCCGCGAGCCCGAAGGAGAGCGAGAGGAAGACGATGAACTCCGTCCACATCACGATCCCGTAGGTCGGCTGGATTCCGGCCTCCAGCCCGAAGCCGGCCAAGAAGGAGAACATGATCGGGAAAAAGGCGTAGATCCCGTAGGCGACGCCGCCGGCGAACAGCCCGAAGCCGAGCAGGCCCACCGCGGCGAGTTTCCAGCGCGCTATCGGCGACTGCGGCCACGCGCCTCGCGCGCGAAGTTCGTCGCGGGTGACGTAGATGAAGGGCGGGATCGCGAAGATGGCGCCGACCACCAGCCCGATCTTGGCTTGGAGGAGGATCACCTCGAACGGCGTGGTCGCGATCACGTCGGTGTCTGCGGCGACCGCGGCCGACATGTTCGCCTTGGTCACGTTGTAGAGGAACTCCCAGATGAAGACGCGGAGCGCCCAGAACGTCGCGAGAAAGCCAACCAGGAAGACGATGAACACCTTCTGGAGGTCTTTCTGGACTGATCGGAGGAAGGCCTTGGCCGACTCGCGGCCGTCCGCGAGCGACTGTTGGGTATCCTCGTCGAGGGCACTCGCCATACGGGAGTGGAAGTCCGTGGGCGTTATCAACCTTTTCGACCGCGCTCGCGTCGGCGAAGCGGGCCGACGGGCGCCGCCATCCAAAAAGGCCTATAGTCACCCAGTCGCGTAGAAGAAGTGAATGGACGACTCGGACCGGTCGCGTGACGAGCCCTCGGACCCCGAGACCGACTCGGCCGACGACCACGAGACGGTCGACGGCACCAGTTCACATGGAGACGAATCCGTGGACACAGCCGACGAGTCGTCAGATACCAGCCAACCAGACGCCGACGAGAACGGAGACGACGCCGAGTCGTCGTCCGTGGAGCCGGAGGTCACGTCCGAAGTCACTCCGGAGGTCGGCGTCGACGACGAGGCGGGCGCTGCGGGCGACGAAGAGCGTGGAGACGCCGCCGAAGAAGGAGCCGCCGACGAGACTGGGGACGACTCGGCAGACGCCGACGACTCAGTAGACGCCGACGACACAGACGAGGACCCCGCGGACGGCACGGCGGCCGACCCCGACGCCCCAACCGTCGAGGACGGCGGCGTCGCGAGCGCGGGCACCGCCGACGTCGACGACGAGTACGACGGCATCGAGGCGCCGGAGACGGACGAGGAGATGCCGCTCGCGGCCCACATCGAGGAGATGATGCGACGGCTCGCCGTCGTCTTCGTCTTCGGCGGACTGGCGACGCTCGTCGTCGTCACCGAGTCGACCGAGCTCATCAACTACTTCTGGAGCTATCACATCCCCGCGCCGCTTGAGAACCGACCGCGGCTGTACGGCCCGCTCGAACTCCCGCTCACGCGGCTGAAGGTCGCGGGGCTCGCCGGCGTCGTCGTCGGACTCCCGGCGTTCGTCTACCAGACCTACCGCTTTATGAAGCCCGGCCTGTACGAGAACGAGCGGCGCTACTACCTCGCAGCGGTCCCGACGAGCCTGATCCTCGGCGGGATCGGCATCGCGTTCGCGCACTTCCTCGTGTTGCCCGCTATCTTCTCGTATTTCACCACTTACACCTCGGACGCGGCGACCATCGCCTTCGGGCTCGCGGAGACGTTCAACCTGATCGTCATCATGCTCGCGTTCATGGCGATCGTCTTCCAGATTCCGCTGTTCATCATGCTCGCGATCATGATGAACCTCGTCACCCGGCAGTGGCTGGAGGCGAAGCGGCTGATATTCTGGGGGGCGTTCCTCGGGATCGCCTTCCTGTTTAGCCCCGACCCGACCGGGATGGCGCCGATCATCGTGACGCTCACCATGATCGTGCTGTACGAGGGGACGCTCGCGGTGCTGCGGTGGACCGGGAACTGATCGGTGCACGGTCCTCGGGGGCTTTTTAAATGAGCGGCTCTGTCGAAATACCCGACTGGAGATACGTCCTCAGCGTTCGGGTGACTACGGGGCGCGAATCTCGCTATCGGAGAGGCGGATTGTAGCTGCGGCGAACCCATTACTCAGAGAACCGCTTGGTCGAGGAGCAGTTATATCACCGAGATACCGCATCTACTAACTCATGGAGCGTCGCCAGTACCTCGCAGTGTTAGCGGGGATGCTCTCCGTTGCTGGCTGTACCGGAATACAGGATGAAACGATAACGATGCTCGCTGTCAATGAGGACGATACGTCTCACACGGTGACGGTCTGGGCCGTTCGTCGCGAGGAACTGACCGTCGCAAACACGGTCGAAGTGGCGAGCGAGGGGGTCGCACAACTCGGGGAGATGGCTTGGAATGCCGGCCAGTACCGAGTCACCGTTCAGGTCGACGGCGACGTTGTGCTCGCCAACGAGTTTCGCTCCGAAGACTGGTTCAATCAGCTCGACGTCTTCATCGATGAGGATGGCTCAGTCGAACTGGACAAGGCGCGAGCGGCGTGAGACAAAGACGCTGACCTAGTCAATCCGCGGTGCTGACTGTACTCTCTGTATCTTGCAGTAGTTTGTGTCAGTTTCTATATATTTCACCGGAGCCGAATACCCCACGCTCCGCGTCCGTGCGGCAGTGAGCCGTAGTCCCAAGAACGGACGGCGAACGCTCCGGTGCGAACGGTGGGGGTCAGACGATCCGGATCGGCCTGGCTCCGGAGCTGAAGGCGTCACCCTTCGCCGGGGACTTAGATGCCCGGAACCCCGAACGCGCCGACGCCGAGGCCGAACACGGCGTTGACGACGAACAGCACGACGAGCGCGGCGACCCACGCCCCGAGACCGATGATCCCCGCTTTGACCCAGCCGCCGGGGTACCGCCAGTTGATGACGCCGACCCACACGACCAGCGCGACGAGCGACCCGATGAGCGGAATCCACGACGTCAGCGCCCAGCCCAGCGCGCCGAGCAGGGCGGTGACCACGGCGTGTCCGTAGTCGTCGACGTCGACGACGACGCGCGCGCTCAGGTAGATAGTGAGGCCACCGACGAGGAGCGCGACGACGAACGACACTATCGAGCCGACGAACGGGATAGCCATGCATCGACTCGGCGAAGAAGCCGTATAAAACCGCGGCCGCCGGCCGAACCGGTCGTCGCCTACTCCCCGCCGAGCAGTTCGACGAGCAGCGCGTTCTGCGCGTGCATCCGGTTTTCGGCCTGATCCCAGACGAGCGCCCGATCCGACTCCAACACGTCGTCCGTGACCTCCTCGCCGCGGTGGGCGGGGAGGCAGTGCATCACCTTCGCGTCGGTGCCGGCGAGCAGGTCCGAGTTCACTTGGAACCCGTCGAAGGCGGCGAGTTTCTCGTCGCGCTCGTCCTCTTGGCCCATCGAGATCCACACGTCGGTGTACACCACGTCGGCGTTCCCGACGACCGACTCGGGGTCGGTCGTGGGCGTCACGTCCGCGCCGAACTCGGCGGCGCGGTCGAAGACGGCGGGGTTCATGCCGTAGTCGGCGGGGGTGGCGACTTCCACGTCGATCCCGGCCATCGCCGCGCCGACGACGAACGACTGCCCGACGTTGTTGCCGTCGCCGACCCACGCGACCGTCGCGTCCTCTCCGACCGTCTCGCGGATCGTGAGGAGGTCCGCGAGCGTCTGGCACGGGTGCGCCTCGTCGGTGAGTCCGTTTATCACGGGGCAGTCGGCGTACTCGGCGAGCACCTCGACGTCCTCGTGGTCGAACAGGCGAGCCATCACCCCGTCGACGTAGCGACCGAGCACCCGAGCGGTATCACGCAGGGGCTCGCCGTGGCCGAGTTGGATGTCGTCCGGGCCGAGGAACATCGCGTGGCCCCCGAGCCGCGTCATGCCGGTCTCGAAGGAGACGCGGGTGCGCGTCGAGGGTTTCTCGAAGATCATCCCGAGCGTCGCGTCGCCCAGTCGGGGGTCGGTCTCGCCCGCTTTCATCGCGGCGGCGCGGTCGAGCAGGGCGTCCAGTTCGGCGGGCGTCACGTCGTCGATATCGAGGAAGTCGTCAGTAGTGAGTGGCATTGGTGGGGTGTCGGTGGGTGTTGGTCTCTGGGTGGTATCGAGGGGAGCGAGCGAGTCGAGAGTAATCATCTCCGGCGCAACGAGTCGATACAGAAGGAGACGGCGTCACGGGCCGTGCCGTGACGCCTACGGTCGGTCCCGACAGACGTCGCTCAACACGGTCGTCGCGCGGTCCAGTTCGGCGAGCGGTAGGCGCTCGTCGGGCGCGTGGTCGAGGTCGGAGTTTCCGGGGCCGTAGGTGACCATCGGGCAGTCCCACGCGGCCGCAAAGAGGTTCATGTCGCTCGTCCCGGTCTTCCGGAGCAGGCGAACGTCGCCGCCGGCGCCGCGGATCGCGACGCGGAACGCCCTCGCGAGCTCCGTGCGCGGGCTCTCCATCACCGGCGGGATCGGCTCCTTCCAGTGGACCGAGCCGGTCGACAGTTCGGTTTCGGCCAGTTCGTGTATCTCGTCGACCGTCCGGTTCGGGGGGACGCGCAGCTGCACGTCCATCGTCGCCTCGACCGCGAGCCCGTCGTCGGTCAGTCCGCCGTCGACCGAGACGGGCTTGGTCGTCACCTGCTCGAAGACGGGCGTGTCGTCGTCGGTGGGGTCGAACGTCTCTTCGACGCCGTGCCACCAGTCGATCGCGTGCTGGATCGCGTTCGGCTCCGGGCGCGAGGTGTGGCCGGACTCGCTCGTGTTCACGTACGTGCCCGCGAGGAAGCCGCGGTAGCCGAGCGTGACGCCGTCCCAGCCGGAGGGCTCGCCGTTCACCACGGCCTCGGGCGCGTCGCGGTCCTCGACGAGGAACCGGGCGCCCCGCGAGTTCGTCTCCTCGCCGGCGACGCCGACGAACGAGACGCCCGTCTGGACCGCCGCGACCGCCATCGCGACGAGGGGGCCGGTGGCGTCGACGGTCCCCCGCCCCCAGAGGACGGGCTCGCCCGGCTCGCCCGTCTCGCCGTCTTCGGCCGCCGGCTTCACCTCGACCGGGATGTCTCCCGGCACGGTGTCGATGTGCGAGGTCAACAGGACGGCGTCGCTGGCGGGCGCGCGGACGTTGCCGACCTCGTCGATCCACGCCTCCCGGCCGTTCGCCTCGAAGAAGTCGACGAGGCGCTTCGCGGCCTGTTCCTCCTCGCCCGACGGCGAGGGGATAGACACCATGTCGTAGAGCAGCTTCCGGGCCGGCGTGTCGCAGGCCTCGGGGTAGCCGCCGCCCGCGACCACGTCGGTGCCGGCCCCGGACGAGTCGTCCGCGCCCCCGTCCGCGCCGTTCTCCGCGTCGCGCTCCGCCCCGGTCGACATCACCCGATCACCTCCGCGAGCGCGTCGACCACGGCGTCGGCGTGGTCGCGCTCGATCGTCAGCGGCGGCAGGAGCCGCACCACGGTGCGGCCCGCCGGCAGCGCGAGGATCTGGTGATCGATAGCCAGATCGCGCAGGAGGCGGTTCGAACCGCGCTTGACCTCGATACCGATCATCAGCCCGTGGCCGCGCACGTCGCGGATGTCGTCGCCGAGCCGGGCCGCGATCTGTTCGCGGAGGTACGTCCCGACCTCGTCGGCGTGGGCACAGAGGCCCTCCCGCTCGATCACGTCGAGCGTGGCTCCTGCGGCCGCCGACACGACCGGGCCGCCGGAGAACGTCGAGCCGTGGTTGCCGGCGTCCTCGGCGATCCAGTCGCGACACAGCGTCGCGCCGATCGGGAGCCCGCTCCCGAGCCCCTTCGCGGTCGTGAGAACGTCCGGAACCACGTCGTGGGTCTCCGTGGCCCACAGCGAACCGGTCCGGCCGAGGCCGGTCTGTATCTCGTCGACGATCATCGCCGCGCCCGACGTGGCCGTCGCGACGCGGATCGTCTGGAGGTACTCGGTGTCTGCGGGGTTGATCCCGCCTTCGCCCTGCACGGGCTCGACGATGACCGCCGCGGTCTCGTCGTCTATCGCCTCGCGCATCGCGTCGCTATCCCCGTACTCGACGAACTCGACGCCGCCCGCGAGCGGCTCGAACCCCTGCTTGTACTTCTGTTTCCAAGTGGTCGCGAGCGCGCCCATCGTCCGGCCGTGGAACCCCTGCGTCGTGGCGACGATCTTCTCGCGGCCGGTGGCGTGCCGGGCGAATTTTAAGGCGGCCTCGTTGGCCTCCGTCCCGGAGTTACAGAGCCAGACGTTGTCGACATCGACCGGGCCGACCTCGGAGAGCTGTTCGTACAGCGCCGTCCGCGCCGCGTGCGGGTACGACGCCTGCACGTACATGAGCTCCTCAAGCTGGCTCGTCGCGGCGTCGACGACCTCGGGGTGGCAGTGACCGACCGGGGTGCAGGCGTAGCTCGCGCCAAAATCGAGGTACTCCGTCCCGTTCGTGTCCGTGACGTGAACTCCGTCGCCCGAGGCTATCTCGATCGGCTTCTCGGAGAAGACGAAGCCGCTCATGCGGTCTCGCCCTCCGTGTCGGCGTCGGCGTGCTCACCGTCGGTATCGTCCCCGAGCGCCGACCGCTCGATGGTCGTTCCCTCGCCGCCGAGCGCGGCGACGATGGGGTCGCGGACGTTGGCGTCGGCGACGACGACGCGCCCGGAGCCGCCCGAGAGCGCCTCCGTGGCGGCCATCACCTTCTTGCCCATGAACCCCTCCGCGGCGGCTTCGACCGCGTCGAGGTCGTCGGGCGTCGCGGCCGACTCGATCAGCGTGTCCGGGTCGTCCGGGTCCGCGTACACGCCGGCGACATCCGTCAGGAGGACGAGGTCGGCGTCGAGCGCGCCCGCGACCGCGGCGGCGGCCCGATCCGCATCGGTGTTCACCGCCGTGACGCCGCCGTCGCTCTCTTTCCCCTCCATCGGGGGCGAGACGACGGGCGTGTAGCCGTCGGCGAGCAGTCCGGCGAGGAGGTCGTCGTTCACCGACTCGATCCGGCCGGAGTGTTCGCCGCGTTTGATCTTCCGCTTGCCGTCCTCGACCACGCGGACCGCCGACTTGCGGGGCCCAGAGAGGAGCCCGCCGTCGACGCCCGAGAGGCCGACCGCGTCGACGCCGGCCTCGCGAAAGCGGGCCGTCAGCTCGGTGTTGAGCTTGCCGGCCATCGCCATCGTGAACGCCTCCATCGCGTCGGCGTCGGTGAACCGGCCGGTGACGCCGGAGGCCGATTCGACGTACTCGGGCTCCATACCGAGCCGCTCGATGGTCTCGTCGACGACCGTCGAGCCGCCGTGGACGACGACGACTCGCCGCCCGTTTGCCGCGAGGTGGGCCACGTCGCCGACCGCGCCGGCCGGGTCGACCGCCTTCGCGCCGCCGATCTTGACGACGACCGGGGGCTCGTCCGCGGCGCCGCGGTCGTCGCCCGTCATGGCGACCCCACGGGGTGGAGGCCCTGGAACTCCAAGCCGGCGTCTTCGGGCAGCCCGAGCGCGACGTTCGCCGCGTGGACCGCCTGTCCGGCCGATCCTTTGGTCATGTTGTCGATAGCCGAGAACACGACGACGCGCCGGTTGCCCGGATCGAGTTCGAAGCCGACCTCGCCGTAGTTGGTGCCGGCGACCGACTTCGGCTCGGGGTAGCGGTAGACGCCGCCGCCGCCGGAGACGATCCGCATGAACGGCTCGTCGGCGTAGGCGCCGCGGTACGCCTTCCAGAGGTCCGCCTTCGAGACCGGCTCGTCGGGGAAGACGTGACAGGTCGCGCTCGCGCCGCGGACCATCTCCACCGCGTGGACGGTAAAGGAGACGTCGAGTCCGAGGTACGCCTCGATCTCCGCCTCGTGGCGGTGCCCGGTGGGGGCGTAGGGGCGCACGACGCCCGAGCGCTCCGGGTGCGAGGAGGCCGCGCCGCCGCCGGCGCCGCCCTCCGAGGAGCCGACCTTCACGTCGACGACGACCTCGCCGGCGTCGGGACCGAGCGCGCCCGCGTCGACGAGGGGTTTGAGTCCGAGGATCGTCGCCGTCGCGTTACAGCCGCCGCCGGCGATCAGGTCGGCGCCGGGGAGGTTCTCGCGGTTGAGTTCGGGGAGCGCGTACTCCGCGCGCTCCAGGTACTCGGGCGACTCGTGGCCGTCGTACCACTCGTCGTACAGCTCGGCCGCGGGCAGCCGGAAGTCCGCCGAGAGGTCGACGACGGTGTCTGCGGCCTCGAAGTACTCGTCTATCTGGCCCATCGAGACGCCGTGGGGCGTCGCCGAGAACAGCACGTCGACCGACTCCAGATCGTCGGGGTCGGAAAAGCGCAGGTCGAGCCCGCGCAGGTTCGGGTGCGACCGCCCGACGGTCATGTTGTCGGCCGAGCGCGACGTGGCCTGAACGATCTCGAACTCGGGGTGTGCAGCGAGGATCCGCAGCAGTTCGCCGCCGGTGAAGCCGGTGCCGCCGACGACGCTCGCGGTGTACGTCTCGTCGACGGTCGCGGCGTCGACCGCCGTCTCCTCGGCGGCCGTCATACCGTCGCCTCCGTGGTGTCGGCGTCTTCCGCCGCCGCGGCCGCCTTCGTCTCCAGCCAGTCGACGACCGTCGCGGGGACGTCGACGTCGCTGGCCGCGTCGAGCGCCTTGAACTCGACCGTGTGGTTCACTTCGTGGACGGTGTACTCGCCGGAGCCCTCGCCGCCGACCTCCATCAGGTCGACGCCGAGGAGCCCGCCGCCGACCGCCTCGCTCGCGCGCTCGACGAGGTCGAGGGCGCGGTCGTCGAGGTCGAACGTCGCCGTCTCGCCGCCTTTCGCGGCGTTCGTGAGCCAGTGGTCGGACGAGCGCGTCATCGCGGCGACCGGCTCGCCGTCGACCGCCAGCACGCGGATGTCGCGGCCGGGCTTGTCGACGAACTCCTGGATGTAGAACACCTTGTGCTCGTAGTGGCCGAGCGTCTCCTTGTGCTCTAAGATCGCCTCGGCCGCGTTGCGCGAGTCGATCTTCGCCATCAGGCGGCCCCACGAGCCGACGACGGGTTTTAAGACGCAGGGGTAGCCGAACGACTCGATGGCCTCCATCGCCGACTCCTTCGTGAACGCGACTTCGGTCGCCGGGGTCGGAATGTCCGCCTCGGCGAGCGCGAGCGAGTTCTTTGCCTTGTCGGCGCAGACGTCGCCCGTCTCGGGGCTGTTTACCACCGGGACGCCGTAGCTGTCGAGGAACTGGGTCGCGTACAGCGACCGGCTCGTCGACAGACAGCGATCGACGACCAGATCGAGGTCCTCGACGTCGGCCGTGGTCTCCGCCAGTCCGAACCGCTCTTTGCGTACGTCTATCTTCGCGATCTCGTGATCGCGGTCGCGGAGCTCGGAGAGCAGCAGCTTCTCGTCTTTCCGGATCCGCGAGTAGAGGATCCCTATTTGCATGTCGACCACTCGCGTGTCGCGGTCGTGACAGTCGTCACCATCTACTCGCCCCAGTCCTCCTCGAGTTCGGGGGCCTCTTCGAGCACGACGGGGTCCAGCGAGATGACCTCCAGCTCGGTCCCGGTGACCGGGCTGTCGATGATCTCGCCGACTTCGACGTCGGCCGGGAGTTCGATCTCTTCGCCCGTGATCGGGTCCTCTGCCAGCACTGGGTCGGTGTCGTTCGTCATCGTACCACCTACTCGACCGTGAACCCGCATAAAGCCTTCGAACTTGTAATATAGTTTACAATAAACAGAGTTCCAGCTAACGGAGATAAATCGGCCAGACAACCGTCGTGCGAAATCCGATGTCAGATTTCAGTAGATAATGTGTCCCCTCGCAGGGACGGCGGTCGTCGCTCGACCGCCGACGCCGTCGGCCGTCGCGGCGGCTGAGACCGACGATCGGAGCGCGTCCCGACCGATGTCGCGGTCGCCGACTCAGACATACGAGTCCACCTCCGACGCCAGCAGCTCCGCGGCCGCGGCGAGCGACTCGCGCTCGGCGGTCAGCGTCGCGGTGTCGGCTTCGATCCCGGAGTCGGCGGTCGCGAGTTCGTCGGCGACGGCGGCGGGCGCGGGCCCGCCGGCGGAGTCGCGGCTCGCGACGCTGGCGGCGGGGTCGAGCGCGGACACCACGGCTTCGCGGCTCACGTGTGCCGAGAGGGCCTCGCCCGTCACCTTTCGAGTGGCCTCGTCAACTTTTGCGGCGGCGTCGGCCGCCGAGTCGTCGTCGGAGACGCTCTCGGCGGCGGTCGCGACGATCTCGTGGGCGGTCCGGAAGGGCATCCCGTTCATCGCGAGCAGGTCGGCGACGCCGGTCGCCGTCGCGAAGCCCTCGCCCGCGGCGTCCGCGAGCGTCGCGTCGTTCCACTCGGCGGTCGCGACCGCGCCCGCGGCGACCTCGGTCGCCTCGCGCACGTCGTCGGCGATGTCGAACACGCCCGCGTGGGCGCGCTGGAGGTCGCGGTTGTACGCGCGGGGCAGCCCTTTTAAGAGGCTCAGCGTCCCCGTCGCCTCGCCGATCGCGTCGCCGGCGACGCCGCGGGTCAGCTCCAGCGTGTCCGGGTTCTTCTTCTGGGGCATGATCGAGGAGGTGGAGGCGTACGCGTCCGAAAGCTCCACGAACCCCTTGTTCGAGAAGATGACGAGGTCCTCCGCGAGCCCCGACAGCGTCGTCGCGAGCGTGGCGCAGGCGGTCGACCCCTCGGCGAGGAAGTCGCGGGCCGACGCCGCGTCCGTCGAGTTCCGGACCGTCCCGTCGAAGCCGAGCAGTTCGGCGGTCCGCTCCCGGTCGATATCGAACGGCGTCCCCGCGAAGGCAGCCGCGCCGAGCGGCGACCGGTTCACCCGCTCGTAGGCGTCGAGCAGGCGCGCGGTGTCGCGGGCGATCCCGCCCTCGTAGGAGAGCAGGTAGTGCGCGACCGTCGTCGGCTGTGCGGGTTGGAGGTGCGTGTAGCCGGGCATCACGGTCTCGGTGTGCTCGCTCGCGGCGTCGATGAGCGCCTCGCGGAGTGCGAGGGTGGCCTCGGCGGCCGCGAGCAGGTCCTCGCGCAGCCGGTACCGGATGCAAGTCGCGACCTCGTCGTTGCGCGAGCGGGCCGTGTGCATCCGCCCGCCGTCCGGACCGATCCGGTCGATGACGGCCGTCTCGATGGCCTCGTGAACGTCCTCGCCGTCGGATAAGTCGTCGTGGCCGGCGGCCTCCACGTCGGCGAGGGCGTCGAGGATCGCCCCCGCGACCGCGTCGTCGACGATCCCCTGCTCGGCGAGCATCACCGTGTGCGCGCGGTCGACCGCGAGGTCGGCCTCGAAGATGGCCGCGTCGGCCGCGAGGCTCGATAGGAACTCGCGGGCGGGGCCGCCGCTGAAGCGGTCGCGGCGAACGGCCGTGCCGGGATCGTCGTCGGTCATCTATTCGGACTCGTCGTCGGTTCCGCTGCCGTCGGTGGCCAGTTCGGGCTTCGAGACGCTCTTTTTGACGTCGTTCGCGAGGCGCTCCTGAAGCCCGTGGTACTTCGCGACGCCGGTAGCGTCCTCCTGCGCGATGCCGGCCACGTCCTCGGTGTTGAACGAGGCCATCTCCTCGGAGTAGACCGCGTACTCCGAGTCGCGGGCGACGACGCGGCAGTTGCCGCCGGAGACCTTCACCGTCGCCGTCCCCGTCACCACGTCCTGCGTCTCGTCGATGAACGCGTCGAGCGCGTCGACGACGGGCGCGAACACGAGTCCCTGATACGCCTTCTCGGACCACTCCTGCTCGATTCCCTTCTTAAATGAGCGCTCGTTTTTCGTCAAGACGAGGTCCTCCAGCGCCTGGTGGGCCGTCAGCAGGACCGTCGCGGCCGGGTGCTCGTAGTTCTCGCGGACCTTCAGCCCGAGCATGCGGTCTTCCATCACGTCGGTGCGGCCGATGCCGTAGCCGCCGGCGTACTTGTTGAGGTGCTGGATCAGCGGGACCGGGTCCATCGCCTCGCCGTCGATAGCGACCGGGACGCCCTCCTCGAAGGCGACCTCGATCGTCGTCTCGCCTTCCGGCTCCGCGGTCCACTGGTAGATGTCCTCCGGCGGCTCGTAGTTCGGGTCCTCCAGTTCGCCGCCCTCGACCGCGCGCGACCAGATGTTCTCGTCGATAGACCAGACGCCGCCGTCGCCGGCCTCGACGGGCAGGTCCTTCTCCGCGGCGTAATCGATCTCCCACTCGCGGGTGAGGCCGAGTTCGCGCACGGGGGCGATCACTTCCAGGTCGGAGCCGCGCCAGACGGCCTCGAACCGGAGCTGGTCGTTGCCCTTCCCGGTACAGCCGTGCGCGATGGCGTCACAGCCCTGCTCTTCGGCGACGCCCAAGATTGCCTCGGCGATGACGGGGCGCGCGAGGGCGGTCCCGAGCGGGTAGCCCTGATACGTCGCGTTCGCCTTCACGGCGTCGTAACAGAGGTCGGCGAACTCCGCTTTCGCGTCGACGACGTGGATGTCGAGGCCGAGCGCCTCGGCCGTCTCTTCCGCCTCGTCGAACTCCTCGGTCGGCTGCCCGACGTCGACGTTGACGCCGATGACCTCGTCGTAGCCGTACTCTTCTTTTAAAAGCGGCACGCAGACGGTCGTGTCGAGTCCCCCACTGAACGCGAGTGCAACGGTTGCCATTACCGGAGTAAAACGGCCCACACCCCTTAAATTCACCGTTTTAGTTGTTGGAACGAAAGGAGAGCGGCGACGCTACGGACGGACGTGGCTGTCACTCACAGGAACGGAACGGCGCGAACGCGACGAGGGAGAATATTATTGGCCCGAAGGGGCCGATCGTCGCGCCGCGCCGGAATCCGGTCGCGGCGGTCGGACGCCTCGTCGCGGTCGCGGGGCTCGTCGGCCTCGGAAACGGGCGGCGTCGAGACGAGCCTCCGCACGCATTAGCGGTAGGTAGTTGCGTTTCGGTATAAAAGTATTCCGCACCGATCGTCGGTCGCAACGCTTGCCGGCCCGCCGAGTCGGGCCTACAGCGCCTCGCGGTAGGCCGCGAGCGTCTCTTCGACGTCTTCCTCCGTGTGCGCGTAGGACGTGAACTGACACTCGTACTGGTTCGCGGTGAGGAACACCCCGCGGTCTTTCATCTCCTGCCAGAAGACGCGCTCCCAGCGGTCGGTGGCGGCGCGAGCCACGTCGGCGCCCGTCTTCGGACACGCGTCGTAGCGCGCGCAGTCGGGGTTCTGTCGGCACCCCCCCGCACAGCAGGCGTCGACGTCGTCGGGGGCGTCTCGCGTGAAGATGGTCTTAAACATCGAGTCGGTGCCGACGACGGTGTACTCGGGGGCGCGCTCCGCACAGATTTCGGCGATGCCCTCGCGGAGTTTCCGGCCGAGTCGGTCGACGTGCTCGTACACGTCGTTTTCGGCGGCGTACTCCAGCCCGGCTTTCCCGGCGGCCATCGTCACGGGGTGCCCCGAGAAGGTGCCGGACTGGAACACGTCGCCGGCGGGCGTGAACTCCTCGATGATCTCCGCTTTGCCGCCGATAGCGCCGACCGGGAAGCCGCCGCCGATGATCTTTCCGAACGTCGTCACGTCGGGCGTGACGCCGAACTTCGACTGCGCGCAGCCGAGCCCGCCCACGCGGAACCCGGTGATCACCTCGTCGAAGACCAAGAGCGAGCCGTGGTCGTCACAGAGGTCCCGGAGCGTCTCGTGGTAGCCGTCGACCGGCATGACGATCCCCATGTTGGCTAAGATCGGCTCGACGAGGACAGCGGCGATGTCGTCGCCGTGTTCGGCGAACACCTCCTTCGCCGCCTGCGGGTCGTTGAACGGAACCGGAAGGGTGTGCTTCGCGAACTCCTCGGGGATTCCCTTCGTCGACGGGTGCGGGTCGTCGGGCGACCCCTCGACGAGCGTCGACTCCTGGGCGCCGTGGTAGCCGCCCTGCATGACGACGATTTTGTCGCGGCCGGTGTGGCCGCGAGCGAGCCGCACCGCCGACACCGTCGCCTCCGTCCCGGAGTTGACGAAGCGGATCGACTCGACGCTCGGGACGTGTCGGGCCACGAACTCGGCGTGTTCGACCTCGATTTCGGTGGGGGCACCGTACATCGGCCCCTGCGCGACGTGCGACTGGATCGCCGCCTCGACCGGATCCGGAAGGTCGTGGCCGTACAGCAGCGGGCCGTACCCCATCACCCAGTCGACGTACCGGTTGCCGTCGGCGTCGATCACGTGGCCGCCGTCGCCGCGCTCGACGAAGAACGGGTGCGGCATGTTCGCCCGGACCGAAGAGTTGACCCCCGCGGGCATGACCGACAGCGCGCGGTCGTACAGCCCGCGAGAGCGCTCGTGGTTCATAGCGACTGGTTGGAGCGGCGGGCTGAAAGTAGTTGCCGAACCGGCCTGGTGCCGGTCGGATCGGAGAGAAACAGCGACGGTGGTTCGCGAGCGACTCGCTTAGACGGCCTCCGTTCCGGTCGCGCCGGTGCGGACCTGCAGTGCCTCCTCAACCGGCATGATGAAGACCTTCCCGTCGCCGGGTTCGCCGGTCTTCGACGCGTCGGCGATGGCGTTTGCGACCTCGTCGGCCGGGATGTCGGCGACGACCACTTCGACTTTCACCTTCTGGTGGAGGTCGACCGTGAACTCCTCGCCGCGCCACTGGCCCTTCTTCGCGGGCTGGCTGCCGCGCCCCGAGACGTTCGTCACGGTGAGCGACGGGGCGTTGATCTCCGCGAGCGCCTTCTTGATGGCTCCGAGCTTGTCCGGGCGGACGACCGCGGTGACCATCTTGATGTCCGCGCCCGCCTCCTCGCCGCCGTCGGCGCGCGGGGAGTCCTGGGTGGTGTCGACGACGGACGGGCCGCCGTCGGTCGCGACGCGGTCGCCACCGAACTCGGGGTAGGTCTCGACGCCGTGTTCGGAGATGTCGAGGCCCTCCTGTTCGTGTTCTGCGGTGACGCGCGCTTCGCCGCTCAGCTTGAGGGCGTACCAGACGGCCGCGGTCGCGGTGAGCGTCCAGCCGCCGATGATGACGACGCCGACCAGCTGGGCGACGAAGTGGGCACCGACGCCGGCGCTCAGGGTGCCGGGCGCGGCGACGAACGGGAACAGCAGCGTTCCGAGGACGCCAGCGCTGCCGTGGACCGGGAACACCGCGCAGACGTCGTCGATCTTGAGCGTGTCCGAGACGAACTCGAAGACGATGGGAAGCTGGGCGCCGGCGAGACCGCCGACGATCAGCGCGCCCCACCACGCCGTGGTGTCCGGAATGGCCGTGATGCCGACGAGGCCGGCGAGCAGGCCGTTCGCGACGTAAAGCGTGTCGACTTTCCCGGTCTTGAGCCACACGACGAGCGCGGCGCCGATGCCGCCGGCCGCCATCGCGATGGTCGTCCCCATCGCGACCAGGTTGACGGTCAGCGTGTTGAACACGCCGCCGCTGACGACGGAGGCCGTGCCGACGTTGAAGCCGTACCAGCCGAACGCGAGGACGAGCGTCCCCAGCACGGCGAACGTCAGCGAGTGGCCGGGGATGACGTTCGTCGAGCCGTCCTTGGCGTAGCGGTCCATCCGCGGTCCGAGGACGGCCGCGGCCGTGAGGCCGGCGATCCCGCCCATGCCGTGGACGATCATGCCGCCCGCGAAGTCGTGGAACGCGGTCCCGGTCAGCTGCGCGACGAGCCCGTCGCCCGACGCCGACCAGGTGAACGCGATGACCATCGGGTAGATCACCGCTGCGAGGAGGAACGTGTACGTGACGTACGCGCGGAGTTTCGCGCGGCCGGCGACCGCACCGGAGACGATCGTCGCGGCCGTCATCGCGAAGACGGCGCCGTAGAGCCAGTTAACGTACGGGCCCACGGCCCCGCTCTCGACGGCGAGTTCGCCGCCGGAGAACAGCGTCCCAGCGGCCGAGACCGGGCCGCCGGAGCCGCTCATCACGCTCGTAAACGCCGTGCCGATGAGGAAAAACACCGTCACGCCGACGCTCCACGTCAGGAGGTTCTTCGTCAGCTGGTTCGCGACGTTCTTCGAGCGGACCTGCCCGGCTTCGAGCATGGCGAAGCCCGCGTGCATGAAGAAGATGAGGAACGTTACCATCAGGATCCACGTCCCGTTCATCGCGGATGCGAACGTGCTCGGGTCGACCGTTGCGAGTACGCCGGTCGTCACGCGACGACCACCTCAACTAAACAAACGTCTGTTAAACAACGCTCTTTGTCCGTGTTCATGTGCTGAATCACATTACGACGCGGGGGTATGGAGATATATAAACACTTGAGTTGAGTTTCACAAAAAATCTCGTTGATGATACGAGAAGCGTCCGATATAAGGACAGATACATTGAATATAAGGCCATATTCTAGCCAAACTCCTCGCAATATTTGCGATCGAACTGGGCAACTGTTTTGTCAGATTTGTAAGTATACCTCGCAGATCGGGCGAATCCGCGCCCGACGAGGCCGGGCGCGGCCACCGCGGGCGATTTTTGCCGCCCGGAACCGCGGGCACGACGCGCCGTTCCGGGCGCAACCCGTGATTTCGGCCGTTTGAACCGATCTGCGAGGAATTGTACGTTCGTCAACCCGATCGGCGGTCGAGGGGGGAAGGTGAAACTAGGCGGTCGATTCCCGTCAAAAACGGCACGTCGTCGCGATGATTCGCGGTCGGTCCGGAACTATTCCGGCTTCAGGCCTTCGCCCTGGACGCGCATCACGGCCTCGCCGTCGGCGAGGTTCGGCGCGTCGACGAGGCGGACGATCCGCTTGTTCCCCTTCGATTTGCGGAGGTACATCCGGAACGTGGAGGCGTGGCCGAGGATGTTCCCACCGATCGCCTGCGTCGGGTCACCGAAGTACGAGTCGGGGTTGGACGCGACCTGGTTGGTGACGAGGATGGCGGTGTTGAACAGGTCGCCGATCCGCATCAGGTCGTGGAGGTGTTTGTTGAGCTTCTGCTGCCGGTCGGCGAGTTCGCCGCGGCCGACGTACTCGGCGCGGAAGTGGGCGGTAAGCGAGTCCACGCAGACGATCCGGATGGGCCACTCGCTTTCCTCGTGTTCGCCGGCGAGCTCCTTCGCCTTCTCCGCGAGCAGGATCTGGTGGTTGGAGTTGAACGCCTTCGCGACGTGGATCTGGTCTAGGAACGCCTCGATCAGCGCCTCCATCGCCTCCTCGTCGCTCGGCGTGCCCTCTATCTCGCGGCGCTCCATCTCGTTGGCGAGAATCTCGTCGTCGAGTCCGCGGACCATGTCGTCGATCCGCTCCGGGCGGAACGTGTCCTCGGTGTCGACGAAGATACAGCCGCCGTCAAGCCCGCCGTGTTCCGGCGGCAACTGCACGTTGACCGCCATCTGGTGGGTGACCTGCGACTTCCCGGACCCGAACTCGCCGTACACCTCGGTGATCGACTGGGTCTCGATACCGCCGCCGAGCAGCTCGTCGACCTCGTCGATCTGCCAGGAGAGCTTCCCGATCTCCTGGCGTCGTTCGAGGACCGTCGCGCCCGTCTCGAAGCCGCCGACGTCGGCCGCGTCGCGGGCGGCGTTGATGATGTCCGCGGCGGAGGACTCGCCGATGTCCGCCGTGTTCGACATCTCGCCGGGGCTCGCAACGGCGATAGACTGGTAGCTCTCGAATCCGTTCTCGACGAGTTTGTCTGCGGTGGCGGGGCCGACTCCGGGAAGGTCCTCGAGTTCGTCTTCTGGCATGTACACGTCCGTTGTTCGCCATCCCGTATAAATACTCGTTTACACCCGAGTGAAAGTGAAAATTGCTCCCGCGTCGCGCTCCGGATGCGTCGGTGTCGTATATAAGCGTCTGCGTCGATGCGCCGTCTCGCTCTCCCGGTGAAACTACTCGGCTCGGGCCGTCACCGCGTAGCGTCACCCGTCGTCCGGCGCGGCCGGCCGCCGCGCTCAGAAGCCGACGCGCCGTACGTAGTCGAGTTCGCGGATCTCGACGAGCAGGTCGCCGGAGAGGTCGGCGTCGGTGATCACGTACAGCTTCGGATCGTCGGTGAACTCGGGGTCCTCGCTCAACACCTGCCGGATCGAGACCCCGTGGTCGGCGAGGATACCGGTCACCTCGGCGACGATCCCCGCCTCGTTGGCGGACGCGACCTCGATCGTGAGCACCGTCAGATCGAGGACGGGAGCCAGATCCATCAGACTCGGCACCGACGAGATGTTCGTGAAGATGCGTTTCAGCTCCGGGTCGGCGAGTATCGCGTCGGTCGTGGAGTCGACGACGCGGCGGTCGACGTCGAGTTCGCGCGCGATACCGGTGTAGGGGATCTCTATCCCGCCGGAGACGACCCGCCCCTCCTCGTTGACCGAGAAGCCGCGCTCTAAGAACAGCCGGATCACGGCCTGTTGGCTCGGTGACCCCTCGAACTTCTCGAGGATCTCGTCGAACATTCGTCTCTCGGTGGTCGCCGCGAGCGGTTAAAACACCGGGGGAGGCGACCGGCGGTCGACCGTGCCGACCGAACGCTTCGAGACCGGGCAAGAACCCCTTCAGCCGTCACAGACCACTTTCGCCCCGCCACCCAACCGCTTTTAGCCGACGGCGACGAACCTCGGTCCGTGTCAGAGTCGCCGCATTTGCGGTTCTTCCCGTACGAGGAACCGTATCCGAACCAGCGCGAGGCGATGGATAGGATCGCCAACGCGCTGGATCGCGGGCAGGACGTGCTGTTCGAGGGAGCGCCCGGAACGGGAAAGACCCTCTCCGCGCTCGTGCCCGCGCTGGAACACGCCCGCGAGCACGACCGCACGGTCGTGATCACGACCAACGTTCACCAGCAGATGCGGCAGTTCGTCGAGGACGCCCGCGCGATCACCCGCGAAGAGCCCATCCGCGCGGTCGTATTTAAAGGGAAGGCATCGATGTGTCACATCGGCGTCGACTACCAGGAGTGTCAGACGCTCAGGGACACCACCCGCGAGATGGTCGAGACCGAAAGCGACGTGCGCGAACTGGAAGCCCGGCAGCGCGAGCTGTTGGCCGAGAGCCGCGAGGGCGACGCGGGCGCCGCCGAGGCCCGCGAATCCGTGATGGAGGAACTCGACGAACTCGAAGCAGAAATCGACGAGTACGAGACCGCGAACGTCTGTTCGCACTACCGGAACAACCTCGTCGAGGACACGGACGAGTTCTTCGGCTGGCTGTTCGAGGACGTTCGCACCCCCGAGAACGTGTACGCGTACGCGGACGAGCGCGATCTCTGTGGCTACGAACTGCTCAAAGAGGGGATGGAGGGCGTCGACCTGGTGGTGTGTAACTACCACCACCTGCTCGACCCGAACATCCGCGAGCAGTTCTTCCGGTGGATCGACCGCGACCCGAGCGAGATTCTCACCGTCTTCGACGAGGCGCACAACATCGAGGACGCCGCGCGCGACCACGCCACGCGAACGCTGACCGAGAACACGCTCGACGCCGCCTTAGAGGAGCTCGCGGAGAGCGACGACTCTCGCAGCGAGGCGGCGGAGAACGTCGTCCGCGCCTTCCGTGACGCCCTGCTCGAAACGTACGAGGACGCGCTCGGCGCCGGTCGCCGCGAGTCGGTCGGCGAGAACTGGGAGGATCTGTCTATCGCCAACGACGACCGCCGCGACGACCTCACGCTCGCCTTTCTCCGCAACTACGAGGGGAAGGGCATCGACACGGAGACGGAACTCGCGGTCCAACTCGGGCAGGCGTTAGACGAGGAGTACGACCGGCGCTACCGCGACGGCGAGACGACGACCCGGACGGAGTGTCAGACCCTGCAGGTCGCCCGGTTCGTCTCGACGTGGATGGCGGAGGGGACCGAGATGGGCCAGTACCCGGTCGCCTCCGTGCGCCGCGACGGCGCCACCGACGAGGTGTACGGCCGCGCGGAGCTGTACACCTGCATCCCGCGCCGCGTCACCGAAGAACTGTTCGACGAGGTCGCCGCGTCGGTGCTGATGAGCGCGACGCTCCGCCCCTTCGACGTGACCAACGACGTGCTCGGCCTCGAAGACGTGGCGTCGCTGGCGTACGGGATGGGCTACCCCGAGTCGAACCGCCGGACCTTCGCGGTCGACACCCCGCCGCTTTTCGCCTCCGAGCGAAACGACCCGGAGACCCAGGAGACGGTAGCGTCGCTGCTGCGCGACGCGATCCGGTTTACCCCCGGCAACACGCTCGCCTTCTTCCCCTCCTACGCCGAGGCCGAGCGCTACTACGAACGGCTGGGCGGGTCGACCGGCGGGGACGCGGGGGCCGCCGGCGCGGGGAGCCGGGACGTCGGCGTCGGCGGGGGGCTGGCCGGCGCGGACCTCGGCGCGCTCTACCTCGACGGCCCCGGCGAAGACGAGGAGGACCTGCGCCGGCGGGTCGTCGAGAGCGACGACGCGACCCTCTTTACCTCCCTCTGGGGCACCCTCGCGGAGGGGGTGAGCTTCGACGGCGACGACGCGCGGACGGTCGTCGTCATCGGCGTCCCGTACCCGCACCTCTCCGACCGGATGGAGGCGGTGCAGGCGGCGTACGACCGGGCGTTCGCCGACCACGACCGCTCCCGCGACCCCGGCTGGGCGTACGCCGTCGAGATCCCGACGATCCGCAAGACCCGACAGGCGATCGGCCGGGTCGTTCGCGGCCCGGACGACTTCGGCGTCCGGATCCTCGCGGACCGCCGGTACACGGCGGCCGACATGGGGAAGTACTCGGTTCGGAGCGCGTTCCCGCCGGAAGAGCGCGAGGAACTGCTCGATCTACAGCCCGAGAAGCTGAAGTTCGCGATGCTCAACTTCTACGGCGACCACGACGCCTACGACGGGCCGCCACCGGAGCCGTGAGGCGGCGTGGGGTCGCCGCCTACCCCGGTCGGGCCGCGAGCAGCACCGCGACGCCGAGTAACACGATGCCGAGCAGCGTCGTGATCACCGCGTGGATGAGCGTCATGCCGACCACGAGACGCCGGGGCTGGTCGTAGCTCCACGCGAACATGAGGCCGTCGACCACGAGCGCGGCCGTGACGATGAGTGACTCCGGGAGCGAGAAGGCGCCGCCGACGACGCCGATGACGGCCGGGAGCGGGCCGACGTAGAGCGCTCGACGCGGGTCGACATCGCCGAGGACGTTCCGGGCGGCGAGGTGAGCCGTCACCGAGAGGAACAGCGCGAACAGGACGGTCGTCCCCAGCACCGAGGCCGGCGTCACCGTCTGCAGGATCATAGGCGAACTACGGGACGACGGGTAAAAAGTGGTCGCGGAATCGGATCGGTCGGGCGCTCGCCACGCGCCGACGGCTCACGCCAGCAGGCCGAGACCGTCGAGTTCCTCAACGATCACGTCGACGGCGGCCGCGGCGTCGTCCGGCGTCGTGCCGCCGGTGACGACGAGCTTTCCGCTGCCGAAGAGCAGCGCGACCACGTCGGGGTCGTCGATCCGGTAGACGAGGCCGGGGAACTGCTCCGGCTCGTACTCGATGTGTTCTAACCCGAGCCCGATGGCGATCGCGTTGAGGTTGAGGCTCTGGCCGAGGTCGGCGGAGGTGACGATGTTCTGGACCGTGACCTCCGGGTCGTCGACCGGGATCTGGAGCGCGCGGAGCTCGTCGAACACCAGATCGAGGCTCTCGTGGACGGCGTCGATCGAGTTGGCCCCCGTACAGACGATCTTCCCCGACCGGAAGATCAGCGCGGCCGATTTCGGGTCCGTGGTGCGGTAGACGAGGCCGGGGAACTGCTCGGGGTCGTAGTCGGCGCCTTCGAGATCCATCGCGACGCTCTGGAGGTCGAGCTCCTGTCCGATCCCGGTGGAGGCAACGACATTCTCTATCGATATCGTCTCCTTCGGGTCGGCCATTATACCGGGACAGACAGCTGTGAGATATAAATAGGTGGCTGGTTGGAACCGCTATCCTCTTGCGAGCGGCGGCCCGACTCCGCGACGTGTACTGGCTCGAACTCGCCGGCGAGGAGGACGCGTTCGCGGCGCGCGAAGCCGCCGTCGCCGCGGCGGGCGTCGAACTGCTCGCGCCGGGAGTCGCCCGCGCCGGGAGCGTCGGGCTCGGTCGCGACGACGCGGGGGCGGCGGTCCGACGGCTCGCGTACACCCGCAGCGCAACCGAGGCGGTCGCCCGGACCGACGCCGACATCGACGCCGCGGCCGCCGCCCTGGAGGCGGCGCCAATCGACCGATCGGGGACGGTCGCGGTCCGCGCCCGCAACGTGCGAAACACGACGGCGGTCTCGACGAGCGCGGCCGAGCGCGAGCTGGGCGGCGTCCTCGTCGACCGCGGGTTCGACGTCGACCTCGACGACCCCGACCACGTGTTGCGCGCGCTGTTCGCGGCCGGCGAGCGCGAGGCACACGAGTCGGTGCCGGGCGCGGACGGCGACGCGGCCGCGGTCTGTGCGCTGGGGTGGGTCGTCGCCGAG
Source organism: Halorubrum sp. PV6 (assembly GCF_003990725.2). Classification (NCBI taxonomy): domain Archaea; kingdom Methanobacteriati; phylum Methanobacteriota; class Halobacteria; order Halobacteriales; family Haloferacaceae; genus Halorubrum; species Halorubrum sp. PV6. The sequence continues at coordinate 2,645,372 of NZ_CP030064.1, forward strand.
GCCGCGCGTGATTTCGCGCCGGACCCCACCGACCGACCCTTCTTCCAGCCGGGCAGCATGGCGCCGGCGGACGCGCGGGCGTACGTCAACCTCGCCGGCGCGGGGCCCGGTCGGACCGTGCTCGATCCGATGTGCGGCACCGGCGGGTTACCCCTCGAAGCGGGGCTCGTCGGGAGCGACGCGGTCGCCTGCGACGCGCAGTCGAAGATGGTCCGCGGGACGCGCGAGAACCTCCGGGCGTACGTCGGGGACGGCTCGGCGGGGCCGAACTGGCACGTCGCCCGCGGTGACGCCACCGACCTCCCGCTGCGAGACGACTCAGTGGATGGGGTCGCGTTCGACGCCCCGTACGGCCGGCAGTCGAAGATCGCCCGGCACGAACTGGCCGACCTCGTGGCGGGCGCGCTCGCGGAGGCCGCCCGCGTCGCCCCCCGTGCGGTCGTGATCGCCGACCGCGACTGGCGTCGGGAGGCGCGTGCGGCCGGGTGGACCGTCGACGCCGCCTTCGAGCGCCGGGTGCACCGCTCGCTCACCCGCCACGTGCTCGTCCTCGATCGGCGGCCGGACCGCGACGACCGCCGTGGACCGGCGAGTCGACCGTCCCGAGAGTGAAGATCGAGTCGGCGAGAACCGGCGGGTGAGCCGCGCAGCCGACGCGTTTCACTTTCGCTCTCCCCGCGGGCAACGATTAAGTGGACAGCCAGTCGTGGTGTGTTCATGACCGGGGACGCCGGCGGCGACATGCTCTCGTGGGACGAGTCGGTGTTCCGCGACGAGTCGGTGTTCGAGATCGACCACGTCCCCGAGACGTTCCGCCACCGCGAGAGCCAACTGGAGAGTTTAAAGTACGCGCTCCGCCCGGCCGTTCGGGGCTCCCGACCGCTCAACACGATGGTCCGCGGCCCGCCCGGCACCGGCAAGACCACGGCGGTCCAGAAGCTGTTCGGCGAACTCGGCGCCCGGACCGACGTGCGCACGGTCCGCGTGAACTGCCAGGTGGACTCGACGCGCTACGCAGTCTTCTCCCGCATCTTCGAGGGGATATTCGATTATGAACCCCCCTCCTCCGGAATCTCGTTTAAAAAACTGTTCGGCCAGATCACGGACCGGCTCGTGGAGGAAGACGACGTGCTCGTCGTCACCTTAGACGACGTGAACTACCTCTTTTATGAGAACGAGGCCTCAGACACGCTCTACTCGCTTTTGCGCGCCCACGAGGCGCACTCCGGCGCGAAGATCGGCGTCATCGTCGTCTCCTCCGATCTCGGCCTCGACGTGATAGACGACCTCGACACCCGCGTCCAGTCGGTGTTCCGGCCGGAGGAGGTGTACTTCCCCGTCTACGACGCGACCGAGATATACGACATCCTCTTCGAGCGCGCGAAACGCGGCTTCCACGACGGCGTCATCGGGGATAGCGAACTGGAGCGCGTCGCGGATCTGACCGCCGAGAGCGGCGACCTCCGGGTCGGCATCGACCTCCTCCGCCGGGCGGGACTCAACGCCGAGATGCGCGCCTCGAAGACCATCGTCGGCGAGGACGTGGAGTCAGCCTACGACAAATCGAAGCACGTTCACCTCTCGCGGTCGCTCCGCGGCCTCTCGGAGTCAGAGCGCGCGCTCGTCCGCGTCCTCGCCGAAAACGACGGCGAGCGCGCCGGAGCGGTGTACGACGCGTTCCGCGAGGAGACCGACCTCGGCTACACCCGCTACTCGGAGATCATCAACAAACTCGACCAACTCGGCGTGATCGACGCGGAGTACGCCGACGTGGAGGGGCGCGGGCGCTCCCGCGAACTCTCCTTGGCCTACGACGCCGAGGCGGTGTTAGACCGGCTGGAGTAGCCCGACGCCTTTTCAATGCCACCGCCCGCACTCGGCGGTATGAAGACGAGCGGCGGCAGCGACGCGGCGAAGCGACGGGCCGGCGAGTCGGCGGCCGAGACGGTCGACGACGGCGAGGTGGTCGGCCTCGGAACCGGCTCGACCGCGGCCCACGCGATCCGGCGGCTCGGCGACCGAGTGGACGCCGGGCTCGACGTGAGGGGCGTGGCGACCTCCTTCGCGAGCCGCGAGCTCGCGGTCGACTGCGGGATTCCCCTCATCGACCTCGACGAGGCCGTCGGCCTCGACGCCCCCGGAATCGACCGAGCGATCGACGGGGCCGATCAGATTGCGGTCGGCCGCGGCGACGAACCGACCGTCGGCCCGCTTATCAAGGGCGGCGGCGCCGCGCACGCTCGCGAGAAGCTCGTCGACGCCGCGGCCGACCGGTTTCACGTCGTCGCCGACCCCTCGAAGGAGGCGGCGGTCCTCGATCGGTCGGTCCCGATAGCGGTGCTCCCCGACGGCCGGTCGGCGGTCGCCGACGCGGTGCGAGCCGCCGGCGGCGAGCCGACGCTCCGGCTCGCGGAACGGAAGGACGGGCCGGTCGTCACGGACGACGGGCACCTCGTCTTGGACTGCGCGTTCGGCGAAATCGACGCCCCGGAGCGGCTCGCGGCGACGCTGTCCGCGACGCCCGGCGTCGTCGAACACGGGCTGTTCGTGGGGCTCGCGGACGCGGTCCACGTCGGGACGGAGACGGGGGTTCGCGTCGCTCGGCGGTAACAGGGCTTCAGAGGGCGTCGCTCGGCGGTCGGCAGCACGCAAAAAATGAAGGACTAAAACGCGTCCGTCTTAGAGGTCGCGAGGCTGGACCGTCTTCCGGTCGTTGGCCTCGGCTCGGCGCGCAGCGTCTTCGAGCAGCTCGTCCACTTCGTCGTCGAGCGCGTCGTAGAAGTCCGAAGCAACGTTTTTGTCGTCCAGGGCTTCCTTGACGGCCGCTTTGACAATAAGGTCTGCCATGCGGTCGAGAATATCCGTCGACAGTTAATAAGAGTTCCTGAATTCGCCCGCGAGGGAGGCCGTGCGGGCGGTTCGCGGCGGTGTACCAGAGCGGTCACTTATAAACTTTGTGAGAGCGAGGGACGATTCGCGGCGGCGGTCGGCTCGGATCGATAGGTACGACTCGGTTCGGTCCCGACGAACGGCCATGCGCGACACGCTAGAGGCGCTCGACGCCGGGGAGATCGGCGTCACGGAGGCGGAGTCACGACTCGCCGGCTACGCGACGACGGCGGCGGGGCGGTTCGACGCCGCCCGCGAGCGCCGGCGCGGGATTCCCGAGGCGATCCTCGCGGAAGGAAAGGTGCCGGCGGAGGTCGCCGCGCTGACGACGACCGCGGTGGAGACGACGGGCCGCGCGCTGGTGACGCGGGCGGACGCCGACGACGCGGCCGCGATCCGAACGGCGGTGGACCGCGAACTCGACGCCGGGGCGGCGGGCGACCCGGTCGTCGACCACGACGAGCGAACCGGCACGGTCGTCGTGCACGCGGGCGACTTCGAGCCCCCGGATCTCGACGCGACCGTCGCCATCGTCGCGGCCGGGACCGCGGACGCGGCGGTCGCGGGCGAGGCGGCGGTCGTCGCCGGCGAGGTCGGCGCGACGGTCGACCGGATCGACGACGTGGGCGTTGCCAACGTCGACCGCATCCTCGACCAGCGCGACCGGATCCGGTCGGCCGACGTGGTCGTCGTCGCCGCCGGCCGCGAGGGAGCGCTCCCGACGGTCGCGGCGGGCCTCGTCGACGCCCCGGTGATCGCGCTCCCCGTCTCGACCGGGTACGGCGTCGGAGGCGACGGCGTGGCGGCCCTGCAGGGCGCGCTCCAGTCCTGCTCCGTGCTCACGACGGTGAACGTCGACGCGGGGTTCGTGGCGGGCGCGCAGGCGGGGCTGATCGCCAAGGCGATAGACGCGGCGGCGGAGTCGTAGTCCGCGCCGATACCGGCGAGGGCGTATCGGTCGACACGAGGGCACAGCGGTGGCGAGAAAGGGTATTTGTTCGTCCAGCCCGTGGATCTGTTGTTGGGAACCAATGCCATGCTGTGACCACTGCGGGTCGCACGTCTCGGACCGCTTCGCGCGCGTGTTCGCCGACGAAAACGGCGAGTTGAACGCCTGTCCGGACTGCTCCGCGAACGCCGGGATCGCCGAGGTCTCGCGAGAGCGTACGCGGGCCGGAGACTGACCCGCCGACTCCCCGGCGATCCCCCGGCGACGCCACGCCCGGAGCGGCAGCTATTCGAGTCGCGCGCACCGACCGGCTGTCGTGTCCACATCGAGCGCGGGCGGGTCACATCACGTGTACGTCATCGAGTGTGCCGACGGGACGCTCTACACCGGCTACACCACCGACGTGGAGCGGCGCGTCGCCGAACACGACGCCGGGGAGGGCGCGAAGTACACCCGCGGGCGAACGCCCGTGACGCTGCGCCACGTCGAGTCGTTCGACTCGAAGTCGGCGGCGATGTCGCGTGAACACGCGATCAAGTCGCTCTCGCGAGCCGAGAAGGAGCGGCTGATCGGCGACGAGTAGCTCCGTTCGGCCTCACTCGACGAGGCGCTCGATCTCCGTGACGAGGATGCCGGTCGCGCCGACCGACTTCAGTTCGGAGATGGTCGCGAACACGTCGCGCTCCTCGACGACGGCGTGGACCGCCACCATGCCGTTCCCGTTCTCGTCCGCCTCCACGTCCATGACGGTCGGCCCGCCGAGGCCGGGGATCACGTCTTTCACCGCGTCGAGCCGGTCTTTCGGAGCGTTCATCATCAGGTAGCGGCGCCCGTCGGCGGCGAGGACGGACTCGAAGGCGGTCATCACCTGCTCGACTTTCGGGTCATCGACGACGTCGGGCCGCGCGAAGAGCCGCACCGAGGAGTCGAGCACGTCGTCGATCACGGCGAGCCGGTTCACCTTGAGCGTCGTCCCCGTCGAGGTGATGTCGACGATGGCGTCGGCCATGTCGACGTGGGGGGTCAGCTCCGTCGCGCCCGTCACGGTGACCACGTCGGCGTCGACGTCCACGCGGTCGAGGTAGGCGCGCGTCACCGCCGGGAACTCGGTGGCGATGGCGCCGCCGGCGAGATCCTCGACGGTCGAGACGTCGCCGTCTTCGGGCGCCGCGAGGACGAGTTTACAGGAGCCGTACCCCAAATCGAGCAGATCCACGAGGTCGTCGTCGGCCGCCGCGGTCGCCGCGTCGGCGACGCCGCCGGACTCGGCCGCCTGATCGAGGCCGGTGATGCCGAGGTCGGCCGCGCCGTCCCGGACGTATTCGGGGATGTCCGCCGCCCGAGCGAAGAGGATGGAGACGTCGGGGTCGACGGTGTCGGCGTACAGCTGGCGGTCGGCGGTCTCCTCGACGTGGAGCCCGGCGCGCTCGAGGAGTGAGAGCGTCGGGTCGTGTAGGCGGCCCTTGTTGGGAACGGCGATGCGCATACGCGACGACTCGCGGGGACAGGGGGAAACGTTTTCGTCCGGGGAGCGGCGCAGGTGTCGACGCGAGACCGTTTATAAACAAACGCGGTGGTGCGTGCCTGTGAGCGCCCGGAGGGCGCGAACAGCACCGCGCGAGGGAGTCGCTGGCTCCCGGAGCGAAGCGGAGGGTGCCAGCGACGAGGCTGGGGAGGCGTGAGGTGCGGTTGCGGACGGGCGGGAATCGAAGGGGCAGCCGCGAGACGGGCGTAGACGACGTAAGGACCGCAGGAGCGAGCAACGCGAGCGACGAGGACCGAAGCGAGTGTACGCCCGTCTCGCGGCTGGGGCTTCGGGGGTGTCCGTCACCGTATCGATCGCAACGATCGCTAACCAAGCGACTGGGGCTTCAGGGGGCGTTCGCTGTCAGTCCGCAGTCAACCATTTATAAACGCCCGAACAGCTGAGCGAGAGTCCAGCCGCCACCTGTCGCCGCGCCGCTCAAGTGCGTCGCCCCCCAACGACGCGTATCGTGAGCGACGCCGACTCCCCCCTCTCGGAGGACCGCCCGACCGTCGACCGACCCCTCCGCGTCGACGCCCCGTTCGAGCCCGCGGGCGACCAGCCGGAGGCCATCGAAGGGTTAGTCGAGGGGTACGAGTCGGGCGCGAAAAAACAGACCCTCCTCGGCGTAACGGGGTCCGGGAAGACGAACACCGTCTCGTGGGTCGCCGAGGAGTTAGACCAGCCCACCCTCGTCTTGGCCCACAACAAGACCCTCGCGGCCCAGCTGTACGAGGAGTTCCGCGAGCTGTTCCCGGACAACGCCGTCGAGTACTTTGTCTCCTACTACGACTACTACCAGCCGGAGGCGTACGTCGAGCAGACGGACACGTTCATCGACAAGGAGATGTCGATAAACGAGGAGATCGACCGCCTGCGACACTCCGCGACGCGCTCGCTTCTCACCCGCGACGACGTGATCGTGGTCGCGTCGGTGTCGGCCATCTACGGTCTCGGCGACCCGCAGAACTACCGGGACATGGCGCTCCGGCTTGAGGTCGGCGAGGAGGTTGGCCGCGAGGCCCTGCTCGCCCGCCTCGTCGACCTGAACTACGAGCGCAACGACGTGGACTTCACGCAGGGCACCTTCCGGGTGCGCGGCGACACCGTCGAGATATATCCGATGTACGGGCGCTACGCGGTTCGCGTGGAGCTGTGGGGCGAAGAGATCGACCGGATGATCAAAGTCGACCCGATGAAAGGCGAGGTCGTCTCCGAGGAGCCGGCGGTGATGCTCCACCCGGCAGAGCACTACTCGATCCCCGACGACAAACTGGAGCAGGCGGTCACAGAGATCGAGGACCTGATGGAGAAACGCGTCAGCTACTTCGAGCGACAGGGCGACCTGGTCGCCGCCCAGCGCATCGAAGAGCGGACCACGTTCGACTTGGAGATGCTCCGGGAGGCGGGCTACTGCTCCGGGATCGAGAACTACTCCGTCCACATGGACGATCGTGAGTCGGGCGACGCCCCCTACACCCTCCTCGACTACTTCCCCGACGACTTCCTCACCGTGATCGACGAGTCCCACCAGACGATCCCGCAGATAAAAGGCCAGTACGAGGGGGACAAGTCCCGCAAGGACTCGCTCGTCGAGAACGGCTTCCGGCTCCCGACCGCCTACGACAACCGCCCGCTGACCTTCGACGAGTTCGAAGAGAAGACGGACCGCACCCTCTACGTCTCGGCGACGCCGAGCGACTACGAGCGCGAGACCTCGGACCGGATCGTCGAGCAGATCGTTCGGCCCACGCACCTCGTCGACCCGAAAGTGGAGATCACCGAGGCGACTGGCCAGGTCGAGGACCTCCTCGAACGGGTCGGCGACCGGATCGAACGCGACGAGCGCGTGCTCGTCACCACCCTCACGAAGCGGATGGCCGAGGACCTCACGGAGTACTTCGAGGAGGCGGGGATCGACGTGGCGTACATGCACGACGAGACGGACACCTTGGAGCGCCACGAGATCATCCGCGACCTCCGCCTCGGCAACATCGACGTGTTGGTCGGGATCAACCTGCTCCGCGAGGGGCTCGACATCCCCGAAGTCTCGCTCGTCGCCATCCTCGACGCCGACCAGGAGGGGTTCCTCCGCTCCACGACGACGCTCGTCCAGACGATGGGGCGGGCCGCCCGCAACGTCAACGGCGAGGTCGTCCTCTACGCGGACCGGACGACCGACTCGATGCAGGCCGCCATCGAGGAGACCCAGCGGCGCCGCGAGATCCAGGTCGAGTACAACGCCGAACACGGCTACGAGGCGACCACCATCGACAAGCCCGTCGGCGAGACGAACCTCCCCGGTTCGAAGACGGACACCTCGTCTGTCAGCGTCGGCGACGTGGAGAGCAAAGAGGAGGCGACGGCACAGATCGAGGCGCTCGAAGACCGGATGGACGAGGCCGCGAGCAACCTGGAGTTCGAGCTGGCGGCCGACATCCGCGACCGGATCGCGGAACTCCGGCGCGCGTTCGACCTCGACGGCGGCGACGACGGCGTCCCGGCGCCGATGATAGACGAGTGAGCGCGGGCGACCTCGCCACCTCGCCGCCTCGGTCCGATTCTCGCGCGTCGAGAGTTGCGACGACGGGGTTTTTATTCGCGAGCGCCGGAGCGCGTCGTATGAAGCGCCGCGCGATGGTGGCCGGACTCTGTGCCGTCGCCAGCGCGGGCTGTACCGACCGGCTCCGCGACGTGGTGGCGTCGACGCCGCGCGATATCGCGGTTCGGAGCCGCTACATCGACGGCGACCCGCTCGTCGAGGGACAGAGCGTGCGCTCGATGCCCGAGGAGCTGATCACACACGCCACCTCCTTCCGGTCGCAGGCCGGAGCGATGGGGGCGATCCGCCCCGGTCACCCGGAGACGACGGAGTTCGTCGAGAACACCGAGTTCGTCGACGACGGCGGCGAGGTGGTGCTCGTCGTCGCCCAGCGACTCACCGCGCCCGAAGTCGAGGTGCGACTGGGGTCGATCAGTCGGACCGGCGACCACTCGCTTCGGATCGCCGTCGATCTGGCCGGCGTTCGCGGTGAGATCGAGACCGACGACCCGGTCGTCAAGACGCTACTCTTGCGGCTGACCGACGAGCAGGGGCCGCCGGAGCGCGTCATCGTCTCCATCGACGGCGACCGCGCGGGCGTGACGATCTGAGGCGAGTTCGCCGGCGTCCCCCCGAGTGCCGGCCCGCTCCCGCGGGCGTTTTGTGTCCGCGCGGTGTCCGGCCGAACATGAGTATGCTCCCCCGCCGCCTCGTCGGATTAGTCGCCCTCGTCGTCGCCGCGGCGTCGCTTGCCCTCGCGGCCGGCACCACTCCGGCGATCGTCGCGTCGTCGACGAGTTCGACGGGGTTTGCCGCCGTCACGCCCTCGCCGGTCTCGCTGCTCGCGTCGCCCGCGCTGCTCGCGGTCGGATCGGTGCTGTTCGTCGGCGGCGCCGCCGCGATCGCCGACGCGAACCTGTCTGCGCGCGCCGCGATGCTCGCGCCGACGCTCGGCGTGGTCGCCGCGGGCGTGTTCGGGTTGGGGTTCGGACTCGACCCCGGTTCCGCTCTCGCGACCGCGACCGACCCGGCCGCGTACGAGCTGCTCGGGACCGGGGTCGGCGCCCGGATCGCCGCGGGCGCCGTGGCGGGCGGTGCCGTGGCGCCGGTCGTCCGCGCGTCGACGACCGAGGACACCGTGGTGCTGCTGGTCGGCGCGGCCCTGTTGCTCGCGGCGGTCGCCGCGGGGTCCGACGCCCCGCTCGCGCTCCTCGCCGGCGGCGTCGCCGGCGCCCTCGCGGTCGGGGCGCTCTGGGCGGTCGATTCTGCGGCGTGGCGGCCCTGATCGGCGAGCGCGCGCCGAGACCGGGGTCAGTCGCTCGGGTGCTCGCTTTCGGTCTCCAGTTCGATGTCGCGGTCGGCCTCGCGTGCCGCGTCGTCCTGGCGACCCAGGTCGACGTCGCGGGCCGTGTCCGCGTCGCGGGTCTCGTCGGTCCGGAGGTCGCTGTCGGCCACCGTGTCGAGCTGTTCGAGCGCGCTCTCGATGTCCTCCAGTCCGAGGAGCTTCTCCGTCTCCTCGTCGAACTCCTTGCCTTCGAGCCCCTCCATCTCCTGGACGTCGGAGCCGGAGAGCGCCTTGCCGTAGCGCCCGACGAGGCTGGTGAGCTCCTGCGGGAGGACGAACGTCGTCGAGTCGCCCTTGCCGATCTCTTCTAGGGTCTCCATGCCGCGCTCGATGATGGCGCGCTCGCCCATCGACTCCGCGGAGCGAGCCCGGAGCACGGTCGAAATCGCGTCACCCTGCGCTTCGAGGATCTGACTCTGCTTTTCACCCTGTGCGCGGATGATGTTCGACTGCTTGTCACCCTCCGCCTGCTCGACCGCGGAGCGACGCTCACCCTGCGCTTCGAGAATCATCGCGCGGCGGCGACGCTCCGCGCCCGTCTGCTGTTCCATCGCGCGTTGGACCTCCTGTGACGGGCTCACCTCGCGGACCTCGACCGCCTCGACGCGGATCCCCCACTCGTCGGTGGGCTCGTCCAACTCCTCGTTGATGCGGTCGTTGATCTGGTCGCGCCGGGAGAGCGTGTCGTCGAGTTCCATGTCGCCGAGGACGGCGCGAAGCGTCGTCTGCGCGAGGTTCGAGACCGCGTTTTTGTAGTCGTCGACCTCCAAGAATGCCTTCTTCGCGTCCATCACCTTGATGTAGACGACCGCGTCGGCCGTCACCGGCGAGTTGTCCCGCGTGATCGCCGACTGGCTCGGCACGTCGATCGTCTGCGTCCGCATGTCGAAGGCGTACGTGCGGGAGACGAAGGGGGGGATCAGATGCACGCCCGGTTGGAGCAGTTTGCGATACTCGCCGAACACCGTGAGCGCCTCCTTGTCGTAGGCGTCGACGATCTCGACGGCGCTGACGACCGTGACGGCCGCCACCAGCACCGCGAGCGCCGCGACGCCGTAGACGAGGCTCTGGCTGAGGAGGGCGAAGCCGACGAGGAGCGCGAGCGCGAGCGCCATGTACTGCCAGATGGCGTCCGGGATCGCACCCGTCGCCTCTCCGACGTCGAAGGCGTTGCCGCGAGGACCTTGTGTTCCCATGCGTGACCTTACGACCCGACGCTGTTAACGGTTGCCACGAATTCGGGCGTCGCGGGCGCGGAGGGCGCCCGTCAGCGTCCGAGATACCGGAAACGTCCGTAACTGCCGGGCGGCTTTAACCGTTCGGCGCGTCACGTGCGAGTATGCCAGCCGACGACGACGGCGACCACGAGTTCCGCACCCGAAGCGTCCACGCCGGATCGAACCCCGACCCGGCGACGGGCGCCCGCGCGACGCCGATCTATCAGACCACCTCCTACGAGTTCGAGGACGCCGACCACGCGGCCCGCCTCTTCGGGTTAGAGGAGGCCGGCAACGTCTACTCGCGGATCATGAATCCGACGAACGCCGCCCTCGAAGAGCGGATCGCCTCCCTCGAAAACGGGGTCGGCGCGGTCGCCACCGCCTCCGGGATGGCGTCGCTCGACCTGGCGACGTTCATGCTCGCGTCCGCGGGCGACAACATCGTCTCGTCGTCCGCGCTGTACGGCGGCACGTACACCTACTTCACCCACTCCGTCGAGCGGCGCGGCGTCTCGACCCGGTTCGTCGACCCGCTCGACTACGAGGGGTACGCCGAGGCCATCGACGAGGACACCGCCTACGTCCACCTCGAAACCATCGGCAACCCCGCGCTCGTCACGCCGGACATCCAGCGTATCGCCGACATCGCTCACGAGCACGGCGCGCCGCTCTTCGTCGACAACACGTTCGCGACGCCGTACCTCTGCCGGCCGCTCGACCACGGCGCCGACCTCGTCTGGGAGTCGACGACGAAGTGGCTCACGGGCAACGGCACCACCGTCGGCGGGGTCTTGGTTGACGGCGGCTCGTTCCCGTGGGCCGAACACGCCGAGAAGTACCCGGAGATCGCCCAGGACAACCCGGCGTATCACGGGATCAACTTCGTCGAGGCGTTCGGCGACGCGGCGTTCACCTTCGCGGCGACGACGCGCGGCCTGCGCGACCTGGGCGACCAGCAGTCCCCGTTCGACGCGTGGAACACGCTCCAGCAGACGGAGTCGCTCCCGCTGCGGATGGACCGCCACTGCGAGAACGCCGCGATCGTCGCGGAGACCCTCGAAGCCCACGACGACGTTGCGTGGGTGAACTACCCCGGACTGGAGAGCCACGAGACCCACGAGGAGGCCAGCGAGTACTTGGAGGGCGGCTACGGCGGCATGATCACCTTCGGACTCGAAGGCGGCTACGAGGCCGCGAAGGGGACCGTCGAGAACGCCGACCTCGCCTCGCTGCTCGCGAACGTCGGCGACGCGAAGACGCTCGTCATCCACCCGGCCTCGACGACGCACCAGCAGTTGACCGAGGAGGAACAGGAGGCCGCCGGCGTCACCGCCGACATGGTCCGGCTCTCCGTCGGTATCGAAGATCCGGCCGACATCGTCGCCGACCTCGAAGCCGCGATCGAACACGCGACCGCGTGAGCGACGCGACCCTCGATTACTTATAAACCGGCGGCGCCGCCCGGCGAACGCGCCCGCCGTCTCTGATAAATCACCGACCGTCGACCGCCCGCCGACGCTTATAAATCGGCGGCGTCGAACGTCCAGAGTCCGACGAGCGGCGGCGCGATGGTCCAGAACACGAGCATCGACACCGCCGATATCTGCTGGTTGAGCGTCTCACCCGCGAGCAGTTGCCCGCCGAGGAACGCGCTGGAGAGCAGTTCGACGCCGCTCGTCGGGTTCGCGGCCTGGAGGAACACGCTCACCTGCTGTTGAGAGACCGGGAGCGGGTCGATCACGCCGCTCGCGGCGTTGAGGAACTGCCCGGTGACGGCGCTCCACAGCAGGACGAACAGGACGTAGACGCCGACGCTGCCGATCAGCGCGCGGCGCTGCGTCGACGCGGCCGCCGAAAAGCCGACCGAGATGGCGACGAAGACGACGCCGAGGACCGCCGCGAAGACGGTGTAACCGAGGAACGATCCCACGTTGAACGCCGCGAGCGCGCCGGTCTGTTCGAGCGCGAACAAGACGAGTCCCGGCAGCAGGAAGCCGGTGAACACCGCGAGCGACAGCGCGGCGCCCCGCCCGATCACCTTCCCGAAGACCACGTCGGCACGGGAGTGCGGGAGCGACAGGAGCAGCTTCAGCGACCCCGACTCGCGCTCGCCGCTGATCGCGTTGTAGCCCACGACGATCCCCACGAGCGGGACGAGCGGCGTCACGAGGAACCGGCCGACGAAGAACTGCAACAACAGTTCGGTCGCGAACTGCTCTGTCCCCTGTCCGGTCGGTCTGACGACGACGGCGAACGCCGCGACGAGCAGCGAGAAGAGCGCCACGAGCGCCAGCATGCCGCGGGAGCGCACCGCGTCCTGGAAGTCCTTCTTCGCGATGGGCGCGAGGCTCATCGGCTCACCTCCTCGGTGTCGGCGTCGGCGTCGGCGTCGTCATCGCTGATCGCGTCGTTGTCCTCGCCGTCTTCGTCGCCGCCCTCGCTTGCGTCGTCGGCGCTCGGCGCCGGCGTCTCGCCCTCCGTGTACGCCAAGAACAGGTCTTCGAGCGACGCCTCGCGGGTGTGGAAGTCGGCGACCGCGACGCCGGCGTCCTCTAACGCGGCGATGACGCTCGTCTTCGCGTCGTCGGCACAGCTCACGACGAGCGCGTCGCCGTCGCGGTCGACGCGGCTCACGCCTTCGAGCGCGCGGACCGCGGCCGTCCCCTCGTCGACGGCCTCGGCGTCGTCGCCGACCGCTATCTCCAGCGTCTCCTCGCCGCCGACCGCCTCGCGGAGCCCCTCCACGGAGTCCTCGGCGACGAGCTCCCCGTCGCGCAAGATCCCGACGCGGTCGCAGACGGCTTCGACCTGTTCGAGGACGTGCGAGGAGAAGAAGACGGTCGCGCCGCGGTCGGCCTCGGCGCGGACGATTTCGCGCATCTCCTTTGCGCCGGCGGGGTCGAGTCCGGAGGAGGGCTCGTCGAGGATGAGCAGGTCGGGGTCGCCGGCGAGCGCCATCGCCAAGGCGAGCCGCTGGCGCATTCCCTTCGAGTAGCCGCCGGCCGTGCGGTCGGCGGCGTCGAGAAGTCCGACCCGGTCGAGGAGCGCGTCGGGGTCGTCGGCCGCGTCCTTCGACCGGACCGCGAACGCGACGTGTTGACGCCCTGTGAGCCGGTCGTACACGGCGAAGCCGTCCGGGAGGACGCCGGTCCGCTGCCGGATCGCGACCCCGTCGGCCGTGGCGTCCTGCCCGAGGACGCGCACGGTCCCCTCGGTCGGACGGACCAGATCGAGGACCATGTCGATGGTCGTCGACTTGCCGGCGCCGTTCGGGCCGAGGAAGCCGTACACCTCGCCCGACTCGACGGTGAGATCGAGGCCGCGAACGGCCGTGACGTCGGCGAACTCCTTCGTCACGCCACGCAGTTCGATGGCGGTCATACCGCCCCGTTGCCGCGTCGCCAGATAAAGGGTTGCGGGTTTACGACCCCGCAGGCGGCCACGCGACCCCCTGCTCGGCGAGGAGGTCCGCGAACGCGTCCTCGTCGAGGACGGGCACGCCCTCGCTGTCGGCGTCGTCCCGCTTCGACCGCCCCGGACTCTCGCCGGCGACGAGGTAGTCCGTGTTGCCCGAGACGCTCGACGTGGCGTTCGCGCCGTGCGCCTCCACGTGGGCCTGCGCGTCCCCTCGGGTCGTCGACAGCGACCCGGTGAACACGAAGGTGAGCCCGTCGAGCGCGTCGCCGGCGTCGACGCTCACCGGTTCGGGGTCGACCCCGCGCTCGCGGAGGCGCTCGATCGCTGCCCGGTTCTCCTCGCTGTCGAGGAAAGACCGGATCGACTCGGCCACCGCCGGCCCCACGTCGTCGACCGCGCGGAGGTCCGCCTCGTCGGCGGCGAGGAGCGCGTCGAGGTCGCCGAAGTGCGCCGCGAGCGCGCGGGCCGTCGTCGCCCCCACGTCGGGGATGCCGAGTCCGGCGAGGAAGTCGTCGAGCGGGGGGTCGCGGGTCTCGTCGAGTTCCGCGAGCAGGTTCTCGGCGCTCGTCTCGCCCCAGCCCTCCAGCGCCGCGAGGTCCTCGGCCGTGAGGTCGTACAGGTCCGGCAGCGACTCGACGAGCCCGGCCTCGCGGAGCTGTTCGACGCGCTCCGGACCGAGCCCCTCAATGTCGAGCGCCTCCCGGCGCGCCCAGTGTTCGATCGCTCGCTCCAGTTGCGCCGGACACCCCAGCCCGCCGGTACAGAAGGCGAGCGGGCCGTCGCGTTCGACCGGTGCGTCACACACCGGACAGGTCTCGGGGAAGGAGGCCGGCGCGTCGGCGCGCCGGTCGACCACCTCGGGGATGTAGGGGATCACGTCGCCGGCTCGGTAGACCCGCACGCGGTCGCCGACACCGACGCCGAGCGCCGCCATCATGTCCGGGTTGTGAAGCGTCGCCCGCGAGACGCTGACGCCGCCCACGTCGACCGGTTCGAGCTCCGCGACGGGCGTGAGCCGCCCCGTCCGGCCGACCTGCACCGTGAGACCCTCGACGGTCGTCGTCGCGGTCCGCGGCGGGAACTTATACGCGAACGCCCAGCGCGGCGCCCGCGCGGTCGCCCCGAGCGCCTCGCGGTGGGCGCGGTCGTCGACCGCGATCACCACCCCGTCGATGGCGTAGTTCAGCCCCTCGCGGTCGTCCATGAGCCGGTCGCGGTACGCGAGCGCGGCGCCGATGTCGTCGACGCGCTCGATCCGATCGGTGTGGCGGAGCCCGAACGACTCGAACGCGTCGAACTCCCCCCAGTGGGTGTCGGGGCGCTCGGGGCCGTCGCCCGGCTCCCACCCCAACACGTCGAAGAAGAACACGTCGAGGGGGCGTTCGGCGACGACGGACGGGTCCAACTGACGGAGGGTCCCGGCCGCGGCGTTGCGGGGGTTCGCGAACGGCTCCTCGCCGCGCTCGATCAGCGTCTCGTTGTACGCCTCGAAGGCGTCGCGGGGCATGTACACCTCGCCGCGGACCGCGAGTCGAGCGGGCGGGTCGCCGCGGAGTTGTCCGGGGACGGACCGGATCGTTCTGACCTGCTCGGTCACGTCGTCGCCCGCGGTGCCGTCGCCGCGGGTGGCGGCCCGGACGTACTCGCCGTCCTCGTAGACGACCTCGATTGAGAGGCCGTCGAACTTCGGTTCGCAGACGTACGCGACCGAGTTCGGGTCGAATCCGTCGTCGTCGAGCCCCGTCCGGACGCGCTCGTCGAACGCGCGCACCGCGTCCGGGTCGATCGCGTTGTCGATAGAGCGCATCGGCGCGACGTGTTCGACCGTCTCCAGTTCGTCGAGCGGCTCGCCGCCGACCCGGCGCGTCGGGGAGTTCGCGGTGGGGAGGTCGAACGCGTCTTCGATCGCTCGCAGCCGGGCGAACAGCCGGTCGTACACCTCGTCGGCGATCAGCGGGTCGGCCGCCACGTAGTAGCGGTGGTCGTGCTCCCGTATCGCCGCGCGGAGCAGCGACGCCTGTTCGGTCGCCTCCGCCTTTGAGAGCGTCGCCACCGGCTCGAAGTCGGTCGGCGGCGCCTCGACGTAGGGGTTCTCGTCGGGGTCCGCGTGCCGGGGCGACGACCCGGAGTTCGCGCTCGTCATCGCCCGACGGTTCGGTCGGCTCGGGTTAAAAACGCGCGTTCGGCGGCGGCGGCCGGCGGGTCGGCGGTCGGCGGTCGCCGCCCTACGCGACCCGTTCGCCGGCAGCGAACACCGCGGTCGGGTCCTGCCACGTCGTCACGTCGTCGGTCGGATCGGCTTCGAGGAGGACGAGGTCGGCGCGGTAGCCCGTCGCGACGCGGCCCACGTCGTCGAGCCCGAGCAGGTCGGCGGCGTTGACCGTGGCGGCCGCCAGCGCCCGCGCCGGCGAGAGGCCGTAGTCGACCATGTACGCGAGTTCGGTCGGGATGTCGGCGAAGAAGTTGAACGGCGTGCCGGCGTCGGTCCCCATCGCGATGGGCACGTCGGCCGCCAGCGCGTGGTCCCACGCGTCGTCGAAGCGGTCGGCGGCGTCCTCGCCCTTTTCGACCGCGTCCTCGGGGATGCCGGCTTCGACTCCGTGGTCGGCGACCCCGCGGAGCGCGCTCGCGGTCGGCACCCAGTAGGTGCCCCGGTCGGCCATCATCTCGGCCGCTTCGCGGTCCATGAAGGTGCCGTGTTCGACGCTCGAAATGCCGGCGGCGACCGCGTTCTTGATCCCCCGCTCGCCGTGGGCGTGCGCCGCGGTCGGGGTGTCGGTCGGGGCGGCCGCGTCCGTGAACGCCGCCAGTTCGTCGGGGGTCAACTCGGGAGCGCCGGTCACCGCCCCCTCGGTGAGGACGCCGCCGGTCGCCATACACTTCAGCACGTCCGCGCCGCGTTTGAGCTGTTCGCGGGCCGCCTTCCGGACCTCGGCCGGCCCGTCGGCCTCCCGGCCGAACCAGTTGCCGTGGCCGCCGGTCATGATGACGTTGCGGCCGCACGCGAGGACGCGCGGGCCGGGGATGTCCCCCGCCGCGACCGCCTCGCCCGCGTCGAGCGCGAGCGTCCCGCGGCTGCCGAGGTCGCGGACCGTCGTGACGCCCGCTTCGAGGGCGTCTCGGAGGTTGCCGGCGGCCCGATAGCTCGCGGTGTAGTCGCTGTCGGCGACCGCGGTGGCGACGTCCGGGCGCCCGTCCAGCATGACGTGGACGTGGGCGTCGATCAGGCCGGGCGCGACGACCGCGCCGGTCGCGTCGGTCTCGGCGTCGACCGCGCCCTCGCCGCCGATCTCGTCGACCGCGTCCGGGCCGACCGCGACGATGTCGCCGTCGGCGACCGCCACGTCGGCCGCGCGGCTCCCGTCGGCGTCGACCACTCGCCCGCCTCGAATCAGGTGCATAGCCGCATCAGGGGCGTTCGAGTCGTAAAGACTCGGGTCGCGGTCGGCCGCGGGAGGCGACCGGACCGGCCGGACCGGTCTCAGGACGCGGCGGGCAGCTTCGGTCTCAAGACGCCGCTAGCAGTTTCAGTCGCAGGTCGCGCTCCTCGACGGTGTACTTGAAAGCGGGATGGCCGTCGACGAGAACGTACGGGACGCGCTCGCCGTACTCCGCGGCCAGTTCGGGGTCCTCGTCGACGTCGACCATCTCGATAGCGACGGCCACGTCAAGGTCGGCGGCGACCGACTCGATGGTGTCACGGGCCGCGACGCAAAGCGAGCAGTCTTCGCGGGTGTACACCGTGACGGGGACGGCGTCCGACGCGTCCGGTTCGCTCATACCCGAGCGTCCGGGCGGCGGCGACGAGTCGGTTTCGATCGGCGCGGACCGCGGGCGTCGCTGGCGGGGGCTCGCGTCGGTGGGAGGAAAAATCGGGGCGTTGCGACCGCGGCGCGGTCACGTCGCCGGTCGATCTGCTCGCGAACGGCGAGAGCCGGCCGGCGAGAGCCGATCTGTCTTTTTAAGCGATCTTGTCGTACTGCTCCGAGAGCTTGTCCGCGGCCTCATCGAGCAGGTCCGACTCGTACTCGTCGAGGTCCCACTCGACGACCTCCTCGACGCCGTCCGCGCCGAGTTTCGCGGGCACGCCGAGCGCGGTGTCCTCGTAGCCGTACTCGCCGTCGAGGACGACGGAGCAGGGGAGCACCTCGCCGGTGTCGTTGAGGATGGCCTCGACGGTGTGAGCGACGCCGGTGGCGGGACCCCACTGCGTGGCGCCCTTGCGGCTGATCACGTCCATCGCGGACTCCTGAAGGTCCGCGAGGATCTCCTCCTTCTCGTCGGCGTCGAACGAGGGGTCGCGACCGTCGACGCGGACCTTCGAGAAGACGGGCGCCTGCGCGTCGCCGTGTTCGCCGAGGATCGTCGCCTCGACGTTCTGGACGGGCGCGTCGAAGCGCTCCGAGAGGACGTACCGGAAGCGCGCCGAGTCGAGTCGGCCGCCGAACCCGATCACGCTGTGGCGGTCGCGGTCGCCCGCCTCGTATAAATGCCGATTGAGGAGATCGACCGGGTTGGAGGTCGTGACGGTGACGAAGTCGTCGTTGTGTTCGGCGAGCGAGGAGCCGATGTCGGCCATGATCGGCGCGTTGTCGCCGGCCAGATCGATCCGGGTCTGGCCCTCCTGGCGCGGGATGCCGGCCGTGATCACGACGACGTCCGAGCCGGCGGTGTCTGCGTACTCGCCCTGCCGGACGGTCGTGTTCGAGTCGTAAGCGACGCCGTGGTTGGTGTCGGCCGCCTGTCCGATCGTCGTCTCACGCTGGTCCGGAATGTCGACGAAGACGAGCTCGTCGACCACGTCTCGCAACGCGAGGTTGTACCCGGCTGCAGCACCGACAGTGCCCGCCGCACCGATGACGCTTACCTTTGTCATACCGTGTACACTCGCGACCGGACGGCGAGTAAACGTTTCGGAACCCCGCAACTGCCCGCACCGAGCGGGCCCGCGAGCCGCCCCGTCGCGAAACGCCTAACTCCGGTCGTCACCCATCGCCTGCTAGTGCCGACGTTCCGCTACCCGTGCCCCGGCTGCCGGACGACCAACAGCCTTCACGACGCCGACTGCGAGTTCGAGGGTGTGAGCTGGCCGACCATCGAGAAGGCGTACACGGACCTGCTGACCGTCCTCACCGCCGAGCCGGACGGGCTGGCCGAGTCCACGCTTCGCGAAGCGGTCCACGGCGAGTGGGGCGGGCTCCACAAGGCCGCGCTCAACGCCTTGGCGCGCGAGCAGCGCGTCGTCGAGGAGGGCGGTCGGCTCCGGCTCCTCACCGCCGCCGAGTTCAAGGAGCTCGTCTCGGAGCCGACCCGCGACCCCATGCGGACCGTCTACGAGTACGGCTCCGTCCCCGGCTGTCACGACAACGCCGTCTTCGCGATGGTCGCGTGGTACGAGATGGTCGGGCTCTCGTGGCCCGAGACCCGCGAGAACGTCGTCGAGTGGCTCCGCGAGTCGGGCGCGTGGGACCGCGGCGGCTTCGAGGAGTCGACGCCCGAGGAGCTCGTCGACGCCAAGCGACACGTGTACGACGAGGGGTACGGCTGGAAGGAGAAGGGGCAGGCGGCGAAACGCGTCATCGAGCGTCACGTGTAGCGGCTCGACTCGGAACCGGGTCGCAATTCAAATCACGCCCCCGACCGCGCTCTCCCGCCTTTTTAAGTTCGCCCGAGGTCTCTCACCACCGTGACACATCCGGAGGGGGGCGCGGCCGACGACGGCCTCGACGACGTCGCCGAGGCCGTGCCGGACGCTGACGACGACGCGCAGCCGCCCGCCGTCGCCAACCCGCGGCGCGCGCTCGCGGTCGTGATCGGCGTCGTGTTCATCGATCTGGTCGGCTTCGGGATCGTGATTCCGATCCTCCCCTTTTACGTGCGGTCGTTCGGCGTCAGCGACGCCTTCATCGGCCTGCTGGCGGCGTCGTACTCGCTCGCGCAGTTCCTCGCGGCGCCGACGCTCGGGCGGCTCTCGGACCGGATCGGACGCCGGCCCGTCCTCCTCGCGTCGCTCGCGGCCGCCGGCGTCGCGTGGGTGACGTTCGGCTACGCCGGGGTCGCGGGCGAGCGCTTCGGCACCGTCGCCGCGCTCGCGACGCTTTTCGCCTCCCGGACGCTCGCGGGCGCGATGGGCGGGAACATCGCCGCCGCGCAGGCGTACGTCGCCGACATCACGCCGCGGGACCGGCGGGCGGGCGCGCTGGGGCTCATCGGCGCCGCGTTCGGCCTCGGGTTCGTCTTCGGTCCGGCCATCGGCGGCCTGCTCGCCGCCGACCCCGTGGTGGCGCGCGCCGACGCGCTCCTCCCCGCCTTCGTGCCGGCGACGGCGTACTCGCTCCCGAGTTTCGCCGCGGCCGGCATGAGTTTCCTCGCCGTCGGCGTCGGCGCCCGCTTCCTCGAGGAGCCAGCGCGCACGCGGTCGACCGCGGACGCCGGGCGCAGGCGGACCACCGCGATCGGCCAGTTCCGCGAGGCGCTCGCCTCGGCCGCGCTCCGCCCGCTGACGCTCACGTACTTCGTCGTCGCCGTCGCGTTCGCGGGCGTACAAGTGATGTTCATCCCGTACGTCGCGGACGCGTTCGGCTACGACGCGACCGCCGCGGCGTTCCTCCTCACCTACGTCGGCGTCCTCGGTGCGGTGAACCAGGGCGTCCTCGTCGGGCGGCTCTCGCGGGTCGTCTCCTCGCGGACGCTCGTGGCGGGCGGGGCGGTCGTCCTCGGCGCCGCGCTCGTCGCCATCCCCGCGACCGGCCTCGTCGACGGCGCGTTCGGGGGCGTCGCCCTCGGCGGCCCGTCGTGGCTCACGCTCCCGCTCGTCGCGCTCCTCCTCGCGCTCGCGGCGCTGTCGCTCGGGAACGCGCTCGTGAACGTCTCGCTGGCGACGCTCGTCTCCACGTCCGCCGACGACGCGGCACAGGGCGCGGCCTTCGGCGTGACGCAGGGGGCGTCGAGCCTCGGTCGAACCGTCGGCCCGCCCCTGATGGCCGCGCTCTACACCGTCGCCGTCGCGTCGCCGTTCCTCGCCGGCGCGCTCCTGCTCGTTCCCGTGGCCGTCGCGTTCGGTCGCCGCCGCGAGTGACGGGGCGCCGAGCGGCGCGATAGTTTTACACCCCGCGTGGTCATCGCAATCGGTATCGACAGATGGCACTCGATCTCGTCCCCGCGTGGCCGGCCGTCGGATCGATCGCCGGCGGAGCGGGGGCGCTCGCGCTCGCGTGGGCGATCAGAGACCACCGCGGGCGCCCCGGAGTCGACTGGTTTCTGGGCGTCTTCGCCGCCCAAGCGGTCTGGTGTCTCTCCTACGGCGCCGGGCTCCTCGTCGACGACCTCGCCCTCCGGGCCGCCCTGGAGGGGGCGATGTGGCTGGGGGTCGTCTGGACCGGCGTCGCCTTCCTCGGCTTCGCGCTCGCCTACACCGGCCGGAGCGACGTGGTCCGGAGCCGGCTGTTCGCGGCGGTCGTCGCCTTCGGCGCCCTCTCGACCGCGCTGATCGCGACGAACCCCCTGCACGGCGCGTTCTGGACCGGCCTCGAACCTGCCCCGGCGTTCGGCGTCGCGACCGTCTCGTACGCGTTCGGTCCGTGGGCGTACCTCGTCGTCGCCGTCGAGACCGTCCTCGTCGCCAGCGCGGTCTTCCTGCTCGTCGACACCCTCCTCAGCTACGGCCCGCTGTACCGCCGCGAGAGCGCCGCCGTCGCCCTGAGCTCGCTCCCGCCGGGGTTCGCCCTGGTCGCGTGGGCGCTCGAACTCGGTCCCGTCCCGCAGCTGCAGTTGGCCCCCGTCCTGTTCGTCCCGCACGCGCTCATGGACGCGTACGCGTTCAACCGGGCAGAGATGTTCGACCGGAACCCCACGACCAGCCGGGCGGCGGAGCGCACCGCGATAGACGACCTGAACGACCCCGTCGTCGCGCTCGGGCTCGACAACCGCATCGTTCGGCTCAACCCCGCCGCGGAACGGGTGTTGGGCGTCGGCGCCGAAGCCGCTCAGAGCCGCTCGCTCGACGAGTTTCTCGACATCCCGATCGGTCTGGGGGCCGAGTCCGGAGCGGAGGGTGCCGAGTCCGAAGGGATCGACGGAGAGACCGCCAGCGAGACGGTCGAGGTCGCGGGGACCCCCGAAGCGGGTCGGCGGACCTACGCCGTGTCGACCGCGCGGCTGACCGACCCGAACGGGACACACGTCGGGTACACGGTCGTCCTCTCGGACATCACCGAGCGCGAGCGGCGGCGCCAACAGCTCGAGGTGCTCAATCGGATCTTGCGTCACAACCTTCGCAACGACGCCGGCGTGGTCCACGGCTACGGCGAGATTCTCCGCGACCGGCTCGACGACCCCGACCTGACCCGGATGGCCGACGCCATCGAGCGACGGGCGGGCGCGCTGGCCGCGCTCGGCGAGAAGGCCGGCACGGTGGAGCGGCTCGTCGCCGACGGGGAGGCACACGATGTCGCCGTCGACGACCTCGTCGAGCGAGTCGTCGAGGAGGCGCAGAACAGCAACCCCGACGCAACCGTCGAGTTGCTGGTGGACGACGGCGACTGGACCACGTGCGTCCGGGGCGACGCGCTGGGGGCGGTGGTCGAGAACACGGTCGAGAACGCGCTCGACCACCACGACGGCGAGGGCAGCGAGCGCGACGACGGCGGCGCGTGGGTGCGCGTGACGTTGGAACGAGCGGGCGACACCCAGCGCGAGGCCGACCAGTTCGTCCTCACCGTCACAGATGACGGGCCGGGGGTCCCCGATCACGAGGTCGAAGCGATAGAGGCCGGTCAGGAGACGGCGCTCGAACACGGCTCGGGGCTCGGCCTCTGGGTCGTCGAGTGGGGGGCCGCGGCGATCGGCGCGGCGGTCGAGTACGCCGACCGCGAGCCGCGCGGGACGCGCGTGACGGTGTCGATTCCGATCGTAGACGAGCGGTAAGCCGGAAAAGAGATCTCGGCCCGCAGCGGTTCAACAGCGATCGAGTTCGGTCTTTCAGTCGCTCTGGATACGAGGCGCGAGCATGAAGGTCACGTTTCCGAGCCCCTCGGCGAAGCCGTAGTGGAGCTTGACGGGGAACTCCTCGCCGAGTTCGATGGTGACCTCGGCGTCGGAGGGGATCGCCTTGTTCATGTCTTTCAGGTAATCGAGGCTGAAAAGCGAGTCGGCGGGGCCGGCGGTGAGCGCGATGAGGTCCTCGCGGGCGAGCCGCAGGTCGACGTCGTCGGTGTCGCCCTCGGCCTCGATGAAGAACGCCTCGTCGCTCTCGTCGACGCGGAGGCGGATGTGGTCAGAGACCATGTCGGCGGCCTTGATCCCGCGGTCGATCTGCGCGCCCTCGACGACGATCTCGGAGGCGAGATCGAGGTCCGGGATGTCCGGCTCCTGCCGGATGGAGTCGGGGTCGATAAGCGCGAGGGTGTAGGAGAGCCCGTCGATCTCGATGTGGAGTTTGCGGGTCTCCTCGTCGAGTTCGAGGTGGATCAGGTCGCCGGAGTTGGCCATGCCGGCGATGTCTTCGAGGCGGGCGAGGTTGACACCGATGACGCCGCCGTCGGCCTCGTAGGACTCGAACGCGGCGGCTTCGAGCGTGAGATCGACCATGCCGACGTTGGCGGGGTCGACGGCCCGGATGGAGAACTCCTCGTCGTTCAGTCGGATCTTACACTCGTCGACCAACACGCTCACCGAGTCGAGCGCGTCCTGTAGCGTCGACGCGCCCACGATGGCCTTGAACATATACGTTCGGCTAGGGCGGTATCACCTAAAAAGGCACCCGATCGCACCGGCCGCGGGAGCGCGCACGGCGACCGGATCAAACGGGGGATCGCGGGAGCGATCCTACCGGCGGATCGGGCCGCTCTCGGGGCCGAGCGTTCAGATGAGCGGCTCGACGATGTCGCGGCCGTCGGCCAGCAGTTCGTCGACCGCCTCGTCGCTGTCGGCCTCGGCGTACACCCGGAGCTTCGGCTCGGTGCCCGAGGGGCGGACGAGCAGCCACGACCCGTTCTCCAAGAGGAGTTTGAACCCGTCGAGGGTGACGACCTTCGCGACGGCGTGGCCCGACACCGACTCGGGGATGTGGTCGTCCAGCTCTTCGAGGACGCCGGCCTTCCGGTCGTCGGGGCAGTCGAGCGACACCTTCCCGGCCGCGACCTGTCCGTGCTCGTCGACCAGCCGGTCAACGCGGTCGTCGAACGGTTCCGCGGCCTCGGCCGCGGCCGCGAGCAGCGCCATCAACACGCCGTCCTTCTCCCGGACGTGGCCGCGGAGCGTGAACCCGCCCGACTCCTCGCCGCCGAACAGCGCGTCGTGTTCGCCCATCGCCTCGGCGACCCATTTAAATCCGACAGGAGTCTCGTACACCGCCTCGCCGTGCGCCTCCGCGATCCGATCGATGAGGAACGTCGTCGAGACGGTGCGAACGGCCGGGCCGGAGTCGAACTCCAAGAGCCGGTCGTAGCAGGCGGCATAAAAGAGGTTGGCGTCCAACACGCCGCGTTCGGGCGTGACGACCGCGATCCGGTCGGCGTCGCCGTCGTTGGCGACCCCCAGATCGACGTCGCTTTCGGGGTCGGTGACGCGCTCTGCCAGTTCTTCGAGGTGTTCGGCCGACGGCTCCGGTGAGTCGCCGCCGAAGGTCACGTCCCGGTCACAGCGCAGGCGGACGACCTCCGCCCCGGCCGACTCGAGGAGGGCGTCGGTGACGCCGCGCCCGCTTCCGTGCATCGCGTCGTACGCGACCGTGAGCCCCTCCAGATCGACGCCCGCGCCGCCGGTCGCGCCGCCGACGACCTCGCGGGCCGCATCGGCGTGGTCGCTCACGAGGTCGACGCGGGAGATGTCGCCGCGCTCGGCTTCGGGGAGCAGGTCGGGCTCCGCGAGGCGGCCGACCACGTCCTCAGTCACGTCCGGGAGGGCTGGCGCGCCGTCGCTCGGGATGAACTTCACGCCGTTGTACTCCGGCGGGTTGTGCGAGGCGGTGACCATGCAGGCGCCGGCGAGCCCGCGCTCGACGATGGCGTGCGCGATGACGGGCGTCGGCGCGTCGCGCTCGGGGAGAATCACGTCGAAGCCGTTGCCGGCGAACACCTCGGCGAGGCTCTCGGCGAACCCCTCCGAGGTCTCGCGGGCGTCGTAGCCGACCGCGACCGGGTCGTCGTGGCCCGCCGCCGCGAGGTGGTCGGCGACCGCCTGCCCCACGATCCGCACGCGGTCGTCGGTGAAGGTGTCGAGCGTCGCGCGCCACCCGTCCGTGCCGAAGGATATCTCGTCCATATCGGCACCTCGGCGGCGGGGACAATAATGCCCGGTGCCGCACGCGAACGTTGCGGGGCCGGGGACGTGCCGCGAGCGAGCGCACAGGACCGACTGATACGGGGTGTCGGTGCGGCCGCGAGCGGCAGGGGTTTCCCCCGCGAGACCAACGTCGTACCAATGAGTCGCGTGCTCCCAGACGAGTTGGCCGAGCGCCTCGGCACCGACGACGAGCCGATCGTCGTCGACATCCGGCCCGAGTCGGACTACGAGAGCGGGGCGATCGGCGCGAGCCGAAACGTGCCCGTGTACGACGACCTCCGGAGCGGCGACGAGACGACCCTCCGAGAGCGGCTCGACGAGGTGCCGGACGACCGAGAGATAGTCACCGTCTGCAAGATGGGTATCGTCGCAAAGCGGGCGACCCGCGTCTTCGAGGAGGCGGGCTACGAGGCGTCGACGCTCGCGGGCGGAATGAGCGGGTGGAACGGGTACGAACGGAACTCGCTCGGCTACCGGCTCCGATCGCTGTGGTGGCGCCTGCGCGGGTGAGCGCGACCCGTCGCCCTTTTGCCCGACTCACGTCTACGGAGCCCATGACCGAACCGGGTGACGACGACCGTGGCCGCTAACCGAAAGGGCGACCGCCGCGAGCGCGAGCTGGTGAACGCCTTAGACGAGGCCGGGTTCGCCGTGATGCGCGCGCCGGCGAGCGGCGCCGCGACCGAGCGGGAGCTCCCGGACGTGCTCGCGGGCGACGGCGAGACGTTCTACGCCATCGAGGCGAAATCGAGCGCCGGCGACCCGATATACCTCACCGGCGAGGAGGTGGAGGCGCTGCTCTTCTTCGCCCAGAACTTCGGCGCGAAGGCGCGGATCGCGGTCCGGTTCGACCGCGAGGACTGGTACTTCTTCCACCCCGGCGACCTGTACACCACCGACGCCGGGTCGTACCGGGTGAAAAAGGAGAAAGCGCTGGCGGACGGCACCGACTTCGCCGAGTTCGTCGGCGAGACGGAGAAGGTGACGCTCGCCGAGGCCGGGCGGCGCGCGAATGACGACGACGACACCGCCGACCCCGAGGCGGCGGAGCGCCGGGAGATCCTCGAAGCGGTCCGCGACGGGCACATGCCGGTCGAGGACGCGATGGACGTGCTGTGACGGCCGCGGGAGCCGCGCCGGCGTCGGACCCGCCCCCTTAAGCCGCGCGCCCCCGAACGTCGGGGTGAATGAGCGAGGAGTTCGTCCTGCTAGAGCCCGACGAGCAGCCCGGCGACGAGTGGGAACAGCTGGACGTCTCCGACACGGAGGCGGACCGGATCGCCCGCCGACAGGACCGGGAGTTCGACGAGTTCCGCAAGCGGATCAAAGACACCGAGCAGTTCAAACTCCAGGAGTCGGTGTTCGACGACGCCACGCTGGCGGCCGTTTATAAACTCGTCCAGGACGGCTACGTCGACGCCTTCGGCGGCCCGGTGTCGACGGGGAAGGAGGCGAGCGTCTTCGAGGCGCTCGGCGGGCAGGCCGGCGAGCGACCGGAGCCGGGGTCGGCGGCGGCCGGCGGCGGGCCAGAGGGCGTCACGCCGGAGCGCGAGGTCGCGGTGAAGGTGTATCGGATCAACTCCTCGAACTTCCGGCAGATGCGCGATTACCTGGAGGGCGACCCGCGCTTCGAGGGCATCGCGAGCGACAAGAAGGCGGTCGTGTTGGCGTGGACCCGCAAGGAGTTCGCGAACCTCAAGCGGGCGCGCAAGGCCGGCGTGCGCGTGCCCGAGCCGATCGCGGTCCAGCGGAATGTCCTCGTGATGGAGCTCGTGGGGCACGCCGACGAGCGCGCTCGTCGGCTGAACGAGGTCGACGTGGAGAACCCGGAGACGGCCTACGAGGTCGTCCGCGAGTACATGCGCCGGCTCTACGGCGCCGGCCTGATCCACGGCGACTTATCGGAGTACAACATGATCATCCACGACGGCGAGTTGGTGATCATCGACTTGGGACAGGCCGTGACGGTTCACCACCCGAACGCCGGGGAGTTCCTCCAGCGCGACTGCAAGAACGTGGCGGCGTTTTTCACCCGCGAGGGGATCGACGTGGACCCCGACGACCTCCGCGCGTACGTGACGGAACCGGAGCCAGATCCGAGCGGCGAGCCGGACGCGGGCGGCGAGTCGGACGCGGGCGGCGAGTCGGAATCGGCGAACGCCGACGAGTAGGTCTCGGACCCGACGCCCTCAAGCGGCCGGAGACACCGTCACGCGGCCACACACCGCCCGCAGCGGAACACGTTTAAAAGGCTCGGCCGGGTATCGGTTCGTATGCAACACGTGACGGTTCCGCAGGACCGGATCGGCGTCGTCATCGGCGCCGGCGGTGAGACGATGCGAGAGATAGAGGAGCGGGCGAACGTCCGGCTCGACATCGACTCGGAGTCGGGCAGCGTCGCCATCGAGGAGCGCGACGACCCGGTAGCGGCGATGGTGGCCCCGGACGTGATCAAAGCGATCGGCCGCGGATTTAAACCGGAGACCGCGCTGTCGATCCTCGACCACGACCTCCGGACGCTCGATCTGATCGACCTGTCCGAACACACTCGCAACGACAACGACCTCCAGCGCAAGAAGGGCCGGATCATCGGCGAGAACGGTCGGACCCGCGAACTCCTCGAAGAGCTGTCGGGCGCGAACGTCGTCGTTTACGGGTCGACCGTCGGCGCCGTCGGCCAGCCCGAAGAGCTCGAAGTGGTCCGCCGGGCGGTCGGGATGCTGCTCGACGGCGCCCCGCACGGCGCGGTGTACTCGTACTTAGAGCGCATGTCGAACGAGCTCGACGACGACGTGAGCTTCAACGCGCCCCAGTAAGGACCGCCGACGTCGACGACGGGAGCGTATCGCCGTTTCACCCGGTCTGCGAGCCGACGTACCCCGTTTTTCCGAGCCGAACTCCGTCTCCCAGCGGTCGATCTGCGGTACTATATAAATGGCCGTGTGAACGTGGCCCACACCGGCCGTCTCCCACCCACCGTGTTGCGGTTTCTCACGCAGTAAGCAAAGGGTTTATATAGAATCACAAACAATCAATGGCTGTAATGTCACAGCGCCAGCGGATGGGCAATCAGCCCATGATCGTACTTTCCGAGGAGTCGCAGCGAACATCCGGAAAGGACGCTCAGAACATGAACATCACGGCCGGCAAGGCGGTCGCGGAGTCCGTCCGCACCACGCTCGGCCCGAAAGGGATGGACAAGATGCTCGTCGACTCCGGCGGGTCGGTCGTCGTCACGAACGACGGCGTCACGATTCTGAAGGAGATGGACATCGACCACCCGGCGGCCAACATGATCGTCGAGGTCAGCGAGACGCAGGAGGAGGAAGTCGGCGACGGCACCACCTCCGCGGTCGTGGTCGCCGGTGAGCTGCTCGATCAGGCCGAGGAGCTGCTCGATCAGGACATCCACGCGACGACCCTCGCACAGGGGTACCGTCAGGCCGCCGAGAAGGCCAAGGAGATTCTCGAAGAGGAGGCCATCGAGGTCTCCTCGGACGACCGCGACACGCTCGTCGAGATCGCCGAGACGGCGATGACCGGCAAGGGCGCAGAGAACTCCAAGGACCTCCTCGCTGAGCTCGTCGTCGACGCGGTCATCGCGGTGCAGGACGACGACGGCATCGACACGGAGAAC
Organism: Halorubrum sp. PV6; assembly: GCF_003990725.2. Taxonomy (NCBI): domain Archaea; kingdom Methanobacteriati; phylum Methanobacteriota; class Halobacteria; order Halobacteriales; family Haloferacaceae; genus Halorubrum; species Halorubrum sp. PV6. The sequence continues at coordinate 2,674,179 of NZ_CP030064.1, forward strand.
GTCTCCGTCGAGAAGGTCGTCGGCAGCTCGATCGACCAGTCCGAGCTCGTCGAGGGCGTCATCGTCGACAAAGAGCGCGTCGACGAGAACATGCCCTTCGCCGTCGAGGACGCGAACGTGGCCCTGTTCGACGGCGCCATCGAAGTCAAGGAGACGGAGATCGACGCCGAGGTCAACGTCACCGACCCCGACCAGCTCCAGCAGTTCCTCGACCAGGAGGAAGCGCAGCTCCGCGAGATGGTCGACCACCTCGTCGACATCGACGCCGACGTCGTCTTCGTCGGTGACGGCATCGACGACATGGCCCAGCACTACCTCGCGCAGGAGGGCATCCTCGCCGTCCGCCGCGCGAAGTCCGGCGACCTCAAACGCCTCGCCCGCGCGACGGGCGGCCGCGTCGTCTCCAACCTCGACGACATCGAGTCGGACGACCTCGGCTTCGCCGGCTCCGTCGCCCAGAAGGACATCGGCGGCGACGAGCGCATCTTCGTCGAGGACGTCGAAGAGGCGAAGTCCGTCACCCTCATCCTCCGCGGCGGCACCGAACACGTCGTCGACGAAGTCGAGCGCGCCATCGAGGACTCGCTCGGCGTCGTCCGCACGACGCTGCTCGACGGGCAGGTCCTGCCCGGCGGCGGCGCTCCCGAGGCCGAGCTCGCGCTGCAACTCCGCGACTTCGCCGACTCCGTCGGCGGCCGCGAGCAGCTCGCAGTCGAGGCGTTCGCCGACGCGCTGGAAGTCGTCCCGCGCACCCTCGCCGAGAACGCCGGGCTCGACCCCATCGACTCGCTCGTCGACCTCCGCTCCCGCCACGACGGCGGCGAGTTCGGCGCCGGTCTCGACGCCTACACGGGCGACGTGATCGACATGGAGGCCGAGGGCGTCGTGGAGCCGCTCCGCGTCAAGACCCAGGCCATCGAGTCCGCCACCGAGGCGGCCGTCATGATCCTGCGCATCGACGACGTCATCGCGGCCGGCGACCTCAAGGGCGGCGGCTCCGACGACGGCGGCGACGAGGGCGGCCCCGGCGGCGCGCCCGGCGGCATGGGCGGCATGGGCGGCATGGGCGGCATGGGCGGTGCGATGTGAACGTCCGATAGGACACACACCCACCCCTAACCGCAGTCGCTTCGCTGAACCGACCCGCCGACCGACCGTCGGGCGCCCCTTTCGGGCCTCGACGACACACAATTTTATCGACGCCTCGCTCGCGGAGCGACACGCTCGTCGCCCCGCCACGGACAACGGTATCAACCCACACGGCCGGCTCGCGCGACGCGCGGGTAACACCCGCGTAACCACCGGACGGCGGCGTCCGCGAGCGATTAAGTGGCTCCCGGACCTCTACTTGTTGACGAGGTTTTCACGTTCACCATGCCACAGCAGAAGGCCGACTACGCAGACGACACCGAGATCGACGCGGAACTGGACGAGCTTCCCGACGACGAGACCGTCGCAGAGACCGTCGCGAACCTAGAGGAGCGCGGCTTCGACGTGGTCGTCGTCGACGACGCCGACGAGGCGCTCGACGCGGTCCGGTCACAGATCCCCGCGGGCGTCTCCGTGATGAACGGGCACTCGACGACGCTCGAAGAGATCGGCTTCGACGAGTTCCTGAGCGAGGGCGACCACGAGTGGGAGAGCCTCCCCGACCAGATCTGGAGTATCGACGACGACGCCGAGCGACAGACCGCACGCCGGGAGTCGCAGACGGCCGACTACTTCCTCGGCGGTATTAACGCGGTCGCACAGACGGGCGAACTCGTCGCCGCCGACCTCTCCGGGAGCCGGATCGGGGCGTACCCGTTCGCCGCCGGCAACGTGGTGATCGTCACCGGGACGAACAAGATCGTCCCGACGCTCTCGGACGCCTTCGACCGGCTGGAGTCGGTCGCGTACCCGCTGGAAAACGAGCGCGCACAGGAGGCGTACGGCGTCGAGTCGGCGATCGCCAAACAGCTCGTCTACCGGCGCGAGACCGAGGAGGGCCGGACGACGGTCGTTCTCGTGCGCGAACAGCTCGGGTACTGAGCCGTTCCGCTGCGGCGACGCCTCCGACTTTCTTTCCCCGGTTTCGACGACAGTGAGCCGCTGCCCGCGAGATGCTCGCGGCGAGAAGTACGGGGCGGGAGGGATTCGGACCACGTCCAGACGTGCTCGTTCGCTGCGCTCACTGCGCGCGACTGGCCTCTTCGAATCTCTCTAGCGTTTTCACTGCTCTCGTCGGTCGCAGGAAAACGGGCCGGGAGGGATTCGAACCACGGTCACTTCGCTTCGCTCCGTTCCCTGATTCGAACCCTCCCTCGGCACAGCACCGCCGCTCGCGATATTGCTCGCGGCGGTACAGCGGGCCGGGAGGGATTCGAACCCCCGACCGTCCGGTTAAAAGCCGGACGCTCTCCCTAACTGAGCTACCGGCCCAGACGATTCGTCGTAGGGACAGACCACGGATAAACGTTTAGAAACCGCCCGCGGGAGGCGCGTCGCCCCGATCCGAAACGGTTTCCGGGGGGCCGCCGTCGGCGCGGGCATGGACTTCGACATGCGCGCGTTCGCCGCCGACTGCTGCCGGTTCGCCTCCACGGCCGGCGAGGAGGCCGCCGTCGCCGAGTTCGTCGAACGCGAACTCGACGCGCTGGGGTTCGAGACGTACACGTGGGACGCCGACCCGGACCTGCTCGCCGACCACTCCTCCTTCCCGGACGACCTCGACGAGGCGGCGCTCGCGGGGCGACGGAGCGTCGCCGGCGTCCTCACGCTGGGCGGCGACGGCGACGCGGGCGGCGCAGACGGCGACGGCCCGACCGGAGACGACGCGAGCGACGACGTCCCCACCATCGTTTTAAACGGCCACATCGACGTGGTGCCGGCCGAGCCCGCCGAGTGGTCGAGCGACCCCTTCGAGCCGGCGTGGGGGACCGACGAGGACGGCCGCGAGACCCTCACCGCCCGCGGCGCCGCGGACATGAAGTCGGGGGTGGCGGCGTGCGTCGGCGCGGCCGTCGACCTGCGCGAGTCGGTCGCGGCGGGCGACCTCGACCTCCCGTCGGCCGGGCTCCGGGTCGTCGTCGAAGCCGTCGCCGGCGAGGAGGACGGCGGGTACGGCGCCGCGACCGCGGCGCTCGCGAACCCCTACCCCTTCGAGCGCGACGCCGTCGTCGTCGCGGAGCCGACGGAGTTGCGCCCCGTGGTCGCCTGCGAGGGGTCGCTGATGGCGCGGCTGGAGCTGACCGGGCGGAGCGCCCACGCAGCGACGCGGTGGCGGGGCGAGGACGTGCTCCCGCGGTTCGAGGCGATCCGGGAGGCGTTCGCCGACCTGGAGACCGAACGCGGCGAGACGGTCGATCACTCCCTGTTCGGCGAGTTCCCGGTCCCGTGGCCCGTCGTCTGCGGACGCGTCGAGGCCGGGTCGTGGGCCTCGACGGTCCCGTCGACGCTGTCCGCCGAGTTCCGGATCGGCGTGGCGCCCGGCGAGACGGTGAGTGAGGTGGAGGCGACGTTCCGCGAGCGGTTACGCGAGGTGGCCGACGACGACCCGTGGCTCCGCGAGCACCCGCCGACGTTCGAGCGCTTCTCGGTGCAGTTCGAGCCGGCGGAGATTGCCGTCGACGAGCCGATAGTCGAGGCGGCGCGGGCGGGGCTCACCGCGGTCGGGCTCCCCGACCCGGAGCCGACCGGAGCGACCTACGGGGCCGACTCCAGGCACTACGTCGCGGCCGGCATCCCGACGGTCCTGCTCGGACCGGGGACGATAACGGAGGCGCACTACCCGGACGAGACGATCGTGTGGGAGGAAGTCGAGCGCGGGCGAGAGGCGCTCGCGGCGACGGTCGGTGCGTTCGCGACCGATCACTCGGGCGTCGACGCGAAGTAGTCGGCGAGCGCGTCGGCGACGATGTCGCCGGGGGCCGTGGTCTGGTTCGAGGCGCGGCGTCTGAGTTCGACGTACGTGTCACGCGGGAGCGTGAGGCCGACGTGGCCCAGTTCGACGCCGGCTTCGGCGACCGCGGTCGCCACGTCGCTCCCGTCGTTGACCGCCGAAGCGATGGCGCGCACCTCCCGGACCGTGAGGTCGCCGTCGATGGCCGCCCACGCCAACAGGTAGCGGTCGGTGCCGCCGAGGCGCGCGACGTGTTTCGCCGTGCTGGGCGCGATCTGCCCGCTCGCGACCTGCCGGCGGATCGCCTGCGGGAGGTCGTGGACGCGCGCCCACTTCCGGATGAAGGCCACCGAAACATCGTCGCCGGCGCGTTCGGCGGCGGATTTATACGATCCGACGCCGCGAACGAGCGCGGCGCAGGCGGCGGCTCCCCGGAGCATCAACACGTGGTCGTCGTCGCCGACGTCGCCGGCCGCGAAGCGCGCGACCGTCTCGGCCGCCTCGGCGACGCTGTCGGGGTCGTCGGGGTCGAACCCGACCGCTTCGGCGGCTCGGTCGCCCGTCACCGCCGGGTCGGACCGGACCACCGGTTCGCCGACGGGAGAGCGTCTGTCCGCGGGTGACTCCTCGGTCATGCCTATCTGTTCGGGTGCGCGCACATAAGCGACCGGCACCGGGGCAGGTTTCGCTGCTGACGGCGACGGGCGACGTCCCGGCGGGGCGAGTCGACGGAGACGCCTTTGTATTCGGCGGGCGAACGCCCCGGTATGGACGAACGCGTACGCGAACACGCCGAACTGCTCGTCGATTGGAGCGCGCGGGTCGAACCCGGAGACGACGTCGTCGTAAGCGTCGCCGAGGACGCCCACGAGCTGGGCGTCGCGGTCGCCGAGGCGCTCGGCGAGCGCGGCGCGACCGTGACGCCGCTGTACGGGTCGGCCGAGCTCTCGCGAGCGTATTTAAAAGGCGCCGAGGCCGCGGACGGCGAGGACGGCCCCGAGTTCGACGACGACCCGGCCGTCGACCGCGCAATCTTCGACGCCGCCGACGTCTACCTCCGGATCGGCGGCGGGCGCAACACCACCGCGACCGCGGACGTGTCGAGCGAGACCCGGCAGGCGTACGCGAAGGCGAGACAGCCCGTCCGCGAGGCCCGGATGGACACCGACTGGGTGTCGACGGTCCACCCCACGCGCTCGCTCGCCCAGCAGGCGGGGATGGCCTACGAGGAGTACCGGGAGTTCGTCTACGACGCGGTCCTCCGCGACTGGGAGGCGCTCGCCGACGAGATGGCGCGGATGAAGACGGTCCTCGACGAGGGCGACGAGGTCCGGATCGTCACCGAACGCGACGACGCCCCCGACACCGACGTTCGGATGTCGATCGCGGGTCGCACCGCGGTCAACTCCGCCGCGTCGGTCGCGTACGACTCGCACAACCTGCCCTCCGGCGAGGTGTTCACCGCCCCCTACGACACCGAGGGAACGGCGTTTTTCGACGTGCCGATGACGATCGACGCGACTCGGGTCCGAGACGTCCGCCTCGTCTTCGAGGGCGGCGAGGTCGTCGATTTCGCCGCCGGCGCCGGCGAGGACGCGCTCGCGAGCGTCCTCGACACCGACCCCGGCGCGCGACGGCTCGGCGAACTCGGCATCGGGATGAACCGCGGCATCGATCGGTTCACCGACTCGATCCTCTTCGACGAGAAGATGGGCGACACGGTTCACCTCGCGGTGGGGCGCGCCTACGACGCCTGCCTCCCGGACGGCGAGTCCGGCAACGACAGCGCGGTCCACGTCGACATGATAACCGACGTGCAACGCGACTCGCGGCTGGAGGTCGACGGCGAAGTCGTCCAGCGAAACGGCGTCTTCCGGTGGGAGGAGGGGTTCGAGGCGTAAGCCGGGAGATCGACTGAAAAAGGGGAGCGCTACTGTACGACGGAGCGCGTCTCCGCGTCAGCCTCCGGATGGCTGCTCACCGCGTCCCACTCGTCGGCACACGTCACACAGAGGTAGTAGGCGAACCCGTCGACGTCGCAGAACCGAACGCGGCGCTCTTTGCCGCACTTCTCGCAGTTCATACCGAAACGCATCGGGAACTGCGATAAGTATCTTCTGTTCCGGATCTCTCGATCCTGAATCAGCGTGAAATCGTCCGATCCGGAAGTTCCGCCTGCGGGCGGCGTTACGCGCGCAGCGCGTCGAGGTGGAACTCGAAGGCGGCGACGGGAACTTCCAAGTCGTGTTCGACGAGGACGGCGGGGTCGACCTCGCCGATGACACCGACCGTCTCGCCGTCGATCACGACCGCGGCGGTCCGGCCCTCGATGAAGGAGGGGTGTTCGGTTCGCGGCGTCTCCAGATCGGCGCCGAAGTCGTCACAGACCGACTGCAGGCGCCCCTTCGCGGCCTCGTAGGAGGCGTCGCGCCGGGCGACCGCGCCGGCGACGTGGCGGCGCTCGGCGACGTTCGTGTTCGCCGCGTCGTCGCGCTCGGCCGCGAAGCCGACCTCGGCGACGTCCTGCGGGTACGCGTTGTGGGTGTTGCGTTCGAGCAGCATGAGCAGCGAGGGGAGCGCCCACGTCCGGAGTTGGGTGTACTCCTCGCTGTACGGCTCCGTGATCGCGACCGGCTCGCCGCCGCCGAAGGCGTCGGTTCCCGGTTCGACGTGCATGCGGTCGTAGTTCTCTCTCCCGCTCGTCATGTGGAAGTTCAGCAGGTCCTCGAAGCCCAGACCGACGAGGCTCGTCCGGACCGCGTCCTCCAGCCGCGAGCGCTCGTGGCGCCCGCCGACCGTCCCCACGTCGGGGTAGCGCGGCTCCAGGTTGTCGAAGCCGTAGGCGCGCCCCACGTCGTCGACCAGATCGAGCGGGTGGAGCACGTCGACGCGGTACGGCGGAATCTCGACCTCGTAGGTCACGTCCTCGTCGAGCGTGTAGGTGGCGTCGAGACCGGCGCGTTCGAAGCAGTCGACGATCTCCTCGGGCTCGAAGTCGACCCCGAGCAGGGTCTCGATGCGGTCGTGTGTCACCGACTTCTCGTCGGTGTCGAGGTTCGGGCGGACCAGTTCGGCCCCGTACTCGCTCGGCGCGGTCGCGCCGTCGGTGTAGTTGACCTCGACCTCCTCGATGGTCGCGCCGCGGGCGGAGAGGGCGTAACAGATGATCGAACACATCCGGTCTATCGTCCACTGGTCGGTGCCGGTGAGCTCGACGAGCAGTTCGCGAGAGCCCGTCGTCACTTCGGTGCGCTTACCGTTGATGACGGGCGGGAACGAAAAGAGCCCGAGCTCGTCGTAGATCGCGGGGTAGCGGTCGAGGTCTTCGACGAGGTCGGCGTACGTCTGGCCCGTGGCGTGGTCGTCGAGTACCTGGTTCGGCGTCAACTCGTCGTTGGCGTCGAGCGGGACGAAGGTGACCCCGTCGGGGTCGACGCCGCGGTAGGAGATAGACGGCTCCGCGCCCTCTTGGAGCGGCGCGCCCTTCACCATCGCGAGGTCGTGGATGCCGATGGCGCCTTTCGCGCGACCGCGACCCATCGTCGCGTGCAGTTTCTCTTGGAGTTGGATCAGCGAGTCGAGCGCGCCCTCGTCGAGGTCGACGCCGCGGATCACGGCGCCGGTCACGTAGGGGCGCTCGTCCGGGACTGACTCGTCGACCTCGATGGTCCACTCGGCGTCGTTCGTCTCGGGGACGTAGACGCCGCGGTCGTCGCCGTAGTGGTAGCGGAGCGAGCGCGCGACGCCCTCGACCGAGAGCCGGTCGAGCCGGTCCGGCGCGAACTCGAACTGGAGGAGGCCGTCGTCGGTCTCCCCTTCGAACTCCAAGCCCAGCCCGAACAGGTCCTTTTTAAACTCCTCGTCGGTCGTGTCCGTGCGGCCGGTGAGTCCGCGCAGCTCGTCGGTGTCGATGTCGACGACGGGCATCAGTAGCTCACCTCCGCGTCTCGCAGGAACTCGATGTCGGCCAAGGTCCCGTGGAGGTCGCGGATATCCTCCGCGCCGGTGGTGAGCATCGCGAGTCGCTCTAAGGCGAGCCCCCACGCCATCACGTCGCAGTCGACGCCGAGCGGGCCGGTGACCTCCTCGCGGAAGACACCCGAGTTCCCGATCTCGATCTCTTCGCCCGTCTCCGGGTGTTCGCCGAACAGCTCGAAGGAGGGCTCGGTGTAGGGGTTGTAGTGCGGTTTGAATCGAATGTCCGTGATGCCGAACTGCCGGTAGAACTCCTCGAAGGTGCCCATCAGGTCGCGTACCGACAGGTCCTCGGCCATCACCCACCCCTCGATCTGGAAGAACTCCAGGAGGTGGGTCGGGTCCAACGTGTCGTTGCGATACACCTTCTCGACGGAGAAGTAGCGCTGCGGGGGTTCGAGTTCCGCGCCGGCGATACCGGAGAGGTACCGCATCGACAGCGAGGTGGTGTGGCCGCGGAGGGCGACCTCGCGGGCGAACTCCTCGGACCACGGCGAGTGGTAGCCGTCACCGTCGTCGCCCCAGCCGTCGCGGTGCGCCGACTCGACCCGCCGGATCAGCTCGTCCGGGATGTCCTCCATCGGGTCGACATCCAGCGCGAACCGGTCCCAGTGGGTCCGTGCCGGGTGGTCCTGCGGCATGAACAGACAGTCGTTGATCCAGAAGTCGCTGTCGGCGTGCGGGCCCTCCATCTCCTGAAAGCCCATCCCGACGAGCACGTCCTTCACGCGGTCGGCCGTCCGGCGGAGGACGTGTTTCCGGCCGCCCTGTGTCGTGGGCGCGTCGGCCTCGACGTTGTACTCGGAGAACTCCACGTCGCGCCACTCGCCGCTGGCGAGCAGTTCCGGCGTGAGCTCCGAGACCGTCTCCGTCGCCTCGACGCCGAGCATCAGCGCGTCGACGCCGTCGTCGGTGAGCGTCACCGACCGGGTGAGCGACTCGCCGCGGTCGACGAGCCCGCGGGAGGCGAGCTGATCGAGCGTGGCGTCGTCGGCCGCCGGGTCGTCGCCGGCGGCGAGCGCCGCGAGCGCGGCCGCCTCGGGGTCGCTGTCTGGATCCGCGTCGGACGCGACCGCCAGTTCGCCCGAGTCGATCGAGCCGAAGCCCTTCCGGGCGAAGTTCGAGAGCGCGATGTCGACCTCGGGGCCGTCGAGGGCGGCCTCGCCGATGACTCGGCCCATCGAGACGGGAGCGTCGTCGGCGTCGAGCCCGACGCCCGCGCGGTAGAGCCGCGTCTCGGGGAGGTCGTCGTCGACGTAGCCCCGCCCCTCGTCGGTGAGAGCGAGGGTCTCGGCGGCCCGTTCGTCGACGGAGAGCAGCCCCTCGTCGCGGAGGTCGAAGGCGGCGCCGGTGACCGTCTCCGGCTTCAGCCCCGTCTCCGCCGCGATCTCGTCTATCGTCCGTTCGTCCGTCGCGCTCGCGGCTTCGAGGACCGCGAGCTGTCGTTCCGGGAGTCGCATTCGAGTTGTGTGTATAGGTGTGTGGCTGGTTGGTAACGGTTCCGGCACGCTGTCGTCGCGAGGGGCGTGTCGTCGCGCCCGACCGCTCGGGCCGCGGCGCTCGTCCCCTCAGCCGCGCCCGATCGGTCGCCGCCCGCGACGCAGAACGGCCAGACGTGTACCGCGCCTTATAAATATCAAAAATGGTAATTTAAAATACAACTTTATATACACAGATTGCCCCAAGACTAGTATGAGCAGCGCGACGTTCGGGCCGAACGAGGAAATGCCGGGTGCGAGAGCAGTTCGCGTCACGCACGGTGGAGACGAGCGATTACCGAGCCGCGCCGTCGTCGAGGCGATCGCCGAACTCGCCGGGGTCGACCCCGACGAACTCGCCGACGAGACCGGGATCGTCCTCTACGACTACGTCGATCCGGACGCGCTGAACGCGATGGTCGGGACGCGCCCCGACTCCGGCGTCGACATCTCGCTGACGGTCGGCGACTACGCGGTCTCCGTCGACGAGATGGCCGCCGTCGCTCGGCCCGAGTAACGTCGACCCCACACCCCTATTCTCCCGCGGACTCGCTTCGAGCCCGCAGCGCCGCGATCCGATCGCCGAGCGGCGGCTGAACCTCGAACCACGTCGACCAGTCGCCGGTGGCGGGCTCGACGCCGCGAGCCGCCGCCGCGCGCTCGAAGGCGTCGGCGACCAGATCCGCGCCGACGGCGTCCCCGGCGCGAGCGTCGGCCGCGTACTGTACCCGCCGCCCCGCCCAAAAGGCCGCGAGCCCGACCGCGACGAGCGACGCGAATCCGGCGTCGAACGGGACGGTCGCCGTGACGATCGCCGCCAGCACGCCGACGACGGCCGCGACCGCGAGCGCACGGAACTCGCCGTAGTACGTCTCGACGCGACCGGCCTCGGCCGCGAGCAGCCCGAGCGCGGTCTCCTCGTCGAGGTCGTCGAGGACGGCCGGCGAGAGGAACAACACCCGCCTTCGAGGCGGGCCGCGAACCGCCACCTCGATGCGACCGACATCCTCGACAGAAGTGTCCTCTCGCTCGCGGTCCGCGTCGTCGCGGCGCGCGATCGCGACCCGGTCAACGTCGAGACCGGCCCGCTCGCGGAGGGCGTCGAGCCGACGCCGTTCGGCGTCGCTCGGGTCGCGACGCTCGCGAGACCGGTCGGCCGCGTACAGCGGCCCGATCTCGACGGTCAGGAACGTCAACACGGCGACGCCGACGAGCAGAGCGGCCGTAAGCATCGCCCGAGAGTCGGACACGAAGCGGTAAAAAGGCGCGAGTTCGCGGTCCGGTGACCGAAGGCAAGGGCGGCAACAGAGGCGGTCGGCCCCCCTCACTCGGCGGGAACCCGACGCGCGAGGTCCCGAACGGCGTCCGCTGCGGCGCTGTCCGGCGCCGCGTCCACGACGGGTCGCTCCTCGGTGACCGACCGCCCGACGCGCGGATCGGCGGGGACGACGGACGCCGGCGCGCCGAGGGCGTCGGCGATCGCCTCGGTCGGCGGCGACGCAGTGACGCGGTTGACCGCGCAGCCGACGAGGCCAGCGTCGAGTTCGCGGGCGAGTTCGCGGGTGCGGATCGCGTCGGCGAGCGCGAACGCCCGCGGCGACACGACGAGGAGACACGCGTCCGCGACCGCGAGCGGGACCCCGGCGTCCGAGCGTCGCCCGGCCGGGCAGTCGACGACGACGGTCCCGCGTGCGCGCTCGATCGCCGTCACGGCCGATTCGAGTCGCCTGAGGTCCGCCGCCCGCGCGCCGGCGAGCGTTCGGCCGCAGGGCACGATGTCGACTGGGCCGGGGCGGAGCGTCTCGATGGGTGCGGCCGCGCCGGCGAGCACGTCGTGGAGGTCGGGCCCGCGACCCGCCGGGAGGTCCGCCATGCCGAGGTCGGCGTCGACGACGACCGCGTCGCACGCGGCGGCGACGTTGTACGCCAGCGTCGTCTTGCCGACGCCGCCCTTCCCGCCGGCGACCGCGAGGATCACGCCAGTCGCTCCAGCGCCGCGATCGGCGCGTCGGTCGCCTCGGCCCGCGCCGCGAGCTCCGCGGCGCGCTCGCTCACCTCGCGGAGCCGCTCGGCGTCGGCGGCGACGCGGTCGTCGAGCCCCGAAAGCGCCGCGATCCCGTCGGCGTCGGCGACGACATCGGTCGCGGTCGCCACGTCGGCGTCGGTCAGTCGCTCCGCCCGATCGATGCGCGCTTCGATCGCGTCCAACCGCGAGTCGACCGCGGCCGCCCACCCGCCGGATTCGGTCGGCGACCGAGGCCGATCGCCTCGTTCGCGCTTCGATTCGTCCCGTCCGCTCGAATCGAGAGCGTCGTCGGCGATGTCGCCAGCGTTCGCGGTGTCGCCAGCGTCCGAGTCGGTGACGCGGTCCGGCTCGTCGGTCTCGCCGATGACCGCGGCTCTCGGCGGGCGATGCTCCCCGAGCTGTCGCAGGGCGGCGGTCGTCGGCACGGCGGACGGCTCCGTGTCGGCCGCCGGATCGAGCGGGACCGCCTCGGCGACCTCGACAGGCGGGTCGACGGGCGGCGCCCGGACCGCGAAGCCGAACGGGCGGTGCGCTCCCGAGTCGAGCCGAAGCGTCGCCCCCGAGTCGTCCCAGCCGGACGCCGGCACGCCGCCCCGCCGAGGCGGGAGCACGGGTGCGTCGAACCGGCTCTCGACCCTGACGCGACGGGGAACGTCGTCCTCGTTGCACACGCGGCCACGGACCAGCGACACGTCTCCCGCTCGGTCGACGTCCCACGAGAGTTCCATACGAGCGGCTGCCGCGCCATCGCAGAAAAACGGCTGGGCGCCGAGGGATCTCAAATCGGAGCGAGCCGTGAAGGACGTGGGGGGTGGAGCAAGAGTGCGGTCGCGTTCGTTCGGGCGCATGTTGCGTCGTGTTCACAATCACTGCAGTGGTCGTCGTGGTGACGCTTCCCTGAGGATACCCACGAGACTCCGATATGACTCCCGACAACGCGCCAGACGTGTCATTAGTAGAACTTTTTTGGCGGCGTCAGGCACAAAACCGCTCAACACGCATCAACGCCGCCTTCCAGCGCCGTTCCCACAGATTTCACACTTGAGATTCCTGCCATTAACTACATAAGCACCCCCGACATACCAGTAGGTAACCAGCAACCGATCGGAATGGGTCGCCCATTCGTCGGTGGACCGCTGGGTTCAAACATGAAATTACAAAGCCAATCCAACGCGGAAGACAGGGCAGTGAGTCCCGTCATCGGCGTTATCCTGATGGTCGCAATTACCGTGATTCTGGCCGCCGTCATCGGTACGTTCGTCCTCGGCCTCGGTGAAAGTGTTGACCAGGGTGCAACTGCAGGTATCAGCTACGACGCCAACAGTAGTAATGTGACTGTTATTTCACTAGGCCCAAACACAGAAACAGTCGCATGTGGGTCTGCCGATAGTGTTAATAACAGTAGTGCTGTTGGAGGAGAGTTCTCTTGTGCCCAAGGCTCCAATGTCGTTGCTGTAACTCCTGGTGGTGAGGCAACCGTTATTAGAACGGACCTTGGGAACTAGCTCTAATTAGTTACCCAATTCTTCAGTGATGGCACCGCCACTTGAAATATTTTCGGACATTTTAAGAGCGGTGTTCAGATAAGGTTTGAAAGGTGAAGCGGTGCGTTTCAAAGTGTTCTATGCCCGAAAACGACCGCCTTAGCGGCTGTTTAGACGATATTAACTTAGAGTTTGTGGTGCGAGAAGCAACACCGAAGTTGTTGATGAATCTCAGTATTCAGCTCCACCTTGCTGGATCATCGCTTTCGAATGCTGTTTCTTTTCTTGAGATATTCGGTGTTGAAAGAGTTCGATCTACTGTTCATAACTGGGTTCACGAGGCCGATCTACAGCCAGAGTCTGGGCGGAGCCCGAATCACGTTGCGGTCGATGAAACTGTGATTCGACTTGACCATAAACAGTATTGGCTGTACGCTGCGGTCGATCCAGAAACGAACGATCTGCTCCACACACAGCTTAAACCAAGGACAAAAAAGTTCTCACAGATCAGTTTTTCGCTGATCTCCGTGACAAACACGATATTGATGACGTAACTGTTCTCGTCAATGGATCAGCCTCAGTTCAGCGAGCCTGTCGCAAACACGACCTCAATTTTAGATACGAACGGCATGGAAATCGGAACAGCGTCGAACGTGTCTTTCGTGGGATAAAACGCCGAACTACTGTTTCTTAAACTGTTTCAGCAACGCCGACGCAGAAACTGCTGACGAGTGGCTGAGATCGTTTGCCTTCGCATGGAATCAGCTTATCTGAACGCTACCGCTGAGACACCGGACACCGACCGCAGAGATGTTATGGCTGACCGCGATCAGATACCGACTCTCGGGGACGCCGAGGATGTCGCCGAGGGGCACGACCACGTCGGCTGGCACGGCGAACACGAGGATGGGTGGGTTCACCCTGTCAGTCGACATTCTGCGAGTCTCTGTCAGGGCACTCTGAGTGGTCGCTTCAGAATATAGTCACCTTTATTCCAGCAGAATGATGTCATTGGAGTCGATGGCCCCCCACACGCCGAGAGTTCCTCCGTCTGCTTCCGCTTGGTGTGATAACTGGAACGGGTGGGTGTGTTCGGCCTGTCTTCGACGGCCTCACTCAATCACCCGCTGCGTGGAAGGTTTCAACGGCTGTGTTGGATCGCTGTAGGGCGGAGAGATTCACTGTGTGACGAAGCGTTTGATGCTATAGACGACACACATCAGCGCGATTTCTCGGAACTCACGGAAGAACGAAAGCATGCGTCTCGCACTATTACGGCGTCTATCCCGACGCAGTCATGCGATTAGAACGGTACGAGCGCAACGGGCGCTACTTTGACTGTCGAACGACTCAACCTTTCAGGCGTGAGGCGACCGAATTCGATGTCATTGAAACGGTGGTATCCGACATCGTTCAGCCGACTATAACAAAATCTACACGGATGCAGCACCGACACCAGAGTGAATGGCCGACTCGTTGTGGTACCCGTCCGTCGACGACGTCGTCGCCATCCACGACGACATCGTCGCGGAGTACCCCGATACTCCCGCCGGTGTTCGGAACCACGGCGACATCGAGTTCGCGCTGAACTACATCGAAAAGGGCAGCTTCGGCTCAGCGCCGGAAACCGTCCACGAGAAGGCGTACAATCTTCTGCGGCTCCTCGTCGCCAATCACCCCTTCGTCGATGCGAACAAGCGCACCGCGCTCAACGTGACCGCCGTCTTCTACTTCCTCAACGGGTATCGGTTCGAGTACGACAGCGAAGTGAGGACGATTCTGAAAGCGTTCGGCACCGACGAAGCGGCGGTGGATGAGGAGGACACCACCGAGTATCTGCGATTCCACACCGAAGAGTTGGATCTGGCCGGTGAGATCGACGAATGGCGAGACGAACTCGTCCAGTACGGCTTAGCGGAGTTAACAGGCGATTCCTCGGACCCGAACGATTAACGGCATTCGACGCGTTCGTACAGGCATGGCCACCGAAGAGGGAGCGGAAACGACATCACCGCTCGACGACGTGATGGAGGACATCCGGCGAGAGTTGGTTCGGCGGGTCGCCGCGGACGACCGAGATTCGAATCGGGACGTCTACGACGCCCTCGAAGACGAGTAGCCGGCGCTGCCACGTTTTTATCCTATCTACCCGGTTGTACTCTGTCGATCAGAGCGATACCGGCGCGACGGGATCCTCGCGAGTGAGCGGAGCGAACGAGCGAGGGTCAGTCGCGCCCGTGATTGAGCGAAGCGAAGGAACGGGCGCGACGGGATCCTCGCGAGTGAGCGGAGCGAACGAGCGAGGGTCAGTCGCGCCCGTGATTGAGCGAAGCGAAGGAACGGGCGCGACGGGATTTGAACCCGCGGCATCTTGGTCCGGAACCAAGTGCTCTGTCCGCTGAGCTACGCGCCCTCGGAAACGGCTACCCGCGGCGAGCGTTTAACGCTTCTGACTGCGAGCGTCCGAGACGGGTGACAGCGAGCGAACGCCACCGAAAGATGGCCGAATCGAGGCGAAGCGATCGCCTGCCGTCGCCGGAAACCCACCCTAATTATCTGGTTTAATATTTCTAGCGAGCACCTTTATATGATCAGGCCCGAACGGTCAAGCGAATTAGCGTGACTCTTCGCCCGACAGACTGCTCGACAGATACGCTCCGCGACGTCTCCGAAGACGACGAGTACGGAGCGACAAGAGGGGCGAGTGAGGCCGGTTCCGCCGCCGATCCAGCGAGGGCAGGGGAGTCAAGTGACACGAACGAGACGAGGCGACGCGGGCAGTCGGCGTCGCCGGGCGCCGATCGGTTCGTCGCGGCCGTCGCAGTCGACGGCGAGGTGCTGTTCGCCGGACCCGCCGTGCCCGCGGTCCTCGGCGTCGACCGGGGAGCGCTCGTCGGCGAGGACCTGTTGGCGCGCGTCCACCCGAACGACCGCGGCCCGGTCGCCGACGCCATCTCGGCGGTCGCCACGGAGCGCGTCGTCACCCATCGACTGCGACACGCGAACGGGGGATTCGTCTGGGTCGAATCGGTCGTCGACGAGGAGTTGGCCCCCGAGTTCGGCGGGCGCGTCGTCACGGCGCGGCGCGTCGACCGCGACGCGGCCTTCCCGGAGCGGTTTCAGAAGTTCTTGGAGTACGGGTCGGACCTCGTCACCGTCGTCGACGCGGACGGCCGGGTCCGGTACGAGAGCCCGTCCGTCGAGGAGGTGCTCGGCTACGAGCAGGGGTCGACCGTCGGCCGGTCGCCGCTGGGGTACGTCCACCCCGACGACCGCGAACGCGTGACGGAGCAGTTTTACCGCGCGTTGAGCGACCCCGACGAGAGCCCGACCCTGGAGTACCGCTACCGCACCGCCGACGGCGACTGGGTCTGGCTGGAGTCCCGGACCCGGTCCCTGCCGGCCGACGCCGAGGTAGGTCGCCTGCTCATCAACTCGCGAGACGTGAGCGAGCGAAAGGAGCGCGAACGCCGGCTCACCGACCGCAACGAACAGCTCGACCGCTTCGCGAGCATCGTCTCACACGACCTCCGGAACCCGCTGGCCGTGATCCGCGGGTCGATGGAGATGGCACAGCTGAAAGACGATACCGAGCCCTTAGAGCGCGGCGAGCGGGCGGTCGACCGGATCGACCAGCTGGTCTCGGAGCTGCTGACGCTCGCGCGACAGGGCTCCGGGATCGACGACCCGACCGAGTTCGCGCTCGGCGCCGTCGCCCGCGACGCGTGGGACACCGCCGGGGGCGACGACGCGGACCTCGTCGTCGGCGCGGACGCGACGATCCGCGGCGACCGCGGCCGCCTGCGACAGGCGTTCGAGAACCTGTTCCGGAACGCGGTGGAACACGCCGCGCCCGAGGCGGTCGGTGAGACGGAGGGCGGCCGAGGCGACGAGAACGGCGCCGACTCGCTCACCGTCGTGGTGACCGCGACCGACGGGGGGTTCCTCGTCGCCGACGACGGGCCGGGCGTCGACGCGGACCACCGCGAGTCGGTGTTCGAACCGGGCTTTACCACCTGCGAGGACGGCACGGGGTACGGGCTCGACATCGTTCGGGAGGTCGTCGAGTCCCACGGGTGGACGGTCGACCTCTGCGACGGCGACGCCGCGCCCGCGAGCTCCGAAGGCGTGACCGTGCCCGACGGGGCGTGTTTCGTCTTCTCCGGCCCCGGCCCGGACGCGGACTCGGAGCGGCCGCTGTGGATAGACGGCCGATAGCGACCTCGACGGTCGCGATCTGACGGCGCATCGTGCCCGCGGCCGTCGCGGACGCACCGTCCCGTCGCGTTTATTCCTTCCCCGTGCCAACCCCACTCGTGACAC
Source organism: Halorubrum sp. PV6 (assembly GCF_003990725.2). Taxonomy (NCBI): domain Archaea; kingdom Methanobacteriati; phylum Methanobacteriota; class Halobacteria; order Halobacteriales; family Haloferacaceae; genus Halorubrum; species Halorubrum sp. PV6. The sequence goes on from NZ_CP030064.1 coordinate 2,691,345, forward strand.
CCGTCGACGCGACCCTCCGGCCGGTCGAGCGCGCCGACCTGCTCGCGGTGGTGCGGATAGAGCGGGCGTGCTTCGGCGACCCGTGGCCGTACGACGCCTTCGAGCGCCTGCTCGAAGAGCCCGCGTTCCTCGTCGCGGAGCGTGAGGGCGCCGTCGTCGGCTACGTCGTCGCCGATGCGACGCCGAACCACGGGCGCGACATCGGCCATATAAAAGACCTCGCGGTTCACCCCGAGGCGCGCGAGCGCGGAATCGGGCGGACCCTGCTCCGGTCGGCGCTCGTCCGACTCCGCACCGTCGGCGTCGCCGTCGTGCGCTTAGAGGTTCGCGAGAGCAACGGCGTCGCGCGCTCGCTGTACGCGGACGAGGGGTTCGAGCCGATCCGCCGCATCTCCAACTACTACCGGGACGGCGAGGACGCGCTGGTGTTGGTGGTCGACCTCGCGGAGTGGGGCGACGAGCAGCGCGGGAACAGCGGGTAGCGCAGGACGGGTAGCGCGAGAGTCCCCGCACGCAGCGCCTCGTTTATACCAAGACTTAGTTTCCCGGACGCCAACCTCGTGGTATGAGTTCGGTTCCCGAGCGGTCCGACATCGACGCGGCGTATAAATGGGATCTCCAGGACATCTACGCGAGCGACGAGGCGTGGGAGACCGCGTTCGAAGCCGTCTCGGAGCGCGTCGAAGAGGTGGCCGACTACGAGGGCCGCGTCACCGACGACGCCGCCACCCTCCTCGAACTGCTGGAACTGCGCGAGGACATCTTCCGTGACCTCCAGCAGGTGATGACGTACGCCCAACTCCGGAGCGCCGAGGACACTCGAAACCAGGAGTATCAGGCGATGTCGGCGCGAGCCTCCGCGCTCGGCTCCGAGGCATCGAGTGCGATCTCCTATCTCGAACCGGAGCTGCAGTCGCTCACCGAGGCCGACGTTGCCTCATTTATCGACGACGAGCCGGAACTCGCCGCGTACGACCACTACCTCGACGACGTGTTGCGGATGAAAGACCACACGCGCTCGGCCGAAGTGGAGGCGGTCCTCGCGGATCTCTCGGAGGTCACCGACGCGCCGAGCGAGATCTACTCGATGCTGACGAACGCCGACATGACCTACGGCGTCGTCGAGGACCCCGACGGCGACGAAGTAGAGATCACGCAGTCGAACTTCACGAAGCTCCAGACGAACCCGGACCGGGAGTTCCGCCGCCGGGTTCACGAGACGTTTTACGACGAGTGGGAGGGGGTTCGCAACACGGTCGGTACGTCGCTTAAAAAGGCGGTCCGGAAGCACGCGACTGACGCCGAGATCCGCGGCTACGACTCCGCCCGCGCGGCCGCGCTCGACGGGTCGAACGTTCCGGTGGAGGTGTACGACACGCTCGTCGAGACCGTCGACGAGAACCTCGGCGTGCTCCACCGCCACGCCGACCTGAAGGCGCGGGCGCTCGGCGTCGACCAGTTGGAGAGCCACGACTTGTACATGTCGCTGACAGGCGATCAGGGGCCGGACGTCGAGTACGAGCAGGCCCGCGAGTGGGTGATCGAGGCGGTCGCGCCGCTCGGCGAGGCGTACCAAGAGCGGATGGCCGAGGGGCTCGACTCGCGGTGGGTGGACGTCTACGAGAACCGGGGGAAACGCTCCGGGGCGTTCTCGTCGGGCACGTACGACACCCAGCCGTTCATCATGATGAACTACCAGGACGACATCGCCTCGATGTACACGCTGGCCCACGAGCTCGGCCACTCGATGCACTCGGAGCTGGCCGGCGACGCCCAGCCGTGGCACGACGCGAGCTACGATATCTTCGTCGCGGAGATCGCCTCCACGGTCAACGAGACGCTCCTCACCCACCACCTGCTCGACACGGTGGAAGACGACGAGTTGCGCACCCACATCCTCGACGAGTACCTCGAACGCTTCCGGTCGACGCTCTTCCGGCAGACGATGTTCGCGACGTTCGAACAGCAGATTCACGAGCGCGTGGAGGCCGGCGACGCGCTCACCCCCGACGCCTTCGACGAGATATACGCCGACCTGAAAGGCGACTACTACGCGCCCGCCGACCTGACGGGCGGCGTCGAGCGCGAGTGGCAGCGGATTCCGCACTTCTACTACAACTTCTACGTCTACCAGTACGCGACCGGCATCTCCGCGGCCGCCGCCATCGTCGAGCGCGTCTTAGACGAGGGCGAACCCGCGGCCGCCGACTACCGCGAGATGCTGGCCGCGGGCGGCTCCGACTACCCCCTCGACGTGGTGGAACTGGCCGGGATCGACATGGCCTCGCCCGAGCCGATCGAGTCGGCGGTCGGGATCTACGACGACTACCTCGGCGAGATCGCGTCGCTGCTCGATCTGGCGTAGCCGCGTCACGGTCGCGTGCGGCCGGTCACTCCTCGGGTTCTTCGTGTGCCGGCGCGACCCGCTCCGATCGGACTGTCCCCTCCCCGTCGCCGTTAAAGTGCCTCGCGAGGGCGCCGGTGCGGTCGGTGCGCGAGCGGGCGTACGCGAGGTACCAGAGGGCGCTGCCGACGCTGATGCCGACGGCGCCGACGATCGAGAGCCACCCCATCTGGACGATCAGAACCCCGCCGCCGACCACGCCGAGGATCTGCACGAACGGGTAGCCGGGAGCGACGAACTCTGGGTCGTAAAAGTCGAAGCCGGTCTCCCGGAAGACGATCACGGAGACGTTCTCTAAGGAGAACACGAGGATGAGGAAGGCGCTGGCCAGTTTCGCGAGGTTGACCACCGGCACGAACGCGATGAGCGCGAGCAACACCGCGCCGGTCGCGAGGACGGCGTTCGCCGGCGTGAGGAACCGGGGGTTGATCCGCCCGATCCGGTCGGGGAGGAGCGAGTCGCGGCTCATCGCGAGCAGGAACCGAGACGTGCCCAACACGCCGGCGTTCGCCATGCTGGTGAGCGCGAGGACGGCCGTGATCGCGACGAGCGTGACGCCGACCCCGCCGAACACCTGTCCGGCGCCGTCCGCCATCGGCGTGAGCGACGTGCCGCCGTCCGGCCCGCTGCTGACGAGGGTGTCCGCCGGGACGATACCGACGACGACGCCCACGACCGCGGTGTAGATGACCATCATCACGCCGATGGAGATGAGCATCGCGCGGGGGATGTTCCGGCCGGGGTCGGTGATCTCCTCGGCGACGGAGGCGACCTCCCCGATCCCGGCGTACGAGACGAAGACGAACGCGGTCGCGGTGGCGATGCCGCCGAGCCCGTGGGTGGTAAACGGCGCGTACTGGGTCGCGGCCGACGGGCCGACCCCGCCGACGACGTAGGCGCCGAGGACGAGGACGACGAACGTGACCAAGATCCCCTGCACCTGGCCGCTCTTTTCGGTGCCGACGATGTTGAGCAGGATGACGACGGCCCCGAGCGCGAGCGCGACGACCTTGACGAGGCCCGACGGAATGCTCACGAGGAGGAGCAGGTACGCGCCGAGGCCGACGAGCGCGAATGCACTTTTAAACACGAGCGAGAACCAGACGCCCATTCCGGCGATGGTGCCGAAGAGCGGGCCCATCGCACGATCGATATAAATGTACGTGCCGCCGTCTTCGGGCATCGCCGTCGCCATCTCGGCCTTCGAGAGCGCGTTCGGGAGGACGACGACCCCGGCCAGCAGGTACGCGAGGATGATCGCCGGCCCGGCCTTCTCGTAGCCGACGGCGGGGAGAACGAAGATGCCGCCGCCGATCATCGCACCCATGCTCAGCGTCACCGCCGAGTAGAGCCCCAGATCTCGGTTGAGGTCTCCGTCTGCCATTGTGCGAATATTGTGACGAATACAGTTAGGTCTTCGTAATCAGTAATATACGGGCCGTATTTTTCAGATACGCCGACATACAACAGTTGTATGATAGGTAGCGATCCGGACGCGGCCCCGATGCGCCGAGCGGCGTCGCCGCGCTCGGCCCGTGAGCCGCGCGATGCGACGACCCGCCGACGCAACCCTTACGCCTCGTGACCGTCAAAACCGGGTATATGACCGACGAACGCGACGGCGACCGCCACGAGTTCTCCGCCGGGCAGGGCGTCGACGCCGACTACGAGGAGTTCACCCTCGACCCCGAGGAGATCGACGCCGACCCCAACACGGTCGACCCCGTCGACTCCCGCGTCCTCACCGACATCATGGACAAGCGAAACGTCGAGAGCGACGCGGTCGACGTCGAGCGACTGGTCGACGTGGGGCTGTCGTACATGGGCATCAACCGCTTCGAGGAGGCGACGGAGACGTTCGAGCGCGCCGCGAGTTTCGCCGACGAGGACTCGCTGGAGGCCCAGGAGGCGTGGGTGAACAAGGGCGCTGCACACGCACAGCTGGAGGAGTTCGATCAGGCCATCGGCGCCTACCAGGAGGCGCTGCGCATCGACGAGGACTCCGAGCACGCGGCGACCGCCGAGACCAACCTCGCGTACGCGCTCTGGGAGTCGGGGCGCAGCGAGCAGGCGCTCGAACACGCCGAACGCGCCGTCGAGGCCGACCCGCGCTTCGCGGAAGCGTGGTACAACCGCGGGTTCCTGCTGGTCGAGCGCGGCCTCGCCGAGGACGCCGTGAGCTGTTTCGACAACGCGATCCGACTCGGCTACCGGAGCGCGGACGTGTTAGAGGAGAAGGCGCGCGCGCTGGAGGAGGCGGGCGAACACGAGCAGGCCGAGGAGGTCGCCGACCGCGCCGACGAGATGCGCCGCGAGGCCGAAGAGCAGATGGTCGAAGAACAGACCGGCCAGGCGCCCGGACCGGGCGGTCGACCCGGCGCCGGCGGACAGCCCGGTGCCGGCGGTCGCGGCGGTCGCGGCGGGCAGGGCGGCACGCGCGAGGAGCCGGAGCGAGAGCTCCAGGGCGAGGGGCCAGAGGGCTTTTAAATGCTCCTCCGCGAGCGCGACACCGCCGAGGGGCGGCTCGTCTCCGTCTGCGACGCCGACTGTCTCGGGGAGACCTACGACAACGGCCGAGCGACGATCACGGTGAGCGAGGAGTTCTACGGGGGCGAGGAGGCAGTGGAGGCGACCGCCGAGGAGGTCGTCGCGGGGCTCGGCCGCGCGCAGGTCGCGAACATCGTCGGCACGGAGGCCGTCGGCGTCGCCGTCGAGGCCGGCCTCGTCGACGAGGAGGCCGTCTTGGAGTTCGACGAGACCCGACACGCACAACTGCTCTGGCTGTGAGGGGTCGGTGATGAGACGATGAAGCGACTCACGAGAGCCGAGTTGGCAGAGCGCGTGGGACCGCGGCCGCCCTCGGACGCGTTCTGGAGCCGAGTTATCGCGGCCGAACGCGGGACGATTAGCGTCGGCCCGGCGGTCACCGGCGACACGGATCGTCGGGCCAGGGAGAACCGGCGACGGCGCGGCGAGTCCGGCGACGACGGGCCGCTCTCGCCCGGCGACATGATCGACGTGGGCGAGGAGTCGTTCGTCGTCGTCGGGGTCGAAGAGACGAAGCCGGGCGGCCGGCGGTATCAGATCGAGTTAGTCGAGCCGCGACGGACCTGAGCGCGTCGGGGAGTCGGCCGCGTTACAGCCCGGCGACGTCCTCGATGGCGTCGGTGAGTTCCTTCACGCTCTCGACGGTGTGTTCGCCCATGTGACCGATGCGGAACGTCTCCTCGGCGATGTCGCCGTAGCCGTTCGAGAAGGCCATGTCGTACTCCTCGCTGACTTCTTCGATGGTCGCGGCGACGTCGATACCCTGCGTGTTCTCGATGCAGGCGACGGTCTGCGACTCGTACCCCTCCTCGGGGAACATCGCGAAGTGCTCGTCGGCCCAGTCGTGGACGTACTCCATCATCTCGCGGTGACGCTCGTCGCGGGCGCGGTGGCCCTCGTCGAGCATGTGTTTCATCTGCTGGCGGTACGCTAACATGATCGGGATGGCGGGCGTCGAGTGCGTCTGCCCCTTGCGGTCGTAGTAGTCGATGGCCCGGCGGAAGCCGCCGTACCACGAGGAGTCGCCCTTCTCGACCTCGCGGTCGTAGGCGTCGTCGCTGACGACACAGACCGCGAGCCCCGGCGGCATCGCGAACGCCTTCTGGGTGGACGCGAAGATGACGTCGATGTCGTGTTCGTCGATGTCGACGTAGTCGCCGCCGAGCGACGAGACGGCGTCGACGGCGAAGTAGGTGTCCGGGTACTCCGCGATGACGTCGCCCATCTCCTCGATGGGGTTGCGGACGCCGGTCGAACTCTCGTTCATGACGCCCGCGACCATGTCGTACCCCTCGTCGCTGGTTTCGAGGGCCTCGCGGATATCCTCGGGCTTGACGGCCTCGCCCCACTCGTACTCCAGGCGAGTGACGTCCTTGCCGAGGCGCTCGGCGACGTTGGCGAAGCGCTCGCTGAAGCTGCCGCAGGTCGGCACTAAGACGCGTTCGTCGACGAGGTTCAGCGTCGACGCCTCCCAGAACTCCGTGCCGGAGGCGGTGAGGATGATCACGTCGTTGTCGGTGCCGAGGAACGTCTTCGTGTCCTCGACGATGGTCGTGTACAGGTCGGTCATCCGGTCCATCCGGTGGCCGAACGTCGACTCGGTCATCGCCTCGATTACGTCCTCGCGGACCTCGGTCGGACCGGGAATGTACAGCGTCTTGTCGTCGTAGTCGTCGCGGTATTCGCGTTTCTTCGTCACGGGATCCACCTGTTGGATCGTATCGAGACGCGAGCGGGTATGGTCCTTGTGATATGTTCGAACGCCACGGCGTCTGTCGCCGTCGCCGCGGGGCCGGGCGGCGGGGCGGTGATTCGCGAGCGCGCCGGCGAGCCGGACCGGGTTTAAACCGCGCGCCGGGGGAAGCGACGCGCCGCCGTTCCGGAGGGCCGACGAGTTCCGGAGACGGGACCGTTACACGGATCAGCCGGCTTTATACGAACGGACGAGAGAAGAACGGTATGAGATACGCCCGAAGAGTACCAACCGTCCGAGGTGGCCCGCCGTGAGCGGGGACGAGGAACTGGCGAAAGACCTCGGCCCGCTCGCGGCGCTGACGATCGGGATCGGGACGATGATCGGCGCCGGGATCTTCGTGTTGCCCGGCACCGCGGTCGCCCGCGCCGGCCCGCTCGCGGCGTTCACGTTCGTTCTCGGCGGCGTGATCGCCTTATTCACCGCGCTGTCGGCCTCCGAACTCGGCACCGCGATGCCGAAGTCGGGCGGCGCCTACTTCTACGTCAACCGCGCTTTGGGGCCGATGTTCGGCTCCGTCGCGGGGTGGGCGAACTGGCTCGGGCTCGCGTTCGCGTCCGCCTTTTATATGTACGGCTTCGGGGAGTACGTCAACGCGCTCCTCGGGCTCGGCCCGATCGGCCTCGGGCCGCTGACGCTGGAGGCGGCACAGGTGATCGGGCTCGCCGGCGCCCTCCTCTTTATCGCGGTCAACTACTTCGGCGCGAAGGAGACCGGCGGGCTCCAGATCGTCATCGTGATGTCGCTTCTGGGGATCCTCGCCGTCTTCACCGTCGTCGGCCTGCTGAACGCCGACATGGAGTCGCTGCGACCGCTCGCGCCGCCGGGGACGACGAGCCAGGTGCTCCCGGTGACGGGGATCATCTTCGTCTCCTATCTCGGATTCGTCCAGATCACCTCGGTCGCCGAGGAGATCAAGAATCCGGGGCGGAACCTCCCGCTCGCGGTCCTCGGCTCGGTCGTGATCGTCACGCTCGTGTACGCGCTGTTCCTCGTCGTGTTGCTCGCGGCGGTCCCGAACGAGCTCGTCGCGAACAACGACACCGCCGTCGTCGACGCTGCGCGACTCCTATTCGGCAACTACGAGGTGTTCGGCTACTCGCTCGGCGCGGTCGGCGCCGGCATGCTGCTCATCGGCGGGCTGCTCGCGACCGCCTCCTCGGCGAACGCGTCGATCCTCTCGTCGTCGCGGATCAACTTCGCGATGGGCCGCGAGAAGATCGTCACGCCGTCGCTCAACGAGATCCACGAGCGGTTCGGCACGCCGTATAAATCGATCGCGCTCACCGGCGCGCTCATCATCTTCTTCCTCGTCGCCGGCAGCGTCGAGTCGCTGTCGACGATGGGATCCGTCCTCCACCTCGTCGTCTACGGCCTGCTCAACCTCGCGCTCATCGTGATGCGCGAGTCGGAAGTCGAGGGGTACGACCCCGACTTCGAGGTCCCGCTGTACCCCATCGTCCCGATCATCGGGACGGTGTCGTCGTTCGCGCTGATCTACTACATCGAGCCGACGATCATCCTGCTTTCGGCCGGGCTCGTCGTGTTCGCGCTGCTCTGGTACCTGCTGTACGCTCGCAACAAGGTGGAGTCGCGGGGCGTGTTGGGGGCGTGGATCCTCGACCGCTCCGACGAGCTGCCGAAAGCCGCCGTGTCGGCGGCGACGTCGGTCCAGCCGAGCGGCGACGACTACCGCGTGATGGTGCCGCTCGCGAACCCCGCGACCGAGGAACACCTGATCACGCTCGCGTCCGCCATCGCCAAGCAGCGCGACGGGACCGTCGTCGCGGTCAACATCGCGAACGTGCCGGACCAGACCTCGCTGGAGGCGGCCCGCGACCGCGGCGCCCACGAGGCGGCACACAACTTGGTCGAAAAGGCCCGCGACGACGCCGAGACGTTCGGCGTCGACGTGGAGACCCACGTCGTGCTCTCACACCGCGTCTTCGAGGAAGTGTTCGACGCCGCGCGCACGTACGGCGCCGACATGACCGTGATGGGCTGGGGTGCGGACTCGCACGGGGCGCCGGGACGCGCCGAGTCCGCCGTCGACGAGTTGGCGCACTCGCTGCCCTGCGACTTCCTCGTGTTCCGGGACCGCGGGTTCGACGCCTCGCGCATCCTCGTCCCGACCGCCGGCGGCCCGGCCTCCGACCTCTCGGGCGCGGTCGCGAAGATGCTGCAGGCCGAGTTCGGCAGCGAGGTCACGCTGTTACACGTCGCCGACGACGAAACGGCGGGGCGGGCGTTCCTCGGCGAGTGGGCCGAACAGCACGACCTCGGGGACGCGACCCTGCGCGTCGAGAGCGGCGACGTCGAGGCGTCCATCGAGCGCGCCGCGCGCGACGCCACGATGCTCATCGTCGGCGCGACCGAGAAGGGCCTGCTCTCGCGGCTGGTCAGCGGAACGCTCGTGTTGGACGTGTTAAACCACGTCGAGTGCTCCGTGCTGCTCGCGGAGAAGCGCAGCGAGCGCGGCCTCTTCAGTCGGCTGTTCGGCAGCGGTGCGCGGTCGAACGACGTCGTCGACGCCGACCAGCCGCCGGCCGAGACCGGCGTCACGACGGAGCCGTCGACGCCGGAGATAGACGGCGACGGCGACAGCGACGACGCGAAGGCGTAACGCGGGGCCTCCCGGCCGGGCGCTGCGCTGATTCGGTCGGCGATTAGTTATCAGCGATATCGAACGTCCGGGGCGACACCCATTAGCGCGCGGAGCCGCAACTCGGCGTATGGCTACGGAGTCCTGTGACGTCTGCGAGCGGTCCGTCAGGATCGCCGGCGGAATCGGCGACCTGTGGAACTTCGCGTTCGAGTCGACGCAGGGACTGACGCTCGAACTCACCGACGGCTCGGAGTTCTTCCTCTGTTTCGAGTGTATGGAGTCGCTGCCGGACGACCACGAGCCGACCGCCGAGGACGTCGCGGACCTGAGATCTCGGACCGATCCCGTCGAGGAGGACGGGAACGACTTCTGGCACTGGGGGTGAACGCCGGCCGGCGACGCTTACGCCCGGTCGACGCCGATGACGTGCGCGTCCGCCGGGTCGAACCCGACGGCGACCTCCCCGGAGAGCGGGTCACGCGTCCGGACCACCACGTCGCGGCCGCCCCAGTCGAGGGTGACGCGCGTCGTCTCGCCGAGGAACTCCGCGCTCTCGACGGTCGCCGTGAGGCGGCTCTCGCCCGCGCCGATCCGGAGGTACTCGGGGCGGACGCAGGCGGTGAGCCGGTCGCCGACCGCGACCGCGTCGCCCCCCTCGGTCGCGACGCCGTCCCCGCCGAGCGCCACCCGTAACGTCTCTCCGCCGACGTCGATGGCGGCGGTTCGGGCGGCCCCGTCGTCGGACTCGTCGCTCGCGGGCGCGTCCACCGCGGTCACCCGGCCCGCGAACACGTTGTTGTCGCCGACGAACTCGGCGACGAACCGGCTCGACGGCTCCCGGTACACCGTTCGCGGGGGGGCGACCTGCTCCGGGGTCCCGTCGCGCATCACCGCGACGCGGTCTGAGATGGCCAGCGCCTCCTCCTGGTCGTGGGTGACGTAGACGGTCGTTATGCCGAGTTTCGACTGGATCTGCCGGACCTGCACCCGGAGCCGCTCGCGGAGTTGGGCGTCGAGCGCGCTCATGGGCTCGTCGAGCAACAGAATCTCCGGTCCCGGCGCCAGCGCGCGAGCCATCGCGACGCGCTGCCGTTGCCCGCCCGAGAGACGCTCCGGGTCGCGGTCGGCCGCGTCGGGCAGGTCGACCAACGCGAGCAGTTCGGCGACGCGCTCGTCGCGAGAGACGCCGCCCGGCGGGTCGGCGAAGTTGAGCCCGTAGCCGACGTTCTCGCCGACGGTCATGTGGGGGAACAGCGCGTAGTTCTGGAAGACGACGCCCACGTCGCGCGCCTCCGGGGGCACGCCCGCGACCGACTCGCCGGCGAACCGGACGGTCCCCGAGGTGGGCTCCTCGAAGCCGGCTATCAGCCGGAGCGTCGTCGTCTTCCCGCAGCCGGAGGGGCCGACGAGCGTGAAGAACTCCCCGTCGCGGACGCTGAGGCTCACGTCGTCGACGGCGGTCGCGTCGCCGTAGCGTTTCGTCACGCCGTCGAGGTCGACCGCCGGGGGACGGTCGGGGTCGCCGGCGGTCGGGGCGGCGTCGGCCGCGCTCGGCTTCTCAGAGGCCACGGGTCTCACCTCCGAGCCGGTCGATGACGACGAAACTGAGCCCGGTGACGACGAGGAGGACGACGCCCATTGCGGTCGCCGGTCCGAGCCGACGCCCGATGAACCGTTCGATGGCGACCGGCATCGTGTACGCGTCGGCGCCGGTGGCCAACACCACCGTCGCCGTGAACTCGCCGATGGAGATGGCGAACGCGAACGCCGCGCCCGCGACGACGCCCGGCCACACCAAGGGAAGTTCCACGTCGCGGATCACCCGCGCCCGCGACGCGCCGAGCGCCCGCGCCGACTCGATCAGCGAGCGATCGAGCCCCGCCAGTCCGGGCGCGACGGTCCGGACGACGAACGGGTAGCCGGCGACCGCGTGCGCGACGACGATGGCGGCGGCGCCGGTCGCCGCGAACCGCCACCCCGCGATCTCAACCCCGAAGACGAGCCCCCGGAGGAGCCCGAGGCCGACGACGATCCCCGAGACCGCGAGCGGCGCCATCGCGGCCGCGTCGACGAGTTTCCGTCCGCGATACCGCCGGGTCGTCAACACAGCGACGACGACCCCCATCGGTAAGGCGATCAGGGTCGCGACGCTCGCGAACGCGAGCGAGTTGCGGATCGCGGGCCACGGTCGCACCTGAAACGCCGCCCCGGTGCGCTGGCGGTCGAGGAGGAACCGGTAGTGGTCGAGCGTGAGCGCGCCGTCCCCGCCGGTCACGCTCGCGAGGACCATCGAGGCGATTGGCGCGAGGAAGACGAGCCCCGCGAGGAGGAGGTAGGCAGCGAGCCCGAATCGGGTGAAGAGCCCGCGGAGCGACGGCGACTGAGGGAGAAGGGGCTTTCGCGGAAGGGGCCTGGCGCCCCGCGACCGGACGGCGTTTTTCGCCTCGTAGCGCAGGTACGCGAGCAGCACGCCGAGCGAGATGACGAGTTCGATGATCGCCAGCGCGGCCGCCTCGGCGTAGTTCAGGTCGCGGACGAGCCGGTAGACGAACACCTCGACGGTCGCGAGTTCGAACCCGCCGAGCGCCAAGACGATGGGGAAGGTGCCGAACGTGAAGACGAACGTGAGCGCCGCCCCGGTTAGTACAGCCGGGTACACCTGCGGCGCGACCACGTCGTAGAACGCGCGTATCGGCCCGGCGCCGAGGCTGCGGGCGGTCTCGACCGCGCGGGCGTCGACCGACTCCCACGCCGCGGTGGTCACCCGAGCGACCAGCGGCGCATTATAAAAGGCGTGGGCGATCACGACCGCCTCCAGCGTGAACAGCAGGTCGACGGGCGGGAGTCCGAGCCCGGTGAGAACGGCGTTGAGCGTCCCGTTGGTGCCGAACGTGGCGACGAAGCCGACGGCGACCATGATCGACGGGAGGACGAACGGGACGATGGTCAGCGATCGAACGGTGCGCCGACCGGGGAACTCGAAGCGCGCGAGGAGGTAGGCGGCCGGCAGCCCGAGCGCGACGCTCGCAATCGTCGACAGCGCGGCCTGATACGCCGTGAACCCGACGATCCCGAGCCGACGGTCCGGGCCGAGGAGGGCGCGCGCGACGGCGAGCGGCGATTCGCCCGCGAACAGCCGGGCGAGCTCGCCGAAGTAGAACGGGTCGCGAACGACCTCGACGAAGACGGCGAGGGTGAGGACGCCGTCGACGAGGACCGCCTCGATCAGGACGGTGCCGACCGGATAATAAAACGCGACGACGAGGACGACGCTCGTGACGGCCGCGAGCGCGGTCAGGAGCCGTCCACGGAGCCGGGCCAAGAGGCCGTCGCGGAGCGACCGGGCGCGGCTGTCGGTGGCCACGTCGGGATCAGTTCCCGGCGAACTGCCGCTCCCAGTTTTCGACCCACTCACTGACCGACTCTTGTAACTCGTCGTACGTGAACGTCACCGGTTCGGCCGGCTGCTGGGCCAGGTCCGCGTAGTCGTCGGGGAGCGTGGCGGTGTCCGTGGCGGGGAACGCGACGTTGCGCTGGGCGATCTCTCCCTGCACGTCCGGTTCCAGCATGAACGACATGAACTCCCGCGCGAGGTCCGGCTCCTCGGCGTCGGCGAAGACGGCCATCCCCTCCGGGTTCGCGTACCCCTGATCGTTTAAAAAGCGGATCTGGTGTTCCTCGAGGTCCTCGCCCGCGTCGGCCGCGAACACCTGATCGGTCGAGTACGAGACGACCATCGGGGCCTCGCCGCTGCTCCACGCGGTGTACGCGTCGTCCCACGAGCCGAGGACCCGCACGTCGTTGGCCTGCAGATCCGCCCAGTAGTCGAGGTAGTCGTAGTCGGCGTCGCCGTCGCCGCCCGCGACGCTCCCGTCTGCCCCGTCGCCGAAGCGGTGGACCGTGTGAAGCAGGAACGACCGGCCCGTCGAGGAGCCGCCCGGATTCTGCGCGATGAGCGCGCCCGCGTGATCGTCATCGAGCAGCCCCTCGAACGTCTCCGGCGCCTCGGTGGCGGTGCCGTCGTACACGAGGCTCACGTACCCGGTGTCGAAGGGGACCGCGCGGTCGAACGGGTCGAAGAGGAGCCCCTCGCGCACGTCGTCGAACCCGTCGACCGCGCCGCGCTCGGCGAACAGGTCGTCGTCGAGCCGGTCGTCGACCCGAACGAGGTCCTCGGTGGTGAGCCCGACGTAGAGGTCGGCGTCGACCGACACGCCCGAGGCGGCCCGCTCGATGTAGTAGTTCAGTTCGTTGTCCGGCGTCGCCCACTCCAGCGTCGCGTCGAAGCGGGACTCGAACTCCGCTTTGAGCCACTCGCCCGGACTGACGGAGGGCGCGTCGATGAAGTTGGTGTAGGTGGCGACCGTCAGCGTCGGGGCCTCGGCGTCGTCCCCGCTGCTCTCGGCGTCGGCTTCGGAGCCGTCACCGTCGGAGGCGTCTCCCTCGCCCCCGGAGCCGTCGCTCTCGCTTTCGCCCGTCGGCTCGGCGCTACAGCCCGCGAGCGCGACGGCGCCGGCCGCCCCGCCGAGCGCGAGGAACCGACGCCGAGTGGACCGGGGGCGCTCGGGGGCGTCGAGCCGCGCGCCGTCGCCCGGTCGCTCGTCGAGACGGGCGTCGTCGTGAGCGTCACACCGATCGGTCTCGGCCGCATCGCCAGCAGTCATTACCGAGTTGTTGTACTTGGTGGTACAAAAGCGGTCGGTGTTGTCGACGAGCCAGCGCGCGCCGTCGCCGGGCGGATCGACCCGTTTAATCCGCGGCCGGGACTCACGACGCGTATGAGCGACTTCCCCGAGTTCGAAGTGATCCCCGCCGTCGACGTGCAGGACGGCGAGGTCGTGCAGTTGGTCGGCGGCGAGCGCGGCACCGGCAAGCGGTACGGCGACCCGGTCGAGGCCGCCGACCGCTGGATCGAGGCGGGCGCCGAGACGCTCCACCTCGTCGACCTCGACGGCGCGTTCGAGGGCGAGCGCGTCAACGCGGAGGCGATCGGATCGGTCGTCGAACACGTCCCGGACGAGGTCGGCCTCCAACTCGGCGGCGGGATCCGGGAGGCCGAGGGCGCCCGCGACCTGCTCGATCTGGGGCTCGATCGCGTGATCTTAGGCACTGCGGCGATCGAAACGCCGGAGATCGTCGCCGAAATCGACGACACCCATCCCGGCAGCGTCGTCGTCAGCCTCGACGCGAAAGACGGCGAGGTCGTCGTCAGCGGGTGGACCGAGGGGACCGGCCTCGACCCGGCCGCGGCCGCCGCGCGCTACGAGGAGCTGGGCGCGGGCGCGATCCTCTTCACGAACGTCGACGTGGAGGGGCAGTTGGCGGGCATCGACCGCGAGGCGGTCGCGAGCGTCGCCGACGCGGTCGACATCCCGGTGATCGCCTCCGGCGGCGTGGCGACCGTCGACGACGTGGTGGATTTACAAGCCGCCGGCGCGGCCGCGGTCGTCGTGGGGACCGCGCTGTACGAGGGGCGCTTCACGCTGCGGGAGGCGCAGGCGGCCGCTGACGACGCCTGAACCGGGTACGCGGCCGGGCCGACTACTCCTCGGGGCGAGCGCGCTGGACGACCAACACCGGGCCGAGGAAGCGCTCCGCCACCTGCGCCGACGGCATCCCGAAGACGAACGTCGTGACCGACGGGTCCGTCTCGCCCATCACGACCACGTCGTACGACGCGGCCCGGTCGGCGATGGCGTCGACCGGAACGGTCGCGTCCTCGACGACGGTGTCGATCCGGTCTTCCGCGATGCCGCGCTCGGCGAGCGCCGCGGCGACATCCGCCGCGAACGACGCCCCGTCCTCGGGCGATTCGTCCGCGCCGAGGGCGTGGTACAGCGTCACGTCAACGTCGGTGTCGGCGAACAGTCCGGCGACGAGGCGGCTGTTCCGCTCGACGCCGACCGTCCCGCGGAGCGGGAAGAGCACCGACTCGACCTGCGCGACGCCGTTCGGCACCAACACCGCGAGACAGTCGTGTTCGTAGATGAGCCGGTCGATCGTCGTCGCCTCGTCGTGCGTGAACACGAGGCGCGTCTCCACGTCGGCGCCGGCCGCGGCGAACGCGTCGGCGAACTCGTCGAGCTTCGCCATCCCTGTCTCGCCGAACTGCTCGCGCGCCTGCTCGGCCGCCGTCTGCTCGGGGATGACGTGGTAGCCCAGCAGGACGACGTGGGCGTTGGCGAGCAGTTCCGGCGTGCCGTTCGGGAGCGACGCCCCCTTCAGCACTTCCAGCGGGACCAACACCGACGGCCGGTCGGTCGGCGCGGCCGCATCCGGTCGGTCGCCGGGCGCCCCGTGGTCGTCGTTCGCTGCCCGTTCGCCGTCGTCCGTGGGTGTCTCGGTCATCAGAAGTCACCTGCGAGTTCGATGTCGGTCGCGTAGTGTCGGTACCAGCCGTAGGCGGCGAGCATCACCGCCGCGCCCACGCCGATCGACGCCGGCTGCATGAACGCGATGAGCGCGAAGCTCGCGAGCCCGCCGACCCCGGCGACGGCGACGCCGGCCGGACAGCGGAACGACGGGTCGTACCACGCCGGGCGCTCTCGGCGCAGTCGGATCAGCGCGACGCAGATCAGTCCGTACATCACGAGGTGGAGGAACGACGCGACCTCCGCGAGCAGCGCGACCCGTCCCGTCGCCGCCAGGACGACGATCGGTCCCCCGGCGAGCCCGAGCGCGACGTGCGGAGTGCCGTACGCGAGGTTGAGGCGGCTCGCGGCCGCGGGTAAGATTCCGTCGCGGCTCACGGCGTACACCGCGCGGGAGGCGCTGAGAATGGAGGCGTTCGCGCTGGAGAACGTCGCCAGGAGTCCGGCGAAGACGATCGCCAGCGCCCCCGGGAGCCCGACGAACGAGCGCGCGACCTCAACCATCGCGGTCTCGCCGAACTCGCCGAGGCGGGCGCTGCCGAAGGCGCTCGTCGCGACGAAGATGGTGACGACGTAGAGGACGCCGACGATGAGCACGGAGCCGACCATCGCCAGCGGCAGGTTCCGGCTCGGTTCCCGGATGTCGCCCGCGACGGTCGCGACCTGCGCGAACCCGAGGTAGGAGGTGAACACGAGCGCCGCGGTCTGTAACACCGGGAGCGCGCCGCCGGGCGGGAAGAACCGCTCCGGGGTCGACTGGACGCCGAAGACGCCGAGGGCGTCGAGCGAGCCGTAGCTTAAAAAGACGGTGAGGATGACCAGGAGGAGGACCACGATGCCGTTCTGGAGCGCCGCGGTGTTCTCGGTCCCGAAGAGGCTGAGGACCGTGAGTCCGACGCCGAACGCGACGCCGAGGGGGACGGCGGGGTCGACCGGGAGCGCGATTCCCGCCTCGAGGAACACCTGCCCCGCGTAGCTGCCGAGCCCGACGAGATAGAAGGCGGAGGCGAAGACGAGTCCGAGCCAGAGCCCGAGCCCGACGACCGCGCCGGCGGCGGTGCCGAGCCCGCGCGAGATGAAGAAGTAGCCGCCGCCGCTTCGCGGCATCGCGGTGGCGAGCTCCGACGCCGGAAGCGCGACGAGGAGCGCGATCACCGCCCCGATGGCAAAGGAGAGCGACGCGGCCGGGCCGGCGTTCGCCGCCGCGAGCCCCGGAAAGACGAATATCCCCGCGCCGACCATCGTCCCCACGCCGATCGCGAGGCCACCGACGAGGCCGATCGTGCGTTCGAGTTCGCCTGCTCCCGTGTCGGCGTCGACGGCGGCGGCGAGCGTCTCGGCGTCGCCGCCCGGCGGGCCGGGATCGGGGTCCGGCGCGGAGGGCGGGTCGGGCGTCGCGGTCGGATCGGAGTCGTCCATCCCGTGCCGAGGCGACACGGAGGAGGGGCAAATAGCCACCGCCGGGGGCCACCCACCCGCAACCGACTTACGAATCCGCCGCGACGGGCCGATATGAGCGAGCACGACCGGACGGCCGCGGTCACCCGCGAGACGAGCGAGACGACGATCCAGCTCACCCTCGCTATCGACGGCGACGGCGACAGCGAGATCGACACCGGAGTGGGGTTTTACGACCACATGCTGGCGTCGTTCGCCAAGCACGGCCTCTTCGATCTCACCGTCGCCTGCGACGGCGACACGGAGATCGACGACCACCACACGGTCGAGGACGTGGCGATCTGCCTCGGCGAGGCGTTCGACGAGGCGCTCGGCGACAAGCGGGGCATCCGGCGGTACGCCGACCGGCGGGTCCCCCTCGACGAGGCGGTCGCGAGCGTCGTCGTCGACGTGGCCGGCCGCCCGTACTACGACTTTTCCGGCGAGTTCTCACAGGAGTCGGTCGGCGAGTTCACCAGCGTGATGGCCGACCACTTCGCGCTCTCGCTCGCGCACAACGCCGGCCTGACGCTCCACGCCGCGATCGAATCGGGCGACAACGCCCACCACGAGGTCGAGGCGCTTTTTAAGTCGCTGGCGCGGGCGCTCGACGACGCGACCCGGCTGGACGAGCGGCGCAGCGACACCCCGAGTACGAAAGGGGAGCTGTAGGCGGTCTGGCGGTTCGGCCGCGCGTTCGGCCCCCCAGCGACCCGTTCCGACGGTTTAAATCGGGCGGGACCCCACTCACCACCAATGCAACCGAGTTCGCTCTCCGGGCTCCCCGCGGGCGTCGGCGAGGCGCTCGAAGCGGAGGGCGTCGCGGAGCTGTACCCCCCGCAAACCGCCGCCGTCGAGGCCGGCGTCGTCGACGGCGAGAGCCTCGTCGCCGCGGTGCCGACGGCCTCCGGGAAGACGCTCATCGCCGAACTCGCCATGCTCTCTGCCGTCGAGCGCGGCGGGACCGCCTTATATATCGTCCCCCTGCGCGCGCTCGCCAGCGAGAAGAAGGCCGAGTTCGAGCGCTGGGAGGAGTTCGGCGTCACCGTCGGCGTCTCCACCGGCAACTACGAGTCCGACGGCGAGTGGCTCGCGACGCGCGACATCATCGTCGCCACCTCGGAGAAGGTCGACTCGCTGATCAGAAATGGTGCCCCGTGGATCGACGACCTCACCTGCGTCGTGAGCGACGAGGTCCACCTCGTCGACGACCCGAACCGCGGCCCCACCCTCGAAGTGACCCTCGCGAAGCTCCGGAAGGTGAATCCCGGCCTCCAGACGGTCGCGCTCTCGGCGACCGTCGGCAACGCCGACGTCATCGCCGACTGGCTCGACGCCGAGCTGGTCGAGTCCGACTGGCGCCCCATCGACCTCCGGATGGGCGTCCACTTCGGCAACGCCGTCGACTTCGCCGACGGGAGCAAACTGGAGGTCCCCGTCGAGCGCGGGGAAGACCAGACCGCCCGGCTCGTCGCCGACGCCTTGGACACCGAGGAGGACGGCCAGGGCGGCTCCTCGCTCGTCTTCGTCAACTCCCGGCGCAACGCCGAGTCGTCGGCCCGCAAGCTCACCGACGTGACCGGCGCTCGGCTCACCGACGACGAGCGCGACGCCCTCCGCGAACTCGCCGCCGAGATCCGGTCCGGCTCCGACACCGACACCGCCGCCGACCTCGCCGACGCGGTCGAACAGGGGTCGGCGTTCCACCACGCGGGCCTCCGGAGCGAGGACCGCGCCCGCGTCGAGGACGCGTTCCGCGACCGGCTGATCAAGTGTATCTCCGCGACGCCGACGCTCGCCGCCGGGGTCAACACCCCCGCGCGACGAGTTATCGTGCGCGACTGGCGCCGGTATGACGGGGAGTTCGGCGGGATGAAACCCCTCGACGTGCTGGAGGTCCACCAGATGTGCGGGCGCGCCGGCCGCCCCGGTCTCGACCCGTACGGCGAGGCGGTCCTCCTCGCGAACGACGCGGACACGAAAGAGGAGCTGTTCGAGCGGTACCTCTGGGCCGACCCCGAGCCGGTCCGGTCGAAGCTCGCCGCCGAGCCCGCGCTCCGGACGCACGTCCTCGCCACGGTCGCCTCCGGATTCGCCTCGACCCGCGAGGGGCTCTTATCCTTCCTCGATAACACCCTCTACGCGACGCAGACCGACGACTCGGGACGGCTCGGGGCCGTCACGGACACGGTGCTCGAATACCTCGCCGTCAACGAGTTCATCGACCGCGACCGCGGCAACGGGAGCGAGAGCCTGACCGCGACCGGCATCGGCCACACCGTCTCGCGGCTCTACCTCGACCCGATGAGCGCCGCGGAGATGATCGACGGGCTGGAGTCCGTGAGGAGCGCGGCCACGGCGAGCGACGACGCCGGCGCGTTCGTCAGGGCCGACCACGGCGACGCGGCGAGCGACGGCGACGAGCCGGGATTCGGCACGTACACGCGCGCCGGCGACGACGAGCCGGACGAGGGGGACGGAGAACGCGAGGCGGCGGCGCCCCCCGAAGTCACCCCGCTCGGCCTCTATCACCTCGTCAGTCGCACGCCGGACATGTACGAGCTCTACCTCAAATCCGGGGACCGCGAGACGTACACCGAAGTCTGCTACGAGCGCGAAGGCGAGTTCCTCGGGGACGTACCCTCCGAGTACGAGGACGTGCGCTTCGAGGACTGGCTCGCCTCGCTGAAGACGGCCCGCCTGCTGGAAGACTGGGCCAACGAGGTCGACGAGGACCGGATCACCGAGCGATACGGCGTCGGCCCCGGCGACATCCGCGGGAAGGTCGACACCGCCGAGTGGCTCCTGCGCGCGGCCGAGACCCTCGCGCGGGACGTGGAGGGGGTCGACGGCGACACCGTCGTCGCGGTCCGCGAGGCCAGAAAACGGATCGAGTACGGGGTCCGCGAGGAGCTGCTCGATTTAGCCGGGGTCCGCAACGTCGGCCGGAAGCGCGCCCGCCGGCTGTACGAGGCCGGCGTCGAGACGCGCGCCGACCTCCGCGAGGCCGACAAGGCGGTGATCCTCGGCGCGCTCCGGGGACGCGAGCGGACGGCCGAGCGCATCCTCGAACACGCCGGGCGCGAGGACCCCTCGATGGACGAGGTGCGACCCGACAAGTCGGCGTCCGCGGCCGCGACCGCCGGCTCGGCGAGCGACGGAGACGGCGAGGGGCAGGCGAGCCTGGGTGATTTCCGATGAGCGAGGCGGCGGACCGAGACACCGAGGGCGGCGACGCGCCCGCCTCGTCGCCGACCCCGCCGCACCGGCTCGTCGCGGGGACCGCCGCCATCGACGACCTCGACGCGTTCCTCGCGTCGCTCGACGAGGTGGCCGACGCGACCGGCGCGGTGGTGCAGGCGTTCGACGCGAGCCTGATCGTCTCGGCGACGCACCTCGGCGAGGCCGCTCGCCTGGCGGCTCGTTCGATCGGCCGCGGCGAGGCCGTCGCCCGCGACCCCGGCGTCGAGATCATGCTGTACGCGGCCGGGAGCCGCCAGATCGACCGCGCGCTCTCGCTCGGCGTGGAGGAGGGGAGAAGTCGGGTCGTCGTCCTCGTCGCAAACTTCGGTGCGGTTCGGGGCGCGGACCGAACGGACGCCGACCTCGACGCGGCCGCCGAGTCGGTCGCCGACCTGCTCGAATCGCCCGCGACGGGGGCGTTCGAACCCGCGTTCGATCGCGAGCGCGTGACGGCGTTCTACGACATCGGCGAGCGCGAACGGGAGGCGACCGCGGGCGGCGTCGCCGACATCGTTCGCGAGCGCGTCGCGCTCCTCGACGTCGAGAAGTGATACCCCCTTTCTTCGATTGGAAACCGCAGTACGTAACGGCGTTATCGTTCCAGTCGAAACGAGATTGATTCCGCCAGCGCGCGTCTCGTCGCTGGGGGTGAGCGCGGGTCCGACAGCGAGGAGTCACAGCGACGGTGAGCGTCGACCGGCGCGAAACGGGTCGCGAGAATAGTCCATCCTGGATTCGAACCAGGGTCGTTGCCCCCAGAAGGCAACAGGATTGGCCACTACCCCAATGGACTGTGCGCACCAGCAGATAGCCAGCGGGTGTTTGTAAGCGTTGCGCGTCGCCGGCTCTCTGGTACGCGTTCACACGTAGAGCCGGCGGCCGTTCGACGGACCGAGTTCGCCCGCGTGGCCCGCAGACCTGATCGTCGAACGTGCGTATATCGATGCGCTTTACTCGGCTGAATAGCCACGACCCTGTATGTACGTCGGACGATTCGTCGTCGTCGCTCCCGGTGTCGGCGCCTACCGCGTCTCCTCGCGCTCGTTCCCGAACCGCCGCGTGACGGACCGAGACGGAACGCTCACCGTCGGGCCGACTCCCGACGCGCCCGAGACGGACAACCCGTACGTCTCGTACAACTGCGCCCGGTCGGTGCGGACGCCGACGGGCGAGTCGCTGGCGGTGGTCGGCAACGGCTCGCACGTCGACCCCATCGCCGAGAAACTCGAAATGGGATACCCCGCCCGCGACGCGCTGGCGACGCCCCTGCTCGCGCTGGATTTCGAGAAGGACGACTACGACACGCCGCGGATCGCCGGCGTCGTCGGGGCCGAGACCGCGACGATAGGCGTCGTGCGGCGCGACGGCCTCGTCGTCGAGGCGGTCGAGGAGCCGACCATCGTCGCCACCTACGAGACGGACAGCCCCGAGCCGTACGCGCTCGCGGCGGCCGACGCCGAGACGCCCGCTCCCGAGGCGGCCGCGTCGGAGGTCCTCGGCGCCGACTTCGAACACCCGGTGTGTGCCGCCGGCGCGACCGTCGACGGCGACGGCGTGACGCTGGCGTTCGACAACGACCCGGCGTAACGGCGCGGTCGCGGACGGGCGGTTACGCCGCCTCGTCGGGGTCGAAGCCGTCGATGGCCGCGTGGACCCCCTCGACCCACTCGTCTAAGGCGTCGTGGAGCCGCTCTTTCGCCTCGGGGACCGGGATGGCGGTGTACTGGTAGACGTAGCCGCCCGAGTCGAGCAGCCGGCGGCGGCGCTCCGCGAGCCCCTTCTCGCGGAGCGTCGACAGCGACCGGTTCACGTTCGACCGGTCGCGGTCGAGAGTGTCGGCGAGCTCGGCGACCGTGCTACCGGGGTGATCGAGCAGCGTCAGGTAGGTGCGGCTCTCGTGGTCTCGGACGCCGAACACACAGGAGAGGACGTGATCGAAGGACGGGGAGACGTCACCGACGAGGTCTTCGATCTCGGGGTCGCTCATGGAGGTGATTCGACGGCGCTCGGGTTAAAAGTCGCTATCCGCGGGCTGTGGGGTCGGTCGCGGCGGTTCGACACACCATCGTGGCGCTCACTCGTCGATCGTGGCGCCCGCGGCGGTCACTCGTCGCCCGCAGCGTACCCCATCCGGCGGATGCAGCCGCGCATACCGGACTCGTCGCTGTGGCGGTGGAGGTTCGTGGGCGTGTCACAGAGGTACGTCTCCCCGTCGTACCGCAACACGACCTCGTGGTCCCCGCCGGCGACCTCGACGTCGACGAGGACCCGCCGCCCGTCGTTGAGCGCGTCGATGAGCTCGTCGGCCGACAGCTCGCCGGCCGCCACCCGGAGTAGCTCGGTCATTGGCGTTCGTTCGGGGCTCTGTGGGTTAAGTTCGACGTGTTCGGGTCAACGAGTGTTCGGGGGGTCGGCCAAACCTCGCCGCTCCGCGACGCCGGAGGCTCGCGCCGACCGCCTCAGGTCATCGTCGAGTCCGGACCGCCCTCCTCTTGGGGCGGTTCGACCCCTTCCGCGGCGGCCACGTCCTCGGTCCGTTTCTCGACTTCGACGTGCCAGCGGTCGATTTCGGACTCGTACTCGGCGAGGATGTCGCTCACCTCGCCTTTCAGCTCGTCGTCGTTGACGTTCACCTCGAAGACGAAGGTCTCGCCGTCGTCGCCGCGGCCGACCTCCTGGATGTTGGCGCTGACGAGTTCGTTGTCGAAGTAGTACGGCGCCACCTGCGTCATCACTTTTCTGTAGACCGCGTCCTCGACGGTCCGGAGCGCCTTGCGGCTCGCGGAGTCGGCCGCGCGGGCCACGTGTTCGATGGACTCGCCCCAGCTTTCTATCGCGCTTTCGGTGTCGTTCTCCTCGACTTTCTCGTACGACTCGGTGAGCTTCTCGCCGGCCGTCTGGAGGTCGTCGCCGGGCGTCTTCCCGGCGCGTTCGCCCTCGCCTTCGCTGACGGAAGCCTGTTCGGCGGTCTTCGCCGAGACATCCTCGTCGATGCGCTCGTGGGACTTCGGGCGCCACTCGTCGAACTCGTAGAAGGCGTCACCGTCGGCGCCCGTCTCGCGAAGCGCGAGGGTGATGCGCTCGCCGTGTTCGACGACGTCGCCCCAGTCCCCGCGCGTCTTGAACCCGGAGATGCTCTCTTCCATCTTGTTCGCCCGGTATGGCGCGGACGCGTATAAGTCTCCCCGAGCCGACATAGCACGCCGCGCAGCGAAAAAGAGCGGTCTGCGGCGTCGAAAGGCGAGTTATACCGAGTTGCCGCCGGCGCCGAGTTCGGCCTGCGCGTCGTCGTCGTCGCCCTCGTCGAGTTCGGCCTGCTCGCTGTCGTCGGGGGTGGGCGTGTGGGCGCTCTCGCCGACCGCTCCCCAGACGAGATACAACATGACGGCGACCATGAGAACCGTCACGACCGTCGCGGCGATTCCCGCTGCGGACACGTTGATGAACATGGTGCGCGCTGGGCGGGCACGACGTATCAACGTATCGGCTTTCGGTGATCGGACGGTCGCCGGTCACCGATCGCGCTACCAGCGGGCACCGATCGGGCGGCTGTCACCATGCTTTAACTCGGCCGCGTCGATTCCTCCGATAATGACCATCGAAGACCGCGACAATGCACACCTCATCACCCACGCGCTGGCGAAAGACACCCTCTCGCGGCTCCGAGACGTCGAGACCGAGCAGGTCGCGTTCCGGAAGGGGCTGGTGAAGCTCGGCCGCATCTGCGGGTACGAGATCATCGACGGCGCGATGGGAACCGAGTACGTCCCGGTCGAGACGCCCTTAGAGGAGACGACCGGCGAGCGCGTGAAGGGCCTCGACGACGTGGTCATCATCAACGTGTTGCGGGCCGCGACGCCGTTCGTCGAGGGGCTTTTAAAAGCGTTCCCGCGCGCCAAGCAGGGCGTCATCTCGGCCGGTCGCGACGAGGCGGCCGGAATGACCGACGGGGAGTTCCCGATCACCATCGACTACGTGAAACTGCCGGAGATCCGGCCCGACGACACGGTGATCGTCGCGGACCCGATGCTCGCCACCGGCTCGACGATGTGCGCCGTCCTCGACCACGTCCTCGACGAGGCGGGCGAGTTCGAGGACCTGTTCGTCCTCTCGGCGGTCTCCGCGCCCGAGGGGCTCGTGCGCGTGAGCGAGTCCGTCCCCGCGGCCGACCTGCTCACGGTCGCCATCGACGACCACCTCGACGACGACGGGTTCATCGTGCCGGGGCTCGGCGACGCCGGCGACCGCGCGTTCCGGACGGTCTGAGGCCGCCGGGGCGGCGCGACGGCCCGCCGCGACCGCCGACGTACTTTTAAGAGCGACCGGCGCGACCCTCCGGTATGAGCGACGCGCCGACGACCGAGCCCTGCGACGGCTGCGGCGACCCCACCACGGACGCGCTCTCGCGGACCGTCCGGCTGAGCGTCGACCGGGCAAACATCGACACCCAGCGGCTCTGTCCCGACTGTTTCGCCGACTGGATTCGACGGTATCAAGACCGGCTGGGCTCGGGCGGCGACACGAGCGACGGGAGCTCCGAGATCATCGTCGACTGACGGCCCGAGCGTCCCCGCGAGGCAGACGGCAACGTCCGTCCCGACCGCCCGTCTTAAGCCGCGGCGGAACGGACGGCGACGTAATGGATCTTGCCATCGACACCCCGGCGCCGACGGCGCCCGACTCCGCCGAGGACGGGACGTGGCTCGCTTGTATCGAGTGTGACGAGACGTTCGCCCCCTTCGAGGACGTACGCTACACCTGCGACGAGTGCGACGGCCTGCTCGAAGTCCGGTACGACGACCCGCCGACGTTCGAGGAGTTCGGCGCGGGCGCCCCCTCCGACGGCCCCGACCGCGGCGTCTGGCGGTACCGCGAGGCGCTCCCCTTCGATCTGGGCGTGACGCTCCCCGAGGGCGACACCCCGCTCCACCGCGTCCCCCGGATCGAGGAGGCGGTCGGCGTCGACGCGCTCCGGATCAAACACGAGGGGATGAACCCCACCGGCTCGTTCAAGGACCGCGGGATGACCGTCGGCGTCCGGGTCGCGAAGGAACTCGGCGTCGGCGCGCTCGCCTGTGCGTCCACCGGCAACACCTCGGCCGCGCTCGCCGCCTACGGCGGCCGCGGCGACATGCAGACGCTCGTGCTCCTCCCGCAGGGGAAGGTCGCGGCGGGGAAGGTCGCGCAGGCGAGCCTCCACGGCGCGCGCATCCTGGAGGTCGACGGCAACTTCGATTCCTGCCTCGACATCGTCCAGGAGCTCGCCGCCCGCGGCGAGGCGTACCTGCTCAACTCCCTGAACCCGTTCCGCTTGGAGGGCCAGAAGACGATCGGCTTCGAGATATTAGAGGAGTTTTACGCCGACTACGGGGCGTTCCCGGACCGGATCGTCCTCCCCGTCGGCAACGCGGGCAACACCTCGGCGCTTTATAAGGGGTTCCGCGAACTCGTGCAGGCGGGTGCGCTCGACGTCGACGAGGTACCCAAGCTCACCGGCGTGCAGGCTGAGGGGGCCGCGCCGATGGTCGAGGCGATAGAGGAGGGGAACGACGAGGTCCGTCGCTGGGAGGACGTCGAGACGCGCGCGACCGCGATCCGCATCGGCAACCCGGTCAACGCGCCGAAGGCGATCCCCGGAATCAGGAACACCGGCGGCACCGCCGTCGCCGTCAGCGACAACGAGATCACCGCCGCCCAGCGCCACCTCGCGGCCGAGGGCGTCGGCGTCGAGCCCGCCTCCGCGGCGAGCCTCGCGGGACTGAAGAAGCTCCGGCGGCAGGGCGTCGTCGACGACGACGAGCGCGTCGTCTGTCTCACGACCGGCCACCTGTTAAAAGACCCCGAGGCGGCCTACGAGGTCGGCAGCGACCCCGAGCCCGTCCCGAACGACGCGGACGCGGTGCTCGACCACGTGCGCGGGTAACTTCGAGAAGCGTCGCCGTCGGCTGTTTTTAAATAGAACTGCGCGGAGACCGCTCGACCGTTACTCCGCCTGCCGCTCGTCGGCGTCGTCCAGCGTGATCTCCGTCACTTCGATGACGCGGTCGTCCTCCAGCAGCGTCTCGATCGCGGTGTCTGGGACATCCTGATCGAGGTTGTAGACGGTGAGCGCCTCGCCGCCCTGCGTTTCGCGGGCGTTGTACATCCCGGCGATGTTGACGTTGTGGTCACCGAGGACGCTCCCGATGAGGCCGATGACGCCCGGCTCGTCGGTGTTGCGCGCGACGAGCATGTTGCCGTACGGGACCGCGTCGACGCGGAACCCGTCGATCCTGACGATGCGGGGGTCCTCGCCCGCGAACAGCGTCCCCTCGACGGAAATGGAGTCGTCGCCGTTGTGGACGGTCACGCGGACGAGACTCTGGAAGTCGTCGGTCTGGCGGGTCTTCGACTCGGTGACGTCGATGCCGCGCTCCTCGGCGAGCCGCGGCGCGTTCACCGAGTTCACCTGCCACTCCAGGGGTTCGAAGACGCCCTTCAGCGCGCTCGCGGTGACGAGTTCGACGTCCTCCTCGGCGATGTCGCCCTCGTAGGTCGTCTCCACGCTCGTGATGCGGCCGTCGAGCAGCTGCGCGGCGACCTTCCCGGCGGTCTCCGCCACGGCGATGTACGGCTTGATCCGCGGGAACGCCGTCTCGTCGACGGAGGGCGCGTTGAGCGCGGTCAACACCGGCTCGTCCGCGAACGCCGAGAGCACGGCCTCCGCGGTGTCGACCGCGACGTTCTCCTGGGCCGCCTCCGTCGAGGCGCCGAGGTGCGGGGTCAAGACGATCTCCTCGACGTCGAGCAGCGGCGAGTCCTTCGGGAGCGGCTCCTCGGCGAAGGAGTCGAGCGCGGCGCCCGCGAGGACGCCGTCGTCGACCGCTTCGGCGAGCGCGTCCTCGTCGACGATGCCGCCGCGGGCGCAGTTGATGAGGTAGCCGCCCTCGAGTTGGGCCAGCTCGTCCTCGCCGATCATCCCCTCCGTCTCGGGGAGCAGGGGGGTGTGAACGGTGGCGAAGTCGCCGGCCGCGAGCGCGTCGTGGAGGTCGTCGACGAGTTCGGCGCCGAGCCGGTCGGCGCGATCCTCGGAGATGTACGGGTCGTAGACGACCAGGTCCATCCCGAGCGAGTCGAGGCGCTTCGCGACCTCTTGGCCGACGCGACCGAGGCCGACGATGGTGAGCGTCTTGTTGTTCACTTCGGTGCCGAGGAACTCGCCTTTGGCCCACTCGCCCCCGACGAGGCGGCTGTGCGCCTGCGGGATCGAGCGCGCGACGGCGAACGTCATCGCGACGGTGTGCTCGGCGGCGGCGCGGACGTTGCCCTCGGGGGCGTTGGCGACGATGACCCCGTGGTCGGTGGCGGCCTCGATGTCGATGTTGTCGACCCCGATGCCTGCGCGGCCCACGATGACGAGGTCGGACGCGGCGTCGAAGACGGCCTCGGACACGTCGGTCCCGGACCGGACGATGAGCGCGTTGGCATCGCTCACGGCGTCGAGAAGCGCCTCGCCCTCGGCGTCGTAGTCTGTGACGACCTCGTGGCCGGCGTCTCTGAGTCGGTCCAACCCCGCGTCCGCGATGGGGTCAGTTACGAGTACCTTCATGGGCGTTTTGACCGGGGGCGCGAGGTTAACCCTTTCCTCATCGCTCCGTTTTGCCGACCGTCGCGATCCGCGATCGCGGGCATCGAACCCCACCGTTTCGAGTGGAACCAGCGCATTCGTGGGTACCGCGATCCGGTCGGCGACGGTCGCCAGTCGGGGTCGGCCTCCGCCCGTCGCCCGATTCGGTCATCATCCGATTCGGTCATCATCCGGTTCGGTCATCATCCGGTTCGGTCATCATCCGGTTCGGTCATCATCCGGTTCGACCGACGCCGACCGCGACGACGCCGAGGCGGGTTACCTATAACACAACATACATATCCGTCCGGCAGAATCTGAACGTATACGTTCTCAGTCATGATGGTTCGATGGGGGTGTGACCGGTGTGGGTTCGTCGCGTGGACGCCGGACCGGGCGGCGATGCGCGAGGTCACCGGCTCGCACCTGTTGGCGCACCACTCCGAGGCCGTCAGCCGCTCCGACTTCCGGACGACGTGGGACTGCCCGTACTGCGCGACGACGAAGACGTCCTACGACACCGACGACGCGGTCGAGGAGTTCAAGACGCACCTCCACGACCACGTCTCCGGCCGGATAGAGGAGGGGACGCACATCGCCGAGCGCGTCTCGTGGGACGGCACCGTCCAGGTCGCGGCGCCCGTCGACAGCGAGGACGCGGACGCGCTCCGCGCCCACTTTCACGCCGGCAGCGACCTGGTGATCGCGGTCACGGCGGACCCGGAACGCACCGTCCGCTTGCTCGACGAAGAGCTGGCGGCGTGGCCGCGACAGACCGTCGTCGTCAGCACGGAGCCGTATCCCTTCGAGTCGGCGCCGGACGTGGAGTTCGCGGAGATTCCCATCGAGGTCGTCGAGCTCGACCCCCGGCTCGGCCCCGACGAGCTCGGCCCCGACGAGCTCGGCGAGACGGTGTCGCGGATCATCGACGCCAACCGCGTCGCGGGCGACGTGATATCGCTGGAGGTGAGCGTGTTCCACGAGGTCGTCCGGTCGTTCGACCTCCGGACCGCCTGCGACTTCGTGCGGATGCTCTCGGCCCGGCTCGACGACGACGGCGGGGTCCTCCAGCTGTACGTCGACGCCGACGCGGACCCGAACGTCTCGACGGTGCTGAACTTCCTCGACGACGAAATTGACTTAAAAATCGCGTCCGAGGACGGGCGGTTCGTGCGGCGGGGGTGACGCGACCTACTGCGAGCGCTTCTCCGTGTAGTCCGCCGGGCGACGCACGTAGATGTAGTCGAGCGAGCGGTCGGCGGCGGCGGCCGCGGTCTGCGCTTTGATCCGCCGGATCGCCGAGCGGGCACGGGCTCTCGCGTCCGGGTCGGTACCCTCGTCGGCGGCGAGCGCGCGGAGGGCCTGTTCGAGCCCGGACCCGTCGAGTCGCGGCAGGTAGGCGGCCGCGATGTCGGCGACGTACGCGTCCTCGTGTGCGAGCGCGTCGAGCAGCCAGCGCTGGGCGTCGTCGGGGGATCCGGCCTCGGAGGCGGCAAGTTCACCGCACAGCCACATCGCGTGGCGCTCGGCCGCGGCCGGGAGGCGAGTCGACGCCGACCCCGCCGTGACGTCGTAGAACAGCCTCGCGGGGTCGCCGTCGTCGTCGTCGCTTCCGAGGGGGCTGTCGCTCGCGAGCCGCTCGCGGACGTCTCGGCCGCGGACCGCGTCGCCCGCGGCGAGGAGCCGCGCCAACGACGCCGCCGCCGTGCGCCGCACCGCGAGGGAGGGGTCCCGCATCGCGTCGAGGAGGATCGTCGCGGACGCGGGGCTGTCGAGGTCGGCGAGCCGGTCGACGACGGTCTTGCGGAGCCGGTCCCCGCCGTCCGCGGCGGCCGTCGCCAGCAGGTCCGTCGCGTCGGCGGTACCGATCGACACGAGGGCGTCGACGGCCGCCTGCCGGACGAGCCGGTTCGGCGTGCGCAGCAGCGGTCGGATCGGCGCGACCGCCTCGCCGCCGAGAGCCGCGTAGGACCGCACGGCGCGGGCGCGGACTCGCGCGTCGTCGTCGTCGAACGCCTCGCGGAGCCGGCGCGTCGCGTCCGGAGAGGCCGGAGAGTCCGCCGCCCCCACCCCGGTCGCGCCGGCCATCCGGTAGGCGGCGTGGCCGCTCGTCAGCCACCGGAGAAAGACGGACTGAGGGTCGTCGTCACCGTCGCGGCGTCGGACCGCGTCGGCGACGCGGGCGACCAGTTCGTCGATGTATCGGTCGCCGTGGAAGTACAGCGCGTCGATGGCCTCGGCGCGGACCGTCGCGTTCTCGTCGGTGAGGACGACTCGCAGGAGCCGGTCGGCGATGCGCCGCTCGCTGCCGGTCATCGAACTCGACGGGTTGCCGAGCGCCTCGACGCCCTCCAGCCGGGTGGCCGCGTCGTTCCCCGCGTCGAGCAGGGCGAACGCCCGCGGGCGCTCGCCGTCCGTCCGGTCCTGTCGGGAGTCGTCCTGCATTCGTTGACATTTCTTCCGGGCGGCTTTTTAAACGTGCCCCCGCGAGTATCACGGCCGAGAACGGTCCAGGTCGCGGACAGCGTGGTCCGGGTCGCGGGCGGCGTGGTCCGGCGCCGCGACGAGCGCGAGGGACGCGACGGACGCGACGAGCGCGGTAGGAGTTTATAAGCGCTCGCGGAGCGACCGGGCGGTCGCGTCGCCGACGCCGTCGACGTCGGTGAGGTCGTCGCGGGAGGCCGACCGGACGCTGTCGACGGAGCCGAACCGACGCAGGAGTCGGCGGCGGGTCTGCGGCCCGACGCCCGGCACGTCGTCGAGGACCGTCTTGACCTCGTCGCGGACGGTCTGGTGGTAGGAAACGGCGAAGCGGTGCGCCTCGTCGCGGACGCGCTGGAGCAGGTGCAGTTCGGACGCCCCGTCGTCCCACCGCCGGGTGCCGGTCGGGGTGACGACCAGCTCCTCGGCCTTCGCCAAGGCGACGACCGGCACGTCCCAACCGGTCTCCGCGAGCGCGTCGCCGGCGGCCCCGAGCTGCCCCTCGCCTCCGTCGATGAGGAGCAGATCGGGGTCGGGCCGGTCGTCCGTGCCGGCGACCGCGCGGTCGGCCCGCCACCGGACCAGCTCGCGCATGTTCGCGTAGTCGTCGTTGCGCTCGGTGAGTTTTTTCCGACGATAGTCGCTGGTCTCCGCGCTCCCGTCGACGAAACAGACGTTCGAGCCGACCACCGCGGTGCCCTGCGCGTGGCTCACGTCGAACCCCTCGATCCGGGCGGGGCGGTCGATGCCGAGCCGCTCGCCGAGCGCGCCGACCGGGTCGTCGCGACCCCCGCGCTTGCGGGCGTTTTTCAGCGCGAGTTCGACGAGTTTTGCCTCCCGGCCCGCGCCGGGAACGCGGACCGAGACGCCCTCCGCCTCCAGCCAGTCGACCACGTCCGGGTCGGCCGGGCGCTCGGCGAGCAGCACCGCCTCGGGGAACTCGCGCTCGGCGTAGTACTGCGAGAGGAACGCCGACAGCACGGCGGCGGGGGTGTTGGCGTCGGGGTCAGCCGGGGACGAATCGCGGTCCTCGCTCCCCTCGCCCGCCGCCGCGGCGTCTAGGCGGTGCCGGCTCCGGTCGACCAGCTGGCCGCGCTCGCTGTGGAGCCGGGCCACGCGAGCGACGTCGCCCTCGACGGCGGCGGCGAGCACGTCGACGGTGCGGTCGTCGCGCCGGTCGCTCACGGCCTCGCCGCCCTCGCCGTGGAAGGCCTCCACGGCCCGGAGGCGGTCCCGGAGGTTCGCGGCGCGCTCGAACTCCGCCTGCTCGGCGGCGGCCTCCATCCGGCGCCGGAGGGGGTCGGCGAGGACG
The DNA here is from genome assembly GCF_003990725.2 of Halorubrum sp. PV6. Lineage (NCBI taxonomy): Archaea > Methanobacteriati > Methanobacteriota > Halobacteria > Halobacteriales > Haloferacaceae > Halorubrum > Halorubrum sp. PV6. The sequence goes on from NZ_CP030064.1 coordinate 2,723,104, forward strand.
CCCGTCTCGCCCTCGAAGAACCGGCGGGCGGCCGCGACGTCGTCGGCGTAGGCCTCGGGGTCGATTTCGCCGGTGCAGGGCGCCGAACAGATGCCCATCTCGTAGTCGAGACAGGGGCGGTCCCGGTTCGCGTACTTGTGGTCCGAGCAGCCGCGGAGCCGGAACTCGTCGCGGATCGCTTTGATCACCGCCTCGACGCGCCCCTTGTTCGTGAACGGGCCGTACGCGACCGCGCCCTCGGCGGGGTCGCGGGTCACTTCGATCCGGGGGACGGGGTGGTCGGTGAACGCGACGAGCGGGTACGACTTGTCGTCCTTTAACCGGACGTTGTAGCGCGGCTGGAGCCGTTTGATCAGGTTCGCCTCCAACAACAGCGCCTGCGTCTCGGTGTCGGTGACCGCGAACTCGATGTGGTCGGCGCGGCCGACCATCCCCCGGATCCGGCCGGAGCGGGGGTCGGCGTACGACCTGACGCGGTCGCGCAGGTCGACCGCCTTGCCGACGTACAGCGTCGTCTCGCCGGCGCGGAACTGGTAGACGCCGGGCTCCGCGGGGAGGTCCCCGGCCCGCTCGCGCACGGCGTCGGCGTCCATCGGATCGGGAGTAGTCGTCGGACGCGTTTGAACGCTGCGGGCGGATCGGCGGGCGAGGCGGCGTCGGACGGGTCCGGGTTCGTCCCCGACCGGACCGATCCAATTATCAGTTCTGAGCAGCAGGAGCGATGGTTTATTTGATTGGTTCGGAGAGGAGCGAGTAGCAATGACGGGACTTCGAGGGCTGCTCCGACGCGCGTTCGGTCGGGATCGAGACTCGCGGTCGGTCCCGGACGGTGGGGTCGTGGTGGACGACCCCGCCGAGGCGACCGGAGCGAGCGCGGGCGGCGGACAGGAGTACAACATCACGGACGAGGACGGCGTCGACCGCGCCGAGACGCTCGCCGCCGCCGGCTTCGAACAGGTGTTCAACGCGACCGGTGTCCCAACCTTCATCCTCGACGCCGAGGGGAACGTCGCCGAGTGGAACGAGTCGATCGCGTCGCTCACCGGGAAGGCCCGCGAGGACGCGATCGGTCACGCGCACGTCTCGGAGCTGTTCTACCCCGACGGGCGGCGGGCCGACACCCTCGCCGACAAGGTGCTCGACGCGCCGGAGACCGCGGACGAGGAGTACGGCGTCGAGCGCTGCGACTCGGCACAGACCCGGTACCGCGACACCAGCACGATGGTGGACCGCCACGGCGAGGAGAAACACATCGAGTTCACGGCGACGCCCCTCTACGAGGGCGACGCGCTCGTCGGCGTCACCGAGGTCGTCATCGACCGGACGGAGAACATCAACCAGCGCGACGCGACGAAGCGGCTGGTCTCGGAGATCCGCGGGACGGCCGAATCGATCGGCGAGGGGAACCTCGACGCCCGCGCCGTCTGCCACGAGGAGTGCGAGATCCTAGACGAGGAGCTTCTGGGCGTCATCGGCGTCGTCAACCGGATGGCCGAGAACCTCCAGGACCTCTCGGAGAGCGTCCACGAGCAGGCCCGTCAGATCGACCAGACGGTCCAGAAGGCCAGCACCGCGGCCGCCGACATCGCCGAGAACGTCGACGAGCAGAACGAGCTGTTAGACGAGAGCGTCTCCGAGATGCAGTCGTTCTCGGCCGGGATGGAGGAGGTCGCCGCGACGGCCGACCAGGTCGACTCCGCCGCCGTGGCCGCAAGCCAGGCCGCGGACGAGGGGCTCGACGCCAGCGAGGACGCCCGCGAGGCGACCGAGGACGTCGTCGAGATCGGCGACGAGCTCGTCGAGAGCGTCGGCGCGCTCTCGGACCGCATGGACGACATCGAGGAGGTCATCGAGGTCATCTCCGACGTGGCCGAACAGACGAACCTGCTCGCGCTCAACGCCAACATCGAGGCCGCCCGCGCCGGCGAGGGGGGCGACGGCTTCGCGGTCGTCGCCGAGGAGGTGAAGAAGCTGGCCGACGAGACCCGCGGCTACACCGAGGAGATCACACAGAGTTTGGCCGAGCTGCAGGCGCAGTCGGACGAGACGAGCACCGCCGTCGAGCGCTCGCACGACCGCATCGAGGACGCGGGCACGGAGATCGAGACGGTGTTAGACTCCCTCGAAGAGATCGCCGACGCGGTGGACGAGGCCGCCGCCGGCGTCGCAGAGGTCGCCCGGACCACCGACGATCAGGCCGCGACGGTCGAGGAGCTCACGTCGTCGCTAGAGGGGGTGCGGGAGCGCTCGGATCGCACCGAGGAAGCGACCGATCGCATCGTCGACGCCACCGACGATCAGGAGGTCGCCGTCGAGGAACTCATCACTCGCGTCGAGCGGTTAGACGCCCAACGAGAGGGGCAGCGGCAGGGATCCGGGCGGAGTTTGTAAGCGCGGTCGGCGGCGGTGGTTGCCCCGCGCTACGGGGCGCGGATGACCCGGCCGTGTTCCCTCCCCGCCGAACGTTTAACCCCGCCGAGACCCTTGTTTTCGTATGTCCGCCACGCCGCCCGGACCCATCGGCGACCCCCTCTTCGGCAACGGTCGCCAGTTCGCAGACGACCCGTTCTCGTTTATGCACGCCTGCGCCGACAGCTACGGCGACGTCGTGCGGTTCGACCTCGGGCCGCGAGAGACGTACCTCCTGACGAACCCCGCAGACATCGAGCGCGTCCTCGTCGGAGACGCCGAGCGGTACCGAAAGCCGCAGTTCGGCGACGACGCCATGGACACCCTCCTCGGAGACGGCCTGTTGATGAGCGAGGGGGACACGTGGCAGCGTCAGCGGAAGCTGGCGAACCCGTCGTTCCACACCCAGCGGATCGGCGCGCTCGACGGGACGATGGTCGATCACACGCGCTCTCAGCTCGCGGACTGGAGCGACGGCGAGGTGGTCGACATCCAGCTGGAGGTCGCTCGGCTCACCGTCAAGATCATCGTCTCGGCGATGTTCGGCGCCGACATCACCGACGAGGAGGTGAAGACGGTCCAAGAGAAGCTGGAGCCGCTCGGCGCGCGGTTCGAGCCAGACCCGCGGCGCTTCCTGATCCCGAACTGGGTGCCGACCCGCGAGAACCGCGAGTTCGACGCCGCCATCGACACCCTCGAAGGCGTGATCGACGGCATCGTCGAGCGCCGTCGCGGGACCGAGCGCGACCCCGCCGTGGACCCGGCCGGCCCCGAGGGCGTGGCGGTTCGCGGGCCCGCAGGCGACGGCGACGGCGACCTGCCGATGGACCTGCTCTCAGTCCTGCTTCGCGCTCGCGACCGCGGCGAGCAGACCGACGAGAACCTCCGCGACGAGCTGGTGACGATGCTGCTCGCGGGCCACGACACCACCGCGCTCACGCTGACGTACACCTTTTATCTGCTCTCGAACCACCCGGCCGCCCGCGAGCGCGTCGTGGCGGAGGCCGAGGCGGCGACCGGCGGTGACGCGGGCACCGCCGACGGCCGGCCGACCGCGGCCGACGTTCGCGAGATGCAGTTCACCGACCGCGTCCTCAACGAGTCGATGCGGCTGTACCCGCCCGTCTACACCCTCTTTCGCGAGCCGAAACTCGACGTGAAACTGGGGGGGTATCGGATCCCCGAGGGCTCCGCACTGATGCTCTCGCAGTGGGTCACCCATCGGTCCTCGCGCTGGTACGACGACCCCGACCAGTTCGACCCCGACCGCTGGCTGCCGGAGCGCCGGAGCCAGCGGCCGCGGTTCGCCTACTTCCCGTTCGGCGGCGGGCCGCGCCACTGTATCGGCAAGGCGTTCTCGCTTTTGGAGGCGAAACTCATCCTCGCGGAGGTGTGTTCGCAGTACGACCTCGAGTACGAGGGCCCCGACCTCTCGTTGCGCGGGTCGCTGACGATGCATCCGAACCACCCGGTGCCGATGCGGATCCGGGAGCGCTGAGAGGCGCTCGCCCGCGGGCTCGCCTCCCGACCCCGCTCATGTGGGCTCGCCTCCCCCCTCCTCTCACGCGGAGAGGAGTTCGGGCGCGGAAGTGATGACGACGAGCAGGCTCACCAGGACGGATATCGACGCGATCCGGAGGATCCCGGCCGCTCGTCGGCGACGTTTCGGCAGGGACTCCGCGACGCCGGACAGCGCCATGCCGGCGCTCATGACGAGTGCGAAACGGTTCGGCGTGAAATCCGTCAGGAGGACGTAGTACCCGTACGAGCCCGACAGCAGGAGCGCGCCGGAGAGGTAGACAACGCCGAGGAGACGGCCGGAGGGCTCGCTGAACAGCGTTCGGTCGACGGTGGAGGACATCGGGCGTGTCGTTTCGCGCGAGAGGTAAATACGTACTGCGTGCCCCCTGCTGGCGAGGAGTCGCCGACCGATGGGCTCGCCGCCGTCGCTTATAAGTCGATGGTCGCGGCGACCTCGCGGTAGTCGGGGTCGTACACGTCGAGCGCGTGGACGCGCCACCGGACCGGCTCGAACGAGCTCGCGACGAGGTCGGCGACGACGCCGGGGTCGGGGCTTCCACCACGAGCCAGCGTGACGTGCGGCTCGTAGTCGTCACCCTCGATGCCGGGGATCGGGCCATAGGCGTCACAGAGCCGCCGGTGGAGCCGGACCAGCCCCGCGCTCTCGACGGCGAGGTACACGACGGGGCGAGAGCCCGAAGCCGGGTCGTCGAAGACCTCGACGCCGGTCACGGCCACGTCGAAGGGCGCGGTGGCGGACAGGACGGGTCTGAGGTCGCGCCGGAGCACCCTGAGCGCGTCCGGTTTCGAGGGGGTCGCGTCGTCGGGTCGACTCGACGCCGCGTCGATGTCGTCGACGCCGAACCGCTTACAGACGAGGGTGTGTCGCTCGCGAACCCGGTCGAACCCCGACCGTTTCAGGTGGAGATCGGTAGCGAGGCGGCTGACCGCGGGCGCTAACGGAACGTTCAGGCTGAACACGCCTTAGATGCGGTCGGTGAGCCGTAAGGCGATCAACACCACGATGACGACGGCGAGAAGCGGCGAGATGGCGTCTACGAGCGCGAACGTGAGGTTGAGCACCGTGCCGACGATCTCCAAGAGAAGCCACGCGATGGCGAGCACCAAGATGAGTTTCAGGAGGTCGTCGACGTCGACGTCGGCGCGGTCCGCGTCTGTTCGATCCATACCCGCACAACGGTAAGGCGGGCAAAAAGCCCGGCGGGGACGCGCCGCGTTGCGCGATCAGGTGTTTAAAAACCCCTCCGGGCCGAACGGAAGCCATGAGCCTCATCGCGTTCGACTTCGACGGCACGCTCTCAGACTCGGAGATGACGGTCCTGCTCGCGGAGCGCGCGGGCGTCGCCGACGAGGTGGCAGAGATTACGGAGCGGGCGATGAACGACGAACTCAGCTACGCCGAGAGCCTCTACCAGCGGGCCGAACTGCTGGCGGGGCTCGACGAGGACGCGGTCGCGGCCGCGTTCGACGCGGTCACGCTTCGGCCGGGCGCCGGCGACCTGATCGAGCGCCTGCAGGCCGAGGGCCACCACGTCGCCGTCCTCACCGGCGGCTTCGAGCGCGGGGTCGAGGCCGCGCTCGCGAAGGAAGGCGTCACGGCCGACACCATCGTCGCCAACCGCCTGCCGATGGCCGGCGGCGCGCTCACCGGCGGCGCGGAGGGGCCGCTCATCGAGGGGACGAAAGACGACGCGTTGGAAGCGCTGGCCGACGACGTCGGCGTCCCGATGGCCGAGACGATCGCGGTCGGGGACGGCGCCAACGACCTGCCGATGTTGGAGGTGGCGAACCTCGCGGTCGGGTTCGAGCCGAAGGACGCGGTCCGCCCCGTCTGTGACACGGTCGTCGAGTCGATGTTCCGGCTCGAAACCGTGTTAACGGGGTACGACGTGCTCTCAGAGGAGTGACCGACGCGACGACGGAATGGGCGGTCCCGTCGGGAACACCCACACTGTTTGGACGGGCGCTTAATAAGCAGCGGTGCGAAAACGATGGCATGATTGGCGTTTCTGGGGTGAGTCGATGCTCCCGACACTGACGTACCTCCAGTTTCACCTCGTCTTCAGCCTCCCCGTCCTCGCGGCGCTGTGGTACCTCGCGCCGCGGTACGGCGGCGTTCGGCAACGACGAGCAACGGCGGGTATCGCGATCCTCGTCGCCATCGCGTACGTGTACACGACGCCGTGGATCAGTTATATGATCCGGCGGGGGGCGTGGGGGTACGCGGACGGCGCGGTCCTCGTCCGGGCGCTGTCGATCCCGCTCGGCGAGTACCTCTTTTTCGCCATCCAGACGGTCGTCACCGCGTTCGCGCTCCACCTGATCGGGTTCGACCCGACGTTCCGCGAGGGCGACTTCGACTGGCGGCCCCGGATCGCCGGCGTCGTCGCCGGGGTCGCGATGGTCGTCGTCGGCCTCTGGCTCGTCACGCTCGACCCCTCGTACCTCTACCTGGGCGGTCTGATCGCGTGGGTCGGCCCCGTCTTCGCGCTCCAGTGGTCGGTCGGCGGCGGGTACTTGGTCCGGACGCCGCGGATGTGGCTCGCGGCGACGCTCATCCCGGCCGCGTACTTCTGGGTCGCGGACCGGATTGCTATCGAGATGGGCACGTGGCGGCTCTCCGCGGAGCTCACGACCGGCGTGAGCGTCCTCGGGCTCCCGATAGAGGAGATGCTGTTTTTCGCCTCGGCCGGCGTGATGACCGTGAACGGCCTCGTGCTGTTCGAGTGGGTCCTCGACTGGAACGACCGGCGCGGGCGGCCGACCGAGTCCTCGGTCGACGCGTTCGACCCGGACCGGAAGCCGGACCCGCCGGAGCCGGAGCCGGAAGCCGTCGAACCGATCAATGACTGAGGCGGCGACGGGGACGGGGGCGCGGAGCGACCCGACGGCGACGTGGCGCGACGAGGGCGCCCGGTCGGCGGTCGATCGCTGGTTCGCGCTGTACCCGGCGGTCGCGCTGGCGGCGCTGTTGCCGGTCGGCGCCGTGACCCCGTTGTTTCCGGTGGAGGTCGGCGTCGCGACGTTCGCCGTCGGCACGCTCGTCGTCGGGATGGCTCACGGCGCGGTCGACCACCTCGTCCCCCTTCGGGCGGCGGCCGGCGTCTCCGTGCGGCGGTCGATCGCGGTCGTCTCGGTCGTCTACGCGATCCTCGGCGGGGCCGTCGTCGGCGCGTTCTTCCTCGCGCCCGTCGCGGCGTTCGTCGGCTTCATCGCGCTCACGTGGCTTCACTGGGGCCAGGGGGACGTGGCAGCGCTCGTCGTCGCGGGCGTCGACCACCTGCCGACCGCGGCCGAGCGCTGGCTGAGCCTCGTCGTCCGCGGGGGGCTCCCGATGGGCGTCCCGCTGCTCGCGCACCCGGCGGAGTACCGGCTCGTGGCGGAGTGGATCGTCGGGCTGTTCGTCGTCGACGCCGACGCCGCGGCCGCCGCGGTCGACCCGCTCTTCGTCCCGGCGACGCGGGCGGCCGTCGGCGGACTCATGGTCGCCGCGACGGCGGCGTCGGTCGGGCTCGGCTACCGACGCGTTCGGGCCGGCGCGTCGCGACGAGGGTGGCTCCGCGACGCCGGGGAGGTCGGCGCGCTGTGGGCGTGGTTCCTGCTCGCCGCGCCGATATTCGCCGTCGGGGTGTACTTCGCGCTCTGGCACGCGCTCCGGCACGTCGGCCGCCTCGTCCTCGTCGACCACCGGGCGGCGACGGCGCTCGGAGCGGGGGACCGCGCGGGCGCGCTTCGCCGGTTCGCGCGCGACGCCGCGCCGCTCACCCTCGGCGGGTTCCTCGTCGTCGGCGCGGTCGGGCTGGCGGTCCCCGCCGGCGTCGCCGCGCCCGGCGACGTGCTCGCCGTGTCGCTCGTCGCCATCGCGGCCATGACGCTCCCGCACGTCGCCGTCGTCGCGTGGCTCGACCGGCGACAGGGCGTCTGGCGGCCGGGCGCCGAGCGAGAGGCGTGAGCCGGGCGACACCGCGCGCCTCTTGTCCGCGGGCGGCGTAGGACGCGCCGAATGGACGACATCGCGATCCGCGACCCGCGGCCGGGCGACGCCGAGGAGGTGGAGGCGCTCATCACCGCGCACTTCAGCGAGGGGCAGTCGTACGGCGTCGACCTGGGGTTCGACGACCCGACGTACCACGTGCTGGTCGCGACCGAGGCCGACGGGGGTGGCGGGGGCGACGGGAGTGGCGGGGGCGACACACCCGCCGGAGCCGACGCCCAAGCGCGGGACGCCGGGGAGATTCTCGGCGTCATGGCGCTGCGCGAGTGCGAATCGCCGACCGCCGTCGCCGAGGAGGTGTACTTTTTCGACGACCCGGCGCTGCTCCCCGAGGCGAGCCGATACGGCCACCTCGAGATGGGGTACGTCCGCGACGGGGCGACGGGCCGAGGGATCGGGAGCCGGCTCCTCGAACGGTTACACGCTATCGGCGCGGAGCGCGGCGTCGACCTGTTCGTCGCGGACTCGTGGTACCACGGCGGCGCCGACTCGCCGAAGAAGCTGTTCGACCGACACGGGTACGAGACGATCCACCGCGAACCGATCGAGCGACCGGCCGCGGAGTGCCCGAAATGCGAGCGCGAGTGCACCTGCGAGGGCGCCCTCGTAGTGCGACGCGGAGCGGGGGGCAAAGAGTGAACCACGACCGCGTTCACGCCCGAGAGCCGTCGCACCACGTCGACCGCTGGTCGGTGGGAGTGATCGAAGCGATGGCCGAGCGCGACGGTCACGCCGTCGTGACGGTTCGGCCGGCGGCGGGAGACGACGGTTCGGGCGAGGCGGAAGCCGGCGACCGCGTCGACCTCGTGATCACGCTCGCCGTCAGGGACCTGTTCGTGGGGCGCCTCGACGTCGACGACGGCGAGTCGCCGGTGGGCGAGCGCGTGTGGTATCGGAAGCGGGGCGGGTAGGAGAGACGGCCTACTCCAACTGGTGGTAGTCCAGCTCGTGGCCCTCGTCGAGTGCGGCCTGCACGGCCTCGCTCGGGTCGTCGACCGCCTCGGTCCGGAGCCGCATCCCGCCGACGTCGGCGGCGTCGAAGTAGACGTTCTGCCGCCAGTCGGGGTCGAGGTCCGGGAAGTCGGTGCGGTAGTGGGCGCCGCGCGACTCCTCGCGCGCTAACGCGCCGCGCAGCACCGCCTCGGCGGCGGTGAGCATGAACCCGACGTCGACGGCGAGTTCGAACGACTCGCTCGTCACCGAGCCGACGCGCATGTTGGCGGCCCGTTCTCTGACCTCGTTCAGCCGGTCGAGTCCCGCGCGGAGCGACGCCTCGTCGCGGCGGATGCCGGCGTGGTCCCACATCAGCTCGCGGAGGGCGGCGAGCACCGCGTCGACGTCGTGGTCGCCGTCGCTGTTCGCCATCTCGCGGAGGTCGCTAAGGTGCGGTTCGACGAGGCGCTCGCGGAGGTCGTCCGGTACGGCTCCGGGGCCGTCGGCACGCTCGGCGACGCGCTCGCCGGCGACGACGCCGTACGCGACCGTCTCCGCCAGCGAGTTGCCGCCGAGGCGGTTCGCGCCGTGGACGCCGGCCATGGTCTCGCCGATGGCGAAGAGGCCGTCGACGGAGGTCTCGCCGGCGTCGTCGACGGCGACGCCGCCCATGCCGTAGTGGGAGGTCGGGGCCACCTCCACGGGCTCTTCGGCCATGTCGACGCCGAGGTCGTCGAAGCGCTCGTACATCCGGGGGAGGCGTTCCCGGATGAAGTCGGCGTCGCGGTGGGAGATGTCGAGGTAGACGCCGCCGTTCTCGGTGCCGCGTCCCTCGGCGACCTCCGTGGCGATCGCTCGGGCGACCACGTCGCGGGCGTCGAGTTCCATCTGGTCGGGCGAGTACCGCTCCATGAAGCGCTCGCCGTCGGCGTTGAAGAGGCGACCCCCCTCGCCGCGGACCGCCTCGGTGACGAGCCGACCGCTCCACGGCTCCCAGTCGGGATCGGACTCGTCGACGGCCATGCCGGTCGGGTGGAACTGCATGAACTCCATGTCCATCAGGGAGGCGCCGGCGTCGTACGCCAGCGCCGCCCCGTCGCCGTTGTTCTCGTCGTCTCTGGAAGTGTGACGGTCGTAGATGGCCGCGTGGCCGCCGGCGGCGAGGACGACCGTGCCGGCGTTAAACAGGACGAACTCGCCGTCGTCCATGTCGTAGCCGACCGCGCCGTACACCGCCTCGCCGTCCGAGACGAGTTTCGTGATCATCACGTTCTCGCGGTACGGGACGGACAGCTCCTGTGCCCGGCCGACGAGGGTGTCCAGGAGCGACTCGCCGGTGTGGTCGCCGGCGAAGGCGGTCCGGCGGAACGACTGGGCGCCGAAGAAGCGCTGGTCGATCGCGCCGTCGTCGGTTCGCGAGTACGCCATGCCCCACTCGTCGAGTTCGCGGAGGCGGGCCGGCATCTGCTCGGTCACGGTCTCGACTTTCGCGGGGTCGTTGAGGAAGTGACCCTCGTTGAGCGTGTCGGCGGCGTGGATCGCGGGGGAGTCGGCGTCGTCGTGGGTTCCGAGCGCGCCGTTGATTCCACCGCGAGCCCACGTGGTGTGGGCGTCGCCGTGACCGCGCTTCCCGAGGACTAAGACGTCGTCGACGCCGCGTTCGGCGAGCTCGATCGCCGTCCGCGCGCCCGCCGCGCCGGCACCGATGACGAGGACAGACACGTCTTCGCGCTCGTACTCGACCGATTCGTCGGGGGTGACAGGGCGACGTTGGCTCACAGAGATTGTACGGGCCGGAGTAAATTAAACGCCTCGCGCGTGTGCGCGTGCGCGCGAGAAGCGACTAGCACGACATCACGAGTTCCGGGGTCGGCGGCGGTCCGTTTCGACCGGCGGTCACTCCCAGCCGGGTGTGCCGGGTGCGCCCGCGTCGTCTTCCAGTTCGCGGACCAACCGCTCGCGGGCCGCGTCGTCGAGCGCGACCGGGTCACCGTCGGTGGCGGCCCGGTCGGTCCACGCCCGGATCGCCCGGCCCGCCCACGAGTCGGCGTCGCGCGCCCGTTCGCGGGCCTCGGCCATCCGGTCGCGCGCGACCGAGAGCGAACCGGGGCTGGACCCGATCGCGGCGCCGACGAAGCGGGCACGGTCGTCCGCGGTGAGCGCGTCGGCCCGGAGCCGGGATATCACGCCGTCGAGGTCGGCCGGGTCGGGGTACGCGAAGACGGTCGCGCCGGCGGCACGCGGGCCGAAGGGAAGCGGCGGGGTGTCCTCGGGGACCGTCTCGTCGAGGAGTCGGTCGCCGCCGCCGGCGGCCTCGACGCGCTCGCACTCGGTTTCGGCGTTCAGTTCGAGGCTGTGTGCGGGGTACGTCGCGCAGGTGCGCGGGTAGCGCTCGTCGTCGTGGAGCCGACACTGGAGCGTGGTCGGGTCGAGGAAGACGCAGGCGTCGAGCCAGCGGTGTCGGTCGGTGCCGATCGGTGCGACCGGCTTCGGGGGTTTCCGCAGGCCGACGGCGAAGACGGGGCGGTCGCCGGCGGCGGCGACGGCGACGCCGTCGATCCGAACCGACTCGTCGGCGTCGGCGGGTTCGAACAGTCGGGGGACGAGCACGTCGGCGAGGCCGTCGTCGAGGAAGGCCGCGACTTCGTCGCGCGTGAGGGGTACGAGGTCGTAGGTGTCGTCAAGCGGTGGCCGGTTTCCGGTGCGGTCGGTGCCGGCGGCGTCCGGGGCGAGCGGTCGCCAGTCGACACAGCAGCCGGCACAGCCCTCACAGCGGAGTTCCATCGGTACCGTGTGAAGCGCCCGCACGCTTAAAAGGGATCGCCGGCCACGGGATATATACCTGGCTGCGGTCGGCGCCCGCCCGTCAGGCCGCGAGTCGGCGTCTCGCGGGGTCGCCGGCGCTGGGAAGCCATGAGGCGCTGTGCGGCTGGGGCTTTGGAGGTGTTCGCCGCGTCAACGGCACCGGCTATTTATAAACAACCGGCCGATTCAGGGCGCGACGCCGACCGTCAGCAGCGTCCCCCACGTCCGGTACCGGTCGACCATCGCCTCGCGCGTGTCCCAGTCGTCGGTGGGGAACGCGTCGGCGTCCGGAATGTCGATTTCGCGGTCAGGGATCGCGTCCTGCGCGGCGACGTGCAGGCCGGCCTCACGGAACGCGTCGCGGTACTCTGAGCGGCTCCACAGCGTCATGTCGATGGCGATGCTCTCTTGCCACTCGTGGGTCGCCTCGCTCTCCGCGAAGTAGTTGACCGCGCAGTAGAAGGTGCCGCCGGGTTTCAGCACCCGCCGGATCTCTTCGAGGGTGTGGTGTGGGTCCGCCGCGTAGTAGAACGCCTCCATCGAGAAGACGTGGTCGAGCGAGTCGTCGGCGAAGGGGAGCGCGTCGAAGTCGCCGACGAGGAACCCGACCGCGTCGTCGTCGGTGTAGGTCCGGGCGTTGCGCGCCATCTCCGGCGCCCCGTCGAGCCCGTACGCGCGGCCGATGCCCCGCTCGCGGAGCGCGCGGAGCGCGTAGCCGGAACCGGTGCCCAGATCCAAGACGGCGTCACCAGCCTCGACGGGCATCCGCGCGAGGACGTGTTTGGCGGTGTGCCAGTGTCGGTCCTCCATCCCGCGGTCCTTGCCCGCCGCCGCCCACTCGTCGAACTCCTCGCGAACGCTCATACGCCCGAGAAGGGGTGGACGGGTGAAAACCGGTTCGGAGGGAGTCGGGCGGAGAGCCGTCGCGAAAAGCGGCGGCGTTTTCTGGTTGGTACCCGTTCGGCGCGTATGAAGCGCCCACGAAGCCTCCGTCGCCCGAAGTTCCGGATCGCGGACTCGGCACAGCAGGCGGTCGGGGGGTTCCTGCTCGCGGGGCCGTTCGTCGTCACCGGGGAGGTGTGGGTGTTGGCCGGGGGCATGAACTGGCTGCAGGGGACGCTCACCGCCGCCGTCGTCGGGCTGATCGGGTACGCCGCGCTCTACCGGGCGGACACCGACCGCGACCCGGAAGACGAACGGGACATCGTCGGAGTCCCGATCCGGTTCCTGTCGCTGATGATCGTCGCGTTCGGGTCCGTCACCGTCCTCGCGTTCCTGTTCGACGCCCCGGCGACGTTCCTCGTCGAGGAGGGGGTGACGGGGGTCGACCTGTGGGTGACGACGTTTAAGGCCATCTCCGTCAGCGCCGTGTTCAGCGTCGTCGGCGCCGCGACCGCCGACAGCGTGTTCTGAGCAGGGAGGGTGGCGCGTCAGACGACAGCGTGTTCTGAGCGGAGAGGGCGCCGCGTCAGACGACCAGCGAGACGACCGCGAAGAGGATCAACACGCCGGCGACGTCACAGAGGTTGGTGACGACGGGAATCGTCGTGTCGTCGGGGTTGAGGCCGACGCGATAGGATATTTCCACGGCGGCGACGCTCGCGACGACCACGAGGACGGCGAGGAGCATCCCGGAGACGAGCGAGACGAGCAGCACGCGGCCGAGTCCGAGCGTCCCGCCGAGCGCGACGCCGATACCCCACGCCGCGACGCCCACGACGCCGAAGACGGTCCCCGCGAGCGCGAACACGGCGCCGACGTTGGCGCGAAGTTCCGGGTTCGAGGGCCGTAACTCGTAGGTCCCGAGGTACAGTTGGGTGGTGAGCCGCGAGCAGGTGATCGACGCGAGGTTGCCGGCCGTCCCGATCTGGACCGGGACCAACACGAGGAGCGCGGGGTTCGCCACGAGCGTCTGCTCGTACGTTTCGAGCACCGTACCGGAGACGAGCTGCAAGACCGACAGCGCGGCCAAAAGCGGGATCATCGTCCTGACGATCCGGCGGACCGACCACTCGTCGACGTACTCGCGGTCGCCGTCCGAGCCCTCCTCGGGGGCGCCCGTCGACTCGCCGAGAGCGCCGGGATCGCTCACAGCACGGCCCCCACGACGTAGATGCCGACGAGCAGGAAGAACACCCCGAACACGTCACCGAGCGTCGTGACGACGGGCCCGATCACGTTGTCGGGGTCGAGCCCCCGCCGGTAGCCGACGAAGATGACGGCGATCAGCACGGAGATCATGAGCACCGCCGACAGGAAGCCGGCGACGACCATGATCCCGACCAGTTCGAGGAGGTTCCCCGCGGTTCCGAAGAGCCGCAGCCAGAGGAACGTGATCACCCCGATGAACACGGAGACGGACATCCCGTTGAGAAACGAGGCGATGATCGCGTTGGTGAGCCGCCGGTCGAGCTGGAACTGCGGCTCGATGAGCCCCTGGTGGAGTCCGGTCGAGAGCCGCGCGCCGAGCGAGCCGTAGACGCCCCCGCGAGTCGCGAGGAACGCCGGGAGCAACAGGAGCAGCCCCGGAACCTCCGAGATACCGGCCCGCATCGTCTCCGAGCCGAGGATCGTCCCGGAGAACAGCCCCGCGACGAGGCTGACGAGGATCACCGGGAGCGCCTGCCGGTAGACGTCACGGGCGGTGTCGTGGCCGGGCATCGACCGTCTCGACGGGGGCGACGGTGAAAAAACCGGGTACGAGCGGGATCGGGTGCGCTCGCGAGAAACCGAACGACCGCTGACTGCCACGGCCCGCACCGTTAAGTCGGTCGGGCGGGTTTCGGATCCCATGGACTACTCGCTCGCGATCGAGAACGGACCCGAAACGATCCCCGGCGGGACCGGGCTGCTCCTCGTTCACCCGAGCATCGGCGAGACCGACCGGATCGATACCGATTTCTTAAAAACAGACACCGACGCCTTCCTCGTCGTCTCGACGCGGACCACCGCGCGCGAAGTCGAGCAGAAACTCGAGTACTACGACGTCGACGAGACCAAAGCGACCATCCTCGACACGCTCTCCGTCGAGCGCGGGTACTCGCGGCGCTCCTCGGAGAACGTGTACTACGTCTCCGCGCCGGACGACCTCGACGGCGTCGTCGACCGAGTAGAGCGGTTCCTCACCGAACACGAAGGGAAGCGGCGCGTCTCCGTGGACTCGCTCACCGAGATGGCGTACTACGCCGACGACGACGCGGTGTACGAGGCGGCCGCGGACATCCTCGACCTCCTCGATGAACACGACGCGGTCGGCATCTTCCACCTCTCCGAGGAGGTCCACGAGGTCGCGACGCTCGACCGGTTCAGAGATCTGTTCGAGGGCGTCATCGAGCTCGACGGCGACGGGAACGTGGACGTCGACATCTAAGACGGGGTTAAAAGGAAGGGCGTCTGGGTTTTGTGCGGTGCGTCGTGTGTGTATTTTCGGATGCGTCGTGTGAGGTTTTTCGGATCCGTTCTGTGAGTGGTCCGTCGCGGCGCTACCTCGTCGGAGCGCTACTCCGACGCGGCGTTACTCCGTCGCGGCGCTACTCCGACGCGGCGTCACTCCGACGCGGCGCTACTCCGACGCGTCGACCATCGCCGCGACCGTCTTCTCCGCCCACGTCACCGCGTAGGCGGCGCCTCGATCCCGGTACGCGGCGGTGTCGAGCGCCGCGAACGGCGCGGGGAGGTCGAGGCCGTGACGGACCGCCGAGCAGGCGTACTCGGTCGCGGCCGCGAACGACGTCTCGCCGCGGGCGACCTCGCCGGCGAGGTCGTCGAGCCGGCCTTCGAGCCGCTCGCCGGCGTCGACCCACGCGTCGTACAGCTGCGGGTGGGTCTCCTCCCAGGCGGCGAACTCCTCGCGGGTGTACAGGCCGACCCACGCGTCGAACAGGGCATTCGCGATCTGGAAGACGTCGCTGGGGCCCATACCGGTCGTCGAGGCGCCCGTGTCGGGGTCCGGACGCCGGACCGCCGCGTCGAGGTCGCGGTAGCGGTCGCCGAAAAACGGGAGGAAGCTCTCGGGGAGACGAGCGGCCGATGAGCTCTCGGCGGACGATTCGCGGTGCCCCTCGGTTGACGACTCACGTGGCCGCTCCGGCAACGACCCCGGAGCCGGCTCGACACCGATCTGGACCAGCCGGTCCGCGATCAGGAACGCGAGGAACTCGTCGGGCGTTCCCTCGGCTCGGCGCTTGACGAGTACCGACTGCGGGTCAGTCTGGGTGGTCCGAACGACCGTGCCGTTGCCCGGAAGCCCGATCGTGAACGTCGAGCCGGCGTACTTTCGGAGCAGGTCGGGCGCCGAGTCGGGGAGCCACTCGACGGGAAACGACGCGGGGGAGAGCCCGTCGACGAACAGCCCGAGGTCCTCTGCAGCCGCCGGCGGAAGCGTCTCGAAGTCCGCGTCGACGTCGATCACCGGAGCATTTGGGGCGTTGGCCTCTCGCACCGATTCGAGGGTCTCGTCGAGCGGCCGGGTCGAGAACATTAGCCGAGGATATACGAGAGGATGATAAGGACCGACAGGACGGCCGAAACGCCGATCGTGCCGACGACGATCTGGGTGGATTTGCTCATACGAAAACGTGAGTCCGCCGGTCGTTTAAAACTATATTCTTCGGCGAAGGAGCCGGAACGTGCGTACGACGAAGGTCTGAAAACGGCCTGAACCGCGCTCACGGTCGCGCGGCCCGCATCGCATTTATACGGGGCCGGCGGGAACGCGAGGTATGCGGATCCGCGACGCACTTGAGTCCGACGCCGAGGCGCTGGCGGCGGCAACCGATCGGCCGCGAGAGGTCGTCACGAACATGGTTCATGACCGGTCGGTTCGAGTCGCAGTGAGAGACGACGGCGAAGAGGTCGTCGGGTTCGTCGCGTTCGACGTTCGCGACGACACCGTCCACGTGACCGACTTCGATGGAGATGAGAAGACTATCGAACGCCTCTTCGAGGAGCCGCGGCGGTTCGCGCGCCGAGAGGAGATGGGCGTCGAAGTTGTCGTCCCGACGGACGACGGGGTGAGCGAGGAGATAGAGCGGTTGGGGTTCGAGGCCGCGGGGCGCGGCCCGCGGTTCGAGGGGCGGCCGACGACCAGGTACCGGATCGAGTTCGAGGCGTTGGACGGACGGGAAGACGAGTGAGCAGCGGTTCGATCGATTGAAAAGAGCCGCTCGGTCGAACAGGACCGCTCGGCCTGAAAAAGGGTCGGTCGAACAGGACCGCTCGGCCTGAAAAAGGCTCAGTCGAACCGGCCCTGCACGATTTTGAGCGCCTCTTCGCGGTCGTCCCAGTCGACGAACACCGCGACGGACGTGGCGCTCGTGATCAGGTCGATGATGTTGATCCCGTCTTCCGCGAGCGGCGCGATTATCTCTTGGATGACGCCGGACTGGTTCGGGAGTTCTCCGCCGGTGACCCGGATGACCGCAATCGGGTCCGCGACGGTCACCGACGAAAGGGCCTCGTCGTCGACGACGGCCTCGTGAAGCAGCGCCTCGGCCGTCTCGGCGACCTCGACGTCGACGTAGAAGGTGACCGAGTCCATCCCGGACGCGACCGCGTCGATGTTGATCTCTTCTCCGCGGAGCGCGTTCGCGAGCTGTGAGAGGATGCCCGCTCGGTTCCGGATCGCGCGACCGGCAATGGTGAGACACGCGAGCGGCTCCTCGCGCATGTCGATCAGGCTCTCGAACTCGCCTTCGATCCGGGTCCCGCCCCTGAGTAAGTCGCCGTGCTGGTAGTGGACGACTCTGACGGCGAGGTCTTCGTCTTTATACGAGAGCGCGGACGGCGCGACGACCTCCGCGCCGCGGAAGGATAGGTTCCGTAGCTCGTCGACCGTAATCTGGCCGACGTTACGCGCGCCCTCAACGACGCGTGGGTCGCCGGTCATCACGCCTTCGACGTCGGTGACGATGACGACTTCGTCGGCGTCCATGTAGTTGCCGAGCATCACGGCGGTGGTGTCCGACCCGCCGCGCCCGAGCGTCGTGACGTTGCCGTCGTGGTCTTCCGCGAGGAAGCCGGTGATGATGGGGACGACGCCGTCCATGTCGGCGGCGATCGCTTCCGCGCGCCGTTTCGTCTCCTCGACGTCGACCTCGCCGAGTTCGTTCGTGATGACCGGCCAGTCGGGGTGTCCGGGTTCGAGGAAGACGGCGTTGACGTCGCGGACCGAGAGCGCGGCCTTCAGCATTCGGACGCTCGTCCGCTCGCCCATCGAGACGATTTCGGCGCGGTCGGCGTCGTCGGTCTCGAAGGTGATGTCGTCGAGGAGGTCGTCGGTCGTCGACCCCATCGCGCTCGCGACGACCGCGATCTCGTGGCCCGACTCGACGGCGTTCGCGACCGAGTCCGCCGCGCGTTCGATCCGGTCGCCGCTGCCGAGGCTCGTGCCGCCGAACTTGGCGACTACGCGCATACGGCCACCTCGGCGGCGAGTCGTCGGGTCGACGGCTTCGGGCGGCCCGTAATAGAGCGCGAGCGAGACGGCACACCGAGGGTGCGATCGGTAGACATGGGCGCCCGTAACGGAGGAAGCCGCATAACTGTGTCTTCTTCGTCAAGGGTCACCAAACTGACCATATCGGCAACGGGAGGCGAGTCTATCGGGAGAATTCGATCGATTGTTCGGATAACGGGGGTGAAGTAGGCGGATGACGAAGCCACGGATGTCGGGTGGCGGAGGTTGCAGGTGGGAAGGGCTGGAGGTAGAGGGAGGTTACAGGTGGGAAGGGCTGGAGGTAGAGGGAGAGTATGAAGAAGACGGGGCGACAGTCGTCAGTTACTCGTCGGAGATGCCCCACGCGTCGGGCATCTCGATGACGTACCGTCCGTCTTCCTGTAAGGAGATGATGTACTCCTGGCGGTCGTACAGCTCCATCAGGTTGAGTTCGTACTTGCCGGGGCTGACGATCCGGATGCTCTCGAACTGCTCGTTGAGTTCGTCGCGGAGGTCGTCGATGTCGGGACGGTGGCCTTCTGGGTGGGCGGCCGGGTCGGAGTCGGGCGAGGAGTCGGCGTCGACATCTCGACTCGCGCGGTCGAGTTCGTCCGGAGAGACGACGTCGGAACGAGCGCTCGCCTGCGCGACGTCCTCTTCGCTTCGGTCGCGGATGTGTTCCGAGTCCGTGCGCTGAGCGTCTGCGGATTCTGGAGAAGCGTCTGCGGGTTCTGGAGAAGCGGCTTCGGAATCTGGATCGTGTGCGGGTTCCGGAGGAGACGCAGACGGTTGGGTCGTGGTCTGTCGGTCGTGGTCAGCAGATTGATCGGGATTAGTCGGGTGATCGGAATCTTCCGGTTGATCGGAGTCGGCCGATTGGTCAGGGGCGGGTGTGGATGAACGGTCAGGGGCGGGTGTGGATGAACGGTCAGGGGCGGGCGTGGATGAACGGCCCGTAGAGCCGGTTGCACGACCGGCGGCGGGCGACGGACTGTCGTCCGCCGACGCGCCGGCGGGTTTGAACTGGAACTTGTTCCCCCCGCAGTCGGGGCAGCCGGAAAGCATCTCCTTGGAGCCGTCAGGGAACGTCCGACCGCAGGTGGTACACTGGTGTGGCATTTACTTTCTGGAGACGAGCGTGCTGATGAGGTTCTCGTCTTTGTGTAGCGTCTCGATCTGGTTGGCCGGGCCGATGACGGTGAGCTTCTGCGTCGATTTCCGACCCATCAGTTTGTCGAGGAAGCTCTGGTCGCCGGCTTCGGCCTTCGGGTAGGTCTCGATCTCGATCCCGGTGAAATCGTCGGGGCTGATCTCGGTCATCGTCACCTCGATGAGTTTCGACTCCTCGTCCGGCGAGAGCCCCTCCTCTAAGATGACGATGTTGCCGTCGCGGACGCCGTCGAGGATGAGCCGGATCTTCTCCATGCCCGTGAGCCCGTCCATTCGAGCGCCGCTTATCATGTCGATCCGGACCCCGTCGTCGGAGTCGTCGGAGGACCCGTCGCCGTCGACGTCTGGGGTTGGACCAGGCATTAGCCGAAGTACTCCGCGATCTTGGTGTACACTTCGTCCATGTTGTCGCCTTCGAGCGCCGACAGCGCGATCGTCTCGTGTTGGGGGAAGGCGTTCGCGATCTGCTGGACGTCCGATTCGGCGAGGTCGGTCTTGTTCGCGAGGATGAGCGCGGGGAGGTCCTGCGACTCGATGATGCCGATCAGCATCGTGTTCACCTGCGTGAACGGGTCGGAGGTCGAATCGAGCACGTAGATGACGCCGTCGACGTCCTCGCGGAGCCAGTGCATCGCCTCCGCGACGCCCTCGGTCGCCTCGCGTGACCGCCGGACGGCGTCGTCTTTGTCCATGTCGTGGTCGAGGAACTCCTTGTAGTCGACCTTCGTCGTGACGCCCGGCGTATCGACGATGTCGATGGTGACCGTTCGCCCGTTGCGCTCGATCTCCACGTTCTCTTTCCGGCGAGCGCGACGCGTTTCGTGTGGAATGTGGCTCTCTGGCCCCACGGCGTCGCCCGTCCAATCGCGTGCAATTCGGTTCGCGAGGGTCGTCTTTCCGGCGTTCGGCGGTCCGTAGATCCCGATCCGCTTGGGTTCGTCGGCCGCGAACAGCCCGTCTGTGACCCGTGATATGCTGTCTTTAAGATTCGTGAGCAGTCCCATCCTGACCTCCAATTTGTGTAGTGTTCCCGAACACCGCGTTCGTCTTTCTCGACGCCGTCCGATCCAGATACACGACGCCCGCGTAGGGAATTACGGTAGCATCCACGCCGCTTTTACTTAACAACTGCGTCAGACGTTGCCGATCAGAGGTGTCGCCGCCGGACGGACAGTAACTGGGGATTTTGTGATTCCCGGGGACGTGTAGTCATTGGGGGATTGTGATCGTCGGGGACGTTGTGATGGCGGGTAGTTGCGCTAAGATAGGTATCGACAACCTGCTTCGTGGTAACACATCG